>JALVVN010000029.1 GCA_027023405.1 Campylobacterales bacterium
AACTGAATCGCTGACTCTTTAAACTCTTGGGTGTATCTTTTCCCCTCTCTTGCCATCTCTTAGCTCCTCTCTTATTATTTTACACAAATTGTAACATTTCTGTGTCCTAATAAGTGTAGCCGGATCATAACAATTTCACCCACTTTGGTTATTTATACTTTACCTTATTCCAAAAAAATGCTATACTAGATCACTATCTCACCAACGGAGACGCATGATGAATTGGGTTGTTATTTTTGTTGCAGTGGCAATTTTAGGGGCGTTGTTGCATTTTTTGATCGATCTGCTTGAGAGACAGGAGCGTAAGCGCAACTAGATCGCTATTGACCCCTTCGGTCGGCACCGATCGGTGTGGCATTTGGTATGATGCAGTATATACCGCTATGAGTGCAAAGGTGATCCATACTATCTGTTTCATACATCTATATCGTCTTTAAGTCAAAAAGCTTTACAATCAGATTAAAAAAAGGAGTCATATGAAAACCTATTTGATCGTATTGAGCGTGGTAATTCTCGCGATGCAGTTGATCCGACCCGAACGCACCAATCCTACAGCCGATAAAGCCCTGGAGATTCAGACCGATCCCAAAGTGATGAAGATTCTCAAACGATCCTGCTACGACTGCCACTCCAACGAGACTAAATGGCCCGTTTACTCGGCGATAGCCCCATTCTCTTGGACGATTGCGAGTCATGTCGATACAGGTAGAGAGGTACTCAACTACTCCACTTGGAAGCAATTGGATGACAATACCAAAGTCAAAAAACTCCAACGCACCATTCAGACGATCGGCACCGGCGTAATGCCTCTTCCTAGTTACACTTGGATTCACAAAGATGCTAAGCTCACCAAAGCGGATCGAGAGCTTCTACATCAGTGGGCGAAAAAAGAACTGGGTAAATTGGGTGTCAAGGTTTTTTAGTTGCCCGCTCCGTGTACCACCACAAAGCACCGATCAGACTCAAGAGGATCAGCGGTAGTATCCACGGATTACTCTTAATGATCGAAAAGAAGTGGACGATCTGCTCTCCCCCCTTGTAGCTTAACATCCCAAAAAAAAGAGCAAATAAAAAGGATGCGGGGAGATTGAGTATCCCAAATCGCACAAAACTATACTTCGAAAGTCCCATAATAATCGGCACCAATGTTTTGACTCCATAGATAAACTTTTGAATAAAGACGGCTCCATCCCCGTACTTCTTCACAAGCAGTTGCGCGAGGGCAAACTTACGACGATACTTTTTGATATAGGGTTTGCTCATCTCTTTGTTGTAGCGAGCAAGATAAAAAAGCCCCATATCCCCTAGATAGTTCGATGCCGTGACAACAGCGATCGATAGCCAAATATCCATCTTCCCCAAATAGCTCAACGCTCCCGCCGCTACCAAACCGAAAAAACCGCCCCCCAGCGAGTAGAGAAAAAGTGCAATATAGCCATAGGTTGAGAGTGAGTGAAAGAGATCTTCCATTTAATTAAAAACTTTGTCGAGTTTTTGAACGATTGCGGGTGCTTTGATCTGATAGTTGTTGATAATATCGGTCGCACTGACATCTTTACCATAGAAGTGGCGATTGGCTAAATCATCCACGATCACCTCCGCGCCTGAAACCGAAAGCCCCGCATAGAGCCCCTTGGTAAGTGCATAGACATAGACCTCCGTATCCATAAAGAGATCACCGCCCACACCCGCTTCACGACCGGTTGGTCCAAGCGCCAAAGAGGCATCCACACCGAGTGTAAATTTGGAGGTATCCAGTCCTGAAAGACTCTGCTTGGTCTTAAAGACCAGTACCACATCAGACTTACTCACACCCGCTTGGAGTCCGACACTCCCACCCAATATCTTAATAAAAACAGGATTGGTAAAGTTTCCCTTCTCATCTTTAGCAACGATGACACCGCTACCGTACATTCCTCCAAAAATCAATCCCGCTTTATAGATCGAAGGGATCACCGCAACCGCTTCAGCTCTCTGAAAAAGAAGCGGGGGAATAGCTGTCTCCGGGAGTGTGAGCATCTTTTTGACAGTGGCTACCACTTCATCGATCTTCTTCTCCTCTTGCGTTTTTGCATGCAGTGACAAGGTCACCATCATAGTGGCGACCCATAGCATCACCCATCTCTTTAGCATCTATTCCCCTTTGTAATATACTCGGCAAACTTACCGTTTTGTGCCTTTAAACCCTTGTAATCTCCCGACTCTATCACGCGTCCGTCACTGATAAAGTAGATCTGATCCGCTTGGGTGATCGTCGAGAGTCTATGTGCAATAATTATAGTGGTTCTTTCTTTTAAAAATGATGAGAGTGCCACAAAGAGATCGGCTTCTGTCTGCACATCGAGCGAGGAGGTCGATTCATCCAGGATCACCACATTGGGATCGGCGACAACCATTCGTGCGATGGAGAGTCGTTGGCGTTGCCCACCGCTGAGTTTGACACCGTTTTTACCGACAAGTGTCTCCAATCCATCCGGTAATGAATCGATAAAAGATCGCAGTTGCGCAATCTCAATCGCCTTTTCAATACGCTCTTTGGGTACCTCTTTACCCATAGTCAAATTGTAGGAGATCGTCGCATTGAAAAGATAAGGGGATTGCAAAACAAGATAGGTATGCTCACGGATAATATCCCAGCCGATCTCTTTGTAGCTGACACCATCATAGCGGATATCCCCGCTACTAGGCTCATAAAACCCCACCAACAGACTTGCCAGTGTACTTTTACCGCCACCCGTCTCCCCTACGATAGCAACCTTACTGCCGGCGGGAATATCGAGCGTGATATCTTTGAGTGCTTCACTCCCTTCATCATAAGAGAAATTCAGATCAACCAGCGTGATGCTATCAGTCCGTCGTCCCTCAAAAGGATTTTTAAGATGGGGATAATGAGACTCCGGTTTCATATCGTAAATCGTATTGATTCGCTCAAGCGCCGCATTGGCATTATGATAGGCATACTGCATCGAGATAATCTCCTGAAAGGGACTCATAATCACCCACAAATAGCCGAAAATTCCCAACATCTTTCCAATCGTCAAATCGCTATACTCAACCGAGAGAATACCTGCACTTCGGAAGATCTCAAATCCCGCTAAAAAGAGAAAGTAGGAGAACATCGCCGCCACTTCACTGCGATATTTAAAATCGATCGAAGCATGCTTGATAGCATCCGCTTTTTGGATCAACTTCTGACGCATCTGCTCCTCTTGATTGCTCGCTTTGATCTGCCAAAAGAGTTCCATATTCTCACCCAGCTCATCTTGAAACTCTGAAATGATGCGATTCTCTTTGCGTTTATACTCCCCTACTTTTCTAGCGATCTTCTTGGTAATATAGGCGATAAAGGGCATCAAGATCAAGATAAAGAGCCCCAACTGCCAATGGATCCACAGTAACACCGCCCCGATCCCAATCACCGTTAAGATCGAGATAATAAACTTATTGACACTCACTCCCAAAAAACTATCTATTGTCGCCAGATCGACCACCAAAAGTGATCCGATTTTGCCACTGCCGAAATTTTCATACTCTCGTAAACTCACCTTCGAGATGTGATCGATGAGGCGCTTCTGTATCCCAAATGTCACATCCTTGGAGACTTGCGCAAAATAATAACTCTGCAGTGCGCTAAGCGACAAGAAGATCGCCCGCAGCACGATCGCAATCACCAACACCGCTACGACATACACAAACGGCTCCCGCCCTGCTCCTAAGATCGGCGTGAGATGATCCAGTAGATAGTGCGACTTTTTGAGAATGATCTCATCGATAAGGAGTGGGATTAGCATCGGGATCGGTAGGGAGATCAAGATACTCACCACAGCTAACAAATTGGCTTTTAGAAGCAGGCGTTTGTGGGTTCGTAGTTCACGAAATATCTGTTTAAAACTCTCTTTTTTCATCGTATGCATTCTAACCTTTTATTTGTTATAATCCACCCAATTCATACCCAAGGAATTTTATGGACAACGCCACCATCCTCTGCCCTCACTGCCACCAACCCATCGATATCTCCCAGACCCTCTACGCCAAGCACAAATCCCAAGCCTTGCGTGATCTCGCCAATGAAAAGAGCAAGCTTGAATCAGAAATAGCACAACACCGCAATAAATACAAAGAGGCGCTAGAAGATCTCAAAGCTAAAGAGCAGCGGATCAAAAAGCAGGAGGAGCAGTTTGCCCAACGCGTCAAAGAGGAGAGCCAAAAGCAACTCCAAGAGACGCTCAAAAAGCAAAAAGAAGAGCTCCGACAAAAGCTTAAAGCAGAGATCGTCCAAGAGCACGATCAGGAGCTTGCAACTCTCAAAGCTTCATTAGAGGAGAAGTCCAAGCAACTCATTGAGCTCAACCAAACCAAAGCCGAAGTAGAAAAACTCAAACTCGAAAAGGAGGAGATCGTCTCTCAAATCAAGCTCCAAGCCCAAAAAGAGATGAGTGAAAAGCTTAAAGCCGAGAGGGAGAAGATCAGCAAACAGCTCGATGAGGAGAGTGCCCTCAAACTCAAAGAGAAGGATGAGCAACTCGCCCAAATCAAGCGCCAACTCGAAGAGACACGACGCAAAGCAGAGCAAGGAAGTCAACAGCTTCAGGGTGAAGCGCAGGAGTTGGTGATCGAAGATTGGCTCTCTCAAACCTTCCCCTTTGATACGATCGAAGAGGTGAAAAAGGGAAGTTTCGGGGCTGACTGTATCCAAAGCGTCCACACCCGTGAACTTGCCAACTGCGGTAAAATCTGCTATGAGAGCAAAAATACCAAAAGTTTCAACCGCCAATGGATCGACAAACTCAAAGAGGATATGCTCAAAGCGGGTGCGGAACTTGGTGTACTGGTCACTTCTGTTTATCCCAAAGAGCTCAATCAAATGGGGGTCGTTGACGGCATCATCGTCTGCTCATTGAGTGAACTCAAGGGTGTCGTACCGCTCTTGCGCCAAATGCTCATCCGTATCCGACAAACCGCCCAAAAAGAGGAGAACCGAAGTGATAAAATGAGTCTGCTCTACCACTACCTTACGAGTCAAGAGTTTTCAATGCAACTCAACGCTATCGTCGAGGGATTTGTCAAACTGCAAGAGGAGTTGGATAAGGAGAAGCGATCAATGATGGCAAGCTGGAAGCGCCGTCAAAAGCTCATCAATTCGGTCTTGGAAAACACTACCGCAATGTATGGATCGCTCCAAGGTATCGCCGGCAATGCCCTCTCCCATATCCCCGCACTGGAGCTCCCTTATGATGAAGAGGATGAGGAGCCCACAAATGATTAAAATAGTGCTTAACCTAATTTTAGCGCTATTGCTATGGGGATGTAGCGCGCACACCAAGCCACAACCTCAAAACCCAAGTGAAATCGGTGCAAAGATCGGTGATCCGGTTTATATTCGTATCTTTAAGAAGGAGCATAAGCTAGAGTTATGGATGAAAGTGGGCAAAGTGTACAAACTTTACAAAACTTACCCGATTCTTAAACTCTCCGGCAGGCTCGGTCCCAAACTCAAAGAGGGAGATCACCAAAGTCCGGAAGGGGTTTATCGCATCACTCTCTCCTCTCTTAATCCGCATAGCAAATACCATTTAGGGATCAACATCGGCTATCCAAATCTCTACGATCGCAAACACTTTTATACCGGATCGGCTATCATGATTCACGGAGGGAACAAATCGATCGGCTGTTTTGCGATGGGAGATACATCGATCGAAGAGATTTACCGACTAGTTGAAGCGGCACTCCAAAAGGGACAACCCTTTGTCTATGTCGCGATATTCCCTTTTCGTATGGAGGAGGATCAGATGGCAAAATATGATCACTACTCCTACCTACACGACTTTTGGAAATCGCTTCAAAATATCTACTTTATTTTTGAACATGAGCATATACCGCCGAAGGTGATTGTACTTGAAGATCGCTATCTTGTGGAGAAAGTAGAGGAAAAATATTAAATTAATTAAATTATTGTCGATATAGATCAAATCTATTACAGGAGTATTTAAATGTCGCTTCGTTTTAAAGAGATAGTTAAACGAGATATGTATCGTTATAATGGTGCTAGAAGCCTTAAAGAGTTGGTAAAAAACTACCTTACCGAACCTGGTGCGAACTATATGTTTTGGTTTCGTCTCTGCCAAACCTACCCTAATCCACTTTTCAAATGGATACTACGACGCAAAATGTTCAAGTATGGAATGGAGATCTTCCCCTCTACGGAGATTGGAAGCGGTTTTTATATTGGGCACTTCGGCGGTATCATCATTAATCCCCTGGCAAAGATCGGAAAAAACTGCAATATTTCGCAAGGAGTCACGATCGGACGTAAAAATCGCGGGAAGAATGCGGGTGTTCCTACTCTTGGCAATCAAGTTTACATCGGTCCGGGCGCAAAAATCATGGGTGGGATCACCATCGGCAACAATGTCGCTATCGGTGCCAATGCCGTTGTAGCAGATAGTTTTCCTGACAACAGCGTGATCGCGGGTATCCCCGCAAAACTTGTTTCACAAAAGGGTGTGGAGGGGTATATCGAATATACAGATTATTAGAAGTGACCTTTAGCAAACTCCTGCTAAAATCTCTCTATGAAAACATTAACTATTATTGATACATTCGGTTTCTTTTTCCGCAACTACTTTGCCCTCCCCCGCCTGCAGAGTAGTAGTGGGTTTCCTACTGGACTTTTGACCGGTTTTATCAATTTTATCGCCTCTATCAACAAAGAGCACGACACTGACTATATCCTCTTTGCCCTCGACTCCAAGGAGCGAGTCGTGCGCAAAGAGATCGATGAAAACTACAAAGCCAACCGTCCCCCTCCGCCACCCGATCTTCTCAAACAACTTCCGATTGCGATTGAGTGGATCAAGGAGATGGGTTTTGAGCAGATCACTTGTGACGGTTACGAAGCGGATGATGTCATCGCCTCTATCGTCGATCTTGCAAAGAAAGAAAGTGTGAAAGTGCGGATCGTCTCACATGACAAAGATCTTTATCAACTCATCGATGACGGTAAAGTAGTCATCTACGATCCGATGAAGAAGATCGAGATTGATGAAGAGAAATGTATTGAGAAATTTGGAGTAAAACCGAGTCAAGTGGTCGATTATCTTGCCATTGTCGGTGATAGCGCAGATAATATACCCGGTGTCAAAGGCATTGGTCCCAAGGGTGCGTCCAAACTGCTCAAAGAGTTCGGTACGCTCGAAGCGATCTATGAAAACCTTGACAAGATTGGAAATGAGCGGACCAAAAAGCTACTCATCGAATCGAAAGAGAGTGCCTTTTTAAGCCAAAAACTCGCCACTCTCTACCACAATCTCTGTGACGATTATGATCTCCAATCCTTCTCTTTTCCGCAAACCAATCCCATCCTCAAAATCGCCGATGAACTCATCTCCTATGATATGACAGCCATCCTCAAGCGCGCGGGGGCAACCTATGAGAGCAACAAAAGTAGCTCCCCCAAACCCAAGGAGGCGTTTGAAGCAGTTTTGGTTCAAGATAACGACACACTTGAACACATCATTGACACCATTCCCTCTGAGAGCGTCGTTGCATTCGATACCGAAACCACTTCACTCGAGAGTCGCACCGCCAAGATTGTCGGATTCTCCTTTGCCTTTGATGAGCAAAAAGCCTACTATGTCCCCATCGCCCACCACTATTTAGGAGTCGGGGATC
>JALVVN010000030.1 GCA_027023405.1 Campylobacterales bacterium
TAGACAATCAACAAAATCTAAATTTTTTGATTTAAATATAGCAAATGCTTTCTGTACTACTTCAAAGTTTGATACTGATATATTTTCAAAAGTTAGCAGTTCCAATAATCTATTCGAAATATCAATTAAGATTTCATTTGAAATAATAAATCTTTTGTAGTTAAAATCTCTTCTGCTATATCTGCCATTTCAATATTGTCGTTGATTAAATATCGAACAATATAGTTTGTATCAATTCTTGTCATTTTCTTTAAATTTTTCTATGATATGTTTTTGCCAAGCATTTTCTTCCAATGCTATTTTTGATTTATCGGCATATTGATGAAATACACCCCTTAATGATTTTTTGGTGCTTTTTTTGAGCACATCCTGTTTTGCTTTTTGCTGATCAATAGGAAAAATAATCAGTTCAATATCTCTATTAAGATAATCACTTGGTAGGTCTATCGTCAAATTCGTATATTGTGGTCGTAGAATTTTTCTTATCATGTATAGACTCCTATTGATTAAATATTCCCTTTAGGCGATATTTTAACATAAGTTTTTATTTTGACAAAATTTCCTCCTATCCCAAATCTCGAAATAGAATTCTTTGAATTTGTATTTCGAGATTTGGGTATTCATTGGTGTGGTGATAACAGAAACTAAATTCCCTTAGCAAACGCAATCAATCCCTCGATTATCTGCGTGGGTGTCGGGGGACATCCACCGATAAAATGATCTATCTTTAAATCTCCATGTCCTTTAATAGCATAGGTTTTTTCAAAGACACCGAAATCTTTTGTGCACTCTCCGATGGCGATGACCCACTTGGGTGAGGGGATTTGCTCAAAACAGTCTCTGGCGTGGTGGTACATATTGAAGGTACCGACACCGCTTAAAAGCATCACATCTGCGTGTCGTGGGCTGGCGACAAAGTAGATGCCGAGTGCTTCGAGATTGTAGTAGGGGTTGGAGAGGGCGTTGCATTCAGCTTCACAGGCGTTACAACTCCCGCTATCGACCATCCGAATCGCAAGACTACCGCCAAATTTTTGCTTGACTAACTGTTTTAACACTTTTCGTTTTTGCTCCAAAACCGGATCGGTTTGTATCGGGTCTGTCACTCTCTTTTTCCAAAATCGTATCATAGATCACATCCTGCATAACTAAGGTCAAAACTCTTATTGATGAGTGGAAAGTCGGCGATGATATCTTTGTAAATTGTGGTGTGAAAGGCTTGCCAATTGACAAAAGAGGGATCGCGAATATACAATCTATCGACCACTCCCTCTTTGATCTTCATATACATCACCAGTTCACCGATAGAGCTTTCGACAAAGCTATAAAACTCACCGTCACTCTGTGTTTCAAATTCGATCTGATCTTCGCTTGGGGTGCGAAATGCTTTGATGAGTTCGATAGCGTGATAGATCTCATCAAAGCGGAGCAAAAAGCGATCGGAGACTTCGCCTTTTTCTCGAGATTGCAATTTAAATCCAAAGGATTGATAAAAATCATTCTCTCGTGCGTCGATCTTCACACCGCTAGCTCTGGCACCCACACCGACGACACCAAACTTCACTGCATCACTCAAACTCAACTTTCCGGTAGTATCAAATCGATCCCAAACGGAGGGGATATCGCTAATCCATTTTTGAAAAAATGCGACCTCTTGTTGAAGTGACTCTAAAAAAGGGATCAACATCTCATAATCAATATCCAACGCCTCACGGATCGCACCAAATCCAAAGCGATGCCCTGCAATCTCTCCAAAAACGCGTCGTGTCTCTTCGACCAAGCGCGATCCCAAAGCCAACGCTGAAGAGAATCCGACATCATTGGCGATAAACCCGATGTCGGTGAGATGGTGGAGGATACGCTCCATCTCCAAAAGGGTGGCATATTTTTGTCTGAGAGAGGCGGGGATGGTGATCTGAGCGCTTTGAGCCAAGATATCAAAATAGGCGATTTGATAGGCGATACTCTCATTGCCACTGATCCGCTCTATGATAAATCTAATATCTTGCGGATCTTTCCCCTCACACATCTTTTCGATCGCGCGGTATTTGTAGAAGTGCTTGACCTCTAGGTGGAGTATCTCTTCGCCCGCTTGGGAGAAGTGAAAATGCCCCGGTTCGATAATCCCGGCATGAATCGGTCCGACACCTACCTGAAAGACGCTATCACCGTCGATCACTTCATAGGGGTAGGGTTGAAACTTGCTAAAATTGATCTCCTGCTTGGTAAAGTTTTTGCGCATGGGGTAGAGATCTTTAGGAAATCTTTCGTGCTTAAGAAGTGGGCGAGTATCAAAGGCATCGATAAAATCCACACCAAACTCATCGCTGATCTTACGCTCCATCCAAATAGCGGCGGGATATTTTTTGGCGATGCTTTCACACTTCATATTATCAAGTGGGAGTGTGGTTTTGATCGTTTTCTTGTCATAGAGATCGATGATCTCAATAGAGGCTTCTAGCTCTTGTGCAAATCTGGCAATCAATCTCATTGTATGATCCCCTCTATGTAGTGATAAACCGGCGGTGTTAGAAGTGCTAGGAGTGAGATGACAAAGAGTAGCAACATCAACACTTCACTCTTATAGACCTTTTTGTTTTGATCCTCTTTCTCTCCCTCATAGAGCGCCTCTTGATAGATGCCGATAAATTTATAAAAGATGATTGAGAGCAAAAGCATGATAAAAAATATTGCAAAGATCATCAAGAAAAAGTAGTCGGAGTCCTTGGCGACATCGAGCATCGCTTTGAAGCCGAAGATTTCACTAAAAAACATTGGGCTGGGTGGCACGGAGATGATCCCCAAAAGTAAGAGGCTGATCAAAAGGGGAATGAGTGAGGAGCGATAACCTTGTAGAGTGCCATTGAAACGATATTTTCCATGTTGTTCGAGTAGGGATGAACTCAAAAAGAGTGCGGGTTTTAAAAAGGCGTGTGCCGCCAAATGCAACAGTGCTGCAAAATAGCCGCCACTCACCCAAAAGATCGTAATTAACACCATATGCTCAATTCCACTGAGTGCAAAAGTGGTCACAAAATCTTTCGCCCGATAGATCAGAAAACTGACCATGAAGAGGGTGAAGATTGCATAGATATAGCTAAAGGTGATGAGATGGGATTGATTGATAAGCATTTCGATTTGAGAGAGTCTGAAAAAGCCGAGGATAATTGCACTCTCCAAAATCCCGCTAAAGAGAGCCGCCACGGAATAGATACTCGCTCTTTCAATATCGGCAAGCCATAAATTCATCGGGAAAAAACCCATCTTGATAAAGAAGCCGGTGACGGTGATGGTAAATCCAATCTCAAATAAAAAGGGATTGAGTTGATGGGCATGGGATAGAAGTGCGTAGAAATTCATCGCATCTTCACCCAATACCTCTTTGGCTGATGCATAGATCAAGATGATTCCAAAGAGTACGAGAGAGATTGAGATCGCCCCGACGATGAGATATTTCCACGCCTCTTTTTGGGCGGTCAGGGAGGCTTTGACTTTGATCATATAGACGGTTGAGAGGGTGGCAAACTCTAGTCCGATCCAAAATATACCCATATTGTTTGCCAAGATCGAGATAATCAACCCAAACCAAAAGATGCCGAAAAAGCGATAAAAGCGTTTAATCGCATTGTGGCTTAACTCCAATCGATAAGCAAGGGCGATCATACTGATACTCACACCCACACCCACGATCGAAGAGATAAGTAGTACAAAGCTATTAAGTCGATCGACGATAAAGTACTCACCGGTAAACGGATGCAAAAAGAGATAGATAGCGGGGAAAATAATCGTGGAGGAGATAATCGCCATCAATTTTGGATTGATCTTGAGATAGCTGAGTAGAAAAATCAGAATAGAAGGGATAAAGACCGTTAGAAGCTCCATTTAGAACTCTCCTTGATGCTTGAAAAGAATATTAACCACCACGATGAGCATCATCACATCAACAAAAATACCCAGCTCTACTAGCATCGGCATCCCCTTTGTGGCACTCACCGCTAACAAAAAGAGGGCATTTTCGATCGATAAAAAGCCGATGATCTTGGGCGCTACATTCTTATGCTCGATGACGAGTAGCAGAGCCAAAAAGAGGCTACTGATCGAGATCGCTACATAGTTAGCGTTGTAGGTAAAGTTGTCACTCAATGGTGTGACGAGATAGAAGGTAAAGACCAAGATGATAGGCACAATGATCGTCGAGTAGTGGACTTTGAGATTGGGGTTGATATTTCTGGGGATGTCAAATTTGGATGTGATGTTTTTGAGAATATAGGGGATAATGAGAAACTTGACCAAGATCGTCAAGGAACCGCTGATGATCATCGCATCATCTCCTAAATTTAGCCCCATTTTGAGTGCAATCAATCCCAAAAAGAGTGAATTAAGCGCATACCATCCAATGAGCCGATAGAGTCGTGTGGTAAAGAGTTCGGTAATGAGTGTGGCAAGATAGAAGCCAATCAATACATCAATCATGCGCCACCTCCTAAAATGTAGTAAGTGATCAGACTCAAAAATCCGAAGATGATTGAGATGCCTAGAAGATTCGGAACTTTAAAGAGTCGGAGTTTTGCCGTATTGACCTCAATCAGCGCTACGATGACGGCAATAACAAGGAGCTTGAGGAGAAAGAGTCCAAAAGACCATACAAAGGGTAAGTTTGCGCCAAGCGGGATAAAAAGGGTGACAAAGAGTGTCGAAAAGATGGCATATTTGAGTGCACCCGCAAACTCTATGAGCGCCAAATCAGCTCCGCTGACATCTAAGATCATCGCTTCATGTACCATTGTGAGCTCTAAGTGTGTTTCGGGATTGTCGATCGGGATCCTTCCGTTTTCCGCCAAGAGCAGGATAAAAAAGCTAATCGCCGCCAACACAAAACTAGCAGAGTGAGTGATAGGAAAGGAGGTGGAAAGATTGAGTGCCGCTTTGCTGATTCCGATTGAGTGTGCCATCAAAGAGACGCTAAAGATGGTCAAAATCATAGCCGGTTCTACCAATGCTGAGATAAAAGCTTCTCGACTGCTACCCAACCCGCCAAAGGCACTGGCACTATCCATACCAAGTAGCATCAGGAAAAATGTCGAGAGTGAAATAAGTCCGGTAATGGTAAAAGCATCCATAAAGGAGATATAAAAACTGCCGTGAAAAAAGGGTGGGAGTAGAAAGAGCACCAAGAGTAGCGGAGAGAGGATCAGTAGCGGTGCGATTCTGGAGATGATACTACTCTCTTTGGCATAGATAATCTCTTTGAAGAGGAGTTTCGAGAAGTTGTAGTAGGGTTGAAAAGGGGATACCGGTTTTTTGTAGAGTAGGAGCATTTTGATCGATTTGATAAGTCCTACTAAAAATGGGGCGATCAACAGTGTGCTAACAATTTGTAAGAGATAGTATATCATTTTCTCCCTCCCCAAAGGATGATGCTTGCAAAGATGGAGACAATCACAACCTCCAACAACACACTTCCCCAAGTCACTTGATGATAAAAGACCCGCATACTAAAGAGGATAAAGATCAGCAAGTTAAAAATGAGTGCTGAATATCTCCCCTTTTCAAAGTGGGAAATTTTATAGACATAGTAGGTGATAAAATTCAAAAGTTTGGTGGTATTTTCATAGAGACTTCGTTCAAAGAGCGGTTTGACATGCACTTCGTAGAGTGCGGAGCTAAATTTGGTCTTGTGTCCGAAAAGGGTTACTTTGTGTGCGTGGATATCGGGATCATAGAGCCAAGTAAAAAAGCGTCGAATCGGTCCGGCAAAACCGGTCGCAGAGTATTGGGTAGAGGCATCGGTGTCATAACCACACGCCCAAGTATGATGGATCTTGATCTGGGGTTTGATGAGCTTATAAACGCTCAAGATCAAGAGAGTGATCGCAATCAAGGCGGCGAGGAGTATTAGGGGTGCAACCGCGCCGTTGTTGGCGATAGGTGCATGCATTACAAAGTGGTTTGGAAAGATTTTATGATAGATATCGGTGACGGGAAGTGCGCGGTTGATCGCATGGATGATCATCGGGAAGAATGCCATCAATCCTACGACAACGATCCCCATCAAGAGTTGTCCGATTGTCATTGCGAGATTGACCTCGGTGGCGTGTTTGGCATTTTGGCTTCGGGCGAGTCCGAGAAAGGTGATCCCAAACGCCTTGGCAAAACAGGCGATAGCGAGTCCTCCCGTCAAAGCGAGGGCAAAGATCGTAAATCCAAAGGAGAGTTTGAGAGAAATATCGCTAATGCCGGATGAGCTGAGCATACTCTGAAAGATCATCCACTCACTCAAAAAGCCGTTTGTGGGTGGAAGTGCCGATATGGAAATAGCTGCCAATAAAAATAGAAATGCTGTTACAGGCATCGACTTGATCAAAGCTCCGTACTTCTCCATATTTTTGGTATAGGTTTGGTGTAGTACACTGCCGGCACTCATAAAGAGGAGTGATTTGAAACTCATATGATTAAAGGAGTGATAGACGCCGGCGATAAAGGCAAAGGCACTCAGCGTTTCGAGATGCAGTGTCTTGAAGATCATCCCCAATCCCAGTGCAATCAAGATGATACCGATATTCTCCACTGAGTGGTTTGCCAACAGTGCTTTGATATCGTGTTCACTCAATGCGTACAACACCCCGACCAAACTGGAGATAGCACCCAGAAAGAGGATGATAATTCCCCACTCCAGTTGCCAATGGGGCAGAATAAAGAGAAAGCGCAAAAAGGCATAGATCGCGACCTTTAGCATCACACCGCTCATCAGCGCCGACACTGGACTAGGGGCAGCGGGGTGAGCATAGGGGAGCCATACATGAAGCGGTACAACTCCGGCTTTGCTTAAAAACCCTATGGTAATGAGAAAAAAGAGGAGAGTAGGATACTTAAAATCTTGCGCATACAGTTTGAGAGAATCAAAGGTGCCAAGTAGCTCATCACTCGATGTAATCAGAAAAAAGAGCAGAATAAACACAAAGCCGAAATGGGTCATAAAGAAGTAAAATTTCCCGGCTTTGAGGCTCTCTTTGGAGTGTTCGGTGAGTATGAGTTGCCACGAGGTCAAGCTCATCAACTCCCAAAAAAAGAGAAAGAGTAAAATATGATTGGTTAGTACAACACCGATCATCGAGAGGATAAATCCAAAGTAGTTGATCAAAAAATAGCGTTTTCTATGAATATGGGGCAGGTAGCCGAAAGTATAAACAAGATTGGGTACGACACCCAATAGGATTAACAATAAAAATAATATTGACAGTGTGTCAAATTGGAACATAGATGATCCCTAGATTAGAAAAAATTGATGTGTTATAGCACTTTTTTCTTAAAAAGTAAATCAATCATCCAAAATCATGCTTATCGTATGGGTTTGGGTGTAAATTAGGGTGGTTCTGCGATGATATTGTCGCTATCCTCTTTTAGACAGAACTGCACCTCCATCTCCAACTCATAATCATCCAAGATATCATCACTATCGTTTAATCGCCTTTGAAGCTCACTATCTATCCCGATAGCCTCTTGGATGATGCGAACTTGAAGCCGGTGTAGTCGTCTGTAAAACTTTGTAAGCTCAATGTTTTTCATCGTTGCCCTCAATATTTTTAGTAAATTATAGGATAGGCAGACGACAGCTTTGTGTCCGGTTGCAACAGCGAGAAAA
>JALVVN010000031.1 GCA_027023405.1 Campylobacterales bacterium
TTTAGTGGGGCGTTTCGGTTTATGTTTAATGAGTGGTATCATAAATTCGGAAAATCTTTAACGAAATTATGGAATAGAAAAGGTGAGATTGGAGAAGATGTGGTTCAAGGGCTTGAAGGTGGTGGTGCAGGAACACTTAAAGCAATCAATAATTCACCTTGGTATGCTAAGTTTCCTTTGATGCATGCTGCAGGTATTGGTGGAGTAGGTGCTTATAGTGGTGGTGTTTTAGCAACGGGTGTGGTGTTGAGTCATCCGGTTGAGACTTCCGCTGGTTTAACAGAAGTAGCAAATATTGTGAATGATATCTATAATCCAAGTATGCCCCCATCAACAGATATTGGAAATATGTATAATATCTATGTAAATAGTGAACAATTACTTGATAATATTCAATTGGTAATAGAAAAAATAAGGGTAAAATAATTGATGTATAAATTTAGTTTATTAATAGGAAGTTTTCTATTTATTGTTTATTTAGGCTTTATGCCTTTATTAGGTTTTAAAGTGTGGTCAAAATATGGAGGATGGACAACTATTTCACATACAAAAGCTATAGTGTCAATACTCATAGGTATAATATTGTTTTATTTCTACCAAAAAGGGAAGAGTGAGAAAGAATGAGAATCAGAGCTTCACTTTTAACTTTTTGTATACTTTAAAAAGGTTATCGGGATCAAAAGGAAAAAAAGAGCCAGTTGCCACCTTAAAACCTAAGGAAAATAGTAAAAAAGAAAAAAAGGGTCTGGGTATTATAATAACACCAGAGACAAAAAAGGAGCTAAGTATGCCGTTTGTAATAGAGAAAGAGAGAGATCCCTTTTATAAAGAGGGTTATAGAAAAAGGTATTCAAAAAGGTTTCGAGCAAGGCAAACTAGAGGAGCAAAGAGCTATAGCTATCAGCCTGCTTGATATCCTAGATGATGAGACGATAGCTAAAAAGGTGGGGTTGAAGTTATCGGAGGTGAAGAAGCTTAGGAAGGAGAATCGGTAACGAGTTTCTCTAAATAAGTTTTTATATCAGAGTATCAACATCGCATCCCCATAAGAGTAAAATCGATAGCCGTTGTCAATCGCCTCTTGATAGAGCTCATGTGTTTTTTGAAGTCCTATAAAGGAGGCGACGAGCATCAAGAGAGTCGATTTGGGGAGGTGAAAGTTGGTAAGGAGGTGATTGACTCTTTGGGGTGGATTGTGGGGGTGCAAAAAGAGATCACACGCACCTGCGCTTTGGTGCGTTCGGACATAGTACTCGATCGTGCGTGTGACGGTGGTACCTACTGCCAAGATCGGCGTCTCACCTTCGATGAGTGTTTTTGCGGAGGGTGAGATTTCGTAAAACTCCCGGTGCATTTGGTGTGCCTTAATATCTTCGACTTCAACCGGTTTGAAAGTACCGGCGCCGACATGGAGCGTGATGTAGTGTGTGTCGTGTCTGGCTTGAAGCGCTTCAAAGAGTTCGGGAGTAAAGTGCAGTGAGGCGGTCGGAGCTGCGACAGCCCCTCTGTGTTTGGCAAAGAGGGGTTGATAGAGTGTTGCATCTTCGGCAGTGTCTTGGCGTTTGATATAGGGGGGTAGCGGTGTATGTCCGATTGTCTCAAGGAGATCGATGAGTTGCTCAAAATTTAAGATTTTATCATTTTGACTAAATTGGACGATGCGCGTGCCGTCACTCTCGAGTGAGAGTATTTTTGCACGCAGATCGTGTTCAAACAGAAGGAGTGTATGGGGTTTGACACGACCGCGAATATAGACGCTAAAGCGATCATCATCAAGGGGGCTATTGAGTAGAAGCTCTATTTTCGCACCGCTCTCTTTGTTGCCGAAGAGTCGGGCTTTGATGACTTTTGTATTGTTGAGGATGACGGCACACTCCGGCGGTAGATGAGTGAGTAGATCGCTGATGTGAGCATGCGTGATAGTATCGCTTTTGCGATCATATATGAGCAGTCGTGCACTATCCTTGGGGGAAGCAGGATAGGTTGCGATCTGCTCCTGCGGCAAATAGTAGTCGTAGGAGCTAAGGAGTAGGGGATCGCGATCACTCACCGTTTTCGGACTCCTCGGATGTTTCATCGCTTGGTATATTTTTCTCCGGATTGACACTTTTGGCGATAAGGATCGAGAGTCCGTAGAGTAGGATCATCGGTCCAGCCATCAAAAATTGTGTTAAAACATCCGGTGGAGTGAGTATTGCTGAGATGAGGAAAATGACGACGAGTGCATATTTGAAAAAATCTTTGAGTGTTTGATCTGTCACAAGCCCCATTGTTGCCAATAAAAAGGTAAAGACCGGCATCTCAAATGCCAATCCAAATCCTAGCAACAACTTGGTAAAAAAGCTGACATACTCTCCGATGCTTGGGAGTGCAGTGAAGAGTTGGGAACCAAAGTTGATGAGAAAATCAAATCCAAAAGGGATTACGACAAAGTAGCAAAAGGCAGCTCCAATTAGGAACATAACCGTTGCACCAATCGTAAAAGGGAGAACCATCTTTTTCTCATTTTCATAGAGTCCCGGTGCGATAAAGAGCCAGATTTGCCAAAAGATAATCGGGAGCGCCGCCAAAAATCCCGTAAAAAATGAGACTTTGAGCGCTGTAAAAAAAGGCTCTTGAACTTTGGTAAAGATCACCTTGCTACCATCCGGCAAGACCTGTTTGAGCGGTAAGATCATCCAGTCTAAGATCGGCTGCCAAAAGGTAAACATCACAAAAAAGAGGATAATCACCGCTGCAACGCTGATGGCTAGGCGCTTACGAAGCTCCGTGAGATGTGGTTTCAGTTCTTCAAACATCCTCTTCTCCTATTGAAGGGTTCTCTTTTTTGCTCTTTTTTTTCTTTTTCTTTTTTTTCTTTTTTTTGGGAACGAGATCTGATGAACTCTCCTCGATCGGGTCAAAACGGATATCGCGTAGATCCTTATCTACCTCAATGAGCTCCTGTTTGATGTCATTGACGATATTGATATCACTGTCGAGTTTATAGCTATTGACGGCATCATCAAGCTCCTTGCGATAGGAGAGTGCCTCCTCTTTGAGTTCACTCAGATGCATCTCTTTTTCAATACTCTCTTTTGTTTCATGAACAGTTTGTTTGAAGCTTTTGAAAAATTTAGCAATTTTCACCATCGTTTCAGGCAATTTATCGGGTCCAATAAAGAGAATAGCAATGATCGCAATGACCAATATCTCTCCCAAACTCATTCCAAACACATCGATATCCTTATTTTGAATAGGTAGAACACTATTCTATCATAAAATGATATAAAGTGCGATCTCATCTGCGAGAAAAAAGTTGGGATTATGGATGCGACCGTTGAGAATGTAGAGTTTTTTCGTATCGATGAGTGTTTGAACGCGCTCTTTCTCCTGAGTATTGAGTAGAGAGAAATCAAATCCGACTAAGGAGCGAAGCCCAAGCAGTATCTTCTCCTCTTTGATATGTTGCGTAGTAAGAAGCTCCTCTTTTCTAAAGATCGGATTACTGATATAGGTAGCGGGATCGTGATGAGTGTAGAATCGTCTATCTTTCAAAAAGCCCACGCTACCTGTGCCGATCCCGAGATAGTTTTTGTATTTCCAATAGCCCATATTGTGCAAAGAGGGGGTGTGTGAGAAGTTGGAGATTTCATATTGGGGTAAACCTCTTTGGATAATTTGATCTACAAACCAATAGGCAAGGTCATCATCTTCTGTGCGTACTTGAGGGGTGGTGTAAAAGGGGGTATTCTCTTCGATGGTGAGATGATAGGCACTTAGATGTGAGATCGGAAGTTCAAAAGCTTGATCGAGATCGTGCTTAAGTAGAGATCGGCTATCTTCCAATGTGCCGTAGATGAGATCGAGAGAGAGATTTTCAAAGCCTATCTTGGAGGCGTTTTTGAGCGCCTCTTCTGCCTGGAGAGGGGTATGTGCGCGGTTTAAAAAACGCAACTTTTTTTCATCAAAACTTTGGACACCGAAACTGATGCGATTGACACCTCTCTCACGCATCCCCTCTAGCCATTTGGGTGAGGCAGAGTTGGGGTTGGCTTCGGTCGTGATCTCTGCATCCTTAGAGAGAAAGGGCTTGATCTGAGCAAAAAAATCATCATAAAGTGACGGCGCGACACAGGAGGGTGTGCCCCCGCCTATAAAGAGTGTCTCAAAGATTCCTTCACGCAATTCAAATCGTTCAATTTCTCTCTCAAATTGCCGGCAAATCGCTTTCATGTAGTCATGGATTAAAGCGTGTAGATGAGTGTAGGAGTTGAAGGCGCAATAGTGGCATTTACTGTCACAAAAAGGGATATGTAGGTAGAGTAACATCTTAGACTTTTAAAACTTTTTTAGATAGTATATCGTAAATATATGAGGAGTAAGGCGAATGTCTAGAAAGCTTAAATATCGTCCGAATGTCGCCGCTGTGATTCTCTCCTCCAAATACCCCGTGGCTAGCGAGATCCTTGTTGCAAATCGTATCGACATCAGAGAAGATGCGTGGCAATTTCCTCAAGGGGGTATTGACGAAGGTGAAGATCCGGAAGAGGCGCTTTTCCGGGAGCTCAAAGAGGAAATAGGAACGGATGAGGTGAGTATCATCGCGGAGTATCCGGAGTGGATTAGCTATGAGTTCTTAAATAAACATGCTCAAAAAAAGTATCCCTATGACGGTCAAACGCAGAAATATTTTTTGGTCAAATTGAAGCCGACTGCAAAAATTCAGTTAAAGACACAAATACCGGAATTTACCGACTATAAATTTTTAACATATGAGGAGACGCTTCAAGCGATCTCTCCTATTAAGCGACCGATCTATAGGAAAGTGTTGCAATATTTTAAGAAAGAGGGATATCTCTAAATGAGGATTGTACAAAAGTATGGGGGAACAAGTGTCGGTGACTTAGAGCGTATCGAGAATGTCGCCAAACGCGTGGCTAAGAGTGCAAAAGAGGGAAATCAGCTGGTTGTGGTGGTATCTGCGATGAGCGGAGAGACCAATAAATTGATAGGATATGCGCAACATTTCTCATCGATGCCGAGTAAAAGAGAGATGGATTTGTTGTTGAGTTCAGGAGAGCGGATCACCTCTGCACTTCTCTCTATCGCGCTCAATGAGATGGGACTTGAGGCGATAGCCTTGACAGGTCGGCAGTCAGGTATTGTGACAGATAGTATGCACACAAGTGCGCGCATTGAGCATATCGATACAGATTCGTTGGAAAAGCATCTGCAATCGGGAAAGATTGTTATTGTGGCAGGATTTCAGGGGATTAACAGAGAGGGGGATGTGACGACTCTTGGGCGAGGTGGTAGCGATTTGAGTGCTGTGGCACTTGCCGGTGCACTGCAAGCCGATCTGTGTGAAATTTATACTGATGTGGACGGTGTCTATACGACCGATCCCCGTATCGAGCCGAAAGCGAAAAAGATCGATAAGATTTCGTATGATGAGATGTTGGAGTTTGCCTCATTGGGGGCGAAAGTGTTGCAAAATCGCTCAGTAGAGTTGGCAAAAAAGCTCAATGTTAATCTAGTTACCCGAAGCTCGTTCAATGAAAACGAGGGAACACTCATTACAAAGGAAGAGAATATTATGGAAAAACCGATTGTCAGCGGTGTAGCTCTTGATAAAAATCAGGCACGAATTACCCTACGGGGTGTGGTCGATAAACCGGGGATTGCCGCTGAGATTTTTAGCAATTTAGCCGAGGCGGGGATCAATGTGGATATGATCATACAAAATGTCGGAGAGGACGGTGCGACCAATCTCGGCTTTACCGTACCGGAAAATGAACTCGAATCAGCCAAAGAGATGATGCTCAAGATGAAACCGGCGGAAAATTTGGAGTTTGATCGTGATATTGCGAAAGTTTCGATTGTGGGTGTGGGAATGAAGTCGCACAGTGGTGTGGCAAGCAGAGCCTTTGAAGCGTTGGCAAAGGAGAATATCAACATTGAGATGATCAGTACGAGTGAAATTAAGATTTCGATGGTGGTCAATGAGAAGTATAGCGAATTGGCGGTCAGAGCCCTACATGAGGCGTATGAGCTGGATCGATAGATGCAAGATTTCTCCTCTTGGACACTCAAAAAGATACGAGAAGATACACAGTTAGGGTGGATGGAGGAGAGGCGCTTTGAGTGGTTGCCGATCGTATCGGCTTCATTGGAGCGGTTGATTGACGCGCAGACGACTTTGATTATTACCGACAGCGATCGGGAGTGGTTGGGGAGTTATATGATAAAACAACTCAATCGCGCTTCCTTTGATCGCCCCTTACTTCCTATTATCAAACTCGATGCGATCTTCCCGCATATTGATACGCTCAACTCTTCCCAAAAAATTGCTCTACTCAATGATATGTTAGCACTGCTTTTTCCTAACGGTTACAACTTTTTCTACATCGGTCTAGGGAGTGATCTGCGTGCCGATATCGCCAAAGATCGGAATGATTCGCTTTTGTGGCTCTTAGATGAGCGAAATTCGCATGCTCTTTCATTGAGTAGCAAAGATCACTTTTTAGATACAAAATTGGTGCAATTGGTGCGTCTTTATGATGAGAGTATCGATGTCGCACTCTTTGGCGAGGTTGACCTTCAGGGGGCATTGTGATGCAGTCAAAAATCATACTCTGTCCCGATATTGAAATTGCGATCTCTCGTGTTAGGGAGAAAATGGAAGGAGCTTATCTGAAGCTCTTTGAATGTGAAGAGTTTAAGATTGACGATGCCAAAGGAGTGACACAAGAAGCGTATATTGCCGAATCTCGTCAAAAGGTGATAGTCATTGCCGCACAACGCTATCGCAATGAGGCGCAAAATGCACTTTTGAAACTACTGGAAGAGCCACCGCGAAATATTGTTTTTATCGTGATTGCTCCGACAAAAACAGCACTACTTGCGACGATCCTCTCACGCATACCGCTAGAGAGAATTGCATCCAAAAAGCAGAAGCCACCGATCGAACTCGACCTCCAACACTTAGAGCTTGAAGATATCTTTTCGTTTGTCAAGAAACATGCGAGACTTGGCAAGGGTGAACTCTCACAGATGATTGAAGCACTACTGGATCGCGCACTGTTTGATGCAAAGATTTCACTCAATGAGCGAGAGTTGAAGCAGTTTTCACATGCCTTTCACTTAGCGCAGCTCAATGCCCGTTCGCAGACTCTTTTGCTCAATCTCTTGCTGATCCTCTATCATGCAAGGATGAGAGCATGAGAATTGTCAAAATTGCCAACGATACGGATAAAAATGCACTTTTAGAGAGAATCGGTGTGACTAAAGAGGGATCAGCGATTATGAAAAAAAAGATGGATTTACACCTCTTTTATTTAAGTAATCTTCGTACACCCGCTGCCAATATTTTAAAGCAAGATGCCCTCTCGATCGGCGCGGAACTTGCAGTAGAGAGAGATACGATTTTGTGCAAAGAACCCTATGTCGATGCCCTTTTGATTGCCAATAGTAAGCAGGTTGAGATTTTGAGTAAAAAGGAGCTTTCACAACCCTTTGGACTCAAAAAGGTGGCAGAGGTGTTGGGATGCTTTGTTAAATCCCAAAGGTATGAGCCAAAAATTATGGGTATCTTAAATGCCAATGCCGATAGCTTTTATGCCAAAAGTCGATTTGATGCAAAAGAGGCGCAAATCAGAATAGAAGAAATGATAGAGGAGGGGGCAGAGATTATCGATATCGGAGCTGTTTCTTCCAGACCAGGTTCGCATGGTGTGAGCGAGGAGGAGGAGTTTTCTCGTTTGAGAGATATTGTCGATCTCATCGACTGTCAAAAGCTTTATGAGTCGGCTCGTTTTAGTCTCGATAGTTACGCCCCAAGGGTGATCGCGTATGCGCTAGATAGGGGTTTTACGCTCATCAATGATATTACCGGGTTGCGCAGTGATGAGGTTGCGAAACTTTGCGGTCGTTATAGTGCGGGAGTTGTCATTATGCATATGCAAGGTGATCCGGCGACGATGCAGAACAATCCCTCTTATGAGGATGTGATGAGTGAGGTGACAGCATTTTTTAAAGAGCGTATAGATAAGGCGCACGATTTTGGGATTGATAAGATCATCTTAGATGTGGGGATCGGTTTTGGTAAGCGACTCGAAGATAATTTAGCCCTTCTGAAGCATTTGGAACATTTTAGTCGTTTTGGCAGAGAGTTGTTGGTGGGAGCAAGTCGCAAAAGCATGATCGATGCCATACTACCTACACCGCTAGAGGAGCGTCTGCCTGCGACACTTGCCATTCATCTCAAGGCGATTGAAAACGGTGCGTCGATTGTGCGTGTGCACGATGTCAAGGCGCATAAACAGGCACTGAGTATCTATCGGGCACTGGAGGAGACACTATTATGAGAGTAGCGTTGGTGCAGTCAGCTTATCAAGGTTCCAAAGAGATGATGCGTGAACATTTAGCGCAAAAAGCCAAAGAGGCAAAAGAGCAGGGTGCAGAATTGATCTGCTTCTCGGAGTTGCACGATAGTCACTATTTTTGTATTAATGAGTCGGTAGAGAGTTTTGATTTGGCAGAGGAGTTTGAGGAGGATTGTCGCTACTATGGGGAGTTGGCAAGGCGGTTGGAAGTGGTGTTGGTTGCTTCGCTTTTTGAGAAGCGAACGGAGGGGTTATACCACAATAGTGCCGTTGTCTTTGAAACAGATGGGAGTGAAGCGGGGCGATACCGCAAGATGCATATTCCCGATGATCCCGGTTTTTATGAGAAGTTTTACTTTACGCCCGGAGATATAGGATTTGAGCCGATTGAGACATCTGTGGGCAAGTTGGGTGTTTTGATCTGTTGGGATCAGTGGTTTCCGGAAGCGGCACGATTGATGGCACTTAAAGGTGCCGAACTGCTTATTTATCCAACGGCAATCGGGTGGTTCCCGGATGAGGTGGATGAGGAGAAGGTGAGAGAGTTAGAGAGTTGGGTAACGATACAACAATCACATGCCGTAGCTAATGGGATTCCTGTGGTGAGTATCAATCGTGTCGGATTTGAACGAGATGCAAGCGGTGTGCTTGAGGGGATTGCTTTTTGGGGCAATAGTTTTGTTGCCGATAGTGGTGGAACGCTTATCTATCGTGCCAATGGGCAGGAGAGCTTAGGAATTGTTGATATTGATCTTGGGTTGAGTCGTCGTTATCGTCGTATTTGGCCATTTTTGCGAGATAGGAGGATTGATGCCTATGATGAAATCACCAAACGCTTTATTGATTGAGTAAAAAAGTAAGTAATTATCTGCTTTTATCTCTAGTATAGTCATAAATATCTATTTAAGCTAAACAAATCTTACTTTTGACGATACTTCTTTTATCACCTCGTCAACGAATAGGAGTGTATCGTCATGAAAAAAATGATTATGAGTTTAGTGTTGGGTGCAGTTTTACTAGAGGCAGGTTCTCTTGGAATAGTGGAGAAGCAGCGATTAAAGAAGCAGGAGAGTCATCTTTTTGCATTAGCAAAGAGTGGCAATGTGGATGCACAAGCCCTATTGGGTGAGATGTACCTCGATGGAATCGGTGTGAAGCAAGATAGGGATCAAGCCTTCTTTTGGATCTCAAGAGCCGCAAATCAGGGAGATCCTAAGGCTCTATATCTTCTAGGATTTATGTATGAAAACGGCATTAAAGTGGATGTCAATTTTGAGAGAGCGGCAATTTTGTATCAAAAAGCGGCAAATGAGGGACAGATAATTGCCAAATATCATTTGGCATTGATGTATCGAGAGGGAAGAGGTGTTAAAAAAGATAGTAAAAAAGCGCTTTCACTCTTAGAGGAAATTGTCGAGGCAAAAGATCACTCTGACTCCTCACCTGTTTAGACTCCGGATAGATGCTATCCAGAGCGTGATAGAGTACAACTAGTCCATTTGATTTCGTAAGAAGGTAGGATAGTCGAGATCAGTCGTATCCAAATAGTCTCCACCACCGCTAATTTTAATTCTCTTTTTCGCTACCGGTGCTTCCTCCTTTGCTACTTCTTGTATCTCAGGAAGATCGGTTGTATTGACGGGTGACGGTAACTCATCAGATTGACTTTTAAACCCCGTTGCGACAATGGTGATTTTTACCTCATTTTCAGCAAATTTCTCATTAGTTGTAGTACCGAAAATAACATCCGCATCAGGATCTGCACTGTCATAGATAACTTCCATAGCAGCTTGAATTTGTGTCAATGGGAAGTTTGGATGGATATGGAAGTGAACCAATACACCCATAGCACCGTTGATAGAGAGATTATCAAGAAGTGGCGATTCAATAGCATTTCGTACAGCTTCAATCGCAGCGTCATCGCCGGTTGCTTCACCGACACCGAGGATTGCCATACCTTTATGACCCATAACAGTTTGCACATCGGCAAAGTCAAGGTTAATGTCATTGTCACCGTGAGAGAGTACAACAGCACTCATTCCACCTACCGCACGAGACAATATGTCATCCACAAGCTTGAAGCTCTCTTTGATACCAAGATTTTTATCGACAATGGAGAGAAGTTTGTCGTTTGGTATGACTACGATAGAGTCACTTTCACCTTTGAGTTCATTGATACCCTCAAGTGCGAGATTCATTCTTTTTCTACCCTCAAAAGAGAAAGGCTTAGTGACAACAGAAACCGTGAGGGCTTCCACCTCTTTTGCCGCTTGGGCTACAACTGGAGCCGCACCGGTTCCTGTACCGCCTCCCATACCGGTCGCGATAAAGACAATGTCTGCACCATTGAGTGATTCTTTGAGATCTTCAAAACTTTCAAGTGCGGCATTTTTCCCCACTTCCGGTTTCATACCGGCACCAAGACCACGCGTTTTTCGTTCACCTAATTGTATCTTGGTTTCTGCCAATGAAGCATTGAGTGCTTGCGCATCTGTATTGGCGACAATCAATTCAATACCATCTACGCCTTGGTTGATCATATGGTTAACCATATTTCCGCCGCCACCGCCGACACCAATAACTTTGATTTTTGCTCCGATTACAGGTGCTTGTGAACTAGACATTGTTTTCTCTCTCCTCAGTTAAATATTGAAAATATTTTAATTATATCCTAAAAAAGCTGTGAAATTTTATTCCACAGTCGTTTCAAACCACTTTCGTTTGCATCTCTCTCGACAAGTTCGTCAAACTCGAAATCTACATCTTCCTCTCGAGAATCAAGCTTTTCATTTACTATCGTATCATATGCTTCATCCTCAAGTTCAGGATTGATTCTCGGCTTAATCTCAATCGCTTCATCTTTGTAGCGAAGGCGTCGACCAGAATCCATCTCATAGGGGGTAAACTTACCGGCACCATAGAGAACCAATCCAATCGAGGTTGCAAATTCAGGACTTTTAAGTGTATCAAACATACCCTCAATATCCCTCTCATTTGGCTTGGCTAATCTTACTGGAATATTGTTAAAAATAGCTTGTGCTAACTCTTTAATTCCGTCCAATTTGGTTAGACCGCCGGTGAGTACGATTCCTGCTCCCAGCTGGTCGGAAAAACCACTATCTTCGATCGATTTTGCGATGATCATCAAGGTCTCTTCAACCCTTGCGTAGATGACATTTGTGATGATTTCGAGGGAGACATCATTACTACTTGATTCATCTCCAATTGTAGGAAGCTCAATGGTGTCGTTAGAGTTTGATTTTAAGCTTCCATAGTCTATCTTAACGCGTTCTGCAGCAGCGATTGGCGTGTGAAGTGCCATAGATAGGTCATTGGTGACATTATTGCTTCCTACACCCAAAAAGTCATTATAACGGATAGAATTTCCTAAATGTATGACAATATTTGAAGTTGCACCACCGAGATCAACGACGGCAACACCCAACTCCTTCTCATCCTCATTGAGTACGGCAATACTGGAGGCATAACCATTGAGAACAATATTGTCAATTTCAACTGAAGCGGATTTGACTGCCTTTTTGAGGTTGTTGAGACTCGATTTTAACACAGTAATGATATGAACCTGTACCTCAAGGCGTGATCCGTTCATGCCGAGCGGATCATCGATATTGGTGTGATCATCTACGCGAAAATTGTAGGGAAGAACATGGAGCTTATCATACTCATTGGGAATATTGGCATTGTGATCCGCCATTTGAAGCACGCGATTGATCTCTTTGACCCCTATCTCTTTGTTGGGCACATTGACGACACCGTAACTATCAACACTTTTGGTATAAGCACCTGAGATAGAGACGATAACGCGATCATAGTGGGTACCCGCAACCCGTTTTGCATCATTGATAGCATGTTTAATAGAACGAGAGGCTAGTTCAATATTGGTAATAATTCCCTTTTTGATTCCTTGGGATTTAGCAATGCCTGCTCCTAATATTTTGACATTCCCTTCGTCAGTCTGTGCAATGATCGCACACACTTTGGTTGAGCCGATATCAACGCTTAAGACAATCATCTCTTCTATCCTTCTTTTTGATTTTTAAATGTAACCAGTTGCTTGATCTCATACCGCTTTTTAAGTTTCTCAATCAACCCTTGCATAATGGCATCTTTTTTGAGTGATTGAATATTTGTTTTGAGCTTGCTCTCCTCACCTTTGAAACGATCCCGGTCAAATAGTTTCTGCTCTTTGACTTGATAGACAACAGCTCCTTCATGACTCATAATATAGCCACTCTTATCTGCTTTCTGAAAGACTGTTTGAAGAAGCCTTGCGCTTTGGGATGGGGTAAGTGCCGTGATTTTTTTGGCATCTCCGAGTGAAACAAAACCAAGATCTTTACCATCTTTGAAGCCTTTTTTGACAAGTACTTGTGCCTGGGTTGTGAGCTCTTTTTTGTCTAACTTCTGTGCCAAATCTCTTTTGGCTAGATCTTTTGCTTTTTCAAATGAGAGTGGTGCAGGAGGATTGATAGAGATAAGCTTTCCACTGATCCACCCTCCCTCTTTTTCGACGGCTTTGAGATAATCACCCGATTTGAGTTGGGAGAGTGCTTGAATGTTGATTGTTCGATTATTCTCTGCAACGGTTACTGTTTTCTCTGCTTTGATCTTTCCTTTTTTAAGATCCAAATAGCGTTTGAGAGCCTCTTTTTTCGCTTTTTGGTGGGCAAGCGCTTTGGTGAGATCCGCTTTGGCATCTTCGAAGCTTTTTATCTTTCCTTTCGCATCTTTGTACTGATATTTGTGTTTATTATAAAAGTCGTGCAACTCCTCTTCGTTTAGTTTCACAACACTATCGGGGATTTCAACGATATTGACTGTGTAGCTTTTGGGGCTTTTGTAGTCAGCTTTGTGTTGTTGCCAGTAGGCTTTGATATCCGCTTCTTTGGGATTTATTTTATCCAACTGAGAGGGGAGCTTTTTGATAATGAGATGATCTTCGAGCGATTTACCGGCGAAGAGTGACTCCTCCTCTAGTGAAGTAGGAGGAAGTTTGAGTGCGTTTTCAAGTTTTTTGAGTTTGATACTCTTTTTGATTTGATTTTCAAACTCTTTTTTACTCATACCTTGTGCACGCAAAATCTGTTCAAGGCGACTTTTACTAAAGTGACCGTCCACTTGAAAGGCTTTGATGGAGGCATACTCTTTGATGATGTCCTCTTTAAGTGCGGTAATGCCAAGCTCATCGGCATAGTTGAGCAGGAGCGCTTCATTGACCAATTTGCCGAGTGCCTGCTCCTGAAGGTGCATTTTCTGTGCCTGCTCTTTGGTAAATCTTCCCTGAAAAATGGAGTTGTAGTACTGGAAGATTTGGTTGGTTGTGATACGAAGATCGCTATTGCTGATTGCGATATTTCCCACTTTTGCGACGCTATCTGCGCCTGCACCGCCATATTTATACGCACCCCATCCTACTGCTCCAGAGCCGATAAAGGCGATGGCGCTGACCCAAAGTGTCACGACAAGGTATTTCCGATTGTGTTGCATCCAATTAATCATTTTCTATTTGCTGATCCATTCTTAAATTTATTCGAATTTAATAACCATTATATTGAATAACTTTATAAAAATTCTATAAATATTTCTAAAACAATACTTTTTGAATTTAATAATATATATAAATTAAATATTTATTAAGATTTTTTAGAGGTATCCTTAAGATAAAGAGAAATCGCGAGGGGTATCCGATCTGTCTGCATAGTATAAAAGTCGGCAACTATTCTCCAAAATAGCGATTGTTTTAATGAGTTGGTTGAGATCACGACTGTAGGAGTAGAGTCCATAGCCACGAATGAGCATCATATCGGTTTGGGTGTTGAGCATATGACGATAGATCTCATCGGATGCACGAGGGTACCATGTCTCAAAATTTTTAGGATCATAGACTTCAAGCTTTCCAATCATGCGATCGCCAAAGTAGTCTTGCGGGCGAATACTATCATGCCGAAGTGTATAGGCGGTAATAAATGGAGGCATAGTATAGGTAATATACTTGGCTTCGGAGATATTTTGATAGATTTTGAGATGAATCTCGGCATCGAGACTTGCGCTCTTCCAGCGATAATCTTTCTTACAATAGAGGGTGATAAAATCATCATCTTTGAGTTTATCAAAGATCGCCTCTTTTGAGTTGATGATAAAGGCGTTATCTTCAAGCTTGGCGGAGATCGAACCGTGAAAAATACCGAAAAAATTTTTGGTAAACATCGACGAGGAGACCGCTTCGAGCTCTTTTTTGATATGTGCTTCCATAGAGAGAATTGTAACTTAAATTTGTTATAATCCTGCCCAAAAGGGCACCTCTAAAAGGAGAAGGCATTGAAAAGTCCCCATATACCGGTATTGTTAGAGGAAGTGAAGCGTGCGTTTAATGGGGTGAACGAGGGTCTCTTTGTTGATTGTACTTTGGGTTTCGGCGGTCACAGCGAAGCGATCTTGAGTCAACATCCACGGCTTCATCTCATCGGAATTGACCAAGACCCCCAAGCGATCGATTTTGCGCAAAAACGACTGGCACCTTTTGGCGATCGGGTGCGTTTCAAACGAGGGCGCTTCTCGGATGTCGTACCGCAACTGCGAGAAGAGAAGATCAGCGGACTATTGGCGGATATTGGTATCTCTTCATTGCAGATCGACAGTGGGGAGAGGGGGTTTTCATTTGATTCGGATCGCTTAGATATGCGGATGAATCCGCAGGAAAAACTGGATGCCTATCAAGTGGTCAATCACTATTCTCAACAAGATCTCGAGAGAATTTTGAGAGAGTATGGTGAGGTGAGGGAGTATCGAAAGATGGCGGATCTCATTGTCTCCAATCGTCCATTTGAGAGTGCTAAGACACTCAGCGATTTGATCGCCAAACATTTTCATGCCAAAAAGATTCATCCGGCTACCTTGGCATTTCAAGCGATACGGATCGAAGTCAATGATGAACTCGGGGAGCTTCACCGACTTTTAGAGGCGGTGGCATCTTTACATCCCTCTAAAGCATTGGTGGGTATAATCTCTTTTCACTCACTCGAAGATCGAATCGTCAAAAAGCGATTTCAAGAGTGGTCTAAAGGGTGTATATGTCCCCCACAAGCGCCACGATGTCTGTGTGGTGGCGATCATGCATTGGGTGAAATTGTGACAAAAAAGCCGATCATCGCACAAGGAGAAGAGATTGCCCGAAACCCCCGAAGCAGAAGCGCCAAGCTCCGACTCTTTCGATTTAGATAGGAGTGAAAAAGAGACGCTTTTAGAGGAGTATGCCAAAGAGCGCAAGCGTGTGAAGAATATCTCTTTTCGCAATCTTCTCTATCTCTATCTCATGATTTTTTTATTGTTGGCGATTTTGATGCCCAAAATCTATATCAGCAATCAAATCTACTACCTTTCACGCAACATCAACGATATGTACCATAAATATACCGCACTGCTAGAGGAACAGGCAGCGCTTCAGAGAGAATTGGAGCGTATCCGCTATCGTATCAATGTCATCGATCAACTCTCAAGTCAGAGTAGAATGGACGATAATGATACCCAAACGGATATGCAAGAAAACGAATAGCCTTCTGCAACCATTGTAGCGCTATTGCTGAGAGTGTTTATTTAAAAAAATCCATTTATCTTTACTTTTACTAAATATTTTATTTTTTTTCCCGATTTTACTTTAATAATTTTATACGAAGGAGCTATGTTTGTTGAAATTCATTAGAGTATTACTGATCTTTTTTCTCTTTGCATTATCGCTTAACGCGGCAAATATCAAGATCATTACAAAGTATGGGAAAACCGGAGGTATCGCCGGTAGGCTCAATACCACAAGCGACAAGATTAACGGTCGCCAGGTGTGTCAAAACAATCCCACAGCAGGGTGTGACTTTGCCAATGATCCCGGCTGGAGTGATAACGGCACGCCAAATGACGGTTCGGATGACACTTACAGCGGTGATCTGCTGGTTCGTACCAATGATCTCTTTGAGGTGGTTGCCGCATGGAGTTGGAACGGTGATCCCGATGCCAACGAAGATACCGTCACACTTAAAAGTACCCTTCCGCAAGGGTATGAGTGGAGCGATCTTCCTGGGAGCTGTGATGCTTCTCTCTCCTCATTGAGTGATGATCGACGAAGCATTGTTTGTGTACGCAAGGACTTTGATAAGAACAATGTCGGAACAGTGGCAGAAGATCTCACTTTTGCCGTAAGAGTTTTGGGTTCCAATGCAAACGGAGCACAACCGGGAGACATTTCTTTTGAAATATCTGCACCCAATGCTACGACACAAAGCGATAACGCTGGAGTCTCTCTCACCGTAACCGCGGCACCGAGATGGAATCTACAAAAGTCAAGATATTGGCATAAATCAGGTTTTGAGTTTAATGGTCAAAAAGGATTTTTGATCTACTACAAATACTATGTAGAAGTAGATGAAGTGAATGGGGAAACTGATGATGCACCTGCTTATTTAGGTTCTGAATCGATGGGGGCAGATGCGACCTTTACATTCAAAGATGATTTAAGTGATGTATCGCCAAATGCGAAACTCTATGATTGTTTGGTTGATTACGGCGCAAATAGTAATGACCCATATCCATATTATAATGCAGATCATCCGGAGCGATCAATTGCAACACCTAAAGGGGTACAAAAGATTACCTGTAATCAAAACGGCTCTTTGATCGATATCAAGTTAGAGCATGTAGATGCCACACTGAACCATATCCCAAGGTATGATCAAGTCGGACGAAAACTGCCTGTCAATCGAGCCATCGCGACAATCGGTTCGATTAGAGTCTTTGTCCCATTGCAAGATGTAAAAGATGGGAATGACCATCAATCAGATACAGATGACGACGGGCAACTTAAAACTACAAATAAATTGATAGATTTCGATCCCACTGCTCCATCTGGTAACTCTAACTTCGGTTCCTTAACTGAGAGCGAAAAGGATAACAGCTACTCTCTAACGCTCTACTATGCAAAAGGTGGTTTCAGCAAAGGATATGCGGAAGAGCACGGTGTCTGGAGATATCAAGAAGGTGGTTCAGCCGGATATAGAACCGGTGACGGATTACTAAGTGCCGGTGCCGTTTTTGCCAGCCGTTTAAGTTATACCAATGATGGCGGTATTCCTTTTCACAACAGTATCATCTGTGATGTGTTCGATGCCAATCGCTTAGAAGTGATTAATGTTCCTGCAGGGAGTGAACACTACCATAGAAGCGGTGCATTTGATGTCTATACCGGCGGTGGATTGGATTTTAATGATTTAGAGTTTGAGTATGCCTCAACTTATGTCAATGATAGTTGGCTTCCCTCAAAAGGGGGTGATCTCAATGTCAATCACGCAACAGATATTGTCAAAGAGTGTAGTGATAGTGGCGTTGTCTGGTATAGTTCTCTCGAAGAGGCGAAACAGCACGGATTAGGTACTGTTACAAAGGTTAGAATCAAACTGAAGCCCGGAAAAGTTTTAGATTCCGGACAAAGCATCTATGCCTGGCTCAATCACAAAGTTCGAGCCAAAACACTTGACGGACAACCGCTACAAAACGGTGATGAGATTGTCAACTATGCAACAGTCAAAGATGACGACTATTTTAAAGATTGGTATCAAACCAGTTATATCCCTCACGAATATCCAAATCCTGTAGAAGGATGGGCAGGTGATCGTGTCACCTACTCCGGCGGTAAAGTTCGAATCGAAAAGAGTGTGAACAAAAACAATTTTGAACCGGGTCAAAAAGCGATCTTTACGCTAAATCCATCTTACACGAATGATACTGGAACCAAACAGCAGTCAACAGTTGTTATTAAGGATATGTTGCCGGTTGGACTCCACTATGTCCCTTCGAGTGCTCAAAATGCTCCTGAGCCGACGATTGGAACTTGTAGTGATATCAATGACTCTAGCGTGACTTGTACCGATGATAACCAAGTTTTAATTTGGAACTTAGGTACAAAAACGACCAATGAAGATATCGTACCTATTAGTTATGAGGCACAGATCGAGGCGACCGCTCCGCAAGGAACGATGACAAACTACGCCTATATCGAATCTCCCGCTGATATAAGTGTCGTCTCTCAAAGACGATCAGATGTCAATATCAACATCACTATACCGGCTACCATCAACCTCTCAAAAACGGTTTTAAATACTGAGCCCCAAGAGACCAACGGTGAGCCAATCCGTTACGCGGTCAATGCCAGAAACGGTTCGGATGTTCAGGTGACAGATCTAGATATGATCGATATTCTCCCCTTTAACGGTGATGGAAATGAGGGTGCTATCAAGTTTCGTGATCTCAATCTCAAACGACGACCCGGAACGCACTTTAACGGTACCAGAGGATTTGAGTCTTTAAAACTTGTTGCACATCCGAAATCTCCGGCACTTTGTGATCTAAGTCCAGGTGTCAAATATTACTATACCGATACAACACCAACTTCGATCAATATGTCTCCTAAAGATACATCCAACTCATTAGGAGATAGAGGTTCTATTTGGTGTGAGGGTGACGAGAACGGTCCGGCATCGACTTGTGGATTTACCAAAGCGCAAGTTACGGCGGTTCGAGCAACCGGTCCATCGATGGATAAAGATGCGGTATGTCAGATGCAGATCAGTATGAGTGTACACAACAATCAACCGGATGACTTTTACAACAACTCCGCCGGTGCATCCGCTACGGGTGTGACACTTCCGGTACTTTCAAACTCTGCCAGTACGGTGATCGTCAAGAGTAAGGTGGGAGACTACATCTGGTTTGACGCGAATGCCAACGGTATCCAAGATGCGGGAGAGTCGGGTATCAACGATATCGAAGTCAAACTCTACAAAAACGACGGTACACTTGTCGCCACGACAAAGAGTGCAAACGATGCAGACGGTAAAGCGGGCTATTACGCCTTTGACAATCTCCACTCAGGGGATTACTATGTTCAAATTACACCGCCAAACGGTTTTCATATCTCACCAAAAGATGCGGGCGGTGATGATGAAAAAGATAGCGACATCGATACGACCGGCAAAACAGCAACTTTCCATCTCGGTGTCAAAACTGAAGATCTCAAATATGATGCTGGTATTTACAAGCCGTCATCGATCGGAAGTACGATTTGGTATGATACTAACCATAACGGTATTCAAGAGAGCGGTGAGGATTGTAAAAATATTGACTTAAATGTCTCACTCTTAGATAGTGCGAACCATCCGATCCAAACACAAACGACACACAACTGTCACTACCTCTTTATCAATCTACTACCGGGAACTTACAAAGTCAAAGTAGATCTTCCGCAAGGATTTGAAACTTCTCCAAAAGATCAGGGAAGCGATACAACAGATAGCGATTTTGATACGACGCATATTACCGATCCGATCCTCATTAACAACGGTATCGATAAGTTGGATATCGCGCTTGGTTTCTATACAAAGAGTGCGATCGGTGATCATATCTGGATCGATACAAACGCAAACGGATTCCAAGATAGCGGTGAAAAGGGTCTAGCAAATGTCACGGTTGAACTACTCAAAGGAGACGGTTCATCAACCGGTCAAACAACAAAGAGTGACGCAAACGGAAACTATCGTTTCAATGACCTCTTAGCGGGAGACTATAAAGTCAAATTTACACTCCCTAACGGCTATAAACTCTCACCTGCAAACAAAGGTGATGATACCAAAGATAGTGATGTGGATAGTTCACTCATTACGCCAAAGATCCATATTGACCTCGGTAAAGAGGATATGAGCTGGGATATGGGAGTCTATCAAGAGGCAACGCTGGGTGATACGGTTTGGATCGATGCAAACGGTAACGGTATCCAAGATAGCGGAGAGGACTGTAAAGGTGTGAATGTCAAAGTCACCCTTGTCGAGACCAACCAAACCCAAACGACACAAAATTGTCACTATCGGTTTGAGCATCTCAAGCCGGGTAGTTACAGCCTTAAGTTTGAGACACCGCAAGGCTACTCAACTACCCAAAAAGGTGCGGGAAGAGATCAGACAAAAGATAGTGATATTGATACCAACGGTCAAACAGTAAGTTACACACTCGTTTCAGGTCAAAACCTTGATGAGGTAGATGCAGGATATCTTAAAAATGGCCAAATCGGAGATACGATTTGGCTCGATACCAATGCAAACGGACTCCAAGATAGCGGTGAAAAGGGGATCAAAGATCTCAATGTTACACTCCTTGATAGTACCGGACGCGCTATAAAAAGAGTCAAGACTGATGCAAACGGTAAATATCTATTTAGTGATCTCAGACCAAACAACTATGCGATCAAGATCGCGGTTCCTGATGGATTTAAGATCTCACCAAAAGATCAAGGCGGTGATGATACCAAAGATAGCGATATCGATCCTAGTACGAAGCAGAGCGCATCTGTCCAACTCCATAGTGGAGAGAAGATCGAGACACTTGACGGCGCTCTCTACTCCATCTCATCGATCGGAGATCGTATTTGGCTCGATAGCAATGCAAACGGAATCCAAGATGCAGATGAAAAAGGGGTTGCAAATGTGACCGTTGAACTACTCAAAGGAGACGGTTCTGCGACAGGTCTTAGTACGAAGAGTGATGCAAACGGAAACTATCACTTCAACAACCTTGTCGCGGGTGACTATATCGTGAAGTTTACACCGCCGGCGGGTTATGAGGTCTCACCGAAGGATAAGATGGCTGATGATAAAGATAGCGATGTCGATCCTCAGACACATAAAAGCCATACAGTGCACCTCGGTATCAACCAGCATATCGATACCGTGGATATGGGGCTCTTCAAACGAGGAACTATCTCCGATACCTTCTGGATCGATGATAACAACAACGGACTCCAAGATAGCGGAGAGGATTGTAAGGGGTTGAATATCAAAGTCACCCTTCACGATGAGGCAAACAGTACAAAAACGGTCACTACGCAAAATTGTCACTATCAATTTGCCAACTTGGTTCCTGGGAAATATAGCATCAGTGTAGCGTTACCGAAACACTATACACCGGCTATGTACCGCCAAGGAGACGATACGCAAAAAGATAACGATATCAAACTCGACGGCAAGAGTGAGGTGATCACACTTGTTTCGGCAGAAGATCGAACCGATATCGATATCGGCTTGGTTAAAGATGGCGCGATCGGTGATCGTGTCTGGCTGGATAGCAACAAAAACGGCATCCAAGATGCGGATGAGAAGGGTATTGCCGGTGTTGAGGTAGCGCTTCTTAAAGGAGACAATAGTCCGACAAACCTCAAAACCACTACCAATGCGGAGGGTATCTACAGCTTTAGCGGTATCAAACCGGGTAGTTATCGTGTGAAATTCACCATCCCTAACGGATATCACATCACGACACAAAATCAGGGAGGAGATGAAGCCAAAGATAGTGATGTCGATCCTGCCACACAGATCAGTGACAACTTCACACTTGTGAGCGATCAGAGTGAGAGCCGTGTGGATATGGGTCTCTATACCGAAAATGAGTTGGGCGACATCGTCTGGCTCGACACCAACGCAAACGGGCTTCAAGATGCGGGCGAAAAGGGTCTTAAAGATGTAAATATTACATTGGTTGATGCCCAAGGTAAAGAGGTACGACACACGGTGAGTGACGCAAACGGTCACTACTTCTTCCAATCGCTTCCGGAGGGAAGTTACAGAGTCAAGGTAGCACTACCGAACGGATATCATCTCAGCGACAAAGATCAGGGAGATGATGCCAAAGATAGTGATATCGATCCAAAAACCGCACTTAGTCAAGCGGTTACTTTAGCTTCGGATAGCAAAGTGCATACACTTGATATCGGGCTTTATCAAGGAGCAGAGATTGGTGATACGATTTGGCTCGATACCAATGGAAATGGCGTACAAGATAGTGGAGAGAAGTGCGCAGATACCAACCTAGATATCGATCTTGTGGATGCAAGTGGCAAGGTGGTCAAAAGTGTTACCACCCAAGCGTGTAAATATAGCTTTAGCGATGTGAAGCCCGGTAAATATAAGCTTCACTTTAAATTGCCTAAAGGTACGACTGTCACGAAAAAAGGCGTCGGAGGGGACGATAAAGATTCAGATATCGACGCAAACGGAACAACAGACTTCATCACACTCATCTCTAATGAGAAACGAAGCGATATCGATGCGGGCTTCATGCAAAACGGATCAATCGGTGACTTTATCTGGCTCGATGCCAATACTAACGGTATTCAAGATGCCGGTGAAAAGGGTGTTGAGGGTATTGAGGTTGAACTTCTCGATGAACAGCACAAACCGCTCGGCAAAACAGTCAAGAGTGACGCAAAAGGGTTCTACCTCTTTGATGATCTCTCTCCGGCAAAATATAGCGTGAAAATCAAGTTGCCAAAAGGGTTTGTATTGAGTCCTAAAGAAGCGGGTGACAAGAGAGAGAAAGATAGTGACTTTGATCGCAATAGTTCACTCTCTAAAGTCGTGACGATCGGCAATGCAAGCCATATCACCGATATCGATGCGGGTATCTATGCGCTCGGTGAGTTGGGTGATCGTGTTTGGCTTGATCTCGATCCTGACGGTGCCCAAGGTGCTGATGAGAAGGGTATGAAAGGTATCGGTATCACACTACTTGAGGCAAACAGCAATGCCGTAGTCGCACAAACGACAACGGATAAATCGGGTAACTACCTCTTTAGGGGACTCAAACCGGATACTTACCGTGTGAAGTTTGAGGTTCCGGATGGCTATCGTATTACCTTTAAGCATAAAACCGATCCGGCAAAAGATAGTGATGTCAATCTCGAAACCAATGCAACCGACGCGATCCAAATCACCAGCGGTGAAAAAGATCACACAATCGATATGGGGCTAATCGCACTCAAATCAATCTCCGGTAAGGTAGAAAGTGATATCGACAACGATAAAAAGGCGGAGTTACCGCTCAAAGATGTCACAGTACAACTCTATGGATGTGAAGCGGGTGAGATCGTACAAACGACCAAAACCGATGCCAAAGGTGCCTATCGATTTGACGGCTTGATACCTGATTGTTACCGAATTACGGAGATTGATCCCAAGGGTTACACCTCTGTGAATGATGTGGATGGTGTCAATGACAACAATATCTCCGTCAAAGTGACGACCAAAGATATCACAGGGCAAAACTTCCTCGATGAACCGCTCTTGAAGATTTCGGGGCAAGTGCGCGCAGATATGGATTTTGACAATAAGATCACACTCGCTAAAGGGGTCGATAAGGTGCTTCCTAATGTCACCGTAACACTCTTTGAGGGTGAGAAGAAGATCGGTGAAGTAAAAACTAATAAAGAGGGTAACTATCTCTTTGAGGATATCACTCCGGGGCACTATGTCATCGTAGAGAGCGATCCGAAAGGATTTGATTCACTTAGAGATGTGGACGGCGCGAATGATAACAATATCTCCGTCACGCTCTCGACCAAAGATATTACCGGTCAAAACTATGATGATCAAAAGACCATTACGGTCAGCGGTAAGGTCAAAGTGGATATTGACGGCGATAGAAAGGTGGATGAACCGCTTCAAAACGGAAAACTACTTTTGTGTAAAGCGAATGTGGTGTGTACACCGGAGTTGAGTTTGGCAAGTACCTACACGGATGAGAATGGTAGTTACACCTTTGACGGACTCAAACCGGGTGATTACCAAATTGTTCAAATTGATAAAAAAGGGTATGAGTCACTCAAGGATAAGGATGGTGGTAACAGCAATATCATCAAACTCAACCTTGACGGAAAAGAGGATGTCAAAGATCAAGACTTTGAGGATTTGGCAGTTGCACCGATGTTTGTTAAGATTCATAAAACAGTCCTTAAAAAAGAGGTGAAGGTTGGTGATTTTGTTCCATACTCGATTCGTGTGGAGAATGTGGATAAATCCTTTAGATACGGCGCGCTTCAGATTCGAGATCTGATCCCTGCCGGATTTAAGTATGCAAAAGGGAGCGCCAAGCTCAAGCGAGAGCATCAAAAGGCGCAAAAGCTCAACGCGACGGGTAGCCGTTCGATCACATTTGGTCCGTTTGAGCTCAAACCCAAAGAGGTCGTGACGGTCACCTACCTCCTTAAAGTGGGTGTGAGCGTGTCGCACGGTAAGCATATCAATAAGGCGATCGCGGTATCCAACGGTGAGGAGGTGAGTAACCTCTCCAAAGCGACGGTGAGAGTAGAGTCCGATCCGTTTATCGATAATGCGGTAGTGATTGGAAAAGTGTTTGAGGATCGAAACGGTAACGGTATCCAAGACAAAGGCGAGAAAGGCATTCCGGGTGTGCGAATTGCAACCGTCGAAGGAATGGTGATCGAAACCGATCCTTACGGACGATACCACATCGCCGATAACGATAGCGGTGGATTTGGATGGAGAGGGAAAAACATCATCCTCAAAGTCGATCCCGCCACACTTCCAGAGGGTGCGAAGTTTACAACAGAGAACCCGAGAGTCTATCGTGTAACGGCAAGTGGCTTGAATCAAGTCGATTTTGGTGTGAAGTTGTCACAAAAAATACCGTTTGCAAAAGAGAGAAAGATCAGCAAAGTGGTGATGCACAAAGAGAAGGTGTGGGTAAGCAAACTCACGAAGCTTGGAAGTGTCTATTTTGATTCGGATCAAGATTGTATCCGACCGGATCAGGTGCCTGCCATCGAAAAATTGGTCGAAAAGATCAAAGAGTATGACGGCGGAGCGATCAGAATCGAAGGAAATACCGACGCTAGAGCGCCGATGTGGTACAACAAAAAGCTCGCCTATAAACGGGCGCAGAGTGTCTATAAAGAGTTAAAACATCGTCTAGGAGATGCCATGATAGATAAGGTAGAGGTGATCTACAACAACTGTAATAAAGAGGTCAAATTTAACCCTCTCTATGATTGGTGGGGCAAACCGAATGCGCCTAGAACACCTAAAGAGTGTACGAGATTTGGCATCAAGATGAAAGATTGTCACAGACTGTTACAGCAACATAAAGGAGGTGCACAATGAGACGCATCCAACCAAAAACTATCCTACTCTCAACGCTTCTGTCGAGTATGCTACTTGCAAGCGGAGAGTACAAAGCGACCATCGTCGATAATGCGGAGTGTGCACCGGTAGCGCAGAATGATCGTCCAAGTGCGGGAATGCAGAAGAATAGACGGGTTGATCTCTTTATGGAGACCAAAGAGCAGCAGATCAAACAGGTTCCGCATGTGGAGAGTGTGAGTAGTCGAATCTATCTCAATCCGAACGCAACGCTTTGGGCGACCAGCGATCCGCTTGTCAATACGCCCAAGCTTGCGATCACAGCAGATACGATCTATCTCGGAGCCAAAGGTGAGCCTGAGATGAGATTTTATACCTATAACAACTATAGCGACTATATCGATCGCTATGAAATCGATCTCTATCTGGATCGAGAGGGTGAAACACCTCGCAAAATCCAGACAATCAAAGGTGACGGTTTGCCGGATGAGGTTTCGTTTGATCTACACAAGATCAAACTTCATCTCACCCCCAAGACAAAGCTTCAGTACCGACTCAAAGTATTTGATAAGTCCGGAGATAGCGATGTGACACGACTCAAACGCGTATTGATCGAAAAAGGGAGGCGAGAAGATGCCTTTATCGATCTTGCGGGTTCCATCTTTGGAAAGAGCGATATCGAAAATCGCGGTATCTCGATCGAAGGATCGCGGGTTCGCGTCTATGGTGAGGGGCTCAATCCTGATTACCTACTAAAGATCGACAACCAAGAGGTACGCGTCGATTCGCAGGGGAAATTCGTCTATGAGCAGATCCGAAAGGGTGGGAAATATACTATTCCTGTAACTGTCATGACTGATAAGGGTGAGACATTTGATGAGGCACTTGCACTCAATGTGAAGAAGAACCATATCTTTATGGTGGGATTGGCGGATTTTACCGTCGGGAAGTATGATGTGAGTGGAAATATCAAACCGCTGGAAGCGGATGATCACTTTGATGAGGATATCTTCATCGACGGTCGTCTCGCTTTCTACCTCAAAGGGAAGATTAAAGGAAAGTATCTCCTCACAGCACAACTCGACACCCAAGAGAGTGAGATCAAAAATATCTTCAAAGGGTTACAGAAAAAGGATCCCAAAAGGCTCTTTAGACACCTTGACCCCGATCAGTACTACTATCTCTACGGAGATGATTCGCACTCCTTTAAGGATACCGATACGCAGGGTAGATTTTACCTGAGTCTCGCATGGGATAAGTCGAAGGCACTCTGGGGTAACTACAACACCGGTGTAACAGGTAATGAGTTTGCCAATGTCAACCGTTCACTCTACGGTGCGAAGTTTCAACACAGTTCTATGCAAAAGACCAAATTCGGTGACAATAAACGAGATGTCACACTCTACGCTTCAGAGGCGCAAAATGCCTATGCACACAATGAGTTTGATGCGACCGGCGGAAGTCTCTACTATCTCAAACATAAAGAGATTGTAGAGGGGAGTGAAAAGATTTGGGTTGAGGTGAGAGAGAGAAATTCCCAGAGAGTCACCCAAAAGATCGAGCTCAAACGGGGGCAAGATTATGAGATCGATGAGATTCAGGGGCGTATCATCTTGACTAGACCGCTTTCGCCATACTCCGATATGGATGGACCGTCGATCATCAAAGATATGCCACTTGACGGAAATCGTGTATTGCTCAAAGTCGATTATGAGTACCTGCCCGATGATTTTAAAGCCAATCAAGCCACTTACGGCGGAAGAGTCAAAGAGTGGCTGACCGATTATCTAGGTGTCGGTGCCACCTACGGACATGAGGGTAGAAGTAGCGGTGACTATGAGGTCAGTGGGATGGATGTGACGCTTCGGGGCGGTAAAAACAGCTTTATCAAAGCGGAAGTGGCACACTCCAAAGCGGTACAGTCAAACGGAGCCAACTTCCGATCCCTCGATGGAGGATTGAGCTTTGAGCAGATCGACTCCAATGAAAGCGATCCAAGTGGGAATGCGTATGGTGTTGAGGCGCAGATTGCACTTTCGGATTTTAAAAAGACGACCCATGAGAGTGTCGCATCATTGTGGTACAAAAAGCGAGAAAACGGCTTCTCAAATGCACGACTCGGCGGCACCCAAGAGGTCGAAGATATGGGTGTAGAGGCGACTTCACACTTGAGTAAACGATTGACGGCAAAAGCGAGAGCCACTTCACTCAAAGAGGGAGCAAACAAAGAGAAAACAGCCAGTATCGAAACCGATATGCAAATCGCAAAACGATGGCGGGTCGGTGCGGAGTTGCGGGCGATTGAGAGTCGACGGGATGATAAAAAGGTGGCGAGTGCGACACTTGCAGGTTTGAGAGCCAATTATGCACTCAACAGCTATCTCAATCTCTATCTCAAAGCACAAAATACGCTCGATAACCAAGGGGAGTATGAGAAGAATGATCTCTATAGCATAGGGACGAAATATACCCACGGTCGCGCAACTTTCGATGCTGAAGCAAGTACCGGAGATCGGGGAGAGAGTGCTAAAGTCGGGGTTGAGTACGGGGTGACAAAAGATATCTCACTCTATACCAACTATATTCTCTCTACTGATTCAACTGAAGGTCAAAGAGATACCTTGACGCTTGGGCAGAGAAGCAAACTCAACGACAAACTCTCGATCTTCTCCGAGCATCAATTTAGCCATGAAGATAAGATGGCCGGCTTAGGCAATACCTTTGGGATCAACTACGCCTTTAGTCGCTATCTCAGTGCAGGTGTGACATATAATAAAGTCTCCTATGATGATGCCAAGAGACGCGATCGTGAGTCTCTTTCAACGGCACTTCGTTATACAAACAAGCGTGTGGAAGCGAGAACAAAATTTGAGTATCGTAAAGATAACGGGCAGTCGCTTGATCAAAAGCAGTACCTCACGACCAACTACCTCAGCTACGCCCTCAATCCGTCGTGGCGTGTGATGGCGAGATTTAACTATAGTAAAACGGATGATGAGGTAGTGGATAAAGAGGTGGCGAGATTTATCGAGTCGGGCGTGGGATTTGCCTATCGACCGGTAGATAACAGCAGATTTAATCTCATCGGTAAATATACCTATCTCTATGATCTGCCGACACTAGATCAGATCAAAAACCATCCGATTGAGAAGAGCCATATCTTTGAGATGGAGGATAGTTACCAGCTCTCTAGCAAATGGAGCTTCGGATCGAAACTCGGCTACAAACAGCAACAGACCAAAGCCGATCGAGAGGAGGGGCAGTGGTACAAAAGCGATATCTATCTAGGCGCTTTAAGAGCCAACTACCACCTCATCAAAAAGTGGGACGCACTCGGCGAAGTGCACTGGCTCAAGCAAAAAGATGACGGTGTGAGAGAGGGGTATCTTCTCGGACTCTATCGCCATATCGGCTCTCATATCAAAATGGGTGTCGGATACAACTTTAGCCACTTTAGCGACGATCTACGATCAGCGGACGATTATGATGCGAAGGGATGGTTTGTGAATGTGATCGGTAAGTTTTAGCGTGAGCTAAAGCTGCCGATTTGGTGTTGGGATTGTTATATCACCGGTTGATGTTTTTTTGTACCAGCTTAATTTGAATTTCCAGTAATACATGTGTTTAATTTTTTATCAAAAGTTATGATTTCATCTCTATCTGAATAAGCACATAATAGACAATCAACAAAATCTAAATTTTTTGATTTAAATATAGCAAATGCTTTCTGTACTACTTCAAAGTTTGATACTGATATATTTTCAAAAGTTAGCAGTTCCAATAATCTATTCGAAATATCAATT
>JALVVN010000032.1 GCA_027023405.1 Campylobacterales bacterium
ATCGTTTGGGATAAGTTTGAGTTTGAAAGCGACAAGCATCGGTAGGTTTTTGAGTAGCCCGATATAAAACCGTTTGGCACCGACGGCGTATCGGATAAAATCAAAGAGAGTATCTTTTGTGGTGATTGTACCGTCAAAATCAAAGAGTGCAAGGTTTTTGCTCATAGTCGATTCCAACTGACATTGACATCGGTAGGAAGAGAGAGATCATCAAAGCTCTGGAGTGCTTGTCGCACCTCTTCTTCTTTTCCTTTTCTCGCCCAAAAGCAGACTTCATCGTCACCATTGAGGATATTGTGCTTGATTTTCCAGGTAGCGAGTTTGGTGTAACCGGGGATCTTTTGATCGTTAAAGCGGACTTTATAGGCGATAATGAGATCCGCTTTTTCGGATTGGATGAGTGCCTTTTTACTTTTGTCGTTAAATTCACCGATCGCTTTGAGGTGAATAATGCGGGGATCGCTGAGACCGTGGATATCTAAAATTTTATCATCACAAAAGTAGGGAATCGTACCGATATTGTCGGTGGCAATATAGAAGTGATGCAGTTTTTTGGCAAAGAGTCCCTCTTGGATCTGTTGCTCATAGACGGCACGGGTGGAGAGAACCGATTTTACAGGTGAAAAGAAGATCTGTTTGATACCGGCAAGCGTTAAAATGGCAAGTAGGAGGTAGCGATATTTGGGGATAACATGAAAACGGTAGAGTGCCAAGATCAGGTTGAGTACACCCCAAAAAACCAAGTAAGCTTCATAACGATAGAGCCAGCCCACTTTGGCAAAGGCGAGGTGTGTCACAAAGGTGATGAGATAGACGGTCGTGCTGATCTCAAGGAGCGTATCGTTTCGTTTTTTGGAGAGATACCACAATGCACCGTTGAGTAGCAGTAATACAATAATATGAGCATACGAAATGTTGGCGAGGAATTGATCAAAATGTCCGGCACTACCGACACTTTTTGCACTAATTGAGGTGGGCAAAAATCCCAAATGAAAACTTTCCTCACTCCAGATGCCAAAGAGAGCGACCAAGAGGAGACTAGCGACGATCAACACCACTCCAAAGCGCCATAAACGAAGGTAATAGGTCAAGCCCATTGCCGTTGCGACTATCAACGCCATATCTTCATAGCGTACCGCCACGATAAAAGGAGCCAATAGAAGCATTCTGCGCTGTGGCAGTGTAGAGACTTTGGAAGCTTTCGGCTTTTCGTCAACGGTAAGAAAGAGATTGTACAAAAAGAGTGTGATGAGCATAATCTGTAAAGAGTGCTCCAATCCACCGAATGTCAGTGCTAAGAAGGGGGTAATCGCTATCAAGAAGAGGGCATAAAGGAAGTGGAGTTGGGCATCGCTGAAGCGTTGAATGATTTTAAAGAGGACGATGATGGTTATGATTTGTGGAATAAGGTTTAAAAGTAGTGATGCGATGGGAAAATAGTGCTCACCCAATAGACTATAGAGCGGTGCGATGAGAAAGAGCCAAAGTGGTGAGGAGGAGACAGAGGCGTAACTGTAACCATCGATGCTCAGTATTCCCTCCTGCGCGAGATGTTTTGCCATCGCCCAATGGATATAGGGACCGTGAATGGCAAAGGTCAAATGCCCTTGTGTTAAGTAGAGGGAGAGTGTAAAAGCCACAGCGGTTG
>JALVVN010000033.1 GCA_027023405.1 Campylobacterales bacterium
ACGACGCAACACGAGAGTGATGATACACCGGATAGCTTTACTTCACGCCTCGAAAGAGAACTACACAAAGAGCAGGCGGCATAGGGTAGGGGAACCTACTTTGTGCTGTTTAGAAGTTTTCATCGGTTACGAAAGGGTTGCTCGGTTTGATGTCGAGCTGATGATTCAAGGCGTTTAAAACCTTATCTAGTGTGACGATGGATATATTTGCGATATATCCGTTTTCTAGTTTTGAGAGGGTGTTTCTGCTGATGCCTACTGTTTTGGCCAGTTTTTCCTGAGAGAGCTTTCTCTCTTTTCTCAATTTTCTTACTTCATTTCCAAGTTCTGATAGTAGCATCGTCAATCTCCTTCAAGTTGGAGTATGATTTTTGATACTTGCTCATAACTACCTTGGTATTTATTGATTTTGTTTTTATCCATCAGTGATAAAATCTCTTCAAATCCCCAAACTTTACCCTCTTCAAAGATAAAATTTTCAACCAGCAAAAATCTCTTGTTTTTGGTATGGCATTTTTATCTAAAAAAGTGTTTAACAGGTGGCTAAAAGTATCGTTTGTGTCATTGTTAAGTATCTCATCAATATCAAATATTGGAAATTTCAGATGTTGAAAATCGCTTTTAAATTCTACTCTTGATGTGATATTTGGAGCCAACAGAGAAAAGATTAGGTAATCATCGATATAACCATGCTCTTTTGTGAGAATATTTTTAAATATTTCAAATAGATACCCCTCGGGTAAAAATGTTTCAAAATAGGGAGGAAATCTATGCTCCCAAGTGTAAAATCTTTGAGAGCTTGGTAGTGACAGAGAGATAGAGTGCTTCAAATCAAAATCTTGATAATCAAGGAGATATGATTTGTGATCTTGCTTTAATGTAGCAATTTTAGCATTTTGCAAATATATCTCTATCATTCATAATGACCTTTTGTCTAAATTAGATTACAAAATATACTGTATTGTTGCTAAATGTAAACTAAAATAGACAAATAACCAAAGATACTAGCTACTCACTTAACTCAATACTAAATAATAAACCGTAACGCATTGAGCTTGATAAACCCTTCGGCATCTTTTTGGTTGTAAACTTCATCCTCTTCAAAGGTTGAAAACTCCTCATTGTAGAGTGAGTTAGGTGAAGTACGACCTACGACGATGACATTGCCTTTGTAAAGTTTGAGTCGTACGGTTCCACTCACCTTTTCTTGGGATTTGTCGATGGCAGCTTGAAGCATCTCTCTCTCGGGACTAAACCAAAATCCGTTGTAGATGAGTGAAGCGTATTTGGGCATCATCTCATCTTTGAGGTGTGCGGCTTCGCGATCGAGCGTGATGGACTCGATTGCCCTGTGTGCTTTGAGCATAATGGTACCACCCGGTGTTTCGTAGCACCCTCTCGCTTTCATGCCGACAAATCTATTTTCGACGATATCGACACGACCGATGCCGTGTTTGTTTCCGAGTGCATTGAGCGATTCAAGCATCGTGGCAGGGGAGAGCGGTTTTCCGTTGAGTGAAACCGGATCACCCTTTTCATAGCCAATCTCGATATATTCGGCTTCATCGGGTGCCTTTTCGGGGCTGACGCTCCAGCGCCACATAGACTCCTCCGGTTCGGCATTGGGATCTTCGAGGATCAGCCCCTCATAGGAGATATGAAGGAGGTTGGCATCCATCGAGTAGGGGGATTTTCCCTTTTTTTGTTCGATCTTGATACCGTGATCTTGGGCATATTTGAGGAGCTTTTCACGGGAGTTGAGATCCCACTCTCTCCACGGTGCGATGATTGTGATATTTGGGTTGAGGCTGAGATACCCGATCTCAAATCGCACCTGATCGTTTCCTTTGCCTGTCGCACCGTGCGCCACGCCGTCAGCACCCGTGAGTTTGGCGATCTCAATTTGTCGCTTAGCGATAAGGGGTCTAGCGATGGAGGTACCCAGTAGATATTCACCCTCATAGATGGTATTTGCCCGAAACATCGGGAATACATAATCTTTGACAAACTCCTCTCGCAGATCTTCGATAAAGATATTTTCCGGTTTGATCCCCAGATCGAGTGCCTTTTGTCTTGCCGGTTCTACCTCTTCACCCTGACCGATATCGGCGGTAAAGGTGACCACTTCGCAGTTGTACTCGTCTTGGAGCCACTTGAGAATGATTGAAGTATCCAATCCTCCGCTATATGCGAGTACGACCTTTTTAACCTCTTTTTTTGCCATCTGTTTCCTTTGATAGTGAGTTTTCAATTTTGTGGCGCTATTTTAGCGTAGCTTGCTTTAGAGGTTTGTAGTGTAAAATATTTTCTATTTTTTGATAATTTTCAACAAGCTTTAAAAGTTTTACTATAAAATGATTATTAAAATTTGTGATTAGGTATGAAAATTGAGGATCGATAAGTTTCTGAATGTCGTCAATATTGTTAAGCGACGCGCGATCAGTGAAGATATGTGCAAGTCGAAGGTTGTAGAGATCAACGGCGTCGTCTGCAAACCGGCAAAAGATGTCAAAGTGGGAGATATCATCACGATCAACTATTTGGAGCGGACTCAAAAGTACGAAGTTCTTCAAATTCCCGAGACCAAATCGATACCCAAATCTAAGAAGGATGAGTATGTCAAAGCGTTATGATGAAGCAAAAAGTAAATTTGAGAAACTGTTTCGTAATCAACTCTCCGAGAATGAGGCGCGTACTTTTTTGATCTCGCTCTATGAGAGAGGAGAGCAGGCAGATGAGATTGCTGCGGCGGTGGAGGTGATGCAATCGCACTCAATCAAGCTGGAGATACCGCAGTCGTTGCAAGATCAGCTCATCGATGTGGTCGGCACGGGAGGCGACAAGAGTGGCAGCTTTAATATCTCTTCGACGGTTGCAATATTGCTGGCATCGACGGGAAGTCGCGTCGCCAAGCACGGCAACCGATCGATTACGAGTAGAAGTGGCAGTGCCGATATGCTAGAAGCATTGGGAATACGACTCGATCTCGATCCCGCACGACAAGCGGAGCTTTTGGAGGAGACGGGATTTACCTTTTTGTTTGCGCAAAACCATCACCCCGCAATGAAGCATATCATGCCGATCCGCAAGTCGATTCCACATCGCACGATCTTCAATATTTTAGGCCCTTTGACCAATCCTGCCGGTGTGCAAAAGTATCTGATGGGGGTCTTTAGTCGTGACTATATCTCTCCCGTTGTTGAAGCGCTTAAGTTACTCAAGACCAAGAGTGCGATTGTGGTGAGCAGTCGTGACGGTATGGATGAGATTAGCATCAGCGATGTGACCTTTGCATCTGGGCTCAAAGGAGATCGGGTGAAATCTTTTGAGATCGATCCGCAGGCTTATGGATTTAAGCTAGCACCTCAAGAGGCGATCTTGGGTGGTGAAGCGAAGGAAAATGCGACAATCACACGCGATATTTTGGAAAATCGCCTCAAAGATGCCAAGCGGGATATCGTCCTGCTCAATGCCGCCGTCGCACTCACCGCCGATGAGCGCGCACGGGATATTCAAGAGGGGATTGAGATCGCCAAAGAGAGTTTGGAGAGCGGTCAAGCGGCTCAAAAACTGGCGCAGATCATTGAGGTATCCAAAAAGTTATGAGAGCGTCACTCAACCAACTCGATCAGATATGTGCACAGATCCTCTCTCGTTTGCCCGATGGAGGGATTATCCTGCTTCGCGGAGATTTGGCTAGCGGTAAGACTACACTTGTCAAAGCCTTTGTCAAAATGATCGGGATCGCAGAGGAGGGGAGCTCTCCGACCTATTCGGTGCAGCAGGTGTATGGCGATCGGGTCTATCACTACGATATCTACAATGAGGGTGTCGAAAAGTTTTTGGCGAGTGGTCTTTTGGAGGAGCTTGAAAAAGAGGGGTATCACTTTATTGAGTGGGGAGATGAGCGCTTGGCAAAGATTTTAAGCGCGTATGGAATGGGCTATCTCACAATCTCGATCGAGCCCGATAAAGAGGCGAGGGAGTATCAGTTTGAAGCAGCATAATCTCAAAGCGGAGCATCTGGCAAAGCAGATCAAAAAGACGAAGATCATTCACGACTTCTCAATCGAAGTCTCGAGCGGGGAGATCGTCGGGTTGCTTGGGCCAAACGGCGCGGGAAAGACGACCACTTTTTATATGGTGTGCGGATTGATAGAACCAAGCAGTGGAAATGTGTTTCTCGACGGCGAGGATATTACCCATATGCCGTTGCACCAAAGGGCGAAGATGGGGATCGGCTATCTGCCCCAAGAGTCGAGTATCTTCAAGGAATTGAGCGTGGAGGACAATCTCCTTCTCGCAACAGAGCTCCTCACCAAAGATAAAAAAGAGCAAAGAAAAAAGGTCAATCACCTCCTAGAGATGCTCAATATCGAGCCGATCCGCAAACGACTCGGGGTCAGTTTGAGTGGTGGTGAGCGACGGCGATGTGAGATCGCGCGGTGTTTGGCGATCGAGCCCAAATTTGTGCTACTCGATGAGCCCTTTGCCGGTGTCGATCCGCTGGCGGTCAATGATATTCAGTCGATCGTTGCCGATCTTAAGAGGATGGATATCGGCATCTTGATCACCGATCACAATGTACGGGAGACGCTCGATATCTGCGATCGTGCCTATGTGATCAAGAGCGGTGAACTCTTGGCAAAGGGAAGCAGTGAAGAGGTCTTTAACGATCCGCTGGTCAAAAAACACTACCTCGGGGAGGATTTTAGACGATGAGTATGGGCATCCGACTTCGCAATAGTGTCACGCAAAAGGGTAAACTCTCGCAGACGATGCGAAATTGGCTACCGATCCTCCAAGCCGATATCGAATCGCTCAAAGAGGAGCTTGATCGATTTGCCAAGCAAAACCCCTTTGTCGAGGTCAAGGCGGGGCAGGAGGTGAGTAGTAGTTCGAAGCGGACGCGCAGCGAATTTGTTACACAAAAAAATGCGATCAGCAATGAGATAGAGGCGATGAGTATGCATGTCGAGTCACTCTATGAAAAGCTCTATAAGCAGATAGTTGCACCGCTTTTCCCGACGCAAAAATCCAAAGATATCGCTTATATAATCATCTCTCATATCAATGATGACGGCTATTTTGATGCCGATAGTGCGGAGGTTGCCAAGGAAGCGGGTGTTGATGTTGTGACATTTGAGCGGGTGCGACAGCGCTTTGCCTATTTAGAGCCAAGCGGTGTAGGTGCGGTTGATCTGCTCGAGAGCTTCCTCTTTCAACTCAATGATTTTGATCTTGATGATGCGGTTTATAAGATGTGTGTGATGATGATTGAGGATTTTGAAAATTTGGAGAAATATCAAAAACAGCCCCACTTCAATGATGCGCTTCGTGTCATTAAAAAGTTTAAAAATCCTCCCGCGCTCCACTACAAAAAGGAGCAGTATCAAATCATCCCCGATATCATCATCGACGATCAGGGCGGTGAGATCAAGGTGCGACTCAATGAGAGCTACTATCCGCAGATCCACATCGACAAAGGGGGATTGGATGAGAAGTTTGAGTTTGTCAAGTCGAAGATCAAGGAGGCAAAATCGCTTATCGATGCCCTAGAGCTTCGCAAAGCGACACTGGCAAAGATCGGTTTGATGCTGATTGAGTATCAGTATGAGTTTTTTCAAGGGGGTGCGATTAAACCGATGAAACTCGATGATCTAGCAAGTGAACTCGACCGTCACCACTCGACGATATCTCGTGCAATATCCAATAAATACCTCGTCTGCTCCAGAGGAACTTTCCCACTCAAAAGCTTCTTTGCACTCGCAGTCAATGAGGATAATGATACCTCCAATGCAGAGATTAAAGCTTTTATCAAAGAGGTGATAGAAAAAGAGGACCGCAACCACCCGTTGAGCGATAACAAGATTTTGGCATTGGTCGAAGAGAAATTTGGTGTGAAATTGGGGAGACGAACCATCACCAAGTATCGTATGGCGCAAAATATTGCTTCTTCAAGTGACAGGAAAAAGCTTTATCGGCTAAAGGTTTAAAATAATTAACTAAAAAAACTATTTATCACCTAAATAGTGTTGATACTACTCCCAAATAGTATATGGGAGTTATGACATGAAGTACTCTATAGCGACTACACGACTGTTGAGCAGTAGCGGCGATAGAATACTCCACGGAACAAATCAATCGATCACCCTGACAAATAAAATGCCGGCATATAATGAGGGGAGTTCAACTGCGAGTATCAGTATCAATTTTGCACGAGACCCGATGATGCCTCTCTATCTGGCAATCGTAAAAAGTAGAGAAATTGCCATCCACGATCAACTCTAGGGAATCGTATCCAAACCGATGTCGCATTCTATCCCGATACTGTAGCATGGGCGGGCAAGGGTAAAACCGGACAAACCGTTGATACCTACATCGCCAAACCGGTAGGTTTCCAAAAACTGGGCTGGTAGCAATAATATTGGCAGGAATCTTCTCCTGCTAATTTTTTTCCTTTAATGCAATCTAGTGTAGTTTTTTGAATTTTGGTCGATATTTCTCCTAATAAAACTTTTTGAGGTAGAAATATGAGAAAACTCTTTGCATTGATAGGATTGATATCTTCTTTGCTTGCTTCGGCAGAAGGACCACTTTATCAGAATGATTCAAATCCTAAGCCGTTTAGCTGTGATGAGCAATCATTTGTCAGTTTCAATACCAGTGAAAGTGGTCCTAAAGAGGGAGATAGTGACTTTGATATCATTAAACTCTCAGATGGTAGTTTAGGTGCTCATAAAGTCATTGATGGCGTTAACGGTGTCAATAGTATCGGTTATAATGTTGTCGATAACTATATTTGGGGTTATAATCTCAAACTCGATAAGTTAGTGCGAATTGATGCAAATGAGAAAGTACAACTATTTGATTTGCCTGAGGGGTTACCTTCAGGAGGTTATATCGCAGCAGATGTTGATGCAAATGGTGTTTTGTATCTTGCAGAACGAGGTGCATCTGAAATCCAACGCGTCAATGTCAATCCAAAATCATCGCACTATTTAGAGGCTTTAGAGCCGTTGCAACTTACAAATAATCTCACAATTTCTACTGCTGATTTTGCCTTTAATCCAAAAGATGGAAAGTTGTATTATATTCAAGAAGAGAGTAATGGAAAAGTATATCGTATTGATCCAAGTACCGGTGATAGAGAATTTGTTGTTGAGAGTGGTGTTGATCCTTATGTTGTGATTACTTTTTTTGATAGAGACGGGAATTTTTACTTTAATTTAGGTACAGGAAGTGCCGATAAAAATAAGTTGTATAAAATTAATATGAATGATCCTAAACCAGCTGAGTATTTTACAGACTTAGATAAAGGATTGACCAATGGAGACGGTGCGAGATGTGCAAATGCTCCTGTGACAAAAAAGATTAAACAACCTCAGCCTTTTAGTTGTGAAACTGCCGGGGCGATTGTCAGCTACTCGACAACACATAGTGCTAGCACCGGTAATACAAATCTTAACTTCTATCGATTGTTTGATGGAAATCTCACACAAAAATATACATATCCCGATAATACTTTAGAAGGGGTCAACAGTATCGGCTACAATGTCAAGGATAATTTGATTTGGGGTTATAATATTCCTACTCGTAAAATTGTGAGTATCGACGCGAATCATAGCTATCGATTTTATGAGATGGACAATGTGCCGGATATCGATGGTCACTACTATAACGCAGCGGATGTTTCACCAAATGGTGTGCTATATATGAAATCAGATACGAGAGAGAGTCGATTAGACCGTGTTGAACTTGATTATAATAAATCTACTCTTCATGTGTTAAATTCGATTCAGCTATCAGAGCCTATGAAGGCAGATGATTTTGCTTTTAATCCGAAAGATGGGAAGATTTATTATATTGACTATAATGAAAACAAACTTAAAAGGATTGATATTATTGGAACGACAGGAAAGGTTGTAGCGGTTAGTGAGTATAATGATAAATTTGATTATCCTATCGTTTCATTTTTTGATAAAGATGGAAATTTCTATTTCAATGCAGGACAAGAGATCAGGAAAGTGACTTTTGACGATCAAGGGAAAGTCGCTTCCGTTACGCATTTTTCAAATGTACAGGATATGACACAAGGTGACGGTGCGAGGTGTGCGAATGCATCCATAGGTTTACCTACATCGCCACCTGAACCAGCCAAACTGTTGGCAGACTACCATTTTGATGCATGTGATTACAACGGTACGGACGGTGAGGTGAAAGATAGTATCGGAAATAATAATGGAACTACTATTGGAAATGTAAAAACGATAGAAGGTGTTGTTAGTCGTGCAGCTTATTTTCATGGTAATGACGAAAATAGTCCTGAGTCTATTGAAGTAGATAGTCCAAATTTTGATCTTTCAGATAATTTTTCTATTGCGTTTTGGGTGAAAATTGATGGTAAAGGGGCAGTATTAAGTAAAAGGATTGATGTTGTAGCAAATGCGGACAAAACATTAAATATCTTTTTGAATAACGGTCAAAGTGTAAAAACTAGCACATTGTCTGGATGGACATATGTAGTGTTGGTCAAAGCTGATAGAAAATTTAGAGTTTATCTCAACGGTAGCCTTGATAGAGAAATAGATACAGGAACGATTACCTCACAGCATGAAGAGGTAGCGATGGGATACAAAAAGTATCAAAGTACAGATATCAATAAACGAGATGTATCTACATCTTTTACTGGTGGACTTGATGAATTGAAGTTTTATAAAGGCATCTTAAGTACTGATGATATACATAGTATCTATTTGAATGAAAACTCAGGTAAAAATTGGGATGGAAGTGATAGAGAGAAACCGGAGTGTCTTGTTCCCTTTGCATGTGATTATAACTCATATATTTTTACCAGTAATCTTGATGCAAACTACTCAGAAGCAATATTGGTTAATATTGCAGATGAGACAACAAGCGTAGCAAAAGATGCGTTTAATAATGCACATATCAATGCTATCGGCTTTAATCCGGTAGATAACTTTATTTATGGATGGAGTTATGGTAAGGGTGGACCTCAAAAAGATTATAGTGATGCACATGTGATTAAAGTGGATGCTAATTATACTGTCTCTAGGGTTGAACTTGATGAAAGTATTGTATCACTTCCCAAGCGAGAAATGTATCTAGGGGATGTTTCAAAAAATGGTATATTTTATTTAGCTTACATGGAAAATGATTCACGATTAGAAAAGATTTATGCAGTTGATCTCAATCGCTCAAAAGTGCTAGGCGTTATTCATCTACAATATCCATCAGATGATGATACAGATATAAGATCTGCGGATTTTGCGATAAGTCCTATTGATGACAATCTCTATATGATCAATGCTAATAATGGTCAGCTCTTACGCATCAATTTGCATGGGGCAAAGAAAGGATTAGTAGAAGAGTTAGGAAATAATGGGACGACTGCCGGTTCTAATGGTAATAATATTGTTGCAAACTTTTTTGATAGAGATGGAAATTTTTATTTTGAGGTTAATTCACAAGCTATTTATCGTATTAATATTGCTCATCCATGGAGTGGAAAAAATGATAAGAAGGCACATGCAACCTTTTTTAGTGATGTAAGTATTAGTTCAGGTGATGGTGCACGATGCTCTTTGGCTCCGATTAGTGACAAAGTATTTTTACATTTATCTCAACAAAAGGTGAATATTTTAGAGACAAATACAACAACACCAAATCTAAGTGATGGAACAAATGGAAGGGAGATTATGGTTACAATAAATGCATCTAAAAAGTTGAAAAGAGATGTGCATGTGATCATTGGACAGGTGCCTGATAAAGGGAGTGCTACACCGAACCTTGACTATATAGGTAGAGAACCTATCTCTGTGATATTTCCTGCAGGTGCTACTCAGTACACATTTAAAAGTAGTGATATATTTGATGATACAGAGATTGAACAAGATGAAAACTTTTTTTATGCTTTTGGTGTAGATATCAATGATAAAGATATTGCAAGATTTAAAGACGGTAGTATCGAACAACTTGAAGTCCTCATTAAAGATGATGACACAGCAGATTTTACCGCATTTGATCCGGATGAGAGCGATCCGGACCTTACGAAGAGGAAGATTAAAACAAAAGTGGTTGATGAAAATTTTACACTTACACTAGCGAGTCTTAATCCGTTTAATGAGCAAGATTTCAATACATCTACTACTGTGGTGAGGTTCATTGACGGCGATCTTGATCAGTGTAAAGATACATACGAGAATGTTAATGCTGCAAAATATGATTTTTTTCACCGTCCGAACTATGGAGGCTTTAAGGCTTTTGAAATAGGCGATGGTAACTTGAGTACGACTCATAGATTTAATGTTATGAAAGCTTCACCTGATTTAAAAGCACAGTTTCTATGGAAAGACAACAAACTTGGGTTATGGCATACATCTTGTTCAACCGATCACTTTGCCGTGCGTCCAAAATCATTTAGTTTTGGAATGGGATCTGGAAGTGCATTGAGAGCAAAATCTGGAGAGAGTTATCATCTACATATCGTTGCTCAGAATGCGAACAATACGCCTTCACTTGCGTACAATGAAGTCAAAGACAGGTCATTTATGATCGATGTCAATCAAACCAATATAGATTGTAACTTTACCTCAAGCGATATCGACGATAGCAATTTGACCGCATTTATCAACGGTGATCTCAACGGTACAATTAAATATGATGATGTCGGTAAGATTACATTGAGCGTGCATGAAATCAACGGTAGTGAGTTTGCTTTTGTTGATCGAAATGATACACCTGATGCGGATCGATTTATCTCTGAAGTGAATAAAACAATCGAGTTTGTACCGTATGCGTATGATATGGATGTATCGTATGACAATCCGCACATTTTCGGAAGCAGCGACTATGCCTTCTACTCAAACGATATCAACAGTAGTCCGGCATGGAAGATCACGGTCAAAGCGGTCAATAAAGATGGCAATGTGGTAGAGAATTTTGACAAAGAGTGTAGTGCGAAGGATGTCTTGCTTAGTGTTGATCTGAATATTATCGGTAGTGCATCGAAGATCATCAGTAGTGTCGATGATAATGTGACAGAGAGAGATGTGTCATCGCAGATGCATATTCCTGATACTATCGCCAAAGATGGATTTGTCAAAGGTAAAGCCGACAGCACCATCAAGATCAACTTCGGACGCCCATGGACGCCAATCAATCCGAGTAAGCTTGTGATTGACAAGATCACAGCAAGTGATCTCTCCGGTGTAAGTGATGGAAATAAAACCGGAATTGCACCGACAGGTGGCTTGATCTATGAATATATGAGAGCCTATGTGCAGTCACCGGTGAGTGTCGTGGGTACAAAGAGACTCAATGTACCGTTCTACTATGAAGCGTATGAGGATGGTACGGCATCCGTTCATCTTGTCAGTCCGGGCTCTCAGAGTATCAGCGGTGATCAGAACTGGTATCAGGTATCACGCAGTGATGACGGAAGCGCCAACAAGATGAAGATTATTTCAGCTATTGCCGTATATCCTAGCAGAGTTACCGTGACAAATATGGGTAATACGGCACTCGAAGTGAATGCGACTGATCTCCCGGAGAGAAACCGTATCTTTATCACTGTTGAACCGGAGTTTGCTACTACGGCATCACATAAGATTAGTACAGATGTGAACTTTATCCCCGATAGCGTAAACTGGAGCGGAAAGGGTAAAACCGGAAGAGTGGTTGATACCAATATTTCGCAAGGAACGAGATTTAAAAAACTTGAGTGGTAATTGTGTTACCAAATGATACTAGAGGGTGTCAATAAATCCCTCTAGCCTTCTTTATCAACTTCAGAACTCTCCCTCTTTGTCGATATTTCTCTTAATAAAACTTTTTTGAGGTAGATCTCTATGCTTAATCGTAATATTCGTTTCTTATTTATATCTTTATTAATACTTTGCCTACCATCTGGACTTTTTGCTTATGTAAATGATTTGGGAGTGGTAAATCATAGTGTAACAAGAACCGGTGTAAATATGCCACGGGGATGGATTGTTCATCACTATAAATTTAAGGCTACGACTGCCGGAAAGTATAGGGTATCTATCTATAGCCAAAAAAAATATGTCAAAATGAAAGCTGGAAAGAGTGAATGGAAGCAAGATTTTTTTAGAGATGCCTCTGGAAATGAAAACATGCGTCAAGGTACGGCAGAGGTTACAGCAAATCAATGGGTCTATTTGACTGTATGGAAAAATGACAAACAAGAGAGTTCTAAACCCTTAAAGTATAATTTGAAAATTACATTTGTTCCAGCTCATACTGAACAAAATGGGAACAATCAAAATACAAATGATTCAAGTACACATAATTCAAATACTGATAATCAATCTTTACAACCTAATGCAATGATATTAACTAGAGATGGTACTAGTAGAGAAAATACAAGGATATATACATTTCATATTGATACTCAAAAAGATAAAGTAACCAATTTTAAGTATGTAAAAACTATCCAAGGTACTTATAATTCACTTGTTTATTATGATGGCAAATTTCTTACTGCTAAAGCATGGGGTGAAGGACTTGGTCAAATATATAGCATTGGTTTAGATGGAAAGATGGTACATGAAACTAAATATGGTGACATTAAAGGTTCTCTCTATTTAGGTGCGATCCAGTCTCTTGCTTTTGATGAAAATGGGAACAAGCTATTTACACAAGGGTGGAATGCAGATGGGCATATCTCTAAAAATAGTGCGGGAAATTATATTTATACTAATCAAAACCCTAATGTAAATTATGCACTAGCATATCGTGGAGATCATCAATTGACACTTAGTTTTGAAGATGTTGGAGTTAAAAATCTTGATCTTTCAAATGAGAATCATCCGGTATTAACTCAAATTCATGGCATTGATGGAGGTGTTTCTTGCATATATGGTGGAGAAGCAGTCAGTGAAGACAAATCATACTTTGTGATGTCACATGGAAATCAAAATGACAAACAACTCTTTGTCGTCAATGGTAATGAATGGAAAAGCACGGGTTTTAATTATGGTCAATATACCGGAAATAGTAAAGCAGAAGCTTTAGCGATTGTCCATAAATTAGGTAAAGCAGCTTGTGAGCCTGGTTTAAACTTAGTAAAAAATCCAAGTTTTGAAGATAGTAATTATAAAAATCATTGGATCGGAGATATATGGGCTGGGCATAGTTATCATATCCCTCAGGGTTCAACTTATGCATATGTAGATAGCAATCATGGTGGAGTTGGTTATCAAGATATCCCGATCCAAAAAGATAACAAATATATCCTTTCCTTTTATGCTGCATACGGGGATACTTATGGGGGACAAACAGTATCTATAGAATATCTTGATGCAGATCACAACCCAATCAATATCCAATCTGCAATCCAAATTAAAAATAGTATTCATCCTTCGAGTGATTTCAAGCAATATAGATTGTCACTGCCTAAGGCACCTAAGAACGCGACATATATTCGTATAAAATTTGATGTAAAGCAGGGAGACTTTTTGAAAGTTGATAATTTTGACCTGAGAGTAAATTGTGGCGAAGATTTATCTAAACCTGCTAGTTTAATCGCCGACTATCACTTTGATGCGTGCGATTATGATGGTATTGATGGAGAGGTAAAAGACTATAGTGGGAATAACCATAACGGTACCGTATTATTTGGCGATACTACCTCTGATAGTGGTCAAGTGAAAAGGAGTATAAAATTTCAAAAGGGTAGGATTTATGTAGGTGGAATTAGTGAGTTTGATAAAAATAACTTCTCGATTTCGTTTTGGACGAAAATAAACGGTAGTAGCTCAACCAATAAACAGACACTTTTGGATAAGACGAATGAGATTAAGATCACATACTTTGAAAATGATAAAACTTTACACATCAGAGCTTACAAAAAAGGAAAACCTGCAATATTTAAAACAGATGAACTCAATATAGGTGATAATAATTGGCATCATATCGTTTTGATAAAAGATGGAGATGTTCCAACACTTTATATAGATGATCAAAACAAATCGTTTTCAACATGGTATTGGTCAAGTTCTACATCACAAGGGAAAAGTGGAGATTTAACAATAGGAGGTGAAAATAAAAAGGATAATACTACCTCAAGTGCCGATCAATCACATGCAAATATCGATGAGGTAAAACTCTATAATGGTGTTTTGACAAAAGATGAGATAGAGGATATCTATCAGAACGAAAAAGAGGGGAAAAATTATGACGGCAGTGCAAGAGAGACGCAAGAGTGTGCGATTCCGTTTGAGTGTAAGAGTAACTCCTACTTGATAAAAAGTGAAACCTCTGATGCATTATCCTCATCCGTGATGCGTTTTAACTTGATTCGTGGAACTGTTGATGAGAGCGTGGATAATGTAGGAACTTACAATATCAATGCTGTCGGCTTTAATCCCAAAGATGGTTTCATGTATGGATGGTCTGCAGAGAAAGAGGGGTGGGGAAGCTACCATCGACCCAACGCACATATTGTAAAGATAGACTCTCACTATCATACCTATGAAGTGCCTCTTAAAAATGAGATTCCAGATTCAAAAATGAGATTCTTTTTAGGTGATATATCTAAAGACGGTATCTTCTATTTTGCAAATATGGGTGCGGAAAAAGCTGCTGATGGGAACTATAAAAAGTATTATCTTGAAACGATACGCGTGGTAGATCTTACGGATCGAAGAGCATTGGATACCATTAAAATCAAATATCCTTCAGGCGTGAGACATATTCAAAATGCCGATTTTGCAATCAATCCTATTGATGATCAACTATATACGGTAAATTCGAAAAATAATCAACTCGTGAGAATAATTATCTCATCTTCCGATCCATCAAAGATAGGTATGGTTGAAGAGCTGGGCGAAATTTATCCGATTAAGAAATATCCAAATGAGACAATTTCCGGACGATATGATCCAAAATTGAGCGGATTGTATGTATGGGAAGATGAAGGTGATATTTTGACATGGGATAATAAAACAATCAGAGCCTATCGTAAATTTCCAGGTGATTCATTTTATACGCGTTTTAATCAATTTGATACCTATAGTGTATATAGCTATTTTGATAAGTTTGGTTACTACTATCTTCAAATTAAAGATAAAGTCTATAAGGTGAATATCTCCCATCCATGGCAAGGGCACGACAAGAATAAAGCAAGAGCTATTGAGTTTAGCGCGTTAAAGTTTGATACTTCCGGTGACGGTGCTAGATGTGCTTTGGCACCTGTTGGTGATCATCCGTTGGTTATGATTAAAAACGCTCAGGTGAAAGAGGGAACCGGTGAAACAAAGATGATGAAGTTTCATCTCGATAGTGATAGGAATATCAGTCGTGCAGATCTTTCATGCTCTATACATCTCATCAATGGAGAGGCAAATAGAGATGATTTTGCACCTTGGCTTGATCATTATGCATTTAAACTATCAAATATTAATGTAGATAAAGGGTATGAGCTTGAAATTCCTATTGCAGGAGATCATCAACCTGAAAGAGAAGAGTCGTTCATATTACATTGCGATAGTCCTGACTTGATCTTTGTCAAAGCGAGTGATCACAATGCTACCGGAACGATTATCGATGATGATATCAATAAAATTGATGCATGGGATATCGATACGATAAAGAGACTCAAGACGAAGATTGTCAATCATCATACGACTATCAGAATTCACCAAGTAGATGCACAGGGAGAGCCTACCAATACAACCAATAGCGAGGATATGAACCGTACACGCTATCGAATTGTTGATATGGATGATGCAGGTCATCTGTGTGGTATGGAAGCAAAAGATCTCTCATATGATGATTTTAATCAATCATTCGTATTTGATAATAGTGGAAAAGCAGATATCACACTCATCGTAGATCATGCGATAAAGCGTGCAAAATTACAATTTTTATGGTTAGATAGGAACGGTACAAAGCAGACAAGTTGTAGTTCAGATATGTTTGCCGTACGACCTGATCATTTTGTATTAAATCTGCCGAGTACACTTAAAGCGGGTCATGATTTTAATATCACGATCGAAGCACAAGATGAGAATAATCACCGTGTTTTGGGCTATCAAGAGCGTGAAGGAGATAGTTTTCAAATTGATGTAAATGATACGAATCCAACTAAATGTGCGTTAGATAGTAGCTTTACACTCTCAGGAGTTGAAATACCCCAAACAGTCACAAAAAAATATAATGAAGCAGGAAATGTACGCATCAAAATCTACGAAAAGAGAAACGGCAAAGAGTTTGCGAATGTGGATGAGAATGATACGGGTATTTCAGATGAACAACTCTTGATTCATAAAGCAGAAAAGACGATTGCCGTGCGCCCGGATCATTTTAAAGTAACAACACAATTGACAAATATTTATGGTACCTCAGAAGTCAATAAATATGCTGTCATATCTAATCATGTTAGTAGCTCTCCAACCTTGACGATTAGTGTAGAGGCTCAAACAGAGTCAAATCAAAGTATCAAGAACTATTATGATGAGTGTGCTGCGGAAGATGTCATTGTTGTTCCAGGTCTCTATGTGCATTCTGACGATAATGGGAATAATCCGTCTAAACTTTTGGTCGCTGAAGATATTAATGATTCAATTAGTACTCCAAATGTCAATGATGTCACCGAATCTCCGTATCAGTGCCCAGATCATTTGCCTGTTGATAGTGCTAGAGAGGGGATAAATCAGATGGAACATATGTTTGGAGATATAGCAGAGTCGTATACTCTTAATAAGACTATGTTTAAGAAAGAGAATAATGGTAAAGGTAGTAAAATATTAAGACTCAATTTTTTTAGAAATAAATCAATACCGATGAATCCTATAAATGTACAGTTTAATAGTGTGTATGTGCAGGATGGTAAAAATAGTGATGTTTTTGGTCTAGCTACTCTAAATAAAAGTGTTACCTATTTATATATGCGTACCTTCATCGAGCCTGCTCTTGAAGTGGTCGGCAAGCGTGATCTTGATGCGAAAGTCTATTATGAGGCGTATGAACCGGGTGCTTTGGGTCGTAGATCAGTCAGTGGTGAGGATGGATGGCGTATTATTGATTATAACCCTCATATACCAACTATGAAGTTTGGTATCGATTCTATTAAATATAGTGGGCGCATTAATGTAACCAAAACAGATAGCTCGACATTGCATATTCATGCAAACAATCTCCCCGAGAGCAATGAAGTGCAACTCAGCCGCGATGATGACTTCAAATATGTCACCGATACGATCAAGACGCATGTTACCTTTACCCCGGATTCTGCAAACTGGGCAGGTAAAGGAAACGCAGGGCGCACGATCGATAACAATATCTCGACGATTAGACAATTTAAGCGCATCAGTTGGTAATTGAACTAAGAGAGTATTAGCTATAATACTCTCATGTTCAATATTGTATTAGTCACTCCCAACATTCCCCAAAATACCGGTGCCATCGGGCGTATCTGCGTCAATGCCGATGCTCGCCTACATCTTATCAAGCCACTCTCTTTTGATATTGATGAAAAGGCGCTTAGGCGCGCGGGGTTAGATTATTGGAAATTGCTTGATTTAATGGTGTGGGAGAGTTTGGAAGAGTTTCTCAATGTACACAGAGATCAAGTGGATCGCTTCTTTTTTGCGACGACAAAGAGTAGTAAACCCTATTTTTTTGAGCAATATCGAGAGGGAGATTTCCTCTTTTTCGGGAGTGAGACGGAGGGATTGCCCGAATCTCTTATGGAACTCAATCCCGATCACCGCATTACCATTCCGATGGGAGCAAACGGCAGAAGCCTCAACCAAGCCGTCGCCTGTGGAATAGTACTCTACGAAGCGATACGACAAAACTATCAAGGAGAAATATCATGAAACCCATTCATAAGCTTATTGAAGGAAGCCAACGCTTCAAGTCTAAAGAGTTCAAAAAAAACAAGCGTGTCTTTAAGCGTCTAGCAACTGAGGGGCAAGAGCCGAAAATTCTCTTTATTGGATGTTCTGATAGTAGAGTTGTCCCAAATCTCATCACTGATACGGGACCGGGCGATCTCTTTGTGGTGCGAAATATCGGAAACTTCGTTGCCCCTTATAAGCCTGATGAGGATTTTCACTCTACCGCCGCGGCGATTGAATACGCGGTGAATGTACTGGAGGTAGAGGATATCATCGTCTGTGCGCACTCAAATTGTGGGGCGATTGCCGCACTCTACTATGATCCCAAGAAGTTTGAAAAGAAGGAGATCCCGCATGTCAAACGCTGGCTCGATCTTGGTCAAGATGCAAGGGATTTTGTCGAACAGTGGGGCGGTACGATGAGCGAAGAGGAGAAGCTCGGTATGACGGAGGAGATCTCGGTACTCTTTCAGCTAGAAAACCTGATGACTTACCCGACTATCGAACAGCGTGTCAATGAGGGAAAACTCTCACTCCACGCGTGGCACTATGACATCAAAAGCGGTGAAATCGCCACTTATGATGAGGAGATCGAGGATTTTGTCGTTCTTAACGGGTAATGATCTCGACTCCTCTTGTGCATAGATTTGTCAAAAGGCTTTGAAACTTTTGAGCGCTGTTGGTGTACTTTCCTGCTTTAGGGCACCTAGATACCCCTTTTTTAGTGATACAAAGCTTGGGCAGGAAAAGCTAGATGCTATCCGCATGAAAGATGATTTACTTGCATAATTTTTATCAATTTTCTATCTTTAACAAAGGAACATTTTGACGCAAATAGAGAGCTTAATCAAAGAGAGGGTGCTGATCCTCGACGGTGCGATGGGTACGCAGATTCAGGCACTGGATATTCCCGATGAGGCGTGGGAGGGGAATGAGGGGTGCAATGAACTGCTCAATGTCACGCTACCCGATGCGATCGAGAATATTCACGCCGCTTATGCCGAGGCGGGGGCGGATATCATCTCGACCAATACTTTCGGTGCGATCGGTTGGGTGTTGGATGACTACGGTATCGGTGATCGCACTTATGAGCTGGCAAAGGCGGGTGCGCAGAGGGTCAAGGCGGTGTGCGATCGTTTTAGCACGCCTGAGAAGCCCCGTTTTGTAGCGGGCGATCTAGGGCCGGGTACGAAGCTGCCGTCTCTGGGGCATATCACTTATCGTGAGATGTATGAGGGGTATAAGATCGCGGTGTCGGGGCTCATCGACGGGGGTGCTGATCTCTTTTTACTAGAGACTTGTCAAGATCCGCTTCAGATCAAGGCGGCGATCCACGCGTGTGAAGATGTGATGCACGAGAAAGGGGTGAAGCTTCCGATCTGCGTGAGTGTGACGATAGAGCTGAGCGGTACGATGCTCATCGGTACGGACGCCAAGACGATCTGCACGATCTTGGAGCCTTTTGATATTTTGAGTTTGGGTTTTAACTGCGGTACGGGGCCGGAGCAGGTGGAGAAGCATCTGAAGGTGATCAGCGAGGTGTGGGATCGACCGATTTCAGTTCATGCCAATGCCGGACTTCCGCAAAACCGTGGCGGTGTCACCTACTATCCGATGCAAGATGCGGAGTTTGCACAGTTTCAAAAGGGCTTTTTGGATTATGACGGCGTGGCGATGCTAGGTGGGTGTTGCGGTACGACACCGGCGCATATTCGTGCACTTAGTGATGCGGTAGCGGGTATGAAACCCAAAGCACCGAGCGGTTCGATGCCCAAAGCACTTGCCTCCCTCTTTGAGACGCGAGATCTCAACCAAAACCCCGCACCTTTTCTCATAGGAGAGCGGAGTAATGCCACGGGGAGTAAGGCGTTTCGAGAGCTACTGTTGGCGGAGGATTATGAAAAGACACTCAGCGTTGCGATGGAGCAGGTGAGAGCCGGTGCGCACGGTATCGATCTCTCGGTCGGATTTGCGGGGCGGGATGAGCGAAAAGATATGGAGATCCTTTCTGCGCTCTATGCCCAAAAGCTTACGCTTCCTCTGATGGTCGATTCGACGCAGGTCGATGCGATTAAGATAGGATTGGAGCAGATCGGCGGAAAACCGATCATCAACTCGGTCAATCTCGAAGATGGGATCGAAAAGTTTGACAAAATTTGCTCACTGGCGAAGCGATTCGGCGCGAGTCTGGTCTGTCTGGCGATCGATGAGCAGGGGATGGCAAAGAGCAAGGAGGATAAGATTCGCATTGCAGAGCGCATCTATGAACTTGCCACGACCAAGCACGGGCTTGATCCGCGTGATCTTGTCTTTGATCTGCTCACCTTTACGGTGGGAAGTGGTGATGAGGAGTATTGGACGGCGGCGATCGAGACGATCGAAGCGATACGGGAGTTTCATCAGATACACCCTGAGGTGGGATTTGTCTTGGGGGTTTCCAATATCTCATTTGGGCTTGACAAAGATGCACGGATCTATCTCAACTCCGTCTTTTTGTACCACTGCGTGCAGGTGGGGCTCTCGATGGCGATCGTCAATGTTAAACATACCCTTCCCATGAGCAAGATCAGCGAAGCGGATCGCAAAGCGTGTGAAGATCTGCTATTTAATAGGCGAGAGGAGGGCGATCCCCTCTTTGCCTTTATCGATTACTTCTCCAATGTCCAGGCACTCGATCAGAGCCAAGAGGATGAAGCCTATGCGAAGCTCGATACCAAAGGAAAGATCAGAAAGCTCTTGATCGACGGCGACAAAGATCGGATGCTCAAACTCTTAGAGAGTGCCAAAGATGAGATTGACCCCAACACCATCGTCAACCAAATCTTGATTGACGCGATGAAAGAGGTGGGGGAGATGTTTGGAAACGGGCAGATGCAGTTGCCCTTTGTACTGCAGTCGGCGGAGACGATGAAGGCGAGTGTCGATTTTCTCAATCCCTATCTACCCAAGCAGGAGAAGAGCTCCCAAGCGACACTGGTCTTGGGAACTGTCAAAGGCGATGTGCATGATGTGGGGAAAAACCTCGTTGATATTTTGCTGACCAATAATGGCTACAAGGTGATCAATATCGGGATCAAAGCTGATCTCGAGCAGTTTTTAGAGGTGATGCGAGAGCAGAAGATCGATGCTATCGGGATGAGCGGACTCCTCGTCAAATCAACCGCTGTGATGCTCGAAAATCTCAAAGAGATGCAAAAGCAGGGGATGAAGATACCGGTATTGCTCGGCGGTGCGGCATTGACGAAGAAGTTTGTCGATGAGTTTTGTCGTCCCGCTTATGAGGGACCGATCTTCTACTGTCGTGATGCGTTTGACGGGATCGTGGCAATGAGTCGCATCGAAGAGGGAAATATGGATACCAATCTCGGTAGCGACAATGAAGAACAGGAGGAGATCGCAACACCCAAGGAGAAGAAGAGTATCGTCATACCGCCTTTGAGTGAGATCAAGATGCCCTCCCGCAAGATCGCCGTACCTAATCCGCCCTCGTGGGGGCGACGCGTACTCAAGCAGGATGTGCGGGAGCTTGCCTTTTCGTGGATCAACCACAAGATACTCTTCTCTCAGCGATGGGGATACAGCAACAAAGGCAAAGATCGGGAGTACAAAAAGCGCTTTGTAGAGAATGAGATGTGGCCACTCTTTGAGAAGCTCAAATCGCAAATTTTGGAAGAGGAGCTCTTTGATCCGGTGACGCTCTATGGCTACTACCCTTGCCAAAGTGACGGCAATACACTGCTGATCTTTGATGAGAGCGAGGGGTGGAATCGTGAGAGTGAGATCAACCGTGAGCCCTTAGAAGTTGTGCGTGATCGGGCGAAGTATCGATTGACATTTCCTAGACAGGGTCGAAAACCGTTTCGCTGTCTAGCAGACTACTTCCGCAGTGATCGGCACGATGTGGTGGCATTGACGCTTGCGAGTGCAGGGAGTCGCTTTTCAGAGCTAGAAGATCGGCTCTACAAAGAGGGAAAATTTAGCGACTATCATCATCTCCACGGTATCAGCGTCGAGCTTGCCGAAGCGGTGGCGGAGATCCTGCACAAGCAGATCAGGCTAGAGCTTAATATCAGTGAAAAAGAGGGGGGAAGTCTGCGAGATGTCAAGATGCGCGCCTATCACGGTAAGCGCTATTCGTTTGGTTATGCAGCGTGTCCCGATCTAGAGCTCAACCGCTACCTCTTTGAGATGCTCAAGCCTGAGGAGTTTGGTGTGGTGTTGGGAGAGACCTTTCAAATGCATCCGGAGCAGACCACTTCCGCACTCGTGGTGCACCATCCCGAAGCACTATATTTCGCGATCTAACTCTTCGAGTGGAGGCTCTTTAGAGGCTTTCTCCTTGTAGCTAGTGAGGGAATGGTTGGTTTCTTTGAGATAGTGAGCGAGATCTTGACTTTGGGTTTTGAGTTCATTCTCAAACGGTGTGCTTTGACCAAATTCATCAAATCGATCAAGCAGAAGATTGCTTTCTCCTAAAAGCAGTAGATATTTGCGATCTTCAAATGAGATCAGTGCGATGCGATTTTTATGATCGAGGGGTTGTTGCTTGAGGATTTTGAGCATTGTGTTTTTTCGAGTTTTGTGCGGTTGGTCTCCTTTTTGATTAAAGAGCCAGGAGTTTTGGAGTACATTTCCCGATCTTCTGTCGATAAAAAATCGTTTGAGCAGGTAGAGAAAGGCACCCAAAATCGCTAAAACAAGTAGGACTTTGAGGTAGGCGGAGGAGATGTCATCCTCCTTTTTGGTTTGGATCGGGTGAGTATCATTGGAGAGGATAGTATCATCGATTTGTTGCGCATTTTTGATAGGAGTAATGCGAAGCCTGAGTCCTTGATTATCCACTGTTTTGGAGGCTTTGACATCAAAGGCACTATCACTCATGAGTGTTACGATCGTACCCTTGGCGTAGGGAAGCAGTTTCATATGTTGAACAAAAGGAGAGATGATATCTTTGTCAATCGTCTGATCGAGTTCGGCGTTTTGGAGCATCAAAATTTTGTTCTCTTTTTGCTTTTTTTGGATGATCTTCCCTTGATACGGCGCATCAAAAAAGAGCATGATATCGACACTATTCTCCTTTTCATAGATGGAGTGGTTGACGATCTTTGCGCCAAAAAGTGTGATGCTAAGGAGAGAGAGGAGTAGCCAGACACGCATTATTTCGGCTCTTTTTTGAAATATTTAATGATAGAGTCGGCATCGAGGATCTCATTGATCCGCACAGCGAGATTCTCTTCATAGACCATCACCTCACCTTTGCCGACGATTTTGTTGTTGATAAAGATTTCGACACTCTCACCTGCCGGTTTTTGGAGATCGATGATGGAACCCTTTTTGAGATTGAGCACCTCTTTGGTACTCAAAGTGGTTTGTCCGAGATCGGTTGTGAGATTGATCGAGATATCGGCAAGCTTCTCATACTCCTCTAAACTCTCATCTTTTATATCCATACGCATAATGTCACTCCTTTGATAGGAATATATCTTAGCATAAAGGTTGTAAAAGAGTTGTAAGTGAGGGTTTAGAGGTATCTTTAATATTAAAATAATTTAAATTTGGTTCACTTTTTGCTATCATTAATATTGTATGTTAAATATTAGGAGTCTCTTATGCGGAAAAAATCGGTCTATGTGTTGAGTGCATTGTTGGCGATAGCTTTAGTGGGGTGTGGTGGTACAAGCGGTAGCAAAGATAAATCCGACGACCACCAGATACAAATCAGCGGTGTAGCAGTTGATGATGTGATCGTAAATGGTGATGTTGTTGCATTTCCTGTGGGTAAATCTGATGAGATTTTAGCGCGTGGCAAAACGGATAATCAAGGAAACTATTCATTCAAGGTATCGCATGAGGGCGTTGTTGTGGTGAAGGTAACTTGTGGTGATGAAGGCAAAATGCTTGATCCTGAAACCAACAAAACGCAACAATGTGAGCAAAATTTGGCACTGCGCTCTGCGGCTTCGGTGTCGAAAGAGAGTGATGATGTGAAGATCAATATCTCTCCCGTATCTGAACTCTTGGTAAGTCATATGGAGAATAAGCTAGGTAGTTCTAAAGATGCAGTGAGTGCTTTTAAAGAGGCACGAGAAGAGGTTGGTCAAGTTTTTGATGTTGATCCGGTAAAAGAGAATCCTTTGCAAAATAGGAAGTATAAGCAGACTGTTAAAAGTTTTCGTAAGCTAGCTGATACGAAACATACCACTCTCAAAGAGGTAATCGATGATCTCAACGATGATCTGAGCGATGGTGTAACCGGTGATGACAATAGTGTAGCAGTAGATTTGGCAAATGTTATGATAGATGAAGGTTTTGTGAGTACATTGACGCAAAAGAAGGGTAAAGTTAAAGTCCAAATACCGGAAAAAGATACAAATCCTAATCCCAAACCTCAGCCTAAGCCTGTCAGCCCGGAAGAACAATTAAAAGCAGATATCAAAGCATCTAAAGCTTTTTTTGATGATCTTAGAACACAAGCGATGAGTGTGGTTGATTACAATCAAAGCGGTACGCCCGGCTTTTTAGACATAGAGGCAGAAAAATTGGGTAAAACGCTTGAAGATGTCTCTTTGAACGCAAACATCGCAGGAGAATATAGCGTAAAAATCATTGATGCCATTATACATGCAATCGATGAGAATAAGACGAATGCGGGTAAGTTTTTTGACAGTGATGATGAATCTAGGCGATATGAGATCGATAAAGATGATGATACCCACTGGAACTACACCATATTTTATAATGAGGGTAAAGTTGCAGAGGGAACTATAACACTGCCTACTAAAAATCCAAAAAGCATCACTCCCGGTAACTTTACAACACTCCATACAAGGGTCGATGGTAATTTGCCTAAAAAATCAGCCTATCAAACAGGAGAGAAGACGCAGCATGTTTCACTTGATGCCACTATTACCAAAACGGATAGTGGAGCTACACTAGAAGTTTCAAAGCTCTCGCTATCTGATGAGAACACTTCAACAGCACTCAAAAATCTCAAGGGAAAAGTCGGCTATACATATGACAAAACAAAACCTGAAGATGAGCAAGTAGGTATGAAGTTTATCGAATTTGACTCTGGAATGATGGAGAGTAAAGTTCCCGGATATGAGATCAATGGAAGTATCGTAATTCCTGAATATGTTATCAATAACGGTATACAAGGAAAAGGTTTTATAGAGGAGAAGTACACAACATATATGCATGGTTCTATGCAATGCTTTAACGACCAGAATCAAACAGCTTCTCGTGCAACGGTAATTTATACCGATAAGAATGGTGAAGCTCATTCTCTTATAGCATTACGAACTGGTAATGATCTCCAATTTTTTAAAGATTTTAAGGGGAATATAGCCGGTTTAGATCATGATGGTGTGTATAGTTGGCTTTCATATGGGGGTATGAATAATGTTAAAAAGCAGCTAGATGAGCATAATATTTCGATGGAGGTTCAGGGATGTTATAATCCTGTATTTAATTGGTTGGATATTGAGCTTGATTCAGATGAAAATTTCTACAATAGTGGTAAACTCCCCAAAAAAGTACTCTTTGAAGGTACGATTGTCAATACCAAAACAAAGAGTCAGTTATCCGGTAAGTTAAGTGTTGATTGGCTCAATGCTGCAACATTTGATTTCAATGCAGAAAACCCGTTCCCTCATGTTGATGTCACATATGCAGGTATGCTCAAAAGAGCCGGTTACAAAGATATGACATTGATGCTAGGCTATAAAAATGAAACAGAGCGAAATCTGTTTTCCTTCTCTTATGCTTACGATGCTACATCTATCAACGGTACAGGTGACTTTGATAAAGAGATGAAAAACGGTCTTGTCAGACTCAATAGCCACAATGGTATAGAGGCGAAGATCGCGGTAAAAGATGGTGATGTTGTTTACGGCTCAAAAAGTAGTGTCACCAAGGACAATAGAAAAATCGGTGAACTTCAGGATAGAAAAGATGTGCCTGTGATAAAATATGAAGATGGCACATTTGAATCACTTCCATAGAGAGATACGCTTGCCGGCATGCTATGCCGGCATACTTTTTTTGATACTCTCAGCTCAACCTCTCCGAGCTGAGCCCTTCTCTCTATTTGACCCTACGCAACCGTTTATTGAGCGCACCTTTATGACCAAGGCGACACTGTTTGTTGCCAATGATCCTATCTCACTACAAGAGTTTCGACATGATTGGAAAAGGCATTACCATCCCAAAAGTGGGAAAAATCAAGCGCTACTTCACACACGAATAGATATAGGAAGCGGATTTGGGGATGACTATTATCTAGGCTATTTTTACCGATACAATATCCATATTCAATCAAGGAGAGATTTCGCGGATTTGTACTACCGTGTGAAAAATAAACTAAATTTGGAAAGGGGAAGGGACTATGATCTGGGATTGAAAATTGACGGTATCAAAGAGAGTGGTATCATCTTCGCCCGCCAAGATAGACTGTTTGAAACCCAAGAGAGATATCTGCAGATCGGGTATGACGGCTATATCTCCTACGCTTTTGATATGCAGTACGGAAGCATAAGCGGTAATGCTCTAGCGGATGGGGAGAAGAGTTATGATATCAATGTCTATAGCAGTTATCACTATACGCATAACTACCTTTACAAACTTGCCGTAAATCGTACATATGGAGTGGGGATAGGTGGCGGTGTTGCGCTTTCGTATCATGATAGTATCTATCGCTTTGATGCAAAGTTGATCATCTCCGATATCTTCAGTCGCGTCTATTGGAAAGATTTGCCCTACAGTCGTGTCACTATCGGCACACACAATAAATCTTATGATAAAGAGGGGTATGTCAAGTATGATCCCTCTATCAGCGGTCTTGAGAAGAGTGATGACTACACACAATATATACGACCCAAATATGCATTGTCCGTTTCACAACAAGTTACAAACTCTCTAAGCGTAAAATATGGTTTGCAACATGCATATGCTACGGAGTTCCCCTGGGTATCACTGCAAAAAGATATAAGTGAGAAACAGACTATTTTGTGTAGCTATGAATTTCGTTTTCATACGGTGGAGTTTGGATATAGATATCATCATTTAGAGATGAGTGTAGCAAGTGACAGGCTAGATGCGCCATCTGCCGGATCACTTCAACTCAAATATAGGCATCAATTTTAAGCAGATGATTTTCAACATTATCGAGAAGGAGCGTTATGCAACATAAGAGCCATTCCCAACATCTGTTACCAAAAGAGAGAGATACAAAGTTACCGTGGCAATCGCCGTCAAAGAGTATAGAGCTTGATTCCAGAGCCAAAGAGAATTTGGAAGCCATCGTCAACAGCCCTACCTACAAAAAGGCGATGGATGACAGAGAGTTTCTACTCGAAGAGGCGACACTGCCGATTAGGCTACAGCTTGACTATCTAAAGGTTGAGGAGGTGTTACAACGCTTTCGTATCGAAAAGACGGTAGTAGTTTACGGTAGTACGAGGATCGTTGAGCCGAGATTGGCGCGATCAAGGTTGGAGGAAATTGAGAGGGAGATGGCAAACGGCGGAAGTTCTCAAGAGTTAGAAAAAAAGCTCAAAAGAGCCGAAAAGATAGTTCAAAAATCCAAATACTACGACATGGCAAGAGAATTCGGCTCGATCGTCGGCAGTGCAGGAGGGGGAGCTGAAGATAATCGTGTCACTCTGATGACAGGCGGAGGTCCCGGTATCATGGAGGCAGCAAATAGAGGCGCCTTCGATGTGGGAGCCAACTCGATCGGACTCAATATCACACTCCCGCATGAGCAGTTTCCAAATCCCTATATCACCCCAGATCTCTGTTTTTTGTTTCACTACTTTGCTATCAGAAAGCTTCACTTTATGAAGCGCGCATGTGCACTTGTTATCTTCCCCGGCGGATACGGTACGCTTGATGAACTCTTTGAGGCGCTAACTCTGATACAGACCCGAAAGATAGCCCCGATACCGGTTGTGTTTGTGGGGGAGGAATATTGGAGTAGGGTGATCGACTTTGAAGCGCTTGAGGACGAGGGTGTGATAGATAGTGAAGATCGGGATATTTTTTGGTACGCAAACAGCGCTAAAGAGGCGTGGGACGGCATCGTCCAATGGCATGAGGAGAATGGTACGGTGCTGTTTGGACTGTAGCTTTTTTTCGTTATACTTCTTGTAGTTCTTTTCGTAATAGAGCATTAATCAATGTTTGATAGGGTACTTTTTGCTCACTTGCTAATTTTTTAAAGTACAAAACAATATCATTGTCTAATCTTAGCGAAACCGGTATCTTTTTTGGTTCATAAAATCTCCCACGAATCCCATCACTAAAATCATAGTCATCTAATATCTCATAATCATCATATTTTTCTCTATCTTTAATGTTGCTCATAGAATATCCTTTCTTTCTGATTTGCTTTTCTTGCACTTATTATTCTGATAATTTCTTCGCCATTTTCATCAAAGAACATATTAGCGACAACCAATATTTTATCCTTTGTTGTGCTTCCTAGAGTGATCCATCTCTCCTCAAAATAATCAAAACGATAATCTAATTTTGAAATATGAAATGGATCTTCGAAAACTTCTTTAGCTTCCTCAAAACTAACACCATGTTTTTTAAGATTACATACGCTTTTTTCTTTATCCCACTCAAATTTCAAAATATAACCTTACAATTCACTTATGCCCTAATTATACCATTTTGTATTTACAATGTCAATAAAGATTTGGAAGGATAACATCCAAGGTGTTGTTATTTCTTTACTTGTAATGGTTAGTGAATGTTATAATTTCAATCTCATTTTCTCCAATGTAGATAAATAATGCTCTATATTTTCTATCTAATTTGAATGAGTAAATCAATCTCTCTTTTGGCTATAATAACTCGGTGTTTAACGAAGGATAAAAAGGCTCATTTTCAAAAAGTTTCTTAGCTTTTTCATACTTTTTTGTAAGATTGTGTTTTTTGAGATAACTCTTTAAATCATTCCTTATTTTTTTGATGTTTTAAAACTTAATAGATTATCATTGTTCCTTCTTTAAGCATAACGGTGGACTTCACCGATAGCTGCAAAGCTATTCGTGTGCTAGGTTTTGTTAGACATCTTTTAAACTA
>JALVVN010000034.1 GCA_027023405.1 Campylobacterales bacterium
TCTCTCATTCCGAATGCTAACAGTTTGGCAAGTTGTTCGCGTAATCCTTCAAATCCTTTCTCACATGCGTTTGCGATATCGCTATCTTGGCTTTGCATCTCAAACATCAGGCGATGGAGTGGGCATCCGTAGTGGAGCAGGGTAGTATTGGCGGCGATTTTGGTGAGTGTATAATCGATGATCTCAATCGCCGTCATTCCCTTGCGGATCTTAAAATCAAAAAAAGCTTCCACTTGCGGAATAAGCCGCTCTTGGATCATCGCAAGTACCATCTCCTTTTTGGAGCTAAAGTGGTGGTACATCGAGCCTTTGGGTACGCCCGCTTTTTTGAGAATCGTCGAAATTGACGCACCGCTATATCCGTAGCGATAGACTTCATCAAAGGTAGCGTCAAGAAGGGCATCTTTTGAATTTCTTTTCGTCATGATCCTATTATAACACGATAATTTTGTATAATAGCGCTATGTTTCAACTATTTAAACTTTTTATTGCGACATTGTTAGCGACACTCTTGCCGTTGGCGATCTGGATCCAAGGATACAGAGAGTATTGCGCGGTGATTGTGGTGGCTCTGCTGATTTACGGGGTGATTGTGTATGGATTTGTGGAGTTGAGTCGGCGACGGCGTTTGTGTATTCGGGAGTGCTTTTTTGAGGGGGATTCCTTTGTCGGGCGTCTCTTGAGCGGATGGGGGTTGATTGCGATCTTTTATCTGGTTGTATCGATTCCGATGTGGCTCTCACTACTCTATTTTTTGGCGACACTTAGCCAATCGTTTCTCATCATTTTAGTGATCTATCTTCTTTTTGCGATGGCGCTTTATGGATGGTTCAAGAGCATTTTGCACGGAACGATCAAGATGGATTTTGTGCCGATCTTAGCCAGAGAGTGGAGTTTTCGTATCGGTGCAGTGGTGATGACTGCGATGATCTTTTATCAACTCCTCTATGCCTATGAGCCCATTTTTTTAGCGGATTCACTTGCACAGACTACCCAAAAGGCGACCGCTTCTATCGGTTCACACTGTTTTATCATCGATCGTTTTCTCCGACTTGAGCGAGAGGGTGAGGCTATCTTTTGGTGGATGGCGGAACGCGGATCGGATATGGTAGCGTATGGATGGCTTTCGAGTCTGATATGGGTCGGCTTCTTACTGATTAATGCACTCGGAGCGGTTGGATTGGCGCGTTATATATCTCAGATGGTCTATTTGGTAGATCGCATATTGGGAGATCGATCGTGAGTCGCTTTGAGAAGATTTTTTGGGTGAGTATTGCTATTTTAGCATCGGTATGGGGCTTTTTGCAATTTCAAGCGCATTCTCATCTCAAAACGGATCAAAGTGCACCGTCTGCGACTAAACCGGTTTATAAAGAGGTGATTAAGCATATTGTCACTATTGTCGATGACAACCATACGATGCATGATCGCCTGCAAGTGATGCCCATCGATCAGATGCTCCATAGCAATCAAGCGGATCTCAATCAAACGATTCAAACGCAGGTTGATAACCTTTTTGATCCCATTTATAAGCGTATTGATCCCTTTTTGGATTATCACTATTCAGTTATTGGAGAGTATAGTGAGCTGGGATTGGCAGCGGGTCACAAACTCCAAGAGGCGATCCGAAAAAGGCTTTTGGGAGAGGAGTTTGACAAGCAAGTAAAAGCACTGGGAATAAGTGTCGATCAACACTACCGTTCACTCTTTCAAGCCTATGCCAATCGCTTGGGTACGACGCTCTTTGCGGGGTTAAATCCTCAGTTGAATGCACCGTTGATCCTCTCACTCGATCAGCAGATTAAAGATCGTATCACACTTCAAAAGATCAAGTTGGGCGCTGTGGTGGGAACGGCGATTGGTGTGAAGATTGTGAGTACGATCGTCGCTAAGATAGGGGCAAAAATGGTCACGAAGGGGGCCATCAAAGGAAGTGCAAAGGTTGCGGCATCGAGTGAAGCGGCTAGTGCGGGTACGCTTTGCGGTCCTTTAGCTTGGATCTGTGCACCGCTTGCAGCGGGTGTGGTTTGGTTTGGCAGTGACAAGGTGATTCTCCAAATTGATGAGAAGCTTCATCGCAAAGAGATGAAGCAAGAGCTTATCGCGATGATAGATGCGCAAAAAGCCAAGCTGACTCACTCATTGACAAACGCTTATAGCGTTCGCTTCAAAAAAGATAGCGATGCATTGGTCGAATTTTTACAAAAGCAGACCATTAAGCGCAAAGTCAAAAAACGCGTCATCGAGCGGATCAGGATTCACTAATTTTCCCCTCTTTGAGTAGTAGCACACGATCGGCTATCGTTTCTGCCTCTGCATGGGAGTGAGTGACATAGAGAAGAGTAAAGCGGTGCTCTTGATGCAGATCGTTGATGAGGGTGATGAGTTTGGTTTTGCGTGCTTCATCGAGGCTGGAGAGTGGTTCATCCATTAGAAGGATTTTCGGGTGTGTGACGAGTGATCGTGCCAAAGCGACGCGTTGTTTTTCTCCGCCTGAAAGTGATTCGATGCGTCGTGGGCTATATCCGGCGAGATCGACTCGATCGAGTATCGCTTCAACGGCGTCTTTGATCTGTGAAGGGGGTGTGTGTCGCATCTTGAGGACGAAGGTGATATTTTCTCCCACGGACATATGATCCCATAGTGCCAAATCTTGAAAGATCATCGAGAGGTTACGATCGTGCGGTGGGATGAGAATCTGATTATCGTGGGTGGCGCATCTGCCCTCTAGTGTGATCGTACCGTGATCGAGCCTCTCAAAGCCACAAATAGCGCGCAAAAGTGTACTCTTTCCACTCCCTGAAGCGCCCATCAATGCCACCTTTTCACCCGCTTTGCAGCGGAGATGGAGCCCTTGGAAGATGGGTCGTTCGGATTTGGTCAGGTGCAGATCAGAGATGGTTATCATAGCCGTATCTTAGCGAAAATCGCGCCCACACTCAAGAGGGAGAGGAGGAGTATCAAGCTTGCAAGTGCAGCGATAGATTCGGGTCGGGCATTGGCACTGTGGGTGAGAAAGAGGGTAGAGAGAAGTGGAAAGTCGGGTGTTTGGAGCATCATCGTGAGGGAGGATTCTCTAAAAGCGAGGATATATCCCAACAGGATGAGGAACAGACTCAACCTGCGCATCTTTGGGACGATGATTGCACTAAAGAGGGTTAGCGGTTTTGCACCTGCGAGTGTGGCGGCGTCGATCTGTGAGCGGGGGAGGGTGCTGAGTTTGATCCCAAAAAGGTGTACAAAGAGGATGAGATATTTGAGACTCCATGCAAAGAGGATGATAGCGATCGAGTGGTAGATCGCATCTAAGATCGGTCGGTTCAAGAGGTAGATGAGTAGAACCCAGAGCATTGTGGAGGGGAGTAGAAAGTAGTAGCCTAGTGTCCACTCCCAGAGTATTTTTTGTTTGCGTGAGGAGAGAAGCCACGCGAGTATCAGTGCAAGGAGCGTCATGCCGATCGCCCATCCAAAACTCAGCAAAATCGTATGCCATAGTGCATCAAAAGCATACGAAAACCCCTCCCGTAGGGCATCGAATGTGAGTGGTTTGAGCAGAGAGAGGAGCGGGTAGAGAAGGATCAGCGTTAAACTAGCGAACCAAAAGAGAAGTATGAGGGTTTTGGTGCTTGTGGAGAGCTGGTAGCGGAGCGATCGTTGTGATGGCTGAAGAGAGAGTCTCTCACGCCAAAAAGGGTGTTGCAAAATAGCAATCCCAAGCGCCAAAAAGAGAATTGCACGACTCAGCCACAGAGAGCCTTTGAGATCATAAAAGGCGCTAAAGCGCTCAAAGATCGCTTGGGTAAAGGTGTGGTATCGGAGTGTTTGGGTGATGGAGAGTTCATTGAGACTGAGGGCGAAGATGAGCAGAATCGAAAAGAGGAGATAGGGACGGATTTTGGGCAAAATGAAACGAAAAAAAAGCCGTAACGGCGGTGCATAGAGCAGTGCCGACTCCTCCTGCGTAGCATCGATCTCTTTGAAGGCAAAGAGGAGTAGAAGCAGCGCTAGCGGGAGATAGATCGCACTCTGCACCCACACTACGCCCCAAAAACCAAAGAGCAGATCGGCAAGGGGTGAGGTCGTGTCAATAGTGGTAATCCACCCGTTTGCTAACAGATAGGGAGGTAGTACAAAGAGGGTAAAAGTGAGGGCAAAGAGGAGCCGTTTGAGCGGGAGATCACTTTTAGCAAGGAGCCAAGCAGGCGGAAGTGCAGTGAATGTGGAGAGGGTAGCGACCGTTAGGGAGAGAAGAAGCGAACGCGCCAAAAGCGGATAGGGGAAGGTGATCCCCTCGGGTTTATCGAGTGTGAGAAGAAGCAGGATCGGCGCAAGCAGGGTAAGAAGCGGGAGTAGGAGCGGAAACTCCCTTAGTGATCGAGCCATCGTTTGAGGAAGGGTTGGATCGCAAGGAGCTTTTGCGCCACTTTGGCATAATCGACCTGCATCACTTTGAGTGCGCTTATCGGTTTGAGGGAGTCGGGCGCAGAGAGATCTTTGCTCAAAGGTATTTGCGCGCAATCCTCCTTGGCAAGCATTGTTTGCGCTTTGGCGGAGAGGAGAAAGTCAAAGAGTTTTTTGGCATTTTGGGGATGTTTGGCACCTTTGATCAGCATCACGCAGTTAGGCACCACAAAGAGCCCCAGCCCGTTAGCCTCCTGATCGGGATAGACAAAACGAATAGGCGCACCGCTTCGCAGACGGCTGATCGCATCATCACTATCGACGAGGGAGAAGTCGTATTTCCCCGCTTTGACCAGATCGGCACTCTCTCCGTTGCTTGTGGAGATGGCGGTTTGATTTTTTTTGAGTGCGTTTAAAAAGGCTTTGGCTTTTTGATCGCCGAGTGTGACAAAAAGTGCTGCGATATGGGCGGTAGTGGTGCCAAATAGCGGATTGGCGATCACCCCTTTAGCGCGAAAATCACTCTTGGCATAATCAAGGATCGAGTGGGGGATTTGGGTCGCCTTTTGGTTGACGACAAAGAGTCTGATACGGGCGGAGAAACCGCTCCAAAACCACTCCTTTTGGAGAAAGTTTTTGGGGATGGTATCGGCATTGGGGCTGTGGTAGGGGGCGAGAACTCCTTTTTTGCGTAGAACTTCTGCGCGGATCGGCTCATTTGCCCAGTAGAGATCAGCTTGGGGGTTTGTTTTTTCGGCGATGAGTCGGTTGATGAGTCCGCTACTCTTACTCTCTTCCGTATCATAGAGGGCGTGGACTCTGATCCCGCTCTCCTTCTCAAAAGCCTCTAAGAGAGGTCGGGAGAAGGGTTCATCTTCGGAGACATAGATTGTCACGGAGGAGCGATCCTCTTTGTGGCTACACCCAAAGATGGTGAGGATTGCACAGGTGATGAGGAGCTTTTGAAGCGTTACCATTCGATCTGGAAGGTATCAAAGCTGGTTGCAGCGTCCGATTTAGTCCATACGCCGACGCCACCGCTTTTGGTGAGTGAGTGATCGCTACACTCCAAGAGCTTTTTACCGTCAAGATATCCGATAAAGTGCTCACCCTTTTGTGCGATTTTCATCTCGTGCCACCCCTTTTTGAGATGGATATGATCCGCCGAGCAGAGTTGATGTCGTGATCCCTCTTTGACCACATAAAAGCGAAAGTTATCCTCTAGTGGATTGAATCTTGCGACATAGTAGTTATCCCGATCTTGCACCCGCCACATAATCCCGCCTCCCTGATCTTCGTGACCGCTATCTGCACGAAATCTCACACTAATCTCACCATCTTTGAAATCGACACCTTTTGTGTAACAGAGATTGTAGGTGGCGCGATCTTTCTCTTTAAATCCTTTGAGACGAAGAATCTGATTATTCCCCTCTCTCTCGATCTGCCAAATCCCTTCGGCGTTTTTTGAGCCGGTCATCTCACTCTTCCAATCCTTCGGAAGTGCACCCGCCTTATCCTTTTCAAAGTCAGTTGCGTAGCTTTTTGCCATCATTGGAACTGCGCCGAGTAGTGCTAGTAGTAGAAGTTTTTTCATTTTTTCCTCCAAAATATTGAATTATGGGCATCTGCTAAACCTATTATGAGCGTCTAGGGTTTTTAGAGGTGCTCTTATTATAGAATTATAGCATATATTTAATACTCTTGCTTATAGATAAACTCAATCCCGCTTGATTCGGGGGAGATACTCAGATCGGTTTCGAAGTGGTCGGAGTTTTGGTAGATCACTTTGATGCTTTGGACGATATCGTTGATATAGATGAGGGTCACTTTTTTGGAGATCTTTTTGCCGATCTCTACGCCCAAGCCCCCCTCTTCGTTGGTGGAGATGACGAGTTTGTCGAGATTGATGCCGAAGTTACTCAAAATCTCTTTGGCGAAGGTGTTTCCAAAAAAGCTGATGGCTGTGTTGGAGCTACTGCTTTTTTGACTCAGAAGAGAGTCAGAGGTGGTATTAAAAAGTAAGATAGAGAGGATATCACTTTGGCTTAGATAGGGATCGGAACTAAAGTGTATTTGCGGTGCATCAAGGCGACCGGAGATATCGATCGAGATGAGGTAGGGTTCTGATCGGTATTGGGCGTGGATTTCGAGGTAGGGGTTGAGTGGGTTGCCACCAAAGAGCAGTGCACCTGGTAAGAGTTTGAAGTTTCGATCTTTTTCGGTGTAATGTCCCTTGAGGAGGTCAATTTGCCCTAAAAGTTCCAGCGGTTTTTGTGAGAGTTTCCAAATTTTGAGATCCGGTTTGAGTGTGATTTCTGCTTTATGAGTGTGATAAAGAAGCGGTTTTTTAGCATCGACAACGATATCAAGAGTGAGATTGTTGCTATTGTTTTGGGCAGAGGATTCTCGCTTTTTTTGTTCTTGGATGATGATAATATCAGGATCTTCGATCCTATGCACCTTGTTATGTTGATAGGAGATCGTTGCATCTAAAAAGTGCAAGCCCCCTTTGACCTTGGTAGCGTGAGGATGCAGAATGGTTGTCAAATCGATAGCCAAATGTGCCTCTCCCTCTTTGCCTTTGTAGTAGAAAGATGGGGAGGTGGAGTGTAGCTTTCCTGTTTTAGTGTTCAGATCATAGCTACCCTCTGTTTGCAGTGAATCATTGATCCAAAGAGAAGTGAGTGAAAGTGTATGATTGGAATGGTTGATCGTAGAGCTTTTCGTCGCAAAGAGATGGCGATCATCATCATAGATGAAGGCGTGTAGATCATAGTTGTCGATCACGGTTTGGTTGCTATCCCCATGGAGATTGAGGTGTATCTTTTCAGCAAAGGCGAAGTGGTTGGGAGTATATTCATAGACGAGCCATCTGCTGTAAATGTTGCTTTGATGTTTGGTAAGTTCGCTTATAGTGCTGTTGATCTCCATCTCTCCGTCAAGTGGGATAGGTTTGAAGTCGTAGATCGTCATGAGATCTTGCTGTAGCTCTTTGAGTGAGTAGATGTGACTTTGGAATCGGAGTGTTTGTCGGGTGCCGTTGATATCAAATGTGTGATGTGCTAAAGCGAGTCCAAGTCCCAGAGTTGTGGTATTGAAGTCATAGGTAAATTGTGTATTGAGTCGTGCGTTTTGATTGTGGAGCTGTAGCTGTTGATTGTGGTAATCGATGGAGAGTTTGGAGGGGAAGAGGGCGGGAAATTTGATAGATTTATCGATCTTTGTGAGGATTGAGTCGGGGATCAATTTTGCATCTGCGATAAAATGGGTACCGTGATCAAAAGTGAGAGTACCGTTAAGATCGAGGGCATTTGAGCTGACGGCAGTTTGAATGGCGACTTTGGGGTGATGAAAATCAAGATGCATTGTCGCTTCTGTTTTGGCTCTGAGGGGTGCTAGGGCTTTGGGTAGTGTGAAATAGTGGCTAAGATTGAGTTCATTCGAGGTGAGTTTAAAATCCGCCTCTTTGAATCGGTGCATCTCATATTGGAGTTGAAGTTTAGAGGTTTTGAGGTGCGCACTGAGATTGCTCTCGTTCCCTTCATAGCGGATCACGGCATCTTTCAAGAGCGGTAGCGTGATCTTGGGAAAATGTTGCACACTCGGGATATGGATCGTTCCTTTGTAAGTGAGTTTTTTATCGAAGGTAAGCGTGTCTTTGAACAGAAGTGTTTGTGCATAGGGTGTCGAGATATTGGCATCGGTGATCGCTTGTAGGTGCCGATCTTTGAGTGTAAAAGTAATCTTACTTTGGAGCTTGTCGATCCAGACGCGATACTCCTTGAAGCGTTCTCGAAAGATAGGTGTCGAGTGTAGGGTGAGGGTAGCGAGAATGCGTTTTGTATCGGCATCGAGCTTGATCTTGGTCTCTTTGAGTGCTTCAAGATCGATAAAGGGGACTTTTTGTTTGAGAAAATCGGGGTTATAGGTATCGAGGAGTAGTTCACCGTGGTAGCGATTGGAGACGATTTTACCCTCTGTTTGGAGTTTACCCCACTCATCTTCGAGGTTGAGTATGAGTTGTGAAATATCTAGTGAGGGATTTTCTAGCGGTGTGAGAAGATTTTTTCCTTTGAGTTCTACACTCTTTAGAGGGTGCTTTTGGAGATGAAAAGGGAGCGCCCGGATATGAAATGTATCGATTTGGAGTGATCGAAGATGGAAAGGTATCGTGCTATTTTTCTCCCCTTTTGGGAGGGTCGCGACAAATGCTTGTACCTTGTCAAGATTGAGGCGGTTGATCTGAAGATTGGTCAGATGAATGATACCGTCGCCTACTTCGGCATTGAGAGTAAGTGTGCCGAGGTTTGTGCGTGTATTGAGGTGGAGTTGGGAGATATCGAGTGAATCACTTGTGAGATGGAGTTTTTGTGTTCTAAGAAGGGTTTGTGAAAGGGTGATTTCGTGAAAATGATAGGGTAAAAGGGAGATTTCTACCGACTCAAGAGAAATATCAGGCAATTTCATATTTGGAGCACTTTGGTGCGTTGCCGGTTTCGTCCTATTATTTTCGATAATGCGTTGAAGCGTTTGGGGATTGAGTTGGATCAGTTTCAATTCATCGATGACCAATTTTCCTTTGAGTAGTGCCCAAAGATCCCAAGAGATTTGCGCCTTTTGTGCGAGGGGTTGCTTGTTGAAACGGATTCCTTCAATGGTGACATTTTGCAGAAGCGATCCGGAGAGTTTTGTATAGGTGATAGGATGATCGGCAATGATTTTATCGATAACATATTGTAAACTCTGTTGCGTAGAAGCGAGATAGAGCAAGAGTACACCTAGCACGATCAGGAGTTCAAGAGCATGAGTCAGGGAGATAAATTTATGACGAATTTTTCTCAAAAGGATTGTCCTATTTGAAAGTGTATGGCATATTGGGAAGTCTCCTCAAGATTGATACCGACATCGAGCTTGACAGGACCTAGTAGAGTCATATATCGCAAACCTGCTCCGATTGTATGGACAAAATCGGTATCAAATGAGAAACTCTGTTCCGTGAGCATGGTGGTATCGTAAAAGAGTCCCAACCCATATTTGTGTGTGATCCAGTAGTCCCCCTCCGCACTCCCTTCGATGATGGTCTTTCCACCCATTCCTTTGCACTTTGCATCAGTAGCACCTAAACGGTTGTAGCCGTAAGCACGGTTGGAAAACGCACCACCGGCAAAGAAGCGTTTGGACTCGGGTAGGTGGCTCTGAATCTCGTTAATGACACCAAAACGACCTTTGAGTGCAACGGTTAGATTGTCAAATGACTGGATGGTGCGTCCTTCAAAAAGGAGTTTGGAGTAACTGGTGTCGGCTTGCCATATTTTAGCACCGAGTTCCATATAGCTACTGAGGTAGATCCCCTCTTTAGGGTTGATCTTTGAATCTCTTGTATCATATATGAGATTCAAAAAGGGGTAAAAGAGGAAAAAGTGTCCATCAGAGATGGTGCAAATGTTACCCGTTTTATTGATATAGATTTTTTCAAATCCTAAACCGCTATCAATACTAAATTGGTAGTAGTTTTTTTGCAGATGAATGAGATTGGAGATCTTCTTCTCTTTAAAATCCCGATAGATATATTTTGAAAAGGTAAACTCATTTTTCAGATCGAGATAGTAGTCTGTAAAGAAGGGTGCGTGTGTGAATGCGGGCCAGAAAAGTGTATTTTTGAGGTACTGTTCTTTTTGCGAATATTTGAGATCAAACGCGATCTTTTTTGCATCTCCGTGAAAATTTCTCTCCTCCCATGAAAAAAGTGCCTTGGGACCTAAGTTTGTCTCATAGCCCACACCGATCTTTTGGGAGATGCGTTTTGATTTAGGGTGGAGTTTGATTTGCAGATTGACCACTTCGGTATTTTTTTGCTGGCGAATTTGTACCCCGTTAAACGCTTCAAGACCCGAAAGCGCACTATATGCGTCATTGATCTTTTGGGTTGAGTAGGGAGATTGGGTGCGAAAGTTCAGCCGTGAGATGATAACTTTTTTGTTGATGTTTTTGGGTGCTTGAATCGTAATCTTTCCAAAATGACAGAGACCGTTTTTTTGGAGATGATAGCGTAGGGAAGCATTGTTTTCTACGATATCGACGAAGGCTTTCGCATCGAGTTTAGCATTGCAGTAGCCATCTTTGAGAAGGGCTTTTTTGATTTGTTGTTTGGAGTCGATAAATTTTGTTGCGATAAAGCGATCGCCCTTTTTTTGACCGATGAGTGGTCGATATTTGGGGTCAAGTTCACTCTTGATGGCAGTAATGTGAACCGCTTTGCCACTTTGAATATGGAAGATAACGCTACGATTATCCTCCTCTTTTTCAAACTTTGCGTGATAAAAACCTTGCGCTTTGTAGTAGTTTTGGAGGACTTCATAGAGTGAGTCTATGACTTTGGTATCTACTTTAGGATATTTCTCTTTGTAAAATTGATACCAAGCGGGTGTTTGCAGACCGAGTGCTTCGTAAAGTTGTTCTTTTTTAAAGTAGGTTTTTCCTTCAAATCGGATCGCTTTATCCTGTGCAAAAAGCAACGATGCGCACAAAAGCGGTAAGAGCCACCATCCATTTCTCACCGATGTACCACCCTTTTTTGTTTGATTATAACAAATAAAATTGTAATATACTTCAAAATTTCCGAGGAGTAAGGATGAAGTGGATCGTTTTAATTGGTTTAGGTGGATTTTTCGGTGCAATTAGTCGCTATCTTTTGAGCGGATGGATGCAGCACTTTGTCCCTCATTATCCGATAGGTACATTGACGGTCAATGTACTTGGATCCTTTCTCATCGGTTTTTTGGCGCTCTTTTTACAAGAGCACGCGGATGTCGCTTATCGTATGGTGATTGTGACCGGTTTCTTGGGAGCACTTACTACTTTTTCAACCTTCTCTTATGAGAGTGTGACGCTTTTGCAGTCAGGTGCCTATATAAAGGCATTGAGCTCGATCTTGCTCAATCTCACGCTGACACTTACCGCGACGACACTTGGTATCTTGCTCTATAAACGACTCTTTGTTTAAAAAAGTTCTCCGCTAAGATAGCGCTCGCCTGTATCGGGTAGGAGCGTGACGATGCGTTTGCCGGGATATTTGGTAGCTATTTTACACGCTGCCGCGACATTGGCACCGGCACTGATCCCTACTAACAATCCCTCTTTTTGCGCGATCTCTCTGGCTGTTTGAAACGCCTCTTCATTACTGACTCGAACGACCTCATCGTAAATTTCCGTATTGAGAATTTCAGGAATGAAACCGGCACCGATCCCCTGAATTTTGTGAGGACCGGGAGTATCTCCGCTTAGTACCGCTGAATCCTCCGGCTCGACAGCGATAACTTTGCAATGTGGTAGTTGCTCTTTGAGTACTTCACCCACACCGGTAATGGTTCCACCCGTACCGATTCCTGCGACAAAAAGATCGAGTTTGTTATCACAATCGCTGAGAATCTCTAGTGCTGTTGTTTTTCGATGCGCTTGTGGATTGGCTGGATTTTGAAACTGTTGGAGGATGTAGGAGTTTGGGGTAGTTTCGTGCAACTCCATCGCTTTGTCAATCGCTCCTTTCATCCCTTTGCCCGCTTCGGTCAAGATGAGCTCTGCACCAAATGCCCCCATCACTTTGCGCCGTTCGATACTCATCGATTCAGGCATGGTGATGATGAGTTTGAGTTGTAGTGCTGCTGCGATCGAAGCGAGTGCGATACCGGTATTTCCGCTGGTAGGTTCGATGAGTGTGGTATCTTGGTTGATCGTTCCCTCCTCCATTGCTGTTTGGATCATATTCAGGGCGATGCGATCCTTGACTGAACTGTTGGGGTTGAAAAATTCACATTTGGCAATAATCTCCGCACCATAGCGATCACTAAAGTGATTGAGTCGAACGAGTGGGGTGTTTGCGATGAGTTGTGTGAGGTTTTGGGCGATTTTCATATTGGCATCCTTTTTGCTTCATTTGTGAAAGTATATCAAAATTTTAAGAAAAGTTTTTAATTATTGAAAAAATAGGGAGTTTTTGAGGATGAAAAAATCTATGGTAATTGTGACGCTATTGATAGGGGGGAACCTTTTTGCGCAAAGTTACGGTCATTTTAAAAAAGAGGCATTGGCACTCTATCATAAAGGTGAAAAGAGTAGGGCAATTGACAAAACGAAGGATTTTATCAAAGCGCATCCTCACTCGTATAAGGGAAAAAATCTCTTAGCAACACTCTATTACTGGAACAAAGAGTATGCAAAGGCAGAGCCTTTGCTACAAGAAGTGATCGCAAAAAACGGGTATAGTGAATCGAAAAAGTTGCTCAAACTTTTACATAAAAAATGGCATAAAAACTCCCAAAAAGTTGCCAAAATAGTACGAAAGAGACAGATAGCTACGAAACATACCTTGCACGATACAAAAAAATCTCATTCTAAGCATTCGCAAGATGAGAGGATAGCTATTGAAAAGAGTATCCTTCATATTGAACCGGCAAAGAGCATCGTTGCAAAAAAATCGGCAAAATCTCATGCTAAACCGAAAAAGAGAGTCGATTTTCTCTCCCTTCGAAAATCAAATGAAAAAGAGGATCTCAAAGAGTTTGATAGGCTCGCCGCAATGATCGAGGATGACCCGAATGATCGAAAGAGTCGTGAGATTTTGGCAAAATATTATCTCAAGACCGGCGCTTATCAACGATCGTATGATATGGCACGAGAGGTGCTCGTGGTCGATCCCGATAACCAAGATATGCAAAATATCGTAGCACATCTTGAAAAGCGTGCCGATATTGATACCTCGAAACTCTATGAAACCCATCAAGTGGTTGATGTGGCGGAAGCGAAGGAGGCACTTGCGAAGAAATTTGATGCAAAACAATATAATGCCTATCTGAATCTCTATAAAAGTCTCAAACACAACGATGTAGAGCTTGGTAAGAAAGAGAATGAAAATGCACTCTTTTGTGCAATTTCACTTGGTGAGTATCAATTTGCCAAGACGATTATCGCATCTGCACCGCTTCCGCATAGTCGTTATAAGAAAAAACTTCAAGCATTGCTGGAGGTGCAATAGCTTTGTAATCTCGATGGATCGATTGCCACTTCATAGAGGTAGGGTCTGATCTTTTTCGGGATATTAAGTACGCGACACTGCTCTTTAAAATGTTTGGGCATAGTGACGGTTGATTTGGGTGAGACAAAGAGATAGCTTCGATTTTTACTCACGACAAAGCGATCAGCAATGACGATCTCTTCCACTTTCTCGATCTCTCTCTTTTGTGCACTGCTGAGAAGATAGCCTCTCTTTTTAAAAATTTTGTCGATTCGACGCATCTCCTGATCGTGGCGGGGGAGAATAAGTAGATCATGATATTGTGTTATCTCGATAGGGGGAAGTAGGCTCTGTTTATCTTTTTGCAGATAGTTCAAACTTCGCTTGATCCCCTCTTTGTGTGCTTTGATGAGCGGATCACTACACTCTAAGCGAAATCGGTTTCTCGTAAAACGGGGATCACGATTGCTTTCATCGATAAAATAGTCGATCTTGTTGATATGCAGATACGCTTGCAACTCTGATTTAGCTACATCTAAAAGAGGGCGGACGATCCGATACGCCCTTCGAACCTCTATGGCATCAAAGCCTAAGAGTTCAACCAAACCCGCCCCTTTGCTTAGTTGCATCAAAAACCACTCTAAACGATCATTGAGTTGGTGTGCGGTGATGAGATTGTGATATCCCTCGTGACGAATGATCTCTTCAAAAAAGGTATAACGCGCCTCTCTTGCGCTCTGCTCAAAATTGCGATCATCGAGATCGACGGCTTTGTGGTAGATTGCTTTTTGGTAGCGATCCGCCAAAGTATGCGCATAGGCAACTTCCGCTTTGGATTGCGCCCGCTTGCCGTAATCAACAATGGCAAGATCAAAGGGGATATCCTGATCTAAAAGTAGAAAAAAGAGCGCACTCGAATCGACACCGCCGGAGAAGGCGAGAAGATTTTTGGCTCCTTGGAGCTGTGCAAGTGCTTTGGGGTTAAGCAGGTTTGAGAACGGTTGCAAGGGGGTGTTCTCCCGCTAGTTGTGTCACTTTTGCGCGGTAGCGCTTGCCGATCTCAATCTCACACTCACTCTCATTGACCAAGATCTCCCCATCGATATCGGGTGCCCAGTTGATCGCACGCGCCCCGAAAAAGAGTTCCCCCTCGCTACTCTCACCCGTAATGATGAGGTCGATCTCTTGATCGTGAAGTTTTTGAAGACTCTTTTGCGTTTTCTTTGCGACGATCTCTTCAAGTGTTTCGATGCGTCTGTCGATCGTCTCTTGGTCAATCTTCTCCTCGATCGTATAGGCTTTGGTTCCCTCCTCGTCACTATACGCAAAAAGCGTCACCCGATCAAAATCAAACGCTTCCAAAAATGCACACAACTCCTCAAAATCCTCCTCGCTCTCTCCCGGATGTCCGACGATGATGGAGGTACGCAGGAAGCTGTTTGGCGCTTGACGCATAAAGTTGAGTTGAGATTTGATCACCTCCGCTCCCGCACCGCGACGCATCAGGGTAAGCATAGGCTGACTGATGTGCTGGATTGGCATATCGAAGTAGTTATGAAAGATAGGTGAGTGCATGATTTTGCCCAAGACCTCCAGTGTGAGGGTAGAGGGGTAGAGGTAGAGGATACGCGCACTCTTGACCCCTTCGATCCGCTCAATCGCTTCGATGAGATAGGCAAGTCCGTCATTGATCCCTTCATCTTTGAGATAGGAGCTACTATCTTGGGAGATAAAGCTAAAGTCGTAGAAGCCTTGCTTGACCAAACTCTTGACCTCGGCGACAATATGTTCGAGTGGACGGGATTGGAGTTTGCCCTTGAAGTGGGGAATGGCACAAAAGGAGCACTGTTGATTGCACCCTTCGCCGAGTTTGATGTAGGCGTGGGAGTTGGAGCCGGTGACGACACGGGCTTCATTTTTGATGAGGTAAGTTTTGGGGGAGAATCGGCTCTGCCGTTTTTCGATCAGTTCGTCGATCTTGTCGTAGTCACCTACACCGGTGAAGATATCCACCTCCGGAAGCTCCTTTATCAGCTCCTCTTTGTAGCGCTCACTCAAACACCCACTCATAACGAGCAGGGAATCCTCTTTGCGTGTTTGATGAAGATTGAGAATCGTCTGAATCGACTCCTCTTTTGCCGCATCGATAAAGCCACAGGTATTGACGATGATTACATCTGCTTGAGTGGCATCGTCGGTGACGGTGTACTCTTGGAGTCTGCCGAGCATCACTTCACTATCGATGAGGTTTTTGGTACAGCCCAGACTCACGAGATGGAGCGATTTGTTTCTCATTTTATTGTCTCCTTTTTAAGAAGCGAAGCTCCTTGAAAATTCCTCTCACTAAAGCTACGCCTTTGGCGAGAGAAATTTTTTATTTTTATTATACCCAAATATTGTCAATGAGCCGTGTACCGCCGACCCATGCGGCGATGAGGATGATACTCTCTTTGACGATCACTTCTTCAAGACGATCGAAATTACGATCGACGATAGCGATATAATCGAGCTTATCCACATTAAGCACCTGCTTCATCTCTTGGATGATTGCTTCACTCTTTCGCTCTCCGCTAATGATGAGATGCGTCGCGTGTTTGAGCGCTTTGGAGAGGGTGAGGGCACGGATACGATCACTATCACTAAGGTAAATATTTCGACTACTGAGTGCCAATCCATCCTCCTCTCTGACGATCTCACACGGTACAATCTCGGTATCGAGATAGAGATCGTGCACCATCTTTTGGATGAGGTAGAGTTGCTGGGCATCCTTTTTGCCGAAGTAGGCACGGGTAGGACGGACGAGATTGAGAAGCTTGAGGACGATCTGAAGCATGCCGTCAAAGTGTCCGGGGCGGTGATACCCCTCTAGGATGTAGCCTTTGACTCTAGGAGCTAAAAATCGCATCTCGTCAGGGTTGTAAACGGCATCAGTTGTGGGCATAAAAACCGCTTCGACTCCCGCCATCTCACAAATCTTGAGATCGGCTTCTATCTTTCTCGGATACTTGTCAAGATCCTCTCCCTCTAAAAATTGAGTCGGATTGACAAAAATGGAGACGATCGTATGATCGTTGTGTGCGACACTCTCTTTGATGAGTGAGATGTGTCCGTTGTGCAAAGCACCCATCGTCGGTACGAAACCGATCGAGCCTGTGAGTGATCTGCGAAAAGTTTGGAGCGCTTGGGGTGTGGTAAATTCTCTCATTTTAAAGTCTCTTTTGTGTAGAATAGTGGAAATAGCATAATATATTTCAGATAAGAGAGCGGTAAAGTGGATAGTTATGAGTACAAAGAGCGAATCAGCAAGCTACAACATAAAATAGAGAATATCAAAGGGATTGTTGATCCTTCAGCGTTGGAAACACGGCTCAAAGAGATTGAGGCGATCGAGGCGGAGGGTGACTTTTGGAGTGATGCCAAACGGGCGGCAAAGATTTCACAGGAGAAAAACCGCATCCTCTCGATGCTCAAAAAGTTTAACGATGCCAAAAGTGCCGTTGAGGATAGCTATGAGATGTATGAGTTAGCCAGCGCCGAAGAGGATAGTCAGACACTCGACGAGTTGTTCGGTGAGTTGGATGAGGTGGAGGCGCTGGTGGGGCGGGTAGAGGTAGAGATGATGCTCAGCGATGAGGATGATGCCAAAAATGCCATCGTGACTATACACCCCGGAGCAGGGGGAACGGAGAGTAATGACTGGGCGCATATGCTCTATCGGATGTATCTGCGATGGGCGGAGCGAGAGGGCTTTAAGGTAGAGGAGTTGGATTATCAAGCGGGTGAAGAGGCGGGGATCAAAGATGTGAGCTTCATCATCAAAGGGGAGAATGCCTACGGCTATATGAAGGCGGAGAACGGGATCCATCGATTGGTGCGTATCTCTCCCTTTGACTCTAACGCTAGGCGACACACTTCGTTCTGCTCGGTGATGGTGTCGCCGGAGGTGGATGATGATATCGATATTGAGATAGAAGATAAGGATATCCGCGTCGATACCTATCGCGCCAGCGGTGCGGGGGGACAGCATGTCAATAAGACCGATTCGGCGATCCGTATTACCCATATCCCGACCAATGTGGTCGTGCAGTGTCAAAATGACCGATCCCAGCACAAAAACCGCGCCAATGCCCTCAAAATGCTCAAATCGCGTCTCTATGAGCTCAAACTCGAAGAGCAAAAAGCCAAAGAGGCAGGTGTGGAGAAGAGTGAGATCGGCTGGGGGCATCAGATTAGAAGCTATGTCCTCGCCCCCTACCAGCAAGTCAAAGACAATCGTAGCAATCAAGCCTATTCTCAGGTAGAGGCGATCTTGGACGGAGACTTGACCAAGGTGATGGAAGATGTCTTGGTCGCGCTCCAGAAAAAGGGTTCAGAAGATAAATAGTTACTGTTTTAACAAAAAATTTTAAATAATTTGTATTTTTTGTTAAAGTTTTGGATTTTTGGTCGATATTGTAGTACCAAAGAAAAAAATAGAAGGATAGAAAAGATGAAAAAAGTTTTATTGGGTTCCGTAGTTGTAGCGGCATTGTTGATGAGTGGATGTGGTGGAAGTGATAGTCCTAAGAAAGAAAATAATACGACTAAACCGACTCCTAGCACTAAAGATACAACACCTCCTACCATTAGCCCGGCAGTGAGCGGTAAACCTGGAGAGGCATTGGCATTGAGCAAATTTGCAACAGATGATAAAGGACTTAAGAGTGTGAATATCTCCGGAACTGATAGTGATAAATTTAAAGTCAATGATGATAATACAATCACACTTCCGAGTGCTGAAGGAACCTATACTATTACCATTGTAGCCGTCGATAAGTCAGGCAATCAGGCAACAAGTGATTTGAAGGTAACAGTTAAGGCTGGTGATACGACACCTCCAGCGACTGATAATAGTGCATTTAGTATCAAAAATATTAATGGGTTAGATTGGACACCTATCAAGCCTGAAGATGATAATGATACTATTTCAGGTAGACAATTACAAAATAATGCATCCGCGATGTGTACTGAGCTTGGTGGCGAGTTACCAACAGCAACACAGTTAACTACTGAAGTAGCAAATCAACTTAGAAGTACAGATTTTGTAAAAGATGCGCCAAATCTATTTGTGGTATGGTATAAAGATGCAGATAAAGGCTATTTCTTTAACGGTAAAGATAGCAACGGCAGTGAAGATGTTCCTGACTATGCGCCGGAGGATCCAGGGACAACCTTTTATTATACTTGTGTAAAGCCTAGTCAGGCAAATTAATCGATCGTATAGCCAATTAATATAGAGGGTAATACCCTCTATAATTAACCAACTCTTATGATTCCATGTTACAATAGTGCAAAAAGCGTTATTGGAGGATATTATGAGAGCAAAAATGATTTCGTTAAATTTTCTAACTGTTTTGACACTTGTTGGATGTGGCGGTAGTGATTCGGTGATTTCTGATAATGCACCGCCGACACTACTTGGATTTCGTGATGAGTTAGTGTTGCCACAAGGTACACAATATACTTTTTTAGCAAACGATCCCAGTCAACCTATCTCATTTACACTGCTTGATAATCCACAGAATCTTCTCTTTGATAACGGTACGATTACCATACCTCCAGATAGTGCGGGTAGTGCGTATCATATCAACCTAAGAGTGGCAGACAGTCGAGGAAATCATGTAGATAAAAATGTAACTATTTATAGCACACTCCCACCTGATCCAAACATTCCACTCACTTTTTCTCTTGAGGATAGTGCCAATCGCTATGCATGGGAAGATGCAGTGAAGATGTGTCAGGAGAAGGGGACTGGGTGGAGTCTGCCGACGATTTGGCAACTCCATCAAAACTCTCAAAAGGTCTATGATCTTGTCAAAGGGATCGATTCAGATCTCAATAGTCAAAACGGCAACCAGGGTTTTATTTCAGCAGTGTGGAGTATCAATCCCGCTGATGAGCTGAATGCGGGACTGCGTGCCAAAGCATGGAGTTACAACCCCAATGTCATCGGTGAAATTGAGGATCCTATCAAAGGAGAGAATCAGGAGAACTATTTTGTGGTTTGTGTTGAAAAAACTCCTTAAAATTATAAAATAATAAGATAATTAAGCTATAATTAATAATATGAATGCTAGCATCATATAAAGGTAAATGTTATCTTACATAGTAAATATAAATTATAGGAGTTTTGACATGAAACAGATAGTAACAGCCGGTATTGCAGTATTGTTAGCATTACATCTTGCAGGGTGTAATAGCAGTAGCAATAAAAAGGTAATAGTGGGTGAGAATCTCAAAGAGAATTCAACTGGGACACAAAGTGGTGGAAAACAAGAGGATAGTCAAGCCCAAGAGATAGAGACACTACCGCCAGTGACGGATAGAGTGCATCAAGTCATCTCTTTGAATGGTTATGAAGTGATAGATATTACAGGAAGTGGCAAAGATGCATTTTCATTTAACGGTTCTGATATCAGTGTCAATTCTGATACTCCCGATGGTGAATATATTATTACGATTCATCTAAAAGAGATCGGTGGGAATGAGACAGCAAGCAAAAAGGTGAAAGTGATTGTCAAAGACGGTTTGGGTACTACACCAACAACAGCAGAGGAAGAAACTAATACCACAACACAGGAAGAGACGAACACCACAACACAGGAAGATACAAATACAACTTCAAATGAGAACAATAATAGTAATGCTACGATTGCGTTTGAAAGTGGTGTAGAAAATGCAAGCCGAGACAATGGACGCTGGACATGGGATGAGGCAAATAGTGAGTGTAGAACGAAAGGTATGAGACTCCCTACAGAAGTGGAGGTACTGGCGCATAAAGCAGATGTCCTAGCTGCAATGTCAAGTATTGATTCAGACGGTGACAGCTCCAATGGAGAAAAGTTTGAATCTGTCGTATGGACAAGTTCAGCAGCTACTGATCCTGATGATATGAAAGGTGTCTTTTTTAAACCTGACGGTACAACAGAGACACTTGAATTGCAAAAAAGTGCTACCTACTACTTTACTTGCGTGAAATAGGGGGTTAGACTTTCGATTTGATAATCACTTTAGAGGGTTCAAAGAGTTCCGTTGCCTTTTGAATGAAGGGATCCTCTAAAATTGTTTCGGGATTGGGTTCAGCAGAAGAAGTTTGTCCGATCACTTGGCTTTGTACACAGGAGCTTCCACCACCGATATCCTCTTCTTGGGTTCGTCGCGGTTCAACGGTAGGTGTTTGCTCCTCTTCTGCCTTCTTCTCGTTGTTTTCTTCAACTTTCGCTACTTTGCGTACATCCAATTTCACACCGATTCCATAAAGCTCTTCGATGAAATGTTTAATGATCCCATAGTGTTGTCTGAGGTGTTGATTACATTCATCAGAGGCAGTGGAGTCGACTTTGAGCTTTTGATCTTCAAATGCAACAAATGCTATGGCATTTTCAAAACACTCACCTAGCGCATAGTTTCTATCGTAAAGTTTTTGTAGTAGCGTTTTAAAGTGCTCTTCATCCCTGCTTGCTATTTTTTCTTCATGGTTTGGTTCCTCAGGGGAGGGTGTTGTCGGTGCGGATGATGTCTGTTGCGATACTTGAGGTTGAGGTTCCGTTTGTACAGGTGTCGAGTGGGGAGTCTCTTGCATCGGTTGATCGGAGAGTTTGAGTTTGGATTCGAGTTGTTCGATTTGGTGATCGACCTCTTCGATCTTGGTCGCCTCTATCATCTTGAAGAAGAGAAGCGTCAAGGTGAAACTACTATCGGCATTGAGATAGAGTTCACTCTTGCTTTGGGCAAGCAGTCGAAAAAAACGATCGCTTAAAAGAGTGGAAAAACGGGCATCAGTCTCAAAAAAATGTGCTTTCAGGTAGGCGATCATCTCATCGATCACCACTTCACTCTCGTACGATTCAAGTTCTCTAATCTTTTCGAGTATCTTCGTAGTATCTCTTTTGAGGATCGACCGGTAGATCTCTTCGATCATATTGGGATCAAGTAGTCCGAGCATCATCGATACTGACTTGGCATCGACAAAGCGTTTGGTATAGAGGATCGCTTGATCAAGTAGGGTAAGGGTATCACGAAGCGATCCGCTACCCGATCGCGCCAGCATCGAGAGTGCCTCTTTCTCATACTCAATCTGTTCAAGATCAAGAATATGTGCTAAATGTTTGACAATCTCTTGCTGTGCAATTTTTTTAAATCGAAAATGTTGTGTGCGTGAGAGGATCGTCGGCGGTAGCTTCATCGGATCGGTGGTCGCCAAAATAAACTTCACATACTCCGGTGGCTCTTCGAGCGTTTTGAGCAGGGCGTTAAAAGCCTCTTTGGTGAGCATGTGCACCTCATCGATGATGAAGATTTTATAGCGCGCCATACTCGGTTTGTATTTGGTTTGTTCGATGAGATGACGGATATCATCGATCTTTCGACTACTGGCGGCATCCATTTCGATGATATCGATATGGCGGTTTTCATTGGCAAGGGTGCAGTTTTCACACACTTCGCAGGGGGTAGCGGTGGGACCGCTATCGCACAGAAGCGCTTTGGCAAAGATACGCGCAGTGGAAGTTTTACCGCTTCCTCGCAAACCGGAAAAGAGGTAAGCATGTGAAAGGCGCTTTTGATCAAGGGCATGGGTGAGTGTCTGGGTAATGGTCTCCTGCCCGATCAGTTTATCGAAGCTAGAGGGACGATATTTGAGTGCTAACACTTGTGACATAAGGACTCCTTGAACAGAATAATATGGGCACCACTAAAAACCCTAGATGCACTTAACTATTTTACACTAATCCAGCCAAAGATTGGCTACGGCTTTGAGATGATCAGGATTTTCGCTTGCAAAAAGCTTGAGAGTAGGGCGCTTGTGTGGTTGCTCTATCTCATAACGATCTTGGAGAAATTCGACAATCGCTTCACCGGAGTGGATCAGGGTTGCCCTGGGAAAGTAGGCAGAAATTGCATGGCTCAAAAGGGGAAAGTGGGTACACCCTAAAATGATGAAGTCGGGCTCTTGGAGATCGTGAAAATAGTGCTCAACGGCACTCTCAAGTACTTTGCCCTCAAAAAGCCCCTCTTCAACCAACGGCACAAAGAGGGAGGGGGCGACGGCTTGAAGATTGTGAAAACCCCTTTGTCTGAGTAGTTTTTCATACTTTTGACTCTCGATCGTCGCACGCGTACCCAAGATGAGGATTGAGGCATCTTGATCGGGAGATCGTTTAAAGAGCGCTTCGACTCCCGGTTCAATCACACCGGCGATCTTAATCTCACTCGCTTCTCGAAGCTCCTCAATCGCATATGCAGAGACAGAGTTGCAAGCAGTGATCATCATATCGACATCAAAATTTTTGAAAAACTCCAGTGCCTCAAGGGAGTAACGGACGATGGTGTGGCGATCTTTGATGCCGTAAGGGACTCGGGCAGTATCACCAAAGTAGATAATTTCATCGAAGAGCCTCTCTTGTAGGAGAGATTTGACAACAGTGAGTCCCCCGACACCGCTATCAAATACACCGGCACGCTTCAACATCGATTCGTGTTATGCACCCTCATTCATAATGGAGAGAAACTCTTGATTGTTTTTCGTCTTTTTGAGCTTGTCGTAGAGGAATCGTAGTGCTTCAAGATCATCCATTTGACTCATTGCAGTACGCAATGCCCAAATCTTTTGAAGTTCACCCTCTCCAAGCAGGAGCTCCTCTTTTCGTGTACCAGACTTGAGGATACTGATAGCCGGATAGATGCGACGGTTGGAGAGGTTTCGATCGAGAACCGTTTCGCTGTTTCCGGTACCTTTAAACTCTTCAAAGATCACTTCATCCATTCTACTTCCTGTCTCGATGAGTGCTGTTGAGATAATCGTAAGGCTTCCGCCGTTTTCGATATTTCTCGCCGCACCGAAGAAGCGTTTGGGCTTGTGCAGTGCATTGGCATCGACACCACCGCTGAGTACTTTACCGCTTGAGGGGGTGACGGTGTTGTATGCTCTGGCAAGTCGTGTGATGGAGTCAAGTAGGATCACCACATCTTGTCCCATCTCGACCAATCTTTTGGCTCTCTCGATGACAAGTTCCGCCACTCTGACATGGTTGACTGCCGGCAAATCAAAGGTGGAGCTATAGACTTCACCCTTGACGGATCGTTGCATATCGGTCACCTCTTCGGGGCGCTCATCGACGAGTAAGACCATCAATTTCACTTCCGGATGGTTATGACTAATACCGTGTGCTAACTCTTTAAGAAGTTCTGTTTTACCCGTTCTCGGCGGTGCGACGATAAGTCCTCTTTGACCTTTACCGATAGGTGCAAAGAGATCGAGTACGCGTCCGGTAAGCTTTTCGGGTTGATACTCTAGTTTGATCTTCTCTTGTGGATAGAGAGGAGTAAGGTTTTCAAAAAGAGGGCGGTTTTTTGTATCGCTGAGTGGCAGATAGTTAATCGCTTCAATCTTGAGCAGTGCAAAATACTTCTCCTGATCTTTAGGCGGTCTCACCTGTCCCGTGACGATATCTCCGCTACGAAGTGCAAAACGCCTAATCTGTGTCGCAGAGACATAGGAGTCTTGGCTACCGTCGGAGAAGTTGAGATCGATACCGCGCAAAAATCCGTAACCGTCATTGGCAATCTCCAATATACCGGTAAAGAGGATATAACCACCTTGAGAGACTTGCGTTTTGAGAATCTCAAACATGAGATCTTGTCGTTTGAATTGATGTGGATTTTCGACACCGAGTTTTTCACCGATCTCGATCAGCTCTTCAACGCTCTTGGTACGCAACTGCTCGATCTGATAGCCACTTACGGGTACATGCGTACGATTTTTACCGTTTTTTTGATTGTTGTTTCGTTTCTGTCCGCTATTTTGATTTTGGGTGGGCGTATTGTTAGATTTCTCCATTGTGCCTTCTTGTGATTATTTGTAGATTGTTTCGAAGTGTTTTAATGCTTGTATCATAATACAAAAGAGTTTAAATGTCAAGCAAAGCCTAGTTTGAGTAGGACACCATATATAATAGCACTGCTCAATCCCGCAAAGATTCCCGCGATGATATCATCACCCATCACACCCCATCCCCCTTTCACATCTCTATCGATCTTACCGATGATGGAGGGTTTCCATATATCAAAGAGTCGGAAGAGAAGGAGGCTTAGGATGATTTGATAGGGGGTGCCGGCGCTGAGTATGAGGGCGATCCAAATACCGACAACCTCATCAATTACGATGGAGCTTGCATCGTGGATACCGCTTTCTCTCTCCTCTTTATTAATGGCATCGACGGCGATGATCGTGACTAAAATAGTGAGAAGAAGCAGTGTGGTGACGGGAGCAAATTTTAGGATCGGCAGTGCGACGAGCAGACCCGCTATCGATCCGAATGTACCCGGCGCTTTTGGTGCAAGTCCGCTGTAAAAGAAGGTGAGGAAGAGTTTTCGCATTATGTCAGGGAGACCGTTTGGTGGAGTTTCATAATCTCAAGGTAGAACTTTTTATTGTCAAGTTCTTCGATGAGACCGTCGCTGGGGAAGTAGTTGTTAAATTTGGGAAGGAGATCATCAAAACGATTGGGAAAGAGTTCACTCAGATAGATGGCTGAAAGCTCTTTGCGCACCAGTACCGCCGGAGGGAGGAGTCCCACTTTAAGCAGACCTTGGAGAAATTCGGAATCATACTTGATGTGATGATGGGTACCGTGAGGACAAGTTTTAGTACTCACAAGGGTACGGCACTCATTGCAAAAGACATACTCGCTTCGAATCAAGATATCGGGATGCTCCTCTTTGAACTTTGCATAGTAGGTATGGATGCCCCGCTTGTCATAAAAGGTTCCGATACCGGAGTGATTCTCTCCGATGATGAGACGATCACAGCCGAAGTTTTTGATCGCAATAGAGTCAAGAATGATGGTATGATATCCGGCAAAGATATAGGTATTTTCAAAGGGTACGATAATGACACGGCTTTTTGGGAGGTAGTTATCAACATAGTATTGCAGTGCACGACGACGCAATTCATAAGAGAGAAGCTCCTCTTTGAACTGCTTTTGCAAAAAGATCACCAATAGATCGTGTTCACCGATGGCGGTGCGGATCATCCGCTCGTGGGCTCTGTGAAGCGGTTTGGCGTTGAACATCATTGCCGCGACACTCTTGGCTTCAAAGGACTCTTTTGCCTCTTTTATTTGATCTTTTACCTGTGTGATGGAGGGGTAATGGACACGATACTCACCGCACACGGCGTAGTTTCCGAGTCGCTTGAGTGTCTCTTTGACACCGGGGTGTTTCTCATCGGTAGTAGAGAAGATCATCTTGACGCGATCTTCTTTGTTGATGGGAAAGATCTCATCGACGATGAGTTCCCCGCAAATCTCTCCCTCTTGTACCAAGGAGATTTTATCGCCATTTTGGGCAGATTGCAAGACCCGTTCATTGCGTTTTCCACTAGGGGCCAAGATGAGTGAAAAGGGAAAAAATTTGCCTTGATAGGTGGAGGTTTGATCGACGGCTTGCGCCTCTTTTTGGTTCATGAGGCGAGTGACAGGGGAGAAGATTCCCTCTTGAATCATCGCTAAAGTCGCGAGTGCCTCTTTGTCAATATAGATGGTACTATTTCTTTTTAGTGATCCCATACCTTTTGCGTTTCTCCCACAAGCTCTTTCGAGAAATACCTAACTTCTTTGAGAGCTCCGTATCGGGAAATTTGCTTTGATACTTGGTAATGATATATTTGACATAGTTCTCAATGGAGAGGATATCCCCTTTTTCAAAGACACCCTCTTCATTTTTGACCTCCATCACCTCCATACCCTCAACGCTCTCAGAGTGATCGGTTGTAGAGAGTATAGCTCTTTTATTTTGAATAGTAGATAAAACTTTACTCTTTTGACTCTTTTTAAGGTTTTGAAAGTCGATGAGATAGATGAGCTCTTTATCACTGATCTTTTGAATCTGCTCTAGTGCGTCACTATCCTCCAAAGAGACAAAGACAAAGGATTCGTTGAAGTTTTTGGCATACTCAAAGACAATCGCATCGGCAACTTTTTGATAATTGACCTTGAGCAAAAGGGGAAATTTCGTCTTGCTCGTAATCGTATGTGCCATATCCTGCTTGAGCAGGTGCTCTATATAACTCTTATAGGTTTGATTCTCTTTTTTATAGACAATATAGTCTTGAAGGTGGTTGAGTTTTCGTGTGAGCTCTTCGATCATAAACGGTTTGAGAATATAGTCATCTGCACCCGCTTGCAGCGGTTTGGTCACGGTATCGTTACTGATATAGGAGACCATCAAGATAATGATATTGTTACTATACTTTTTTATGAGCGGATAGAAGTCTTGTCCCGATAGATTGGTCGAGAGCAACACGGCATCAAAGTCGCCGAGCTTGAGTGCATCCTTGACGGTGGCGGCACTTTCACAGTTGTGCCCCATCTCGGATAGTTTGTTGGATATACTTTGTGAAAGGTATATCTCATTTTCAACGATTAAAATCTTCATTCTTTTTCATTTCCCCAGTCAAAATATTTGAGTGACGCGACGGCACTAACCGCTACGCCCTCTTTGCGCCCTACAAAACCGAGCTTTTCGGTGGTGGTGGCTTTGATGTTGCACCTTTGTTTACGGATTTTGAGTACTTCAGAGACGATCTCTTGCATCTGATCCTTATAGGGAGAGATGCGAGGATACTCCGCCATAATGGTAATATCCACATTGACGATCTCATACCCGATACGACGGATAAATCCGACAACCTCCTCGAGCAGACGGAGTGAGGAGATATCTTTGAATCTTTCATCACTATCCGGAAAGAGTTCACCGATATCGCCTGCACCGATCGCACCCAAAAGGGCATCGATGAGCGCATGTAGTGCCACATCGCCGTCGGAGTGAGCCAAAAAGCCCAAATCTGAAGCGATCTCAACACCGCACAATACCATCCGCTTCCCCGTTACAAAGGGGTGTACATCGTAGCCGTAACCGAAAAATTGCTCTTTTGTGGCTCTTTTTAAACACGCTAACATTGCTAAATCGTCACATCGTGTTATTTTTTTAGCCTCAAGTGACCCTTTTACAAAAAATCGTTTATAGCCACCGGCGTGGATGGCGGAGGATTCATCGGTATATTCGATATCGGTGCGTAGTACTTGGGCTAAAATCTCTCTTTTGGAGAGTTGTGGGGTTTGGATCAGCTTGACTTGGGATCGTTCAATCGTCTCCTCTTGATAGACTACCGTGTCGGATACATCTATATAGGGGACAATACAATCCCCCTTCGTGTAATGCGCTATCAAGCGTTCGATAAGACTCCTTTCGATGCACGCGCGCGCCACATCGCTGATGAGTAGATAGTCGCTTTGGGCTACTTCAAGTGCATTTTGGATCGAGGCTTGACGACTCTTTCCTCCCCTCACATAGGTAAAATCACCAAAACGGTTCATATAGTTGAGTTCATCCGGATGACCGACGATGATGATTTGGGAAAAGGGGTAAAAAGATTCAAAGCGTTTGGCGACAAAATACCATAAAGGGTGATCGTCGATCCAGAGCCACTGCTTTTTGGTTTGCTGACAAAATCGTGAAGAGTTACCTGCTGCGAGTAGAATGAGGGTTAATTGGGGCAAAATTTGTCCTTTTTAAAAAAAGTGTTACGAAATTATACACTTTAGGAGCTTTTTCTTCACAAACTCAGCGCGCTTATGAGCTAATTTTAGTATAATAGTGCGAACGAAAAATTTTAAGGGGAGAGATGTGTTAAGTATAGAAACAGTCAAAGAGAAACTAGGAGAAGTGACCTATCCCGGCTTTACGAAGAGTATTGTCGATTTTGGATTTGTCAAAGATATTGCGGTTGAGGGGGATCGTGTCAGGGTAGATGTCGATATCAGCTCCTCCGCACCGGAGGTCAAGGAGGAGTTGGAGCGAGAGATTCGTCTCAAACTTGAACTACTGAAAGCGAAAGATATCACAATCAATATCACCACACCGAAGATGCCCAAAGAGTCAAGCTCCAAAGGGAAAAATATCGCACCGCAAATCAAAAACTTTGTGATGGTGAGCTCCGGCAAAGGTGGCGTGGGTAAATCAACCACAACAACCAATATCGCTGTCGCATTGGCAATGCAGGGTAAAAGAGTGGGACTCTTGGATGCGGATATCTACGGGCCAAATATTCCAAGAATGATGGGCCTTGAGGGTGAGCAACCGGAGATTGTCGGTAATAAAGTGAAGCCCTTTTTGAAGTATGGCGTCGAAGTGATGTCAATGGGTAGTTTGATGGAAGAGGGGCAGTCGCTCATTTGGCGTGGTGCGATGAT
>JALVVN010000035.1 GCA_027023405.1 Campylobacterales bacterium
ATTATATCATATTTTATTTTCTATCTTAAACTTTGTAAAATTTCGAAGCGTAATAGACTTGATAAAATAATATCAAACAAGACTATCACAAAACAGGAAAAAAGATCAAACTTTTTGTCAATTTGCATATAGATAATATTTTAGCTATAATAGCCAAAATTAGTACCAAAGGGATAATATGTTATCTTTTCTACCCCCTACCCCGTCAGAAATGATGGATACTCTGAAAACTAAATTCAAACAGCAAAGAAAAGCACTCGGCTACACCCAAACCGAACTTGCCAAACGCTCCGATGTCAGCCTCGGTTCACTTAAACGATTTGAGAGAACGGGACAGATTTCAATGGAATCGCTTTTGAAGTTGGCGTTTGTGTTGGAGTGTTTGGAAGGGTTTGAGGGGTTGTGTGAGAAGGAGAATATAAGATTTGAGAGTATTGATGAGATATTGGATGAATCCAAATAAGAAAACATGTCAAGAAGAAATATTTTCTTATTTTCATTATCTATTTTGATATTATGGTATGTTAGGAGAAAAAATGTCAAATATAGAAAGTCAAAATAGTTTCCATCAGTTTTTATCTCTCGTACAAAAAGATTTGGCTAAGGTAGTCAAATAATGAATAATCAATCCTACATCACACAAAATATGCAACAATTTTCAAAAATTAATCTATTGTTAGAAAAAGATGAAGATTATGAGTGGTATTTTCAAAAAGAAAAAGGCAACATACAAGATATTTCGTTTAACACCATACTTAATTCTAAAAACAAAAGGTATATGATTGTAGCTGAGCCGGGATACGGCAAAACAAGGCTTTTAAAAGAGATTGTTCTTCGGTCTAAAGCAAAAAATAAACAAGCATTTTTTGTAGATGCTAAGAAAATCAAAAAAATACCTATAAAGGACAGTTTGAAACAATGCAAATATTTAGCAAATTTAGACATTTCAGAAGAAGAATTACAAAAAAAGAGGCGATTTAAAACTGCAGAAAATGATTTTGTGAACAATATAGATACAATAGTCTGCATAGATGCATTGGATGAAGTCACAGTGAGTGAACTTTATGAGTTACTCGAAAAAATAGAAGAATTTATAGAAAATAATAACAATATAAAGATATTTCTCTCTTGTCGAACACATCATCTTAAAAAAACAAATTTTGACTTCACTTCTTTAGATTTTAAATTTATAACCCTTGAAGCATTTAGAAATATACAGATAAAACGATTTTTAGAAAATAGCAATAGCATAGGTAAAAAAATAGACTTAGAGTCAATGTGCAAAAAATCAAAAATGTCAAATTTGATTAATTTTATATCCATACCTAGATACCTATATTATTTTTCAGAGCTACTAAAGGGTGGTTCTATAAATGAAGTGATACAAATGCCACGCTCAGATATGTTTGAGCATTTCATCTACAGAAAGCTTAATAAAGAGTTAAAAGAAGGTACGCCACAAAGCCAAATAGATTTATTGAAAAGAGTTTTAGAAAAACTTGCATTTATCATGAAAATAAATGGTGTTTCTGAGCTAACCAAAGATGACTTAATGACTATATTTGACAAAATGGATTCCAACTTTAGCCAAATAGCTTTTAGGGATGATTTGATACAAAAGTTATATGACAGAAGCCTAATAAAAGGTAATGTAGATACCATTGAGTTTGAAAACCAAGAGTTTTTAGACTATTTGTCAGCCAAGGAACTTGCACGATTTGAGAAAGTAGAACAAGTGCTTTTTGATGTTGCTATTGAGCCATACATTTTAGAAGTTTACTCCTCTTGGTTTTATGTATTGCCTTTTATTTTTGAATTGCAACCCAATATATTAGAAATTTTCATCGACTTTTTAAATAAAAATAGTTCTCGTGTTTTATCGGTTGAATATTTTCAAGCACTTTTGGATATTGAACCTGAAAAAATATCTATGGAATTAAAATCAAAAATATTTGATACGGTTTTTGATTATTACACTAATCACACAAAGTGGCTTGATGGTTTTAGTAGTAGTATTTCAAGAAAATTGTCTCGATACTACGAAGATAGCAAATACCAAAAGATTACAAACTCTATAGACGAAAGAAAGCACAAAGATCATTTTCTTACGGTTTTGAGAACGAATGCTGTTAGATTAATCTCTTTATTGATTGAAGATAATAGATTAGATGAAGACGAAATAAAGTTTTGGCAAAATAAAGTTTCTAAATGGCTAAAAGAGGATATTACAAAGTATAGTGAATTACATAGAAATATTGTTAATGAGTTTGCCAACTTATCAAACGGAGATTTTGAATGGATTAAGAGACATAGATTTATATTTGAAAAAGGCATTCAAGTGCAAGATGAATATGCGAGAGCATGTTTTAAGATTGCACCTAATGATACATTTAGTGTAGATGTCTATTTGGATACACATGACCTTTGGTATAAGAACAAAAAAGAAAAAAATTTAAGCAGGTTAGATGACGAATATAATTATATATTGAAACTCAATAATGCCAAAAGTATAAAATATGCATTAGAAAAGATATGGAACAATGAGCAGTACTATAGTATATTTTGTGAAAACTTAGATCAAGATATCTTTAAAAAAGATAAAGTTGTAAACTTTAAAAAAAACTTGCTTACTATTTGCGACGATGAACTTTTGCAGTTTTTAAAAACTATTATTGTCAAATCACTGGATACAACCGACTATCATAGGTTGCAATGCACAAAGGTATATCAGTCACTACTAGATGTTATTTTAGAAAAAGATACAAAGTATATCGATGTATACATCGATATACTAAAAAGTAATTACAACACTGAAAAATGGCATTTTTACCATTCCTTTCTTAATTATGCTCCAATTGATTTGATAGCTCGATATTTTGATAAGTTTGCAAATGCAATTGAAAGTATGAAGGAAGAAGATATTGGTAATAATATTTTAGAACAAATCTATTATCATTCTGAAGAATCCAGCGAGATTAGACAAAAAATCACTGACAAATATCCCAATTTAATAAATCCAAACAAAAATGAGCCTTATGATTATGAAAAAATAAGACAAGAGAAGTTGTGTAAAGAATGGATAGAAAAAATAGAACCCGAACCAAACAAGTTTATGACGGATTTATTTAAATTTTTTATAGACAACAAAAAAACTTTAAAACATTGCTCTAATTATGATAAATACTATAAAGAAACTATTGAGATCACAAAAAAAGTGTTAAAAAATAACAATCCTCTCAATAGAGGCAAAGTTAAGAAAAAAGATAATTATAGTGCTACAGTATGGCAAGTTGATTATTATAAATCATGCATTATGTTTGCATACAATGAAAATGTTGAGTTAGACCAAGAGACACGAGATAATGTCTTTAGGTATTTGCCATTTGATATAAACAGTGATTATGAGACGACACTTGCAGTAGCTAAAACGCCTTCAACAAAAGCCATGCAAGATATAGTAGATGTATATGCAGGCAAAAGAGATGATGATTTGGGGATATATCATGTTAGACAATTTATCGAATTGTATAATGAAATGAAGTTATCACAATTTGAACCTGTACTTTTGCAAATGCTTAAAAATGATGGTATAGAAGAGTATGAAAAAATATATATTATCCAATCCCTGCCACAAAATGTTTTAACACAGAAAATTATTGAAGACAATAAAAAGAATTTAAACAAAGATAGTGAGTTGTATAAAGAGTATCTCTCCGCTCTTATAGTTAAACATGACGACAACAAATCTATAAAAGAAGCATATAAGTGGACTATCAAAAAAGCTAATGATATGGAAAATTATGATTCATTTCGTGATGCTTTAGATCGTTATGAAAATAGAGTTTCTCTTAGCTTAACATATGCAAAATATTCTATTAAGTGTGATAAAAAACTACTGTTGTATTCAACAAAACTATCTAAAAAAGGTCATAAAAAAGGTAGTGACTTTTTGAAAGAAGTTGCAAAAAGACATTTAAAATATTTAATCAAAAATGAACCTCAAGCTCATAAAATAATCATGAATATTGAAAAATTTTTAGAAAACCATAAGGAGAAAAATGGTCTACATTGGTTTGAATATACTCTGCAAGAATTAAAACAAGTTTATTTAGAAAAAACAAAAGTATCAAATATTGTAACCTCTATCAAAAAATATAATGAATTATCAAATAAGGACTACTTACTAATTAACTCTTCTTTTGAATTAAAAGAAGTTATTAAAGATGCTATTGAACAAGATATACGACGATGGGTAGAAGATGAAGGTGCATACAAACATATTCAAAAGCTTGCAAAGAAAGAGAGAATAACCAATGCAGAAGAGTTTATTCAAAAGAGCATAAAGAGTCAAATAGAATTGGCTCTTTTAAAAAGAGGCTTTAGAGATACTGATTATAGCATTGTTCGAGAAGAGCAACTCCTTGATGACAAGCGTTTGGATTTTTCTGTGAGATATGGGTTTGTGGGTAGTGTAGTGGTAGAACTGAAATTATCACATAACAATGAAGCAAAAGCAACTACAAAAGATGGTAGGAAGTATGTCACAAAATTAAAAACATATTTGTCTGGTTCAAATTCTCATTATGGTCTATTTGTTATATTTAATATCAAAGATGAACATGTAAAATTTGAAAAACAAATAATTGATTTAAATAAGTTATATAAAGATACAGATAACATAACTATATTGGGATTGGACTGTATCAATGGATAAAAAATTTAAGCTTACAGTCCACCTCCACACCACCCACCCCCAAAAACTCGGCACTCTCGCCATCAAAGACCGCAAAATCTACTTCGAGTACGACAAAGAGTTTCTCAAAACAGGCTTACAGCTATCTCCCTACAAACTCCCGTTAAAAGCGGGGGTGCATCGTTGCGATGATGATACTTTCGAGGGGATTTGGGGGCTTTTTGCCGACTCGTTGCCGGACGGTTGGGGGCGGTTGCTGATGGATCGGCATCTAATGAGGCTTGGTATCAACCCAAACAGCTTGTCGCCTTTGGATAGGTTGGCTTATGTGGGTAGTCATGGGATGGGGGCTTTGAGTTATGAGCCTGAACAAGCGGTTCAGAGTGAATTTGAACAGATTGTGCTTGATGATTTGGCGAAGAGTTCGCGAGAGATATTGGCAGGGGGTAGTGACGATTTGCTTGATGAGTTGTTGAGTTTGGGCGGTTCATCGGCTGGGGCGAGACCGAAGGTGTTGGTTCAGATGAGCGATGACTTGAAACAGATCAAGCACGGCAAAACAGCCCTGCAACAGGGATTTAGCCACTGGATGGTGAAGTTTGCTTCAAGCAGTGACGCAAAGGAGATAGGTGCGATAGAGTATGCATACAGTCTCATGGCAAAAGAGGCGGGAGTTGAGATGCCCCAAACCTCTCTTTTAGAGGGTAAGAGCGGAAGATACTTTGCGGCAAAACGCTTCGATAGAGTGGGAGATAGGCAGGTACATATGCACTCGGTAGCAGGGCTTACGCATAGTGATTTTAGATTTCCTGCATTGGATTATGATGATCTGCTTCGTCTCACACTTCATCTCACTAAAAATGCCAAAGAGGTGGAGAAGATGTTTCGTTTAGCCTCTTTCAATCTTTTTGCCCACAACCGTGATGATTATGCTAAAAACTTCTCATTTTTGATGGATGAGGAGGGCGAGTGGCACCTCTCACCCGCCTATGATCTAACATTTTCCTACGGTCCGGGCGGTGAGCACAGTACGATGTATGTGAATGAGGGGAAAAATCCATCCAAAAGAGAACTTGCTCTACTTGGAAAAAAGTATCAAATCAAAAGGTTTAGGGAGATCATCGATGAGGTGGAAAATGCCGTAAGCAGATGGAGTGATTTTGCCAAAGAGGCTGGAATCTCTTCAAAAATAGGCAAAGAGCTAGCTAAGATCATACAAGCACAAACTCCTTAACCACGACTGTTGCTGTTTTCATAAAACTTTTAGATAATTTAGATAATATAGTTAAAATTTAAAATGTTTTAAAGGATAAGCATGGAAAAAATAATTTCACTCTCTACCGTACTACTTGGCGCACTGTTTTTTGTCGGTTGTGGGAGCAGTAGTAAGACTAAGTCGTTTGATGAGATCACCGTCGATTTTAACAAAAAGTCTGCAAAATATGACTTGAGAGACTATCTCGTCGATCAAAACCAAACCAACAACTACAAAGTCGATATCTTTACAAACGATAAAGGTAAAAAAAGTTATTCAAAAACTCCTGATGATACCGCATATACAGCGACGAAATATGAGATACAAGGTAACAGAATCGATGAATATGAAGAAGGGAAGCTTAGCAACCATTCTGTGATTCAAGCCACAAAAATCATTAACTATGATGATGAAGATCATACACAAACAGCATATGCAAGACATTTCGACATAGGTGATTATATTGTAAAAACTCATCAGACAAATGATGATAATATTACACTTCAACTTCTTTGCAAAGCCAAAAAGATTCTTTCCGAAAAAGAGGTCAACGGTCGAACTTATCATGATGTACTTCTTGTGGAATGTACCGGTAAAGGGGAGAAAACTAAAAATGTCGGCGGTGTCGATATCACCTCTTCCTCTAACTTTACATCTACGACTTATCTAGCAAAAGGAGATGATGATATTCTCTCTGTTGATGAAAGCTGCGATAAAACAGAAGGCAACAACCAACTCATCAAAGGTAGTTGCACAAAAACAATCACCTCGCTCACAACAATCAACAAATAACAATCGCGACTCCTAAGGGAGTCCGCGCCTCTTTACTTACGCTTTCAAGTCTAAATCGGGTATAATATCTCAAAAATCATTTACGAGCAGAGATATGAGAGATAAAACCAAGGTGATACACGAGGGATACGAAAAAGATAGCCAAGCGACAATGGCGGTGCCGATCTATCAGAGCACGGCGTATGAGTTTCGAGATGCGACACACGCGGCAAATCTCTTTGAGCTCAAGGAGTTGGGAAATATCTACACCCGACTCATGAACCCCACGACCGATGTCTTTGAGAAGCGGTTTGCTTCGCTCGAAGGCGGTGTTGCGGCGATCGCGACCTCTAGCGGTATGGCGGCACTCTTCAACACCATCGCCAATGTCGCTGAAGCGGGAGACAATATCCTCTGCTCTAGCAAACTCTACGGCGGTACACTCACCCTCACCGCCCACACGATCAAGCGATTTGGCATTGAGGCGCGCTACTTTGATCCGCATCGACCGCAGGAGCTTGAAGCGCTGATCGATGAGAAGAGCAAGCTCATCCTCTTTGAGTCCATCTCCAACCCCAGTATCGATGTCGCCGACTTTGAGCCTATCGTCAAGATCGCGCAAAAGCACCGTATTATCACTGCCGTTGACAATACCGTCGCCACACCGATCCACTGCAAACCGCTCAAGCTCGGATGCGACATAGCGATTCACTCCACAAGTAAATACACTACCGGACAGGGGCTTGCTATCGGCGGGATCGTCGTCGAGAGAGAGAGCCTAGTCGATCTGCTCAAGGAGAATCCACGCTACACTCACTTCACTACCCCCGATGCCTCCTATCACGGGCTGGTCTATACCGATCTACCGCTTCCGCCCTTCTCACTTCGTATGCGTCTAGCGCTTTTGCGGGATTTGGGAAACACCCCTAGCCCTTTTAACTCATGGCTCTTTATCCAAGGGTTGGAGCACTTACCGCTTCGTATGAGACAACATAGCGATTCGGCACTGGAGATCGCACACTTTTTAGAGGATCACCCCAAGGTGAAAAAGGTCAATTATCCGCTCCTGCCCTCCAATGCAAACTACCCCTATGCCCAAAAATATCTCAACAATGGTGCAAGTGGTCTCTTGAGCTTTGAGGTGGAAAACTTTGATGATGCACTCAAGATAGTAGATCGCACCAAACTCTTTTCACTGGTTGTCAATATCGGCGACAGCAAGTCGATCATCACCCATCCGGCAAGCACCACCCATCAACAGCTCAATGCCCAAGAGCTCAAAGAGGCGGGTGTACCTAGCGGTTTGATTCGACTCAGTATCGGAATTGAAGATAGTGCCGATCTCATTGATGATCTTAAACAGGCATTAGAGGGATAAATTGAAGATTACCACGGCTATTAAAAAGTTTAAAAAACCGCTCTATTTGGAGAGCGGACGAATCTTGGAGCCCTATGAACTCGCCTATGAGACCTACGGAGAGCTCAATGCGGACAAATCCAATGTCATCGTCGTCTGCCACGCCCTCACCGGCAGTCACCACGCCGCGGGACTCTATGAGGGCGATCGCAAGCCGGGTTGGTGGGATCGTGTCATCGGTGACGGTAAAGCGATCGATACGCGCAAATATTTTGTCATCTGTGTCAATGTGATCGGAAGTTGCTTCGGATCTACCGGTCCACTCTCCAAGATCTATCCGACTGACAAAGAGTATCGCCTCACATTTCCCGTCATCACCATCAGTGATATGGTCAAAGCGCAGATCAGCCTTTTTGACTCGCTCGGTATCCACAAAGCCGAAGCAGTTATCGGCGGTTCGATGGGCGGTATGCAGGCACTCTGTTTTGCGATCGAACATCCCCGTTTTGCCAAAAAGCATATCATCCTCGCCTCCACCTACGCCACACAACCGTGGGCGATCGCCTTTAACAAAGTAGCAAGAGAGGCGATCATCCGCGATCCCGATTTTCAAAACGGTGAATATGATCTAGAGAAGTTGCGTCAAAAAGGGTTTAGCGGTTTGATGATCGGACGCATGAGCGGACACATCTCCTACCTCTCCCCCGACTCGATGCAGAAAAAATTTGGTCGTTTTTATGATGAGCGAGACGGTCTCTATGATCTCTTCGGGAAATTCCAAGTCGAAAAATACCTTGACTACAATTCGCAAAATTTTGTACAGTGGTTTGATCCGCTCAGCTACCTCTACATCACCAAAGCGATCAATATCTTTGATGCGACACGAAACTATCACTCGCTGGAGGACTCATTTGAGCGGATTCGTGGAAAAATTTATCTCATCGCTTTCAAGTCCGATCTGCTCTTTTTACCCTCGGAAATGAAGCATATTGAAGAGACAATGAAAAAGATTAATAAAGCTTCACAAGTGCGCTATTTTGAGGTCGATAGCGACTATGGGCATGATGCTTTTTTGGTAGAGATTCCTAAGTTTGAAGAGATTATAATGAACGCTTTAAAGGAGAGCAACTAATGTCCAAAGAGAGCTTTGAAGCGAAAATAGAAAAATCCAAAGAAATACTACAAAAACTACTCGATCCTGAAATTACGCTCGAAGAGGGTGTAAAGTTTTACAAAGAAGGAATAAAAGAGATTGAAGAGGCAACCAAACTACTTGAAGAGGCAAAACTCACCCTCAAACTCTACCAAGAGGAGAGAGAAGCATGAGGGTAGCGGCGCTCCAGCTGGCTACCCTGCCCCTTAGCAACCAAAAGCTCAGCGGTTACATCCAAAAGTGTTACAAGGAGAAGATTGATCTTGTCGTCTTGGGAGAATATGTCCTCAACAGCTTCTTTAAAGAGCTGGAAAATATTCCCCGCATGCTCATCAAGGAGCAATCTAAGCATAAAATCGAAACACTTGAATCCTATGCGAAAGAGTATGAGATGACAATAATCGCGCCAATCGTCACGATTGAAGATGGTAAAATCTATAAAAAGATTGGTAAATTCTCTCCTGACGGAACGATTTACCGCCAACAAGCTTTTCTCATCAACTACCCACACTGGGATGAAGAGAGCTTCTATGATAACGATCTGCACACAGATATCAATCCTATCATCTTCAAAATGCACCATCTCACATTCGGAGTGATTAACGGTTTTGAAGTACATTTTGATATCTTTTGGCAGAAGATGATGAAAAAGAAGGTCGATGTCGTTCTTATACCGACTGTCTCTACTTTCGGCTCAAACTATCGCTGGAATGAGATCCTCAAAGCGCGTGCCTTTCTCAACAACTGCTATGTTCTACGCGTCAATCGTATCGGTTCCTATCACGATGAGCAAAGCTTATGGAAATTTTACGGTGAAACCTATCTTATCAATCCCGACGGTCATATTGAAAGCTCACTTGGAAACAAAGAGGAGATGCTTATCGCCAAGATCGACAAGAAGGAGGTCAAAGAGGCACGCCATAGCTGGGGATTTCGCAAGCAAATCGAGAGTCGAGGGTTGCTGTGAGCGACTACTATGATAGACAGATTAAGCTTTGGGGTCAAGAAACACAAGAGCGTTTAGCCCAAAAGCGTATCGCGATCATCGGTAGTGGTGGACTCGGATGCTCTGTTGCCTTGGCGTTAAGCGGAAGTGGAATCGGCACAATCCACTTGGTCGATTTCGATCGGGTAGAGTTACACAATATCCATCGCCAAATCGCTTTTACAAATGAACATATCGGAAGTTACAAATCGGAGGTTCTCGCTCAAACCCTCATCGATCGCAATCCCTCTATTGAAGTTCACGCACACACTTGCGACTTTCAAACCTTTGCCCAAGAGGCACCCGATCTCGATCTCATCATCGATGCCACGGACAATCTCCAAACCCGATCCGATATCGATCACTTCGCCAAAGCTAACGCAATACCTTGGATCTACGGTAGTGTCGAAGCGTTTAAGGGCTATGTCGCGCTCTTTATTGAAAAAGATTTCTCCGCTTTTCCCATTGTCGAGATGGAGCCGGCAGGCATCGCCGCACCGATGGTGATGCAGGTTGCCTCACTCGAAGCCAATCTCGCCCTGCGATATCTTGCCGATCTCAAGATTGAAAGCGATCTGCTCTATTACCTCTACTTTACACAAGAGGGTCTTTTCGAAGTGAAACGATTTAAGATTTAGCGATTTTTCGCAAAGTAGTTGTTGATCCCGTTAAAAATTCCCTTCGCAAGCGCCTTTTGATAGAAAGGATTGTAGAGCCGATCTCCCTCCATCGGATTGGTGATGTAGCCGATCTCCACCAATACTGCCGGCATCTGCGCACCGACCAGCACCCAAAAAGGCGCCTCTCTCACACCACCGTCTTTAACCCCGCGAAACTTGCTTCGTGTCGCTTCCAAAAGCGCACTTTGCACATCGATTGCCAACTTATTCGATTGCACAATCTTCGCACTATTGAGAAAATCTAAGACGATATCTTTTGACTTACGATCAAGTGAACTTGCCGCCGCATTCTCTTTTGCCGCGACCCGTTTTGCGCGCTCGGTTCTCGCTTTGGAGAGAAAAAAGGTCTCAATACCTTTCATTGAAAGCATCTTCCCTTTCGGCGCCGCATTGGCATGAATAGAGACAAAGAGATCGGCATGCAACTTCGTCGCCATATGCGTTCGTTCATGCAATGAAATGAAACGATCTCCATCGCGTGTCATATAGACACGATACCCTTTTTTTTTGAGCATATGTTTGAGCAGTTTTGCCACTTTGAGTACCGCGCGTTTCTCATAGTGGTTTTTATATCCCACTGCTCCAGAATCTTTCCCTCCATGCCCGGGATCAATGACAATCACCTTACTGTCCGCATAGACAGGAGAAGAATCGATAGGCTTAGAGGTAATCGTCGCCTTTTTTGCAACTTCTCGTTTTTTGGAGGGAATAACGATCGTCGTCGAGTGGTGCTTCGCTTTTTTCTCTCGCGTCGCCTGCTTTATAACGAGATTGTTTACCTTAATAAAGAGATTTCCACCACGAATAAACGCTTTGGAGAGAATCGGTCTGTGGTTTTCAAGTATAATACGGGTAATCCTCCCTTTGGGTTCTATCCTCACTCTATCCAAAGATAAAACAGAGAGTGTCGTCGGTCTAGAAGTCGCTCTTGCTTTAATGTCATAAATGCGTTTATAGTGTTTTTTGCGCGGATCGTTATTATCATAAAAAATCAAACCGTTACCGGTAATTTTTTTATCAAATTTCACAACGATCGTTCGCTCTTGAACAGAGAGAGAACGAATTTTTCGCGGTGAGCTTAGAGGGGTCAAAACTGTCGGAGATTTTGGAGCAACGCCACCGATCTCGTTTTTGCTCACACGCACCCGAGAGAGAGGAGCAACATGACTTTTGCCCTTGGTGAGTGAAGCATACTCCCTCTCATAGGTCTTGGCATCAAGATGCAAAAGCTTTCGGCACCGTATAATACCACGCAACGCATGACGAATAAGATCTTTATCTTGCCTGATCACCGCAGAGATATAGTCATTCTCCAGCGCGTGCAAAATCTGAACCGTCTCCCCCTTTGTTGCATAAGGAATTTGACGATTCAACTTTTGTATTTGCTCCCCTAATGATGCTCCCATCAAAGAGAGCGCTAAAAAAAGAATGAAAAATAGTCTAATCATCTTCTCCGTAAACCAGCTTGTGCATCAACTCCTTGACCGAAATAATCTCATTGATACGATACCCGTTACTACCGGTAAAGAAGAGCCCTGTCTCTTTGTTACCCAAATAAGCATCCGAGAGTCTGTCGGCGATACAGTATCCGACCACTTTCGCCTCTTCACCGCGATGGCAAGGTGCAACGCAGTTACTAATACACTTGATAGCAGGTCCCTCTCGTTTCTCGACCATCTCTATAAGCTTTGTGCGTACACCTCTCGCCGGATAACCTACGGGGGATTTGAGGAGCTTGATATCCTCCTCTTTGGTTTGAAGCAATACCTCTTTGAAGTTTTGATGCGCATCACACTCATGGGTCGCGATAAAGCGTGTTCCCATCTGCACACCATCAGCTCCCAAAGCCATCATCTTATCGATATCCTTTTTATCCCAGATACCACCCGCGGCAATGAGTGGAAAATCACCCCACTTTTTAATCTCCTCTTTGATAGGAGCAATCAAATTTTCCAGCTGATACACCTCTTCAAAACACTGCTCATAAGTGAAGCCTTGGTGCCCACCGCTTTTAGGTCCCTCGACGATGACGGCATCGGGTAAACGATTGTAGCGTTGAGTCCATCGTTTGCAAATGATCTTGAGCGCTTTAGCCGAAGAGACGATCGGAATCAGTGCGACATCTGGAAAATCAGCGGTAAACTCAGGCATATTTGTCGGTAACCCCGCACCAGTAATAATCGCATCTGCACCCGCTTCACACGCATCTCGTACCACGCGTCCATAGTCGTTGATCGCATAGAGTACATTACAACCAAGTGGCGCATCTGCGCAAATCTTTCGTGCGTTTTTAAATATCTCAACCAACGCTTTTTTCGAATAAAAATTGAGTGCTTCATAAGGTTTCCCCGCAACGATCTTATCGGCAAAGGCTTCATCTTGATAATAACCTGTACCAACAGAGGAGATAATTCCCAATCCCCCCTCTTTACTGACCGTACCGGCTAACTGATCCCAACTGATCCCGACACCCATTCCACCTTGGATAATGGGGTATTTAATCTCAAACTTTCCAATCTTTAGTGCCATCAACTTACCCTTACTTTTGCAAACTTTCTTTTTCCCACCTGCAACACATACTCTCCTCGTTGGAGTTGCATCTGCTCATCACTAACCTTCTCTTGATCGATACGCACCGCACCCTGTTTGATATCGCGTCTAGCTTGTGAATTCGATGGAGAGAGCCCGCTATCGACCAATGCCTTGGCAATCCACACAGGACCCTCTAGCGTAAACTCCGCCATATCGCTCGGAAGTTTTGACTGCTTATGTACTCTGTCAAACTCCTCTTTCGCGCGTTTCGCTTCCGCTTCAGAGTGAAAACGGGCGATGATCTCCATCGCCAAGTTCTCTTTAGCGATCTTAGGATGCACTTCACCCTGCACTACCTCTTCTTTGAGCTGCTCAATCTCTTGCAACGACTTTTGACTCAAAAGCTCATAGTAGCGCCACATCAACTCATCACTGATACTCAGGACTTTACCAAACATAGTATCGGGATCTTCAGTCACACCGATATAATTTCCAAGTGACTTACTCATCTTATTGACACCGTCAAGCCCCTCCAAAAGTGGCATCATCAAAACTGCCTGCTCTTTACCCACACCGTAAGTTCTCTGAAGTTGTCGTCCCATCAAGAGGTTAAACTTCTGATCGGTTCCACCCAACTCGATATCCGACTTCAATGCTACAGAGTCATACCCTTGCAAAAGCGGGTAGAGAAACTCCGAAATCGAAATCGGTGTTTGGGATTTGTAGCGCTTCTCAAAATCCTCTCGCTCCAACATTCGCGCGACATTAAAAGTCGTCGTAAGTTCTACAAGTCCTGAAGCCCCTAATGCATCGATCCACTCAGAATTAAACACAACCTTCGTCTTCTCGGGATCGAGGATTTTAAAGACTTGATCTTTATAGCTCTGCGCATTCTCCTCAACCGTTTTGCGATCGAGTTTTTTTCGCGTCTCATTTTTGCCGGTCGGATCACCAATCATACCGGTAAAATCACCGATCAAAAATTGGACAATCCCACCATATTTTTGAAATGTCGCCAACTTTTGTATCAGCACTGTATGCCCCAAGTGTAGATCAGGCGCCGTCGGGTCAAATCCTGCTTTAACCGTATAGCTCTCACCCGTTTTGAGATAGTTTTCAAGCAAGCTCTTTATCCGATCTTCATCGATGATCTCACTCACACCTCGTTTTATTTCCGCTAAAGCTTCCTCTAAATCAAACAACTCACTAATCCTTCTTGTACGCATCATCTAAAGGTGTCAACTCGACAATGTGATACATTTGGTTATCTTTTTGGAGCAATTTCTCTCGATTTTTCTCCGGTAGTTCTACCACCATCTCAAAAAATTTCGTGTGGCTACTCTCGTGCTCACTCAAAGAAATTGTCACCAAATTTACATCAATTTTAGCCAAATATTGCAAAAAGTAAGCTAGTGAACCTTTTTTATTTGCGATACTCACAATCAACTTATAACTTTTACTTCTTTTTGTATCCCAAGTGACAAAGTACATCGGCGTGTGTGCCTTGAGCAATCTCTGTGCTTTTGAACAAAATTGATGGTGAACTACTGCTTTAGATCCGTAGCGAAATGCGACGATATCATCTCCCCTTTTGGGATGGCAACAATAATCAAACTCCACTTTTGAAATACTTGAAAGCGTATAAAAAAGCAGCTCATCAAATTTCTGAACTTTGAGTTTATAACTACGAAGTGGCGAAATGATAGGAATGATCTTTTTGTTTGCAATAATTCTCTTTTTGAGTTTGTAGATATCCTCTTGAAGATGCTCTATTTGTGTCGCGTTTTTATAGAGATTGTTTGCGATATCCGGAGCTTGTAGATAGGGTTCAAGCTGTTCATATTTGAGATGAAACACATTGAGTAAAATATTTTCTGCTGTGTGGGTATTGATCTCTTTGATCTTTTGCCGACAACTATTTTTGATCGCATTTTTGGCTTTAGCCGTCTTGACTGAAGTGAGCCAACTACAACGGCTAATAGACTCATTTGCCGTTTCAATACGCACGATATCGCCATTTTTCAGTTCTGATAAAAAGGGGACGCGCTTTTTGTTGATATAGGCTCTATTGGCACAATCTCCAACCTCTGTATGCACGGCATAAGCAAAATCAAGCACCGTCGCACCGCGTGGGAGGGTAAAGAGATCGCCCTTGGGTGAAAAGACGGAGATATCTTCACTATAGAGATCATCCTTCGCCAAAGAGTACATCTCTTCCAAACTCTCTCCCTCATCACTCTGACTTTTGAGATCTTGAAGCCATGAGAGTTTCGGTTCCAGTCCGCTATAGCCTTTGTATTTCCAGTGCGCTGCAATGCCGAACTGTGCGGTATTGTGCATTTTGAAGGTACGAATCTGCACCTCAATGATGGAACTGCGATCAAACACCGTCGTATGAATCGTCTGATAACCGTTATCTTTGGGAATCGCAATATAATCTTTAAAACGAGCAATTAGCGGTGTAAAGTGTTGATGAATCACCCCAAGTGCCTGATAACATTGATTAGGTTCCTCCACCAAGACACGCACCGCCATCAGATCAAGCACTTCATCGAGTGTAATTCCTTTTCGGTGCATCTTCATATAGATAGAGTAGTAGTGCTTCACCCGTTTTTCAAGCTTGAAACTCCCTTGAATAAATCCATTTTTGAGCAGGAGCTCTTCCACTCTATCGATAAAAGCGTTGAGTTGAAGCTGGAGTTGCTGACTTCTACCCTCAATCATCGTGTCGATCTTCTCATACTCTTGGGGCATGAGGTAGTAAAAGGAGAGATCTTCTAAAGCATTTTTAATCGTCGCAATACCTAAACGGTGCGCGATGGGTACATAAACCACCATCGTCTCTTCTGAGATGCGTCTCTGTTTAGCTGGAGAGAGGGCATCGAGTGTAAGCATATTGTGCAGACGATCGCAGAGTTTGATGATCAAAATCCGCACATCCTCTATCGATGCCAGGAGCATTTTGCGAAAAGAGAGTGCTGAATTTGCCAAGCGATCGTCGGTACCTGAGGGAATCAACTCACTTTCACGAATCTCTACAATCTTGGTCAAACCGCTGACCAATAACGCTACCTCTTTTCCAAACGCTTGTTCAATCTCATTAATCTCACAAGCTGTATCCTCCACTACATCATGCAACAGTGCTGCTGCCATCATGGCATCGTCACCGCCAAAATTAGCGACCAAAACCGCTACGAGAATAGGATGAATGATATAGGGTTGTCCAGATTTTCTAAACTGTCCTTCGTGCCATTTTTGCGCAAATAAAAGCGCCTGTCGGACAAGTGAACTCCCATCTGAAAAGTTTTCTAAAAGTTCTATCGCATTCTTCGTATCACTGATCTGCTTAATCTGTTCGAGTAAGAGATCCATAGAGTCGCTCTACGCATCCTCAATCGTATCGAGTTTTACCAACCCTTGCGCAATCTCCATCAGTGCAATATCAGTCAACTTCATCTTCTCTTTGTCCGCTTTGATGAGTGGTTCCGCACCCTCTGCAAGCTGATTTGCTCGCTGTGCCACCATAATAGAGAGTATATAGCTATCGTCATTTGCATTTTGCATCGCTTGATGTACCACTTTTTCTAATCTCATCTTCTTTCCTTTTAGCTATTTTTTACGATAGAGCATCTGCTCATTTCGCCGTTGATTATCTTGAGTAGATTACCCTTCTCGAACATATCACATACCACGATAGGAAGTGCATTATCTTTTGCCAAGGCAATCGAAGTATCATCCATCACCTTGACATTGTCATCAAGCGCCTGCTCATAAGTGAGTGTATCAAACTTCACCGCATCCGGGTATTTGTTGGGATCTTTGTCATAGACACCGTCCACTTTCGTTGCCTTGATAATCATATCGGCATTGATCTCCACCGCACGAAGCGTCGCCGCGGTATCGGTCGTAAAGAAGGGATTCCCCGTACCCGCCGCAAAGATCACGATACGCCCCTTCTCGAGATGGCGTCTGGCGCGTCGCACGATAAAAGTTTCGGCGATCTGCTCCATTTTGATAGCCGTCTGCACCCGCGCATAGAGACCAAAATACTCTAACGCCTCTTGAAGCGCCACCGCATTGATCACTGTCCCTAGCATACCCATATAATCACCGCTCGTTCGCGCGATCAAGCCATCTTCACTCGCACTCACACCGCGGATAATGTTTCCACCGCCGACTACAATACCGACTTCGATATCATTTTCGTGGAGTTCTTTGATCTCTTGGGCGATAAACTTCAAGATCTTCGTATCGATTCCGAATCCCTCTTCACCTGCCAACGCTTCACCCGAAAATTTGACTAATACTCTTTTCCTCTTCACACAGGCTCCTTCACAATTTGGGTGTATTGTACACAAAGTTCATAAATAGAAGATAAAAACCGACACGAAGATCAGCGAATCAACTGCATCGGATTGATTTGTCGCTCATTTTTTGTGACACTAAAGTTCAGATCGCGCTCCACCCTTCCGATCGCATATCCTTTCTTCAGTCGTTTGCCTTTACGGATCATTGGTGCGATTTTGGAAAGATGTGAGTAGATGGTATGTAGCCCATTGGCATGCTTCACGATCACCACATTACCTAAAATAGGAGAGTGATCCGCATAGATGACTTCACCATTGAGCACATTAAAGACTTTTGCATTCTTTTTACGACTTCGCAAGATGACCGAGTCATTGAAAATCTTGATCTTATAGATCGGATCGATGGTACTTCCAAATCGTTGTACCACTGTATAACTACTCAACGGTGCCATCGTTTTTCGTCCGCGATAGCGCGTGAGTTTGGCTCTCTGATAGGAGTTGCCGATCTGACGCACATTGATCTTCCCGCCACTGAGCTTGATCTCCTTAGCCGTTTGCTGTTTTTTAACGATATGCAGTTTTTGGAGTGTCCGAGAGAGAGCACTTTGTTCTTTTTGGATTTGGTTGAGTTTGGCGATATAACTTCTTTTCTTTTGCTCTAACGATTGGAGCATTCCCTTTTGCGTCTCTTTAAGTTCGATGAGCATTTGCTTTTCCGCTTTGAGTTTTTTGAGTCGGTTCGAGAGTTGTCCGATCTGACGATTCATAAGTTCCATATTTTTGGAGATTTTGATATATTTGGACTTCTTTTTTTGGATACTTCGTTTGAGCAGATCGGTGTAGGTATTGAGTATCTCTCGCTTTATCATCTCATCGACGCTCAAATCCTGAACAACACCGCTTGTTTCATTTTGCTCCATATCTTCACCCGTTGTAATACGGATCGAAATATCTTTGGCAATCTGCTCGACAAACTGTTTAGAGATCACTTTTTCATCTTTAGTAAGCTTTTTATAGATTTTGGCTATTTTATTCAGCTCACTCTTTTTGACAGAGGTACGCATTTGAAGTGCTTGAATTTTCTTTTTGGAGCGTTCAATGCTCTGGGTCACTTCGTTGAGTTTTTTACGCCGTCGCTCAATATCGGTTGCAATCTTTTTGAGTACTCCGTTAATATGCTCCGCTTTACTCTTTTGATGCGCTATCTGCTCTTGCGCATCACCGATCTTCTCTTCGATATTGAGTGCATAGAGTGAAAAGGAGAGACTCACAACACAAAGGGCAAAAAGCCGTTTCATAAATCTTTTTGCCTTAAGATAGTAATAGTGACAGAGATAATAGAGATCAAAAGACTAAAAAGTATCAATCGGGTGGCATCGGGAAGAGGCTGAAAATTGTTTAAATCAAGTCCCAAATCGGCTTCAATCTTTGCAAGATCAACAAAATGTGGCAACAGATAAAAGACCAGCGTTGCCAAAATCGCTGAAATCATCGCGTCAATCACCACAGATTTATACAAAGAGGCACTCTTCATCCAATAAGGCGCTCCAAAAAGTCCCATCACATACATACGATTTTGATGCTCTAGCGTCCAAATCTCCATCTGCTTCACAATCAGCATCAAAGCAATAAAGAGAATAAAGATCGTAAAGATATTGGAAGCGCTTTTGGAAAACTTGAGATATTGGTGAAAGCGGTTAAAGGTTCTAGTAAAGGTCTCAACTTTTTGGACATTGGGCAGCGTTTGAATCTTTTGAGCAATCAGCTTGAGCTCTTGATCATTTGGAAGTTTCGTCAATTTTAGTGAATAAAAATGGGGTAGTGTTGCCTTCAAATAGACCAAATCGGCACGGCTGATCTTATCCTTGAATGACTCCAAATATCGACGCTTCTTGATCTCCTCTATCGATGCGATATAGGGTATATGCTGTGTGATCTCTTGGGTTTTGAGAGGTTTTTTGGCGACAACGACAAGTGCATATTGGTGTGCGAGATTGCTCTCATACGCTCTTGTGGCACGGTTGAGCATGAGCGAAAATTGCACCGAAAAGAGCAAAATAAAAAGCGGTAAAATAAAAGAGAAGTGATTCTTAATGGACCTCATTGATCACCCCGTTGTCGATGTAGTATTGCTGATAATCAATCCCGAGTGTCTGGGGGATTTTGTGCGTTGCAACAATCACCGTGCTCCCCACCTGCTGTCGAACACTCTTGAGCAATTCCCAGATGACCGAACTCGAATACTCATCCAGATTTCCCGTCGGCTCATCAGCGATGATGAGCATCGGATTGTGCGCCAATGCTCTTGCCATCGCCACCCGTTGTTGCTCCCCGCCACTGAGCTCCAAGGGAAAGCGTTTGGCTTTGTGGGAGAGTTTGACATGCTTCAAAAGTTTTCTTGCTTGTGCTTGACACACCTGTTTGGAGTGCCCTGAGATCATCAAAGGAAGCATCACATTTCGCTCAACACTCCACTCGTTGATCAGCTTATAATCCTGAAATATCACACCGATGCGTTTACGCAAAAGGTTTCTATGCGCACGAGAGATACCCGAGAGTTCAAAGCCGGCTACCCGCAAGCTCCCGCCACTCACCGGCAATTCACCATAGAGAGATTTTAAAAAAGTTGACTTTCCGCTACCGCTTTTGCCTGTAATAAAGACAAAAGCTTTGGGAGCACAATAGAGATTTGCACCTGCGATGATCGGTTCATCTCGTCTATACGAGAGGACAAGCTCCTCCGCTTCAATCATATTTGCCATATATCAACTCTTTTATCTTTTGGTGTGATTTACTGTTTTGCGCAATCGGCAAAGACTCATATGGAAAATATTGTATCTTATTATTATTAAATATCAAATACTTATGTTCACACCGTTCATAGGCACCAAAAGAGAGTTTGATCACACCCCTCTCCTCGTCGATATCATAACACTGCTCAAAATGCACAAAGTAATCCTCCCCTCGGATCAGGCGCCGATCTAACCGCGCTTTCACCTCTCCAAACGGTACCCACCCCTCAAAGACCAACCGATCACATTTTGGCTTAGGTTCCGAGATCTCTTCATTGGTCAAAATAAAATCATAAATATTTTTCTCCTGCCGTTTCCAACGATCCTCATATTTACTACTTACTTCGATCTCCTGGTTTTTTCGCAAATGCAGATCGAGTCGGTTGAGTGCGGTAAAGGTCTCAAGTGCATAGAGATAGTAGTTTTCACTATCGGTTCTCAGCTCTAGTGTACCACCTTTTTTGAGTAGTCGAAGCGACTCTTGGACAAAGGACTTGGAGATGACGCGTCGATGCGGTTTTTTGTCCCACGGTACAGGGAAATGGACAAAGATCCGCCCGACACTATTAGAGGGCAAAAACTCCAAAAAGATGCGTGCATCAAACTTACACATCAAGATATTTTCAATCCCCTGAATCTTACACTGTTTGGCAACCTGTTCGATCGAAGGGGCGTGAATCTCTAGCCCTATCATCTGAATATCAGGATGTTTTTTAGCTTGATGTAGCAGATGGCGTCCACTACCGAATCCTATCTCGATCCAAATCTCTTTATCGGTTTGAAACTCCTCGATAAAGTAGGAGATATCTTTGAGATAGCGATCGCTTTTTTGAATGTGCTCGAGTGGTGCTTTACCCTCGATATTGGAAAAAGTTGTCTCTAGCCCGTGCAAATCGCGAAATGCTTTGAGACCATCTTTGACGATGTAGATCGGAGCCACACGAGAGAGTTTGTCTGCTTTGATCAGATAGTCATTTTTGCGTTTGATCAGTATCAAAAAAAAGGCTTTATCTTTATATCGAGTAAAAATAAGTGATTCTCTACCGTTTGGAGCTTCCGCTACAAACTCGAAGCGATACTCCCCAAATGTAGCGGGGAGTGGATGGAGTGAGAGCGTTTTTGTTTGGATATTGGGCATCGTCGATTAAAACCACGAACTTTTTTTCTGAGTGCCTCCCGCAACTTCAACCTTCACCTCTCGAGAAGGTGCACTCTCGATACCGTTTGCATCAACAGCAGTCACATAGTAAGTATAGGTCGTTCCTCCTTGAATCGCAGGATCGACAAAAGTTGTTTTCGTGAAGTTTTCAAATTTGACCTTTTTCACTCTCCAACCGTTCCAAAAAGATTTATAGATATTATAAGCAACCGTTCGTTTATCCTGGTTTTCCCACTTGAGTTCGACACGGTTGCTAATGATACGCGCAGAAGTCACTTTAGGTGCGACAAGATGCCCGAGTGTCATACCCCGTACCGGTTTGGTCGCTTGTGTCGATTCTAGCCCATCTTTATCCACAGTAGTTACGCGATAAAAACGAATCTCACCGTCATTATCGAAACGATCCGTATAATGCGTCGCTCTCGTCTTGGCTATCAGACGATAGAGACTATCTTCAAAACTACTCGCATAGACATTAAAATGATCAAGATCATTCATAGGCGGTTTTTTCCAGATCAACTCTACTTTTCTTGGAAGGTTGGTCGTCGCCATCACCTGCTGCGGTGGAGGGGGGAGCATCTTGGAGTGACCCGTCACCACTTTGGACGGGGGAGAGAGTACACCACCCTTGCCGATCGCAATGACGCGATATTGATACTCTTTCCCGGACTCTACACTGCGATCGATATACTCGACACTCAGGCGTTTATCAACCTGGTGTATCGGTTGCCAGCTTTTGGTAGTGGGATCAAAACGATCGATACGATAGCCAATCACCCTTGGATCGGGATGAATCCGCCACAATATCTTGATGCGTCTGGGCAGATTGGAAACTACCGTCACATAAGGAAGCGGTGCAATCGCTTTAGGGAGTTTGGAGAGTCTGATCTTGGTTGCTTTGGAGACACGACCATCATCGGTGAAGTAGGAGATGGCATAGGCATTATATTTGCGTTGTTGTGTATTTTTATCCGTATAGTGGGCAGCGTAGGGATCATTGAGAGTCGCAATTACTGCATATTGCCCCGCGTCATTATTTCTCAAGATACGATATCCCGCCACATGCGGGGCATGTACCGGCTTCCACTCAAGCGCAACTTCTGAGAGACTTGACTCAATCTTTACATTCTGCACCGCCGGAAGTCTCGGATCAAATTTAAGATTACTCAAGTCGAGTGAGGGGATAGAGAGCTTGGGAAGACTCATATCTCCAAATAGTGAATTTTGCTGACTACATCCGCTTAGTCCACCGATCAAAACGGCGCTTGAGAGCATCATCATCAAGTATCTCATCTAACTTCTCCTTCATAAATTCTCTCGTTAATTGTTCCTGAAAATCTTCAAAAAATGGTGCTCTCACCTCCACCCTCTCTCCACTCACCGGATGGATAAAGTAGAGCAAACCCGCATGAAGCATCACTCTTGGTATCGTATCTTTTTTGCTCTTAAAACCATATAGTTTGTCGCCCAAAATATGTCGTGAGAGGGAGGCGAGATGGACGCGGATCTGATGTGTGCGACCACTAAAGAGTTTACACGCTATGAGCTCATGCTTCTCATCTTTGGAGAGCGCCAACTTGATAAAGGCACTCTTAGAGGCTCTGCCCTCAGGAACAACCGCCATTCTCGTGCGACGATTCGGATCTCTGCCGATAGGCTTCTCCACGATACAATCCTCTTTGAGCGGTAGATCGATGATCGCGTAGTAGTAGCGCCCCATTGATCGATCTTGGAGCTGCAGGGAGAGGGCTTGATGGGCTTGATTGGTCTTGGCGATTACCAGTGCTCCGCTTGTCTCTTTGTCAATACGATGAACGATCCCATGGCGCTCCTCTCCACTAAGCGTTGAGAGAGAGATCCCCTTGTGCTTGAGCCAATCCACCAGTGTCGGCTCTTTTACAGAGGGCGCATCGTGGATCACCAAAAAAGGAGGTTTGTTGAGCACCAAAAGCGACGCATCCTCATAGAGTATCTCTACATCGAAGTCGATCTCTTGGGGCTTAGAGGGGTGCATCACGGGAATTTCGTAGCGCAACCGCTCACCTCCTTTGAGGCGATAGCCACACTTAGTGATTCGCTTGCCCTCAATCTCGACGCCGACATCTTTGATGAAACGCGCGATCTGATTTCTAGGCTGATCCAAAAGCGACTGCATCACCTGATCCAAGCGCCCCGCATCCATCACTCTCAACTCTTCCACTAGGTACCCTCTTTTTTAGGGCGCATTATACCCTATTAAACCCAAATTAAGCATCTTTTGGGTAGGATGGTTCTTCCAATTTTCGGGTCTATAGCTCAGTTGGTTAGAGCACTCGGCTCATAACCGAGTGGTCCCAGGTTCGAATCCTGGTGGACCCACCATCCCCTAATCTTTTTTAATTGAGATCATACTATCACGCTGAATATCAGATATACTTCATTATAATCTGTTATGTAAGCCTCTCTTATAATACTTTTATCAAACTTATTTTATAATTTTAAGTAAATTAATCAGTTTATTTTACTTAAAATTATAAATAAAAAGGAATCTACATGAGCGCAGAAACACTGGTAAAAAGTCACAAAATATTCAAAGAAAAATATGGCAAAAAATACTCTTCTCTCTTTCAAAAGCTTGTCGAAGAGGGTCAAAAACCCAAAACCCTCTTTATTGCCTGTAGCGACTCAAGAGTAGTTCCAAACCTTATTACCTATACCAAACCGGGTGATCTCTTTATCGCTCGAAATATCGGTAACTTTGTGCCCCCTTTCTCTCCTGATTCCGAAGCGTCTGCGACACCTGCCGTCATCGAGTATGCCTTGAGTGTGTTGAATGTTGACAATATCATCCTATGCGGTCATACAGAGTGTGGCGCATGCAAAAGCTTACATCAGGAGATCCCGGCTGACGATATCGAAATGACAAACATCAGAAAATGGCTCCAGTTTGGAGAAAATGCAAAAGATCAAGCACTTGCATTTGTAGGAACAGAAGATAAAAAAACACTCTATAGTGCGACAGAGAAATTTAATGTTATTGAGCAATTAAAAAATCTTTTAACCTATCCTGCCGTAAAACGAAAAGTTGCCGAAGGACAAATCTTTGTTCAGGGGTGGTACTATCATCTTGACAGCGGTGAAGTAGAGTATTTTGATCCGGTTGAACATCGCTTCTTGCCTCTTGAGATAGTTTTAGAAAAGGCAGATGCGCAGACAATGGAAAAAGAGAATCGTATCGATCAAGTTGCAGACGCATAAAGGGCGCTTCTAATCTCTTCCCCGCTATAATGCGAATTACTATGGAAGACGCAACAAATCAAAAAACAGACAAAATCTTTGACCTCCAAACCCCCTTCCCTCCCGCCGGAGATCAGCCTGAAGCGATCGAGAAGCTGAGCAGTTCGATCCTCAAAGGCAACAAGTATCAGACACTTGTCGGCGTAACGGGGAGCGGTAAAACCTATACAATGGCGAAAGTGATCGAAACAATCAAGCGCCCGACGCTTATCATGACGCACAACAAAACCCTCGCCGCGCAACTTTATAGCGAATTTAAGCACTTCTTCCCCAACAACCATGTCGAGTATTTTATCTCCTACTACGACTACTATCAGCCCGAAGCCTATATCCCTCGAAGCGATCTCTTCATCGAAAAGGATAGCTCGATCAATGAGGAGCTTGAGCGCCTGAGACTCTCGGCGACCGCTTCGCTTTTGAGCTACGACGATGTGATCGTCATCGCCTCTGTCTCAGCAAACTACGGTTTGGGAAATCCCGTCGAATACAAAAAGATGGTGCAGATCATCGAAAAGGGAACCGATCTCGACCAAAAAGCGCTTCTGCTTCGTCTTGTAGAGATGGGCTACAAACGCAACGACGCCTACTTCGATCGGGGTGATTTTCGCGTCAACGGCGATGTGATCGACATCTACCCCGCTTACAGTGAGGAGGAGGCGATCAGGGTAGAGTTCTTCGGTGATGAAGTGGAGGAGATCTACTACTTCGATCCTCTCACCAACGACAAAGGGGCACACAAAGAGAAGGTGATCATCTACGCCGCCAACCAATTTATCGTCGGGCAAGATCGTCTAAAAGTCGCCATCAAGGAGATCGAAAAGGAGCTGGATGAGCGACTCGCGTACTTTAAAAAAGAGGGCAAACTCGTCGAAGCGCAACGACTAGAGCAGAGAGTCAGCTTCGATCTAGAAATGCTCCAAGCCACCGGTACCTGCAAAGGAATCGAAAACTACGCCCGACACCTTACCGGAAAAAAACCGGGAGAAACCCCCTACTCGATGTTTGACTACTTTGAAGCGATGCACAAAGATTTTCTCGTCATTGTCGATGAGTCGCATGTGAGCCTTCCTCAGTTTCGCGGGATGTACGCAGGGGATCGGAGTCGCAAAGAGGTGCTGGTGGAGTATGGATTTCGACTCCCTAGCGCGCTCGATAACCGTCCGCTCAAATTTGAAGAGTTTATCAATAAAAAGACCCAATTTCTCTTTGTCTCCGCCACTCCCGCCGATCTCGAACTGGAACTCTCCAAGGAGAATACCGCCCTTCAGATCATCCGCCCCACCGGACTGCTTGATCCGGAAGTTGAGATCATGGACAGCGACCGCCAAGTCGAGAAGCTCTACGATGAGATCAAAAAGGTGATCGCACGGGATGAGCGCGTACTCGTCACCACCCTCACCAAAAAGATGGCGGAGGAGCTCACCCGCTACTACATCGAACTAGGCATCAAGGTCAAATATATGCACTCCGACATCGACACCATCGAGAGAAATCAAATCATCCGCGCCTTTCGTGCCGGAGAGTTTGATGTGCTGGTGGGGATCAACCTCCTCAGAGAAGGACTGGATCTGCCCGAAGTGAGTCTTGTGGCGATCTTAGATGCGGACAAAGAGGGGTTTTTGCGTAGTCAGACGGCACTCATTCAGACGATGGGTCGCGCGGCGAGAAATGAGAATGGACGGGTCATCATGTTTGCCAAAAAGATCACCCCCTCCATGCAAGCCGCCATTGACATCACCCAAGAACGACGCGCCAAGCAGATCGCCTTCAACAAAAAGCACGGCATCACACCCAAGTCGGTCAAGCGAAAGATGGACGAAAACCTCCGTGTTGAAGAGTATGACGAACTCTACAACAAAAAGCAAAAACTCGAAAAAATCCCAAAATC
>JALVVN010000036.1:0-22530 GCA_027023405.1 Campylobacterales bacterium
CAAGAGAAGCAATATTTGGATTCATTGAAATCTGGTATAACCGTAAAAGGTTGCATTCTTACAATGATTATTTGTCACCGGTTGCATTTGAAGAAAAAATGTTACGAAATGTAACTATAGACTAGGTAATTGGAATATGTCCTAAAATGTGTTGACAGATCATTATTAGAAAGGGTAAAGTTTTGGCTATGGGCATGATGTGTTCCTTCAAAATAGTAACTTAAAGTTCCCAAATAGTAATTTAATATCATTCAACATCTGATGTTTTAAAATCAGATGTTGAATACCAAGTTTTTAATCATTAACATTTAGTTCAGCTATTGCTTTATCCATATCAAAGATTCCTTCATCACTTGCAACGATAACATTACCATCTTTGTCATACACCAAAACAACCACTTTCGTACCTTTTGGATATTTTGCATTCAAATAAAAATCTGCTGACTGTTCTTGACTACCATTTTCATACAAAGAAACGATAAAAAAGTCATTACTTGTTTCGCTTGGTGCATTAGCTTCTATAAATACTTTTGCAGTTCTTCCATTACTTAAATTTGCAACTGCAACATCATGCAATAATGGATTCACCGCCGGCTTCCAATCCTTATATTTATCTCCAACATTTGGCTTAGCCGTAACTTCTACCGTTGTACTTTTTTGGACTGTATGACCATGACTATCATCCACGGTTACGGTAATTTTATGTGTACCAACAGAGAGTGAATTTGTTGAAACTGTTTTTCCATCACCTAAGCCATTATCCCAATGATAGGTCAAGCTATCTCCATCCGGATCCGTTGCACTTGCACTAAATGTAATAGTCGTTCCTTCCTCTGCTTTTGTAGGGTTGGCTGTAAGTGAAGTGATAGTTGGGGCATCATTCACAGAATTGACCGTTATGTTCACGGTTGCCGGTGCTGAGTCGGTTTTTCCATCATTCACTTTAAATGTAAAGCTATCGTTTCCATGGTAGTTGGCGTTTGGTGTATAGGTAGCTTGGTTACCGCTGATAGATACCGTTCCGTGGCTTGGTTGAGAAACAACCGTATATGTCAAGCTATCTCCATCCGGATCGCTTCCGCTTAGTGTGATAGTTTTTGCTGTGTCTTCATCTGTCGATGTCGATTGAGCATTTGCTGTTGGAGCTTGGTTTGGTTTCTTGGTAGCCGTCACGACCACGGTGTCACTTCCTGTTGCACCGTCATTATCAGTAACAGTTAGTGTTAATGTATGCTTTCCAACTGTTGGAGGTGTATAGTTTAGTGTTGCCGAACTACCTAGTACTTTGCTACCCTCTTTCCACTCGTATTTGACAACTTGTCCGTCGCTATCAGTTCCACTACCGTTTAGCGTTACAGATTTATTCACCTCTACACTTTTATCTTCTCCGGCATTTGCTGTTGGAGCTTGGTTTGCTTTTTCTTTTACTACCACTGTTCTCGTTACCGGATCAGCTTTGTTTCCTGCACTATCACTTACATTGTATGTGATAGTATAAGTTCCAGGTTTATTTGTATCAACATTACCGCTCTTTGTGATCTTAGAGGTAATATCGCCATCTTTATCATCTGTCGCTGTCGCACCCGGATCGGTAAAATTATCACCTTGGGTGATAGTGATCGTTGCACTACCTTTAAGAGTGATGACCGGTTTTGTAGTATCGGGTTGTGGTTTTGGCTCCGGTTTTGCTTTTGCCTTGACTACCACCTCATCTGTGCCGGTAGCGCCTTTGTTATCGGTCACTGTAAGTACTAGTGTATGATCACCTTTGGTTTTTGGTGTATAGCTAAACGAAGCCTTTGTTGAGATGACTGTACCGTTCTCTGTCCATTTATAACTTGCGATACTACCGTCACTATCGCTTCCGCTTCCGGTAATCGTGACTGCTTCGTCAACCTCTGTCTCTTTATCTTCTCCGGCATTTGCAGTCGGTGCTTGATTTGGTTTGGGCTTGGGTGCTTTCTCTTTGACGACAACTTTAACGGCACTGCTTGCAGTGGCATCATCATTATCGGTCACGACAATAATAAGCGTATGCTCTCCCACTTTTGTAGGTTTATAGTTTAGCGTTGCACTATTGCCGATGACTTTTCCATCCTCTTTCCACTCATATTTGACCACTTTTCCATCACTATCTTTTGCCGTAGCTTTGATCAAGACACTATCACCGATCGTGATAACTTTATTTCCGTCTGTTGTAACAGTCGGGGCTTTATTTGGTGTAGGTTGTGGCTTTGGCTGAGGTTTTGGTTCAGGTTTTGGCTGGCTTGCAGACTTATCGGTCGCCACATCCACTGCCGTCGCATCCGAACTCCCTTTTTCATTGACTGCTTTTACCTCAAAATGATAATCCGTATCAGCATCCAAATTACCTATCAAAGTACAAGAGCAGTTTGGACTAATCGTCTTGAGAAGTTTACCGTTTTGATAGATCTCATATCCACTTTCATTGTCGGCATTATCTTTCCATGAGAGGCGCACACAATAATCGCTTTTTGTCACGACAGAAAGATTTGTCGGTGCAGTCGGTATAGTCTCAACTTTATCTGTCTGAACCTCAACGGTTGCGGCATCTGACTCACCCGCACAATTTTTTGCCTTGACTGAAATAATATATTTTGAATTTGGCTTTAGTCCCCAAATTTTTGCACTTGTTACATCGGCATCTGTAACCATCTCTAGCCAACTATCCTCTGCGACAAGATTACCGTTTTGGTCATAACGGGCAATATAGATAGCAAAACCATCTTCATTATCAGAATTGTCTTGCCACTTGATATCGACTGAATTACATTTTGCTTTTGTTGCTACAAGGTTGCTGGGCGCTTCCGGGAGTGAAACATCACTATTCTCTTTATCTACAACTCTAATCTTGACTGTCTTGGAACTACTTTTATCGACACCGTCACTCACACTATAGGTAAAACTATCGGTACCGACAAATCCATATTCAGGCTCATAGACAAAAGTACCGTTCTGCTTGTTAAATTTCACCAATTTGCCATGCTTGGGTTGTGTGACAACATTGTAAGTCACAACATCCTGATCTTCATCGGTAGCAGTGAGTGTAAGGGCAATCTTACTATCAGAAGTCCCTGCTACCTCTGCATCTGAAGCAACCGGTGTTCGATTCACTTTTGTTACAGAGATGTGATTCTGCTCATTTGTACTTGATGGTTCTGTATTTTGATCACCTATGTTTGACTTGGAGTTATTCGTACCGCCACAACCGGAAAGTAGTGCCGTCATCGTAAGTGCTTGAATGAGTATTGTTGATAGTTTCATTGTAGATATCCTTGATTTGTATAAACTATTTTTAATATTTTATTAAAGATTGAGCTTTATTGGATGATGATACAACAATCATTCTTAGCATTTTATTAAAATAATATTAATAAAACTATCTAATTATTTATATGAATTATATGAAGCAAATTACTAAAAATAATTTATATAAACTAATTTTTTATTAAATTATTTTCATTTTTTTAAATTTCTTTGATTTTTACTATATGTCACCTTTTTACGCACTACAAGTAGAATTTTCTACTTGTTAGAGGAGATAGCAATCTTTGGTTTCACTTTCACAATACATCTCGCAGTATGAAATGTGCGTTCGTATTCAGGATTAACAAATAGATCCCCCTCAAGATGCCAACCCGTTTTTTGGCTCACGACAATAGATTGTGCCGCTTTACGATTCAAGCGACTCTCACACTCCACCTCTTTGCCGTTGGCAAATGCTGTTTTGACATCACTCATGCGTCCTGTCGTCATGATATAGTGTCCTGCTATCAAAAGTGAAAAAACAGCTACCACCGTAAAAAGAATAAACTTTTTCACCGCCACACGCACAAAAGGTCTTGTGGCGACAAAGATCGCGATCAATAGAAAAAAGAGTGCGATCGTAAGATTCCCGGCTTCAAGTGTTAAAAATCTGTTCATAAAGTTTCTCCTATCATTTTCTCTTCCCATGTCTCAAATTCAGGTGTATAATACTTGATGCGTACTTTCTTGAACTCTCTTGTCGAATAGAGCGGTCGTTTCTGTTTGTGCGCGATCTCCTCGGCAATCGATTCGATGATGGCATTGGTCTCTTCGGTCGTTTTTCCGTGCACCATCGTAAAGAGGTTGTAGGGCCAATTTTCATACTTAGGGCGTAGATAGCAGTGGCTCACCGCAGAAAATTCTGCCGCCTTTTTGCCGATCTCCTCCCCTTTTTGAGGATCGACATCCCAAACTACCATCGCATTAGCATTAAAACCTGCTTTTCGGTGATTGAGGATCGCAGCAAAACGACGCATCACCCCTGCCTCTTGGAGTTCATTGAGTGTATCAAAGAGTGTCTCATATGAGATATCTAACTCCTCTACCACTTTTGCGAAAGGCTCTCTTGTGATAGGAAGATCATACTGCGTATGGCGGATCACCTTGTGGTGTAGCGGTGTGAGTGTGATCTCTTTGTGTCTGCGCTTTGCAACCTTCTCTTTTTTGGCATCCTTACCGGTCGTATTGAGCTTGACAGCGATCTTAAACATCTTGAGTGTCGGCAATATAATCGCATCTTTCGCACCTGTCTTTTGCGCCAACAACGCTACCGTTTTCTCCAACCCCAATCGGCTCTCCGGCGGTACCGCTAGCGTAAACCAGATATTAAAGTCATGATCCCGCTCATAGTTGTGCGAGACTCCGGGATGCGAATTGATGATCTCCACCGCTTCATCGATCTTCTCTTTATCCATCATGAAAGCCACCAAAGAGGAGCTATACCCCAACCGCTTCGTATCAAAGATAGGAGATATTTGCCGAATGATCGACACCTCTTTCTCCTTTTGAAGTATCGATAGCACCTCCTCTTCGCCGACCCCCAACTCCTGCGCGATCTTCGCAAAAGGATACCTCGTCAATGGAAAATTTTTCTGAATAGTGGAGAGCAACTCCGCCGTCAATGCTTCAGACATACCAAACCTTTCTTAGAACTTACTACGACTATCATATCAAAATGTAACGAAACTCTTTTTGATATATATCAATCCTCGTTGAAACAAATTCTGATAAAATTCGGTTATGCAAAAATATAGTAAATACCTCGGAATTGCTCTCGGGCTTGGATTTTTTCTCATCGCTTTTGTCACCTTGATCAACGCCCAACCGCAAAAACGCGACAGAGCCGTCTATAACCAACTCAAACCCTACATACCCTATAAGATCGAAAAAAAGATGAGCGGTCTTTTCATACGCGACACCATTACACAAAAAAAGATCGAACCCAAAAATGCGGAAGTTTACAATGTCCTAGACAACCTCGAAAAAGATTGGGGCGAAAAACATCTCCGGCGCGAAGGAGAGACGCTGATCGTCGTCGATGATCAAAACAAAACACTCAAAACCATCCCACTCAACACCCCTTCAGCAAAAAGCTATGTGCATGATTTTTTTGGGTTGTAAACACTCTCTCAATTTGCACCCGATGTCAGATTAAGCTCATAAGGGACAATCTCACCTTTGAGAGTTTTGAAAAAAGCGACTATATCATCGATCTGCTCCGGCGTAAACTCATCTCCGATCTGGTATTTACTCATGATGCGAATCGCCTCTCTGAGATCCTTTACCGCACCGTTGTGAAAATAGGGCGCAGTCTCCGTAATATTTCGCAAGATCGGCACACGAAACTTTTTATCGCCATTTTGACCTAAAAAACCGCCGATGTTCGGAAATGGAAACGGTTCACTTTTAAAGAGATCAGCGAGCGAACGCCTGAGTGGAAAGTGTTGCAAACTCTGCCCGCCGACACTCATCCCCGTATGACACCCTTTGCACCCTTTTTGGATAAAGAGATTTAAGCCCCTTTTTGCCGCATCATCGATAGCGCTATTGTCGCCTTCCAAAAACCGATCATACGCACTCCTTGTCAAAAGCGTGCGTTCATACGCACCGATCGCTTTACGAATATTGGCAAAGGTCACACTTTGATTGCCCTCTTTTGCGAATACTTTCGCAAAAGCTTCTCGATACTCCGGCACCGATACGACCCGTTTCACTGCGAGATCCGGCGTAATGTTCATCTCAAAAGGCGCCTGCATAGGACCACCTGCCTGCTCCTCCACATCTTTGGCGCGCCCATCCCAAAACTGCCGTTTAGCGAGTGCTACATTGAGTACCGTCGGCGAGTTGAGGTGTTTCGGATTTGCCAAACCGTGAAAGCCGATCGCCGTCGGGAGGTTGTCATCCCCGCCCTCATTCAAGAGGTGACAGTTTTGACAGCTGATCGTCTTGTCGTGAGAGAGTATCGGATCAAAATAGAGCCTTTTACCCAAAGCAATCTTTGCCGGAGAGAGTCGATTTTCCGGATTATCCACCACTTTGAGCATATCACGATAATGCTTGGGTACGGGAGCGAGTCCATGACTAAGTGCATAGGTACGCAGTTGTTCATCGGGCATATAGGTGATCTCTTTTTTTGGAAAAAACCACAGTGCGCTGTAAAAGATCACGATCGCCAAAAGTGTCATCGTTATCAGTCTGGGAATCGTCATATCAACCTCCTGATAGATATTGATATATTGTATCAGGATCAAAAAGTGGCTTTCAAGTAGCTTTTAGCACAAAAAGAATTTTATTTTAGCACTAGCGGAAATTTTTAGTCAAATCCTTGGGATAGATACCGTATGTCTCAAAAAAGAGCTTACTAAAATAGCCTTGGTGTCTGTACCCTATCCGTTTCGCCACCTCCCCTATACTCAGTTGATGCTCATTGAGGAGCAAATTTGCCTCCTCTAGTCGAAGCTTTTGCACATAGCCGTGAATCGTCGTCTGATAAACCTTTTTAAAAACCTTTTTGAGTTTGGAACTATTCGTAGCGCATCGGTGCGCCATCATCTCAATTGTAGGCGGATCGACAAAATTTTCGAGCAACAGTGCTCTCGCTCGCCGCGCTACTCTCCGCTCCTCCTCACTGATCTCATCAGGAACAATATCCAACAACCCAAACCGGTGCACCATAAACCTAATCAACAACTCCTGCGCCCTCAAACTCTTCATCGTGGAAGATTTCTCCACTGTCCAAATCTTCTTCACAAGATAGAGTGAGATTGCATCGATCGGTTTATTATCAACATGTTTGAGCGTCACCTCTTCTTGAAGCATCTGATAAAGATAATCGATAGGCTCCCCTTTTTGACCGCTAAGGTAGCGCTTCAAAAAGAAATCTGCAACAAACAAAATAAACACTTCCGTACACTTTGAAGTAGGAAGTGTCAGCGTCATATCCTGTTGAGAGGAACAAAAGATAGAGACTCTGCCCTCTTGAAGCGTTACTCGACGACCATCGGAATGTTCATCGATTTGACAGCTTCCTTTTCGCACCAGCACTATCATCACAAATGCATCAAAATTTTGAAGTCGTATCTTTCCTTGATGATTGACAAGTCTTCCTTCAAAAAAGAGCACACCGTTAGAAACATCAACCCTTTTAAGCGTAGACACCTCTGTCTTGATCATCTCCGTTACTTTGTAGCAGGTATCGGTGATATTGAAAAAAAGGCTCTCCATCTCTCCTATCCCGACATACGCATCTTCTTAGATACCATAGTAGACTTTTACCCGCCGTTCAAAATCCTCATCACTCAACTCTCGGCGCATCGGAATAAATTTGCGTGCTTTATCGCCCGCTGTCTGACGCGCCGGAGCATCGCCATTCTCAGCAATCTCCAAAATCATTTGCGCAATATCACGAGGATCATTCCCACTGTTGATCTGTTCGCTAATGATCGGTAGGAGTTGTGCGACTGTTTTACGATAAGGGGAGTCCTCTTTGAAAATTGCATCGTTGATTACAAGATTGTCACGCGCAAAATTGGTATCGAAAAAACCGGGCATGATAGAGTGCACCCGAATATGAAACTCCTCCAACTCATAACGAAGCGAATCGGTAATCCCCTCTAGTGCATATTTACTGGCATTGTAAAGCGTAAAGAGCGGTAAGCCGATCTTTCCCAAAAAGGAGCTGATGTTGATAATCACACCGCTATTTTGGCGTCGCATGATCGGAATCACATACCGACACATCCGAAGCACCCCGAAAACATTGACATCAAACTGCGCAAGCATCTCCTTCTCTGTCACCTCTTCAACCGTTGAGACAAGCCCATAACCGGCATTATTAACCAAAAGATCAATTCGATCGATACCCTCTAAGGCTTGGGCAACAGAAGTAGGATCAGTAATATCTATCAAGATCGGGTAGAGGGTTGATGAAGCGATATCCGAAAGTTTTTCCGGCGTACGACTACCTGCGTAAACCCTATAACCGTTTTGAGAGAGGTGACGCGCACTCTCCCTACCCATACCGCTACTACAGCCCGTGATAAATGCGACTTTTTGATCCCTCTCCATACTCGACTCCCTCTATATCTTCAAAAAGATAGCCGCAACCAAAGAGATGAGAATCGTAAAAAAAAGGGTTAAGAAATTTTGCGCCTTAGGAGAGAGATTTTTACGCTGAGCGATAAAGGCTGTGATCTTGATCGCCGGATAGACAGAAAACATCAGGATCGCCATCATAAAAACAAGCGTGATCACAATATCCTGCATCGTTATACCTCTTTTTCAAACCAGCTTAACTGTTCGCGCAGGTTAACCACCTCACCCACTACGATTAGTGCGGGTGTGGGCAGATTTTTTGCTTTCTCATAGATCGTCTCTAGCGTCCCTATGACCGTTCGCTCCTCGGGTGTCGTTCCCCGACTAATCACCGCAACGGGATGATCTTTTGATTTGCCGATCTTGATAAGCATTTGGCAGATATAATCAAGCCGATGCAATCCCATCAAAAAGATGATGGTATCGTCAGTTTTGTAGTTCTCCCACGGAATTTGCGAATGATCTTTGTGCTTGCTCTCATGCCCCGTGACAACACGAAACGAGACCGTCACGCCACGATGGGTCACCGGAATACCCGCATACTCCGGCACAGCGATCGCCGAAGTGATTCCCGGAATAAATGCAAACTTGATCCCCCGCTCTCGAAGGTAGATCCCCTCCTCACCGCCACGCCCGAAAACGAGCGGATCACCGCCCTTGAGACGCACCACCACATCATATTTGAGAGCACTTTGATAGATCACCTCATTGATCTCCTCTTGCGGTAGGGTATGGTGCGAATCCTCTTTGCCGACATAGACAAATGCACACCCATCTTTCGCCTCTTTGAGAATCTCCGGATTTGCCAAGCGATCGTAGATGATCACATCCGCTTCACGGATCACACGAAGCGCTTTGAGTGTCAAAAGTTCAATATCACCCGGTCCCGCACCGGTCAGATAGACTTTTCCCATTATTTCTCACCCTTTGATTCATAGAGAAATATTCCCGATGGATGCGTCACTTGATAAATATCTCTCTCCAAAACCCACTTTTTTGTATCTATTACACTCACTTGATTGGCATCATTGACCGATACATAGAGATCAGGATGGAGTTTTGACCAACGAAGATGTAGCACTTTCCCCGGAAATGTAAATGTTTTGATGATTTTAAGTGTATCGGTATCGATAATTTGAATCGAGGGGAAATCTTTTCCACTAAATGTCACTGCCAAATATTTTTGATCAGGACTCAACGAGGTAAAAACAGGCAATCCTTTAATCTTAATCGCCTTAATGAAATGAAACTGCTTATCATAAACCAACACTCTATTATCCCCCACAGCAGGAATAAAAGTTTTTGTTTTACTCAAACTCCAAAACCCAAAGTGAGGAATCTTCAATACAGGTTTTTTCCCCTCTTGTGTGACATTGATTTGACGGTAGCTCATTTTATCAAGATCAATAACCCCAAATCCTTTGGTTAAGAAAAACCCGACGATGTAGGTATGACCTTGAATCATTGCATCAAACGGCATTTTCCCGACATTGAACTCTTTATACTTTTTAAATTTCGGTGTCGATTTTCCACTATTCTCATCTTTGAGTATAGTCACTTTATCATTGTCCATTTGGGCAAAAATAAGATAATCTTTATAGATTTTAATACCGACATTTTTGGAACCGGTTTTGATCTTTTGGATCGGCTTAAGATCGCGTGTCAAAATATCTACCGACTTATCATCATAGTTTGCCACAGCAACATAATTTTGACCAATCACAAAACCGATTGCAGATTTACTTGTCTTGTACTCCGCCTCCTTTTTTTCCGTTTTGGGATCAAACTTCACGACATATCCGTCACGACTGATCAGATAGGCATCATTATCTTTAAATTTGATAATACCGTGATTCATATTGTGCATATCTTTCATATGCCTTTTTGCCAACCCATCCTCTATCACCGCAACTGACTGACTCTCTCGCTCAACAACAAAAAACTTCTCTTTTGCAGGCTTACCGGCAAAGAGAACCGTCGCCAAAAGAGATACCATTAACACTATTTTCATCTATTCTTCTCCCTGTATTTCAGTTTCATTCAAATAGCACGAGGGATCCTCTGCCCACATATCTCCATATATCGCATAAGCTCTACTACGCGATCCACCGTTGCAGATATCTATCTGTTCACATCTACTGCATTTTCCACTAATCCGCCTTGGGTGCTCCCTCAGTTTTTGGAGTAACGCTGTAGGATCATTGGTCCAAATATCACTAAAATCTTGTTTTAAAATATTCCCGATCGTCTGGGGGAAAAAGGGATCAGGTTTGACATTCCCCTCAGAGTCGATATTGAGCAGTTTGCGCCCTGCCGAGTTGCCACCCCACTCTATCAATCTTTGTCGCATCTTCTCTTTGAGATCCGGATATTTTTTGCCAAATCGCTCAAGAAAGAGCAATGCATCCTGCTCCATATTTCCCGTGACGATCTCGATCTCTCTACCGCTTTCATGATAGGCAAATGCTTTATCGAGGATAAACTCCACCGCCTCTCTACGCTGATCTTTGCTAAGATCCATCTTAAGATTATCCAATCCTCTCCCGCTATATACGAGGTGTGAAATATAGATTTTGGGAATATTTTCCTTTTCAGCCAGCTCAAAAATGAACTGAAGATCAGCATAGGTCTCTTTGGTGATCGTAAAGCGGATGCCTACTTTGCTTTTGCCATAGCTGTTGAGAAGTCTCACCGCCTCCATCGACATCGCAAAAGAGCCCTCAAGTCCCCGAAAATGATCATGTGTCTTTTCACTTCCATCGATGCTGATCCCTACATAGTTGAATGTATCGAGGATCTTTTGTGCATTTTTATGCCCGACATAGAGCCCGTTTGTTGAAAGATAGGTGATGATCCCAAGCTCCCGACACCGCTGGGCAATCTCAAAGAGATCTTTTCGCGTCAGCGGTTCACCGCCTGAAAAGATGATAAACTTCACCCCATTTGCCTTGAGCTTCGGCAAGGTACGCATAATATCTTCGGTGCTTAGTGTGTCGGTAGAGTCGAGATCCGCCCTAGAGTAGCAGTGCATACAGGAGAGATTGCATCGGTTGGTAAAGTTCCAGATAGCGATACTCCCATCCAGTACCCGTGCCTCTTTCCCCTCTGTCACCGACTTGAGCAAATTGGAGAGTCGAAACATCAGTGACTCTTCTCTTTGGGTTTGTAGGAGAGAATATACGCCGTGATCTCTTTGAGCTCCTCAGGTGTCAGCTTAAAAGCAGGCATCGCATTTCGCTTATACCCAAACACTTTTGAGACAGAAGCGGGATCGGCAATCATCGCCCTAATCTCCTCTGCACTCCGCTTGGAAGCTATCTCAGAAAAAGGAGGCCCAAAAGCAACCGCCGTCTGATGGTGACACCCCCAACAATAGGTTTCAAACACTTTCTTGCCGTCTGCAACGGCAACATTTACAAGCGTGGCACAAAGAAAAAGCTTTATCACTATTGTTCGCATGACTCTACCCCCTCGTCATTTAACTTCTATATTACCAAAGTTTTGACCAAAACATGTTGATCTATATCAGAAAATAATTTTTATTGAGTTTTTACAACATGCGCTACGGATTTGATTAACTCAGGTTTTATCAGCGATTGATCCTCTAGTGTCACTATCGAAGTACAATCACTCTTTGCCAGTTGCACCCACAAGCCAACAATGATCTTATCTCCCTTTTGCACACGAGGCGTATGATAATGCAATACCACGCTACTTTTAGCATCAAGGTTATGTACGCTTCCCGATGTTGCGGTAGCGGGGAGTATGATCTTTTTACCCTCTTTTTGAAAGCTGTATCCAAAATACCCCTGCCTGTCCTCCTCCGGCTTCTCCCGATAGTTTTGCCAAATTATTTTTCCCGATCTTTTGATTTGCGCTTTGATAAATTTCACGCGTGCAGGCTGAATAATCAAGGGATGTGCCATTTTGTTATGCAAAGTAACCTCAAGACTCTCTCCCGAAACAGAGAGATTGATATCTACACCGGTTTTGCGAAACGCTTTGTCGTGAATACCCAAAAAACGGTGACTAGCGTGGTGCCCACGGGCTCGTTTATCCATCTTTTCCGCACCGCCCTCTACTTCCGGCATATGGCACTTGATACACGCTATCGAATCTTGATTCGGTTGCATGGCGGCGAAAATGGTCACATTGTTCTCGTTTAACTTATGCGAATGACAACCAGAACAGACATGTTTACCGTAAATAGGATTGTTTACAGAGGAGTGCTTATCATTCTCATCAGGATTGACAAGTCGTCCGTACAGGGTCGGTTTGTAACCGTCTGCTTGGCGTGACTTGATGTTGATATTGAAGCGATGCGATTTTTTGACATATGCTATGGTATGGCAAAAAAAGCAACTTATGGCATCCGTATGTGTTTTGTTATTTTTATCAGGTCGGGCTTTGCCACTTATCAAATCTTTGAGATTGTTTGCCATCGGCATATGACATCGCGCACAAGCATATCTCTTTGTACTTACAGCATCTGCCACTTTTTGGTGCAATTCATCGGTAAAATAGCTTTTGGCGTGGTAGGATTGCTGATACTCATTGTAAATATTTTCATGACACTCTTTACAGGAATGGTTATCGAGAGATTTGGCATGAACGGTTAAAAGTACCCCAAAAAACAAAAAGAGAACTTTCATAAAAATCACCCTACTAGTTTATTGAAGACAATTATTCATTGTACTCAACAAACTACTCTCCCCAAAAAGGGAAGAGAGTCATTAAACATTAAGCACCGGGAACATGTTGTCTGTGCTCAACAGAGTAGGTAAAGGTAGGTGTTGTCAAGTTTTCAATATACTTGATAAACTTACCGGTCTCTGATTCATAGATACCAATTCTACCGGTTGTCCACTCTGAAATCATCGTCCATTTACCGTGATTTGCCGGTTCAGCATGAAGCAATCTCGGCTGAACAGGATTTTTCACAACAGGACCGAGTTTTGTCGGCATCGGTACAATTTTCTCTTTACCAAATGCTTTTTCATTGACTGCCACTTTTTCGTGTTGCGTTGCATCCCAAGTCTGAAGCACCTTACCGGTTTTGGCATCGATCAATTTACCCTCTTTTTTACCCACTTCGATAATTCTATCGGTCTCGAGAGTCTCTTTGTTGATGAGATAGACTTTGTTGTAGTTTTCAGGTTTACCGAGTACACAGTCAGACCATATCCAAGGTGTATCTTCTCCGGTTCCTACGAACAAACCACCACCGGCAGTCTTGATCTTCTTGATCACTTTCCAACCCGGAGACTCCCAAATCACCACCTGTCCGAAGTTCATACTTTGGGTTGCATTGAGTTGTTTACCCATCTTTTTGTTAAACCAGCTTGATCCTTGTCCGGGATGTGGCTTGGATTTTTCACCGGTATAGACTTTCGCTGCCAGTTTTTTTGTCTTGAGATCCACGATACCCATGAGATCAGACCCTTGTGATGCGACTTGCACATAACGACCGTAATCTTCTCCTTTATTCTCATTCAAGAATGCATCATGGAGTACTTTACCGATTTTTGGAATATCTCCTACAATTGGGAAGTCAGGTTTGCTGTAATCGACCACATAGACATGACCTGCATCTTTCAAAGCAAATGAGAAATAAGGACCATAAGGTGTATCTGCGATATAAGCGACACGGCTCGGTCCAATCTGACCATCCATATCAATCACGCGACTGGTATCATACACTTTCAACGGCTCAAGTGTATGGGCATCGCACAATACCGCACCACCGGGATTGTAGTTACCCGCCATCACATATTTACCGTCCGGAGAGACTGCCAAACCACGAGACTCTTGACCCACTTGAACAGAGGCTAGAGCCGGCTGACCCGGAGCAGCAATATCAAACATTGTCAATCTTCCGGATCGACTGATAGAGTAGGCATATCTTGGTTCAGCTTTATTTGTGACGGTCACATGCACTGCAAAGCCGGCTTTATGCCGAGAGAGTACTTTCCCTGATGTTGAATCGATAAAATCGACCAATGATGCATCCCGCTCTGTCGCAAAAGTAATATTTTTTACATTACTTACATCAGCACCCTTATATTTGACATTTCCATCTTTATCAACCGGGTACTTCTTCGCCAATGCTTCGCGATCAGCTAATTTCTGCCATGACTTATGAACTTGATCAAAATCCAATTTTAATTCAACGGTATTTTTCCAATCCATCAGCCAATCCACCATACCCACCGCATCATCTCTTGAAAATTTGCTATTCCATGCCGGCATAGCGGTATTTTCTCTACCGTTGAGAATAGTCTCTGCAAGAAATTCTCTATTTTTCTTTTTGAGGGCTTTGGGTCTCAGATCGGCACCGACACCACCTTGATGGATCGGACCGTGACATCCTTGGCACTCTTTTTCATAGACTTTGGCAAAATCCATCTTGGATGTACCTGCCTGAAGACTTACCGTAACAACACTCAGTGCTGCAACATAACTTAAAACTTTTCCTAACTTCATGTTTCCTCCTTTAAAGTTATTAAACAGTTTGTCCCCTCACCATACTATTTCCCTATTTGTTTAGCTTTTTCTTCTCACTAAAATAGATCCAAATCATCGGAAGTACAATGACAGTATGCAAAAAAATTGTAAGTGTCAATGGTCCTTGATTTAGCGTTCCAAAAAAACTTGGAACCACATCTGTAAATTTATCAATCATTGCTTTCTCCTCTCGTTATGTAAGATAGGGCGATAATCTACCCTATCCATTTTTTTAAACTTTAATTACCACTCTCTTTTTTACCAATGGTGAGCAAATCAGCCACAAGCAGTACAAAACCGACAAAGGTAACAACACCCATTGCCAATCTCCAACCCATTGCCTGAACAAACCATGGAAGATTTTGTGCAGTAAAATAGGCTTCCCATGTCGCACCAAGCTCTGCTCTCTCGACCAACACTTGCTCATAACCGGCAATCGTCAATGCCACTGTCATACTCAACACTCCAAATACAATCAGCGTAATCGCCCACTTAGAAAGTGCCGTTGCTTTCATATTTTTCACACCGTATGCACCCTGAATTCCTAGATACATCATCCCTATCAAGATCGTCGCATAGGCACCGAAAAATGCCAAGTGACCGTGTGCTGAGGTAAACTGTGTACCGTGCGTATAAATATTGACTTGCGGTAGTGTATGGAAAAATCCCCAAATACCGGCACCCAAAAAGTTACCGAATGCATTGGTCGCAATCCACGCCATCGCCGGACCGTTATTGATCGCATGCGCACCACCTTCTGCTTCCACAGTACCCTGCTCTTTTCCCCAGTCATAGAGAACATGCACAAACATCGCAACTAAAGGCACAGGCTCGAGAGCAGAAAAGAGCGCACCAATCTCCCACCAATACTCAGGTGTACCGATCCAGAAATAGTGGTGACCAAGACCTAGAATACCTGATCCAAAAAGCATCAAAACCTCAATCCAGAGCCACATTTCGACAATTTCTCGTTTTGCACCGATAATTTTAATAAGTGCATATGCTGCGAGTGTACCGACAAAGACTTCCCATGTCGCTTCAACCCAAAGGTGAATGACCCACCACCACCAATACTGATCTACCGAAATATTATCAGTAAAAAACATACCGGTAAGATAGAGACCTGCCAGTGCAAAAAGGTTCGCAACCATCACCGTCATAATACCGGTTCTTTGCCCTTTAATGTAAGTAGCAAAAACATTGAAATAGAAGATCAACACAACCACTACAATACCGATATCTGCCCATCTTGGCGCTTCCAAATATTCACGCCCCTCATTAATGAGCCAAATTGTGCTCTCTTTACCCGGTCCAACCTGGATAAAGATATAGACCAAGACAACAACCGCAACAGCAGCCGTTAAAACCCAAAATGCCAATTTTGCAATTCCTGGAGCAACAACTTCTCTACCCGTTTCATCCGGGATCATGTAATAAACAGATCCAATCATTGCATAAAGCATCCAGACAACAAGCGCGTTAATATGCACCATCCTTGCGACATTAAAGTCAAATATCTCAAACAAAAAACCTGGATAGAGAAACTGAATCGCCGCGATAAGTCCCATTAGTAATTGCGCACCAAAGAGGATTATCGCCACGCGAAAATACATCATCCCAATTTTTTGAGATTCATACTGTAATTGATTTGATTTGATACTAGTGCGCATTTGTCGATTCCTCCTCTTTTGCGAAGTTTCTCGGGAAACCGTTGGTGTCGATAGAACTCATATGTTTTAAAAATGCTACCAACCCTTTTGCTTCCTCTGCCGTAATGCCTAGATTTGGCATCATTCGTGCATGTGTAGGATATTTGGATGGATGCTGCAAAAACTCTGCCATCGCCTCCTCTCGCGTACTTTTACCCGTCATTGCCATCATTGATCCGTTTTTACTCCAAGCAGGATCAAGCCACGCTTTAGTCAAATCTGGTGCGTAGTAAGCGCCGTTACCCAAAAGCGTATGACAATTCATACAGTTTTTCGCTTGAGAAGTCAATTTCCCAAGATGTAAAAGTGCTGCCGCCTCTTTAGGAGACCACTCTTTCCCAAAAAAAGGCTCTTTTTTGCCGATAACTGGTACTTCGTGCCCTCTTTTTTTACTCATCTTATAGTCAATGTGATAGTTGATAACCGTAGGAGCCGGAACCCTTTTGGTTACACCCTTTTGCAAATCTGCATCCGTACCCATAGTGATCTGACTCATCGTATCGAATGTCAGCCAAATCAGAAGGATTGTCGCAAATCCTGTCACCCATGCAGCCGATCGCCTCCAAAACGATATACTGCGCCAAACTGACTTTGGTTGTTCTGCCATCTAAACCTCCTTATTATTGTGTTGTTCGTGGGTCTCTTGCATCAAAAAGTAAACAAAGTGTGGCAATATCAAATATGCTACCATTGCCAACATCAAAACTTTTCGTGTAAAATCACCACTTCCAACCAAAGTACTAAGCAGATAGAGAGAGTATGCACAACCAAACCAAAAAAGGTATCCTATATACTGATAAAACATAGGAATTTTTTTGAGTTTGGCAAAAGTATATAACCCCACAAATACGATCCCAAAGATCATGACAAGCGTCGCCGAAGTAAAAATCGGTAAAAAATCTTGGGGAGCCAATTGTGGCATATTGAGGTACACTTCTTTCATACAATCTCCTGCTAGTAAAGTACTACAGTCAGAATTGTATTCAAATAATGAAGATTAATGATTGATATAAATCAAGAGTCTATCTAAAGTTCTAAAAATGAAGAATAAACCTGAAACTAGAAAATTACTTACTATATTTGCATAGGAGAAAATAAATGGCGCGGCGGACGAGACTCGAACTCGCGACCCCCGGCGTGACAGGCCGGTATTCTAACCAACTAAACTACCGCCGCGCATTTAAAAAATGGTGGTCGCTAGTGGACTCGAACCACTGGCATCCACCTTGTAAGGGTGGCGCTCTACCAACTGAGCTAAGCGACCTAAGATAAAACTTTTTGACTTTCCAGGACTCAAATCAAAAATAATGGCGACCCCAAGGGGATTTGAACCCCTGTTACCGCCGTGAAAGGGCGGGGTCCTGGGCCACTAGACGATGGGGTCATAAACGCTACAACCTCATTGACTTTTGAATTATTAACAAATCTAAAAAACAATGAAAATGGTGACCCGTGTTGGATTCGAACCAACGGCCACCTCCTTAAAAGGGAGATGCTCTACCAGCTGAGCTAACGAGTCAGTTTTGACTTGCCATCCTTGACAAGTGAGCCGAAATTATAATACAAAATTTTTTAATTGTCAAGAGATTTTAGAGAAAAATTGAAAAAATTTTTTGGGTTGCTCTTTACAAGTAGCTTAAATGCCCATAACATCGAGCTTTGCTGTATATAATTTCGATCACCGTGTAGTGATAATTTCTCTATCAGAGTATCTCCATCCCTACTTTTTGCGCCGACATAGACTGTTCCGACAGGCTTGGTCGGTGTTCCACCAGTCGGTCCGGCGATGCCACTCACCGCCATCGCCATATCGGCACCCATTGTCTTGAGAATTCCATCAAGCATCTCATGCACAGTCTGCAAACTCACCGCGCCATACTCTGCTAATGTCGATGCCTGCACACCAAACATCTGCTTCACCTCATTAGCATAGCTCACCACTCCCCCGTCAAAGATCGACGAAACCCCGGCATGTTTTGTAATCTCACTCGCAATCAATCCTCCGGTACAGCTCTCTATCGTCGTTACCTTTTGATGGTTTTTAATCAAAGCATCCACAACAATCTTCGAAAAATCCTCCCCAAAGAGAATCTTTCCCTCAAAGCCAAATGCCAACGCCTTGGTCAAAGCCCCCTGCTGCTCATGCAAAAAATCATCCACACTACACCACTCCAACCCCTCTATGAAAGAAGTCCTATTAATAGAAAGACTATAGAGAGATTCAAGTTCCGTTAAAAGTTCGCGATATTTTGGCTTTTGTGCATCCACAAGAAAAAATGAGATGCGCTCTCGTGGTCTTGAGAGTGAGATTTTGGGTAGTTGTGTGCCGATGTGAACTTGCACGACATTGATGCGTCGATGCCCGTAAGTCACCAGATAACTCCCCTGACCAAACGCTTCTGCACGAGAGGGAATCAACTGCCCCTCTTTTAACTCCAAATTATCCTCCGTCAAGGTCGAGATGATTTTACTCACCAGATGATAGCCTTCATCCGATGCAATCACGATTTCATGGAACTCTTCGACAATCTCCTCTAGCCGTAAAAAGAGATCGCGCTCTGCCCTATCTAAATAGAATCGCGCATCAACCTCCCCCAACTCCTCAAGCACTTTTCGCTCAAGATATGCCATAAAAGGTGCATTTATCCCCAAGCTTTTTCCCACAACTACCAATACTCGCTTCATCCTCGATCCTTTCGGCTTTGATGGACAATTATACCACCATATAAGTCGCTTTTGGGTAAAATCGCGTCAATTTATTATCTGTAAAGTGAGAAAAAATGAACTATAAAGATACCCTACTACTCCCTAGTAGCAACTTCCCGATGAGAGGAAATCTTCCTCAAAATGAACCCAAGCGCTACCAAGCGTGGTTTGAGAATCGCAAAGTCTATGAGAAGATGAAGCAAAACCGTACAAATGCCGATGAGAGCTTCACGCTTCATGATGGTCCTCCATACGCCAACGGCAACATCCACATCGGACACGCACTCAATAAAATCCTCAAAGATATGGTCGTCAAGTCACACTACTTTCAAGGTAAAAGCGTCCGCTTCACGCCGGGATGGGATTGTCACGGATTGCCCATTGAACAACAGGTCGAAAAGAAGCTTGGAGAGAAGAAAAAAGATCTCCCCATCACTACGATTCGACGGCTGTGTCGTGAGCACGCACTGAAGTTTGTCGATATCCAAAAGGAGGAGTTCAAACGCCTTGGCGTCGTAGCCGATTGGGAAAATCCCTACCTCACGCTCAAAAACCGCTTTGAAGCCGACATCTACCGCGCACTCTGCGACATCGCCAAAAAAGGGCTTTTGATCGAGCGGAGCAAACCGGTCTATTGGTCATGGGCGGCGCAGACAGCACTCGCCGAAGCGGAAGTGGAGTATCAGGACAAAGAGGATTATTCGATCTATGTCGCCTTTGATCTCGATAGCGACGCACTCAAAGCCTTGGAGATTGACAAAGGCGCAATCATCATCTGGACCACCACACCGTGGACGCTCCCCGCAAACAGTGGTATCTCCCTCAACCCTGACGAACCGTATGCCCTTACAAGCGACGGCTATATCCTCGCCAAAGCGCGTTATGACGCACTCAAAGAGGAGGGGGTGATCCAAGGTGAGATCATCCGTACTATCTCCTCTGAACTATTGGAGAAAACCCACGCGATCAATCCACTTAACAACCGCCGATCAACTCTCGTCTTGGGTGATCATGTCACAATGGACGGCGGTAGCGGATGTGTCCATACCGCACCGGGACACGGTGAAGATGACTACCGCGTAGGACTCAAATATGGCCTAGAGGTGTTGATGCCTGTCGATGATCGTGGACTCTATGACGAGACACTCCGTCGAGAAAAGCTCCTCCCCGACTCCTTTATCGGCACACATATCTTCAAAGCCAATAAGCCGATCTTGGAACTTTTGGGCAATCACCTGCTCAAAGTGAGCAAATTTACCCACTCCTACCCCTTCTGCTGGCGTACGCATAAGCCGGTGATCTACCGTGCGACCAAGCAGTGGTTTATCACTATGGATCAAGCCGAAGGTGCGCAAACACTTCGGGAAAATGCACTTCAAAATATCGAAGGTGTCACCTTCTATCCCCAAACCGGAAAAAACCGCCTCAAAACAATGATCGAAAATCGTCCCGACTGGTGTATCAGCCGTCAGCGAGACTGGGGTGTGCCGATCGCCTTTTTCCGTGACAAAAAGAGCGGTGAAGTAATCTTGGATCCAACCATTTTGGAGCACATCGCATCTATCTTTGATGAGAAGGGTTCCGATGCGTGGTGGGAGATGGAGATCGCCGATCTACTCCCCGAAAATTCTAGTCTCAACCCTAACGATCTTGAAAAAACTTCCGATATCCTCGATGTATGGTTTGACAGCGGATCGACCTGGAAAGCGGTACTCGAATCGGATCAATATGACGCAGGAGAGTATCCCGCATCGGTCTATCTGGAGGGGAGCGATCAGCATCGTGGATGGTTCCAAAGCTCGATGCTCATCAGCTCCGCGATCCACGCCCAATCCCCCTACCAAAATGTGATCACCCACGGCTTTACCAACGATGCCAAAGGTGAAAAGATGAGCAAATCCAAAGGCAATGTCATCTCCCCCCTTGACATCGCCAAGCAGTACGGTACGGAGATCCTTCGTCTGTGGGTAGCGATGAGTGACTACCAAAATGATCAAAAGGTTTCCGACGACATTCTCAAGCAAAATGCCGAACAGTACCGAAAGATCAGAAATACCCTTCGCTTTCTCCTTGCTAACATCGATGATCTTGAAGAGATTATACCGGTCGATGAACTCAAACCCCTCGATCGCTGGATCGTCTCTGAGGGTAGCACGATCTTTGAACAGATGCAAAGCGCCTACCACGAATACAACTTTGCCAAAGCGCTCTCCGCACTCAACCACTTCATCGCCTCTGATCTAAGCGGTATCTATCTCGATATCTCCAAAGATCGCCTTTACTGCAACGCCAAAGAGGATAGCTACCGCCGATCCGCCCAAAGTGCGATGGCGATTTTGACCCAAAAACTCCTCGCGCTCTTAGCCCCGATCCTCACCTACACCGTCGATGAAGTGATGGAGTATGCACCGGCAGTCGTCAAAGGCGATGCGAAGGACGCCTTTGATCTGCTCTACACTCCACTTCCAGAGGTAAAGACACCCTTTGATGTGGCATTTCTCAAAGAGGCACGAGAGAAGTTTTTTGAGATCGTCGATCAGCTCAAAAAAGAGAAACGCATCAAATCGACACTCGAACTCGACCTCGTTTATCAAGGAGACAAAACTTCCGGACTCGAAACAAGCGATTTAGAGGATTGGTTTACCGTCTCCAATCTACTTACCCAAAGCGATGCCGACAAGCTGGGAGCATTTGAAGTAGCGGGAGAGCGCTTTGCCATCATTCAAAGCCAAGCACACAAATGCCCCCGATGCTGGAAACAAAAAAGCAATGCCCAAGATCAACTCTGCACGCGATGTCAAGCGGTGATCGATGCCTGATCTTAGCCAACCTGTCACGATGCAGTTTATCCTAGAGACAATCGGGGTGCTCCTGATCGTCTCAGCGCTTGGGATTGTTTGGGTACGATCTGTAAGCAATAAAAAGGGGAGATCATAAAGGGCGACTATGTTAAAATATTGAAAAACTCAACAAAGGAGTTGAACATGAGATATTTTTTACTATTTGCTACACTCACCACCCTCCTCTATACCGGATGTGCGCACAAGGTTCGTCCCCAACCCGTCCTCACCAAAACAAGTATCAAAATTGAGGACATTACCGCCCCTAGGAGAGTTGGAACTTATACACTCACTTCTCAAAAACGCTATGACGATCAAACGCTTGGTATCGCCCTAAGATATGCGGATCT
>JALVVN010000036.1:22630-26345 GCA_027023405.1 Campylobacterales bacterium
TCCTCACCAAAACAAGTATCAAAATTGAGGACATTACCGCCCCTAGGAGAGTTGGAACTTATACACTCACTTCTCAAAAACGCTATGACGATCAAACGCTTGGTATCGCCCTAAGATATGCGGATCTACAGAAGAAAGATGCCTTTTTGGATTGTTTTATCTATCCTAAAAAGATTGACAAAGATTTAGAGAGCCACTATCAAGATTTTATCGATACACTCAAATATATGAAAAAAAAAGGAGAGTTTAAAAGCTTTGAAGTACTCAAAGAGGATGAGGTGATGCTCGACTCCCAAACCAAAGCCAAACGCGCCCTCTTTCGCATCACCAATAAATCTGTCCCCTACTACTCTGTCGCCTATCTCGCCGATCTTGGGGATAAATATTTCAAGGTACGCATCTCAAATGCACTCGAAGATCGCTTTTTGCACTCTGATCTCGGATGGAACGCGACAAGAGAACTCTATACCGCAGTGAAGAGAGCAAGAAAACCCCTGCCGACACCTGCAAACAAACCACAATAAATCTCACTTTAACCCCCTTTTGGGTAGAATCCCCTAAATTTATTTTGGGGGATATACCGTGATGACACTCAAAGAGGCACTCACACTCTCAGAGGATGCACTTTCCAAACTTCGAGCCGATCTCACTCAGCAGATCGAAACAAACAAAGAGTTAGGCGCATATGTCGAGCAGTTTACCGGTGAACCAATCAACCAACAAGGTTCCGGTGTACCTATCGCTATCAAAGACAATATTCAAGTCAAGGGGTGGAATATCACCGCAAGCTCCAAAATACTCAAAGGATATATCGCACCCTACAACGCAACTGTCATTGAAAAGCTTCAAGCCAAAGGTCTTGCACCTTTTGGGCGTACCAATATGGACGAATTTGCGATGGGAAGCTCCACAGAGAGCTCCTGCTACGGCATCACAAAAAACCCACACGATCCCTCTCGCGTACCGGGAGGAAGTTCGGGCGGATCGGCAGCAGCAGTAGCCGGTGGTCTGGCGATCGCCGCACTGGGAAGTGATACGGGCGGTAGTATCCGCCAACCGGCAAGTTTCTGCGGATGTGTGGGAATGAAACCGACTTACGGAAAAGTGAGTCGCTACGGACTCAACGCCTACTCCAGTTCACTCGATCAGATAGGACCTATTACCCAAAATGTCGAAGATGCGGCAATACTCTACGATATCATCGCCGGTCCCGATCCTAAAGACTCTACCGGTATTCGTCAAGATCATACACCCGTCAGTAACAAACTCAACCCCGATAGAAAACTCACCGTCGCCGTCGTCAAAAGCCATATCGACGAAGCGGATGAAGCAGTCAGATCTGCGATGTACGCGACAATCGAGAAGCTTGAGCAACTCGGTCATACCATTGTTTATAAAGAGATGACCGATCCCAAGTATGAGATCGCTGCCTACTACATTACCGCTTCCGCCGAAGCGAGCACCAACCTTAGTCGCTACGACGGTATTCGATACGGCTATCGCACGCCTGATGCGACTTCACTCTCTCAAAGCTATGTGCAAACACGCAGTGAGGGGTTTGGCGAAGAGGTCAAACGGCGCATACTCATCGGTACCTTTGTGCTCAGTAGCGGTTACTATGACGCCTACTACATTCAGGCACAAAAAGCAAGACATTTGATACGAGATGAATTCAATGCTATCTTTCAGGAGGCAGATCTCATCTTTTCACCCGTTGCCCCTACAACTGCCTTTAAAATAGGATCGATTAGCGATCCGCTCCAAATGTACCTCAGTGACATCTATACCATCGGAGTCAATCTCGCCGGTCTCCCTGCCATCTCACTTCCTGTTGCCAAAGATAACGACGGATTGCCTATCGGAGCACAGTTTATTGCCAAAGCACTCGATGAACAAACCCTATTTGACGCCGCTCTCGGCTTGGAAAAATACCTCAAGGAGTCATAAAATGCTAAAAATACGAACCAAAGCTCTCACCTTTGAAGATATACTCTTTGTCCCTCAGTACTCCGAAGTACTCCCAAAAGAGGTCGATATACGATCTCGACTCACACGAAATATCCAACTCAATATCCCCATTATCTCCGCCGCGATGGATACCGTCACAGAGCACAAAGCCGCCATCAAATTGGCGCGACTCGGTGCGATCGGTATCATTCACAAAAATATGGATATCAATTCGCAAGTACGAGAAGTAGAACGCGTCAAAAAGAGTGAGAGCGGTATTATCAATGAGCCAATCTACCTGAAGCCGGAACAATCCCTACAAGATGCACTCGATCTAATGGATGAGTATCAAATTTCTGGATTTCCAATCATTGATGAAACGCAAAAGCTTGTCGGGATCTTGACCAACCGCGATCTCAGATTTGAGACCAATTTTCAAAAAAGCATCGAAGAGGTAATGACTAAAGCACCGCTCATCACGGCAAATCATACGATCTCTTTCGATGAAGCGGAAGAGATCTTTAAAACCAACAAGATTGAAAAACTCCCTCTTGTCGATCAAAATGGAAAACTCGCTGGACTCATCACCATCAAAGATCTCAAAAAACGAAAAGCCTTCCCCAACTCCAACAAAGACGCTTCAGGGCGCCTCAGATGCGGTGCGGCGATCGGTGTTGGACAGATTGATCGCGCCAAGGCACTCATCGATGCGGGAGTCGATGTCCTCGTACTCGACTCCGCTCACGGACACTCCAAAGGGATCATCGATACCGTCAAAGCGATAAAGTCTTCATTTGAGATCGAACTCATCGCTGGAAATGTCGCCACACCCGAAGCGGTCAAAGCCCTTGCCGAAGCGGGAGCGGATGCTGTCAAGGTCGGTATCGGACCCGGGTCAATCTGCACCACACGCATCGTCGCAGGTGTCGGCGTACCGCAGATCACCGCTATCGCCACCTGTGCCAAAGAGGCGAAAAAACATGGCATCCCCATCATCGCTGACGGCGGGATCAAATACTCCGGTGATGTCGCCAAAGCACTCGCCGTAGGTGCCGACTCCGTGATGATCGGAAGCATGCTCGCAGGTACTGAAGAGAGTCCCGGTGATGTGATCATGTACCAAGGCAGACAATACAAAAGCTACCGTGGCATGGGAAGCATCGGCGCGATGCAAAAAGGGAGCAACGACCGCTACTTCCAAGAGGGAACCGCTGCCGACAAACTCGTCCCCGAAGGGATCGAAGGAATGGTACCCTATCGCGGAAAAATGAGCGCCGTCATCCACCAACTCGTAGGCGGACTCAGAGCCTCCATGGGCTATGTCGGCGCCAAAGATATCCCCACCTTCCAAGAGAAAGCGGAGTTCGTCGAAATCACCAGCGCAGGACTCAAAGAGAGCCATGTGCATGATGTAACCATCACAAAAGAGGCACCCAATTATCATTCGTAGGGGGGTGCTTTACTCCCCCTATGCCGCTACAGGAGAGAGTGTAAAAACTTTCGCATATTTTTTTGCAGATTCGATATCACCTTTCTTCAAAAACTCTCTAATCTCATCAAGCTTTAGTGCATCATCCAAGCTGATATAAGGTGACCACCCCTCATCACTATCGATAATCTCGTTCTCAACCTCAGCCACATATTTGCCCTCAATGATAAATTTCCTATGCTTTCTTTTGTGCATCAAACTCTCCTCATAAAATCTTCCGACCACTTTTTAGGATCCGGTCTGTATGCTGTTATCAAAACTGCCGGAGTTGTTTTTCCT
>JALVVN010000037.1 GCA_027023405.1 Campylobacterales bacterium
GGCACGACATCACTCTCGACCTTCGCATCTGCCCATGCATTGAGATCGACACCGACAGTATCCGCCTCTGCCAGATAGAGTATTGAGCTGATAATAAATACAATATATTTCATTTTTCTCTCTTTTATAAAAGAATGATAATAGCTTAATTTTGCTATATAATCAAGAATTTACTCTTTTCATACTAGGATCAAGACAATCCAAGTCAAGGAGAAAATGTCGTGGCAGACGATATGGAGAAGACGGAGGAACCCACCCCCAAAAAACTTGACGATGCCAAAAAGGAGGGAAATGTCCCCAAGAGCCAAGATGCAAGCAGTTTTCTCACTCTCTTAGTTGCGATTGTGGCGACATTTGCACTTTTACCGTTGATTCGCGACCATCTGTTTTCCCTCTATCACTATTACCATGAACTCATCGGCACCGATCTGACCCCCGAATCGATCTACCATCTCGCTATTACTACGATGAAAGAGTTTGTCATTATGGTGATCCCTCTCGCCTCTATTGTTGCCCTTTCGGGTATGATCGCAGCGTTTTTGCAGTTTGGTTTTATCTTCACGACCAAGCCTCTCGCCCCAAAACTCAGCAAGATTGATCCCATCAAAGGACTCGGCAGGCTCTTCTCGCTCAAAAAACTCATCGAAGGTATCAAGATCACTGCCAAAGTCGCCGTTGTTTTTGTGGTCGCCTTTATCTTTTTGCTAATGTTTATCAAAGAGCTCCCGACGGTAGTGCATTTCCCACTCCATCCGCAGCTCGATTGGCTAGAGGGGAAGGTCATTATGATGGCGGCGATTATGATCTTGATCTTTTTTGTCTTGGCACTCATCGATCTGCTCATTGTGCGTTTTCAATACTTCAAAGATCTGCGCATGAGTAAGCAGGAGATCAAAGATGAACACAAGCAGATGGAAGGGGATCCCCAAGTCAAAGCGCGTATCAAAAAGATTCAGATGGAGATGGCGCAAAAACGAATGATGCAAAATATCCCCGAAGCGGATGTCATCATCACCAACCCCACCCACTACGCCGTCGCCCTGCGCTACGACAAATCCAAAGAGCAAGCCCCTCGCGTCATCGCCAAGGGTATCAACCACCTCGCCTTTAAGATCAAGGAGATCGGACGCGAACATATGATCCAAATCGTCGAAAATCCCCCACTCGCCAGAGAACTATATAAACAATGCGAAATCGATGATCAAATCCCCGATACACTCTACAAAGCGGTTGCCGAAGTGTTAGCATTTATCTATCAAAGCAAAGGAAAAAGATGACACCGGAGCATATTGTGATCTTACAAGTTATGGCTATTTTGCTCTTCTCCTATTTTTGGTTTTTTCCACGCGTCGCACAAGATGATCTGATGAAACTCACCCAATACGATCTCCTCTCCTCCGTCGTCACGCTCATCATCAGCGCGCTACTTTTTGGCGGCAAAGAGATCACTTTTAGATTTTTGGATATGGAGTTTAATTGGTTTTGGTTTACGATCATGTGCTATATTATCTTAGAACTACCCCTTTTTTTATGGTATCTTGGTAACATACGCGGGAAATAACATCAAACCGAAAGGGAAAGCGGATCGATGATCTATCAAGAGATTGCAGAAACTATTCAAAAAAGCCAAAAAATCACACTGGTCACCCATATCGATCCAGACGGCGATACACTCGGCAGTGCCCTGGCACTCTACCACCATCTCCAACAAAATGGGAAACGGGTCAAGCTCTACAACGCCACGACTCCCCTCCCCTACAAATATGACTTTCTCCCCGGCTACGAAAAGATCCGTAACCATTTTAGTGCCAATAGCGATCTTATTATCAGTTTTGACTGTGGCAGTTTCCGAAGATTAGGAATTGAGAAAGGTCACTACACACTCATCAACATTGACCACCACACTACCAATGAACACTTTGGTGATCTCAACCTCGTCAAGCCCGATCTGCCTAGCACTTCGGCAGTCGTCTATGAACTACTCGAACATCTTCCCTACAAGATCGATCGTCGTAGTGCCCTCTGTATCTATACCGCTTTGGCTGAAGATACGGACTTTTTTAGTGATGCGACAACCGACGCATCAGCCTTTGGACTGGCCCAAACACTCGTGCAAAAAGGCGCTGATCCACAACTGGTCGGAAGAAATCTCAAAGAGCGAAACTCCCTCGCAAGATTGCGCCTTGAAGCGCTCTTCATCGACAATATGGAGCTACGCGCTAACGCACAAATCGCTATCGGAGAGGTGACACAAGAGATGCTTAAAAAATCAGGAGCTTTACGCTATGATACAGCACATTTGGCGGATGTCTTATACTCTCTGGCGACGGTCAAACTGGCAATCTTTATGATTACCGATGCACAGGGAAGCGTCAAATTTTCCCTACGGAGCAAGGGGATAGATGTCGCCAAGATCGCTATGAGATATGGAGGTGGAGGTCATAGAGACTCTGCCGGTTTCCAAATCAACGATAGTGAAAAATCAAAAATTTTAGATGAAATCATTGGAGCGCTCAATCTATGACACAACGATCACCACGACCTAAAAGAAAGGGTTACATTCGTGCCCTATTGCTGATTCTTTTCGTTTGGGGTCTTATCTCCGGCATTCGTTCACTACTCCACTCACCCTACTTTGAAAAAAAACCTCCCACAATCCATCTACCGCAGGAGATCTACTGGAATCTAAAATCACCGCTAAAAATCCCGATCGAAGATGCAAGCGGACTCAAATCACTCGAAGTGCATCTGAGTGATGGAAGCAAAGAGCTCGAAATCTCACCCAAACACTTCCATCCGGGAATCAAAAACTACACGCTTGATCTCACCTTTCCAAAACTGGGACTTAACAAAGAGGTCGGGCTACTCAAACTCACCCTCAAAGCAACCGACAAGAGCCACTGGAACTTCTTTACAGGCAACAGCGCCAAACGCCAAGCAATCATCCATATCGATGAGAAGAAGCCCGAACTCTTCCCGCTCATCTCCTCTTACGGCATCAGAAAGGGAGGTGCGGCGCTGGCAATCTTCAAAGCCAAAGATGAGAATCTCAAAGATCTCTATATTCAGACCAATTTCGGTAAACGCTTCAAGCCGGTCCCCTTTCATAAGAAGGGATACTATGCCGTACTTGTCGCGTGGCCTATGACCCAAAAACACTTTTTTGCCAAAATTGTCGCAACAGATAAGGCGGGTAATGAATCGGTCTCTCGACTGAGCTTTTTTCTCAAAAACAAAAAATACCGCACCTCCACCATTGAAGCAAAAGATCGTTTCATCAACGGTAAGATCTCCGATCTAGCTGAGGATCGCCCCAAACAAACCGCCAATCTCACCCCTGCCCAAAAACTCGACTTTGTCAATGCAACCTACCGAAAAGAGAATAATTCGGTTATCCGCAAAATCACTTCCAAAGTCGATCAAAATCTTTTGAATGATTTCAAACTCGACCCCTTCTATCCACTCAAAAATGCTAAAGTGGTTGCAAGCTTCGGCGATCACCGCTTCTACAAATATCACGGCAAAATCATCTCTGAAGCTTACCATCTCGGACTCGATCTCGCCTCCACTCGCCAAGCAGACATCCTCTCTAGCAATAAAGGAGTCGTCGTCTTTGCCAACTACAACGGTATCTACGGAAACAATCTCATCATCTACCACGGACTCGGACTCTATTCACTCTACGGGCACTGTTCCACACTCTTGGTGCAGGAGGGAGATATCGTCAGACCGTGGCAAGTGGTCGCCAAATCGGGTGCAACCGGATTGGCATTGGGAGATCATCTCCACTTTAGTATTCTAATCCAAGGGATTTTCGTACGACCGGCAGAGTGGATGGATAGCAAATGGATGCAGACAAATATTACTGATGTGATTGAAAATGCAAAAAAAATGATAGATAGGACACGATAATGCAAGCCAAACAGAAAAATATTCGCGTCTTTGTATTGACAATTGAAGATGAGACAGAGTTTTTCACCTATATGGAGAAAAATCTTATCCTGCTCAAAGAGTATCTCCTGCTTCTTCAGGGCACTGTTACCTCAAATATCACCGATTATCTCAATGAAAAAGGGTGTTGCTATAAAGTGGTCGATAACTGCCCTATCAAACTTGATCTCAAAGAGCCCAAACAGGAGACAACTCCTCAAAAGATAGAGATCGTTCACTATGTCCAAGAGGAGGAACACCCGACGACACCCGCCTCTGCGACCAAAACCTTTTACACACCGATCCGATCGGGAATGGTTGTAGAGCATAAAGGAGATATCACCGTTTTTGGAAGAATCAATAGCGGTGCAAAGCTTCTTTGCGAAGGCAATCTAAGTGTTTATAGTATGATTGACGGCGTGGTAGAGTGTGAAGGCGAATATCTGATCCTAAAAGAGATCGGAAAAGGGTATGCCATCTTTAACGGTGACATCATTAACAAAGAGCAACTTGACGGCAAACTTAAATACATCACAAAAGGTGAAGAGGGTTACATCATGAAGGATTTGACTTGAAGCAACTTACACTCGCCAAAAAGGTTGAGGGGGTCGGGATTGGACTCCATAAAGGGGAGCCTATCCACTTTAGCCTAGAACCTGCCGATCCCAATAGCGGTATCATCTTTTACCGCACCGATCTCGATCTCTATATCGAAGCCAAACCCCAAAATGTCATCGATACTACGATGGCAACCGTCATCGGGAAAGATGTACACCAAAGCATCTCTACCGTCGAGCATCTTCTCTCGGCTGTCAGCGCCTACGGTATCGACAATATCCTCATCAAAATAGATGCGCACGAAGCGCCGATTATGGACGGTAGCAGTGCAAGTTTTTGTATGATGTTTAATGAAGCGGGTATCGCAGAGCAAGATGCCAATAAAAAGGTGATGGTGATCAACAAAGAGGTCAGTGTCACCCAAGGAGATAAGTATGTGAAGATCTCCCCTGATCCCGACACACACTTTACCTTCTCAATCGATTTTAACCATCCTTCGATCGGCTTTGAAAAGTTTCACCACCATTTCAACAAGGCAAACTATCTTGCACAAATTTCACGCGCAAGGACTTTTGGTTTTTTGAAGGATTTTCAAATGCTTAGAAGTCGCAACCTCGCACTCGGTGCCTCTTTGGACAATGCCGTGGTTTTGGATGAGAAGAAGATCATCAATAGCGACGGATTGCGCTTTGGCAATGAGTTTGTCAGACACAAAATCTTAGATGCGATCGGTGATCTGAGCCTCTTGGGGATGGGATTTATGGGGCACTATGAAGCCTTTGCCGGATCACACGCGCTCAACCACAAACTCACACTCGCAATCTTGAATGATCCTCAAAACTACACCATCGCCGATCTGCAAAATGTCAAAGATAGCACCTTTCAAGGAGCGTTCGCATAAAACCTATTGCCGATATTCTCGTCCTCTCACTGACCAAACCGCTACAAGTGGGTATCTATCGTGATAGCAAACTTCACCACACCTACGCGACCGATGCACAAACCAGCGACGCATTACCGGAGATTTTTGAAGAGATACTGCAACACTATACAATTTGCCATCTCTACTATGCGAAAGGTCCCGGTAGTTTTATGGCAATCAAGGTGAGTTACCTCTTTCTCAAAACCCTCTCGATCACCCTCGATTGTCCCCTTTTTGCCACAGATGGTTTCACCTTTAATAAAAATAGCCCCATCAAAGCACACGGCAATCGTTTTTTTATGAAAGAAAATGATAGAATATCTATCAAACAAATGCGGAGCGATGCAACGCCTCTTCCTTTGGTGTTACCCAAACATTTGGATCATCACCTATTTGAAACAGAAAATGAGCCGTTGTATATCTTGCCTGCGCTGTAAAAAGAGAGGTTTTTGTGAAGATAATTGTACCTGCCACCAGTGCCAATTTGGGTCCGGGATTTGATACACTCGGTCTCGCTCTCGATCTTCATAATGAGATCACCATCAAAGCCTCCAATTTCACCACCGTCTCGATCCACGGAGAGGGCGCCAACCGTCCCGGGATCAAAACCAACAACCAATTTGTCAATATCTTTTATAATTTTTACACCAAACTCATCGGTAAACGAGATCCCTTTCGCTTTGAATTTCACAATCAAATCCCCTTTTCCAGAGGGCTTGGTTCCTCCTCTGCCGTGATCGTCTCAGCCATCGCCGCCGCCTATGAGATGGCGGATGTCAAGATGGACAAACACAGCATTGTGGATAAAGCACTCTTTTATGAGAGCCACCCTGACAATATCGCACCGGCCGCTCACGGAGGTTTTACCGCTTCCATGGCAATCAAAAATGAGCATGTCTATACCCAAAAGAAAGAGATTCCCTCCCACCTTAAAGCAGTAGTCGTTATCCCGGATCGCTCGATGTCCACTGCACGATCACGCGCCAAAATGGCTAAAAATATCTCGATGCAAAAAGCGGTCTTTAATCTCACCCACGCCACGGTCTTAACCGCCGCTTTTTTCAATGAAGATTGGTCGGTACTTCGTATGGCATCAGAAGATAAGATGCACCAAAATTTACGGATGAACGGGCTTAGAGAGCTTTACAAGGTTCAAAAAACCGCCCTACTTCACGGCGCACTTATGAGTACGCTCTCAGGGAGTGGGTCCTCCTTCTTTAATCTCGTTTTTGAAGAGGATGCACCCAAAATTGCGCAAAAGCTTCGAGAGAGTTTTCCCAAATTTCGTGTAGAAGTCTTTAATTTCGATAATAACGGCTATCTAATCGAAAAAGAATAAGTTTTTTAAGGAAGAATATAATAGAGTTACCAAACAAGAAGATGGGTTCTACCCCTATACGAATGTGCATCTGTTGCCGAGAACGCATTGCGCAATCGAGTCTGCTCAGATTGCAGTGCCAAAGCGATAAGCTTGATCTCTATTCGGGTTACGGTAGAAGTTTTTATCTCTGTTATAGATGTATACATGAAAGAGAGCAAAAGATTCTTATTAAAAAGCTTAGCAGTCAATGCAAAAGAGCAATCAAAATCAGTGAGTTGGAGAGTATAGTTAATGGATAAAGTGCGTATTAGTGAAGTCGCCTTAGAACTTGGAATGGAGACGAAAGCCGTTTTGGCAAAAGCACAAGAGATGGATTTAGGCGTCAAAGCCGGTAACAGCGCGATCAGCGTTGAGGATGCAGGGTATTTGATGGATTTTATCCTCACGGGAAAGAACAACTCCCCTAAAAAAGCCCCGGAACCGACACCGGAAACCAAAGAGAATAAATCAAAAGAGCCATCAAAAGAGAAGCAAAAAAGCGAAACAAAAAAAGCTCAAGAAACGCCTAAAAAGGCTCCTAAAACTCCGGCACCTGAAGCCAAGACTAAGACGCAAGAGACTCCAGTCGAATCCGAACCGATAAAACCTCAGAAGCAACCCCTTCAAGCTGAATCCACTCCAAAGCCGGTTGAGAAAGAGACACCTGCGCCTGCGGCAGAAAAGAAAGCAGAGGTCAAAGAGGAAGAGGCGAAGCCTGAACCACTGGCAAAAGAGTCCCTCAAAAAGAGACGCGGATTGATGATCGTCAAAAAACGCAAAAAACCTACGACACAAAGCAGTGCCAAAAAAGATTTTGCACTGCCTGAACTTGCTGACGGCGCTATCAAAAAGAAGAAAAAGACGAAAAAAGCTCCTACCACGCGACAAAGTGACTCTCAAAAGATCGATATCTTTGCCGGTGGTGATATCAATGCAATCGATGTGATGGATGAGAGTGAAATGATCGTCTTACACGATCTGAATCTCTCATTACGAGAAGAGGAGGAGAAAAAGCCTCAACCGAAGAAAAAATTTGACCCTAGTCAAATGCGTACCACCAAGCACAGTAGTTTTATCAAGCAACGGGGAATCAGCCGTAAATCCAACAAACGAAAACGAAGAAAAGTGGAAACAACCACGCAACAAGTGACAGAAGTAAAAATACCTGAAGATATTCGCGTCTATGAGTTTGCGGAGAAGATCGGTAAACAGACCAGCGACATCATTAAAGTGCTTTTCACACTCGGTGTGATGGTGACCAAAAATGACTTTTTAGACAAAGATGCCATTGAGATTTTGGCAGATGAATTTGGTGTTGAGGTGACCACGATCAATCCACTCGATGAGTTTGATTATGAAAAAGAGTATGAAGAGGAGATCGATGATGAAGATGCGATCGTCAAACCGCCTGTCATTACCATCATGGGGCATGTCGATCACGGTAAAACTTCACTCCTTGATAAGATCAGAAAGACAAAAGTAGCTGCCGGTGAGCATGGTGGAATTACCCAACATGTCGGTGCCTATATGATCGAAAAAGATGGACAAAAAATCACCTTTATCGATACTCCGGGTCACGAAGCCTTTACTGAAATGCGTTCTCGTGGTGCACAAGCAACAGACATTGTCGTCATTGTCGTCGCTGCTGACGACGGTGTCAAGCCACAAACCAAGGAGGCGATTGAGCATGCAAAAGCGGCAGATGTGCCGTTTATCATCGCGATCAACAAGATAGACAAACCGGACGCCAATCCCGATCTTGCAAAAAGCGGTCTTGCTGAGCTGGGTGTCACACCGGTTGATTGGGGTGGTGAGCATGAGTTTGTCAATGTCTCCGCGCATACCGGAGAGGGGATCGACGAACTATTAGAGACACTCCTTTTGCAGGCTGAAATTTTGGAACTCAAAGCAAATCCCAATGCAAAAGCCAAAGCAACAGTTGTCGAAACCTCCTTGCAAAAGGGGCGCGGACCGGTTGCTACGGTGATCATGAAAAACGGTACACTCAAAATCGGAGATATCATTGTTTGCGGTATTGCCTACGGACGAGTCAAAGCCCTGCTGAATGAGGACAACAAACCACTCAAAAGCCTCCAGCCCGGAGAGCCGGGAGTGGTCGTCGGACTCAATGTCGTTCCCAATGCCGGTGATACACTCATGGCAGTCGAAAATGAAAAAGAGGCAAGAGAGTATGCCAATAAACGCGCTGAGTATATCCGCCAAAAAGAGCTCTCTAAATCAACCAAGGTTACACTTGATGATCTGAGCGCAAAGATCGCAGAGGGGCAGATCAAAAACCTCCCTATCATCCTCAAAGCAGATGTCGCCGGTACGCTTGAAGCCCTCAAAGGAAGTTTGGCAAAACTGCGCAATGAAGAGGTCAAAGTCAATATTGTCAGTAGCGGTGTGGGTGGTATCACAGAGAGTGATATCGCATTAGCGGAAGCGAGTGAAGATACTGTGATTCTCGGATTTAATGTTCGTCCTACCGGAAGTGTGAAAGAGAAAGCCAAAAGATCGGGAATTAGCATCAATACCTACAATGTTATCTACGATCTCATCGATGATGTGAAAGATCTCTTGGGTGGATTGCTCTCACCGATCATTCGTGAAGAAAATCTCGGTCAAGCAGAGGTCAAAGAGGTCTTTAGTGTGCCAAAACTTGGTCAAGTCGCCGGTTGTGTCGTGACGGACGGTACGATTAACCGCGGTGCAAAAGTACGAGTGATTCGAGACGGTGTAGTTATCTATGAGGGTGAAATCTCTTCACTCAAACGCTTTAAAGATGATGTCAGAGAGGTGGCAAAAGGGTATGAGTGCGGTATCGGCGTTGTCGGTTACAACGATATCAAACCCGGTGACTTCCTCGAGAGCTTCAAAGAGGTAGAGGAGAGAGCAAGCCTCTAAGCCAATGGAAGAAAAAAGTATTAAACTCAAACGAACCGAGTCTGTTTTGAGGGAGCTGATTCCTGAAGCGATCTCCTCACTCAACGATCCCTTGATCCAAGGTGTGCAAGTGCTTGAGGTCAATTGTTCTCGCGGAAAATATGACGCACAAGTCTTTTTAGATCCTTCATTTAGCGATGAAAAAGAGCAAAAGGCAATTCTCCAGCAACTCAAAAAAGCCTCAGGTGCGATCCAAAACTACTGTAAACAGGCTGAAGGGTGGTACCGTGCACCCAAAATGCACTTTATCTTTGACAACTCTCTCGAGAAACAAAATCGACTCGACGAACTCTTCTCCAAAATCCATAGTGAGCTCCATAAAGATGCTAAATAACCCTACCCTAAAAAAAGTGATTGAAGATTGCGGTGTACATCTCTACGACAGTGAAATCGTCAAAGAGAATGAAAGACAGATCGTACGCATCTATATCCACCACCCTGAGGGCGTAACCATCGATCAGTGCACAAAGGTTTCCCAAATCATCTCCCCTATTTTAGATCTGGAACCTCCGGTATCGGGTGAATATATGCTAGAGGTGAGCTCTCCGGGGATCGAACGCCCCCTCAAAAGCGCTGAACACTTCCAACTCTCCGTCGGGGAGAAGATCAAGGCTACTATCTTAGAGGATGGAGAAAAAACAAAAATCAAAGGCACTATCTTAAGCGTTGACGGCGATCAGATCAGTGTAGAGGATAAAAACAGCAAGAGCACCAAAGAGTTCTCTTTCGATCAGGTACTCAAAGCCAAAACTTACTATCCATGGTGATTAATCACGAATTTTATATGCGTCTGGCGCTTCAAGAGGCGTGGCGATATCAAATTCTCACCTATCCCAATCCTCCTGTCGGTGCATTAATCCTCGATAAAAATGGTAAAATCCTGGCGATCGAAGCACACCGAAAAGCAGGAGAAGAGCATGCAGAACTTCGTGCCGTCATCGCCGCTCTTAATCTCCCACAAATCAATGAACTTCCTAATCCCGATAGCCGACATCGTACACTCATTGAACATCATAAAGGCGCCTTTGAGGGGTGCACCATCTATACCACACTCGAACCCTGCAACCACTACGGTTCGACACCGCCATGCTCTCTCCTGCTCAAAGAGATGGGGTTTTCTCGCGTTCTTTACGGCATGCGGGATCACAATCCAAAAGCCATCGGAGGAAATGCATCATTACAAGAAGCGGGAATTGAAGTCATCGGACCAATCTTAGAGCAGGAGTGCCGTGACCTTATCACTCCCTTTCTCAAGTGGCAAAAGAATCGCTTCTGCTTCTTCAAAATCGCCACGACCCTTAACGGTGTCTATGACGGAGGTACGATCAGCTCACTCCCCTCACGCACACTGGTGCATCAAATGCGCGACCGGTGCGATCTGCTCATCATCGGTGGAGAGACGGTTCGAAACGATCGTCCCACCCTCGATGCTAGACTCATCAACGGTAAAGCGCCCGATGTACTCATCCTCTCACACGAGAAAACATTTGATCAAACCATTCCTCTCTTTCAAGTCCCAAATCGCACAGTCTATATAGAGCAAAATTTGGATAAAATCGATGCATATCATTTGATCATGATTGAGGGAGGTGAACGAATGCTTGAGAGCACGGCACACCTTATCGATTGGGTTTGCCTCTTTGAGTCGGCACAGATGCGTAGCGGGAAAACTGTGCAGTACAGTGCAGATTTTGAGAGAGTACACACCCAACCCCTCGCATCAGATATCATTGAATGGATCAAAAAAGGAGAATCTTCATGAAAACGACACTACTACTTGCATCAATCATGCTACTCTTAGGCGGATGTGCCTTTCGTTCACTGAGTGATACCGTAGAGAGCATCTACACCGACGAAGAGGTCGTCAAACCCACTGCCGCTAACTATAAAATCCCGCCCCTCACCAGTAAAAAACCAATCCTTAAAGAGGAACACATCACACCCTCTCAAAAAGAGAAAGCCAAAGCGATTAGTTTACGCTTAAAAACCAAAGGTTATATTCAGAGTTTTACTTATGATCCCGATATCAAGCTCTATGTTTACAATTTTACAACCGAAACGGGAGATCAGATAATTTTCTTTTACAATCAGAAACTCTCCTATGCCAATAATGATCTCATCGAAGTAGATATTAAGGATAACTACCTCAAATCGGCACAACCGGCGATAAAATCACCCAATCCCAAACAACTCACACCGGCAAAAAAGAGAAAACTGATCATCAAGAAACGCAGAAAATCAAAAATACACGAAGCAATTGAAGAAAAAATAAATACATTGTAGTAAACAGTTGGATTTATTAACCAACCGTTTACTTTATTCCCTTATACTTTCAGAGTAAACAAATTCATTCAACACTCCTTTTGAATAACAGAGTGAAATTCTCTGAAACGGGAAATCTGAGAATGCGGGCTCAGATTTCTTCACTTATTCAAAATAGTTGTCAGCTTTCGTTTGCGGAAACGGAAGCTACCGACTAACTTCTTATTATAACAGATCTTTTTTAAAATATTAACTTAATCACCATCTAACTTTTTCATTTTTCAGATCCTGTTGTCACAATTCACCTAAAAACACTTTTTTGTCTACCAAAGTGGCGTTTTTAATATATTCATTGTGATATTATTTCATCAAAAGGGAGGAACCGAATGATATCAAAAGTATTCACAAAAATCTTTCTCTTCTACAAAGAGGGATTTTCGCAGATGAAACTAGGGAAAAAACTTTGGCTACTAGTGTTTATCAAACTCTTTATACTCTTTGGCGTCATTAAGTACTTCTTTTTTCCAGATATCTTACAAGAGCATTTTGATAGCGACACAGCGCGCAGTCAATATGTCCTACAACAACTTACACAAGGAGAAAAATAATGCAACATATCGATCCTTCGTTGATAGATTGGTCAAGAGCGCAGTTTGCTTTGACAGCACTCTATCATTGGATTTTTGTTCCGTTAACTTTAGGGCTGACTTTTATCATCGCCATTATGGAAACCATCTATGTCAAAACGGGTGATAAGTGGTGGAAAAATACCACAAAATTTTGGATGGGGCTACTGGCTATCAACTTTGCCATAGGCTTGGCAACCGGAATCATTATGGAGTTTGAGTTTGGTACCAACTGGTCCAACTACTCATGGATTGTCGGTGACATCTTCGGTGCACCACTTGCCATAGAGGGATTAATGGCATTTTTCATGGAATCGACCTTTTTTGCCGTCATGTTTTTTGGGTGGGATAAAGTGAGCAAACGAATGCACCTCCTCTCGACATGGCTTGTGGCTATCGGATCAAACCTTTCGGCATTGTGGATTTTGGTCGCCAACGGTTGGATGCAACACCCCGTAGGGATGCACTTCAATCCTCAAACTGCTCGCAATGAGATGACAAACTTTTGGGAGGTACTCTTCAACCCCAATGCCTACTCAAAATTCTTACACACGATTAGCGGTGGCTATGTACTCGCTTCTCTTTTTGTCATCGCTATTAGTAGCTGGTATCTGCTCAAAAAGAGAGAGTTACAATTTGCACGACGATCAATCATGGTCGCTGCAAGCTTTGGATTGATCGTCTCGCTCTTTAATGTTACAACAGGTGATGACTCGGCGCGACATGTCGCACACGATCAGCCGATGAAATTAGCTGCGATGGAGGGCTTATATGATGGCAAAGCGGGTGCGGAAATTGTCGCGTTTGGTATTCTTGATCCACACAAGACAATTAACGACAACAAAGATCCCTTTCTCGTCAAATTTTCTATTCCGTATGGACTCTCCGCTTTAAGCTACCATAAGCTTGATGCCTATGTACCGGGGATCAAAGAGTTGGTCAACGGCGATGAAAAACACCATATCATCAGTGCCAAAGAGAAGATCAAAAAAGGGAAAGAGGCAGTCAAAACACTCACTGCTTATAAAAAAGCCCAAAAAGAGGGAGATAGTGCCACTGCGCAAAAACTACAAAAGCTTTTTGAATCACAAAGCGCTTATCTAGGCTACGGCTACCTCGATAAGCCAAGCGATGTCATTCCACCGGTTGCTACCACCTTTTATGCATTCCATACGATGGTGGCATTTGGCAGTTGGTTTATTCTTCTCTTTATCATTATCCTCTATTACACCATGACAAATGAGTTATCCAAAAAACGATGGGCACTGATAGCCGGAGTCATAAGCCTACCAATGGGTTATATTGCGCAAGAGGCGGGATGGATTACCGCAGAGGTAGGACGACAGCCCTGGGCAATCCAAGATATGTTACCCGTAGGGATGGCGACATCCAATATCCAGAGCGGTTCTGTTATGTTCACCTTTTGGATGTTTGCCCTCCTCTTTACCATTCTTCTCATCGCTGAAGTCAAGATCATGAGCACACAAATCAAAATCGGTCCAAAGGAGCATACAAATGTTTAGTTCACTCTCTTATCTTCAACTACAACAATATTGGTGGTTACTTGTGGGTGTACTGGGTGCGCTCTTTGTCTTTATGACCTTTGTACAAGGGGGACAAACGCTACTCTACACCTTAGGAAAAAACGAAGATCAACGAGATCTGATTGTCAATGCACTCGGTCGAAAGTGGGAGCTTACTTTCACAACACTCGTCATGTTTGGCGGTGCACTTTTTGCAGCATTTCCACTCTTTTACGCGACAAGTTTTGGAGGAGCATACTATGTGTGGATGGCGATTCTCTTCTGTTTTATCATTCAAGCAGTTGCCTACGAATATCGTAAAAAACCCAATAACTTTTTGGGAGAAAAAACTTATGAAATATTCCTCTTTATCAATGGAAGTATCGGTATCATACTCATTGGTACCGCACTCGGTACACTCTTTACCGGCGGTAACTTTGTCGTCAATGAGATGCACCTTTCACACTGGGTCAAACCCACATACGGCTTAGAAGCCGCATTGAATTTTTTTAATGTCGCTTTTGGCTTTATGCTCTTTTTCTTGGCGCGTCTCTTGGCCGCACTCTACTTTATCAATGCCATAGATGATAAAACCATACTCAATAGGGCACACATCGTCCTCAAGTATGAAACATGGATATTTTTAATCCTCTTTGGATATGTTATCTACTCTATTTTGACCATGAGTGGATACAATTACGATCCCGCAACCCATATCGTTACTCTTGAAAAAATGAAGTTCTTACACAATTTTTGGGCGCTTCCCATTGTATGTGGTCTCTTGATCGTCGGTGCCGTCTCACTTCTGATGGGAATTTTACAAGCCCTCTTTCTCAAAAGTGACAAAGGTATTTGGGCAGCCGGTCTAGGGACAGTACTTGTCGTACTTTCACTCTTTTTGGTACTTGGATACAATCACACAGCATACTATCCCTCTCTTGTCGATCCACAAAGTTCATTAACGATCGAAAACAGTTCGGGTAGTCACTATACACTCACGGCGATGGCATATGTCTCACTACTCGTACCGTTTGTCTTGGGGTATATTATCTTGGTTTGGCGTGCGATGAATCGTCACAAAATCACTATTGAAGAAGTCAAAAATGACACACATCACTATTAAAAGGAGAAGAGAAGATGAATTATACAGAAGCAATATTATGGTACACTGCGTGGCCGATACTGATCTATATCGCCTACCGATTTGTACTACTCAATCTTCGTCATCATGCACGAATGGAGCGATATGAAATGCTAGAGGAGCGCTTTGGCGAATCGTGTGAGTATACCGATCCGCTAACCAAACTTTAACTCATAATCCACAGGTGTGTATCAAACGCACCTGTTTTAAGGAGACGCCAATCGAGACGGCAATATTAAACTATCTCTTTGCACTGATTGGTGCGCTTCTACTCTTTGTCGCTCTTGGGCACATTCTGTTTCAAAGACGCTCATCAACTAGTATGATTTCATGGATGTTAGCAATTATCTTGTTACCTCATATCGCTGTGCCTCTCTACTTTTTGATAGGTATTCGAAAACGACGCTCCGATCAGGACAAAGCATATATTATCTTTAACAGATCCAAAAACGCAACCTTTACGCCGACAACCGATATCAAACCGCTCATACATCTCTTACAAAAAAACGGTATTCCGCCACCCAGAAGTGGAAACTCATTTGAACTAATTTGCTCTGGAAATGTAGCATATAAGCACTTGATATATGAGATCGAGCAGGCTACTGAGACCATTGACTTATGTACCTATGTCTTCAAATTCGATACTATGACACGCAATCTTATTGATGCCCTAACCCGTAAAGCGCGTGAAGGGGTTAGGATACGATTGCTTATTGATTTGGTCGGTTCCATGCCTGCGAGTTTGCATCAAAAAGAGTTTGCCTCTCTCAAAAATGCAGGTGCTCAAATACAATTTTTCCGCCCCTTTACACTCAAACCCTTTCAAAACTATCTCAATCTTCGCAACCATAGAAAGATCTATCTTTTTGATCAAAAAACTGTTTTAAGTGGCGGGATGAACTTAAGCAATGAGTATATGGGAGAGGGCAATGATGCTCAACGATGGCAAGACTTACTCTATCGCATGCAAGGTCCCTGTGTAGAGCACTTTTATCTACTATTTCACAATGACTGGATTTATGCCGGGGGAGAAGAGACCGATATGAGATTTCTCCCCACACCCACTCAAGGCTCTGAAACGGTACAAGTTATTCCCTCTGGACCGGATATAGAAAATGATGCCCTTTATGAGTCTCTCTTGGAGCTCATCTGCACTGCGAAAAAGCGTATCTGGATTGTCACACCCTATTTCATCCCAAATGAGACGCTTATGGAAGCTCTGCTCATGGCAAACGGTAAAGGCATTGACATCAAATTGATCACTCCTCGAAAATCGAACCACCTCCTTGCGGATCTAGGTAGACTGCCCTATATGAGAGCCCTTGAAGATGCCGGAGTTGATGTCAAACTCTATACAGGAAATATGCTACATGCCAAATCGATTCTATTTGATGATACGATTGCAATGGTCGGCTCTGCAAACTTTGACAATCGTAGTCTCTTTTTGAACTACGAAGTGGTCAGTTTTATCTACTCTTCTAAACAGACACAACACCTTGCTTCATGGATGGAAAACATGATGAAAGATTCGATCCAAGGATTGCAAAAACCCTCCAAAGTCCGAGAAGCGGGAGAAAATATTATGAAAGTATTTGCCGCTATCCTATAAGCTCCCTCTCTCTATCATTTTCCTCATCAGACACTAAAAGCGTTTCAATCTTTTTTGCCAACGCCTTTCTATCGATTCGATGCGAAGCCCCTTCATAAAGATTGGCTTCAAGCTTTTCGACAATCTCCTTGATCTGAGCAGATCGATCGCAAAAGGGGAGTAGGAGTTGCAGTAGTGCTTTGTTATCTTTAGCATGGCGGATGCGAGTTTGGATCGGTTTTTGTACAGCGCTCTTTTCTGCTCTTAATGATCGAAGTCGTCCAAAGAGCCAAAAGAGTAGCATACCAATCCCCACTCCTCCTAAAAAGATCGCAAACTGTCGTGACAAAGAGAGTGGAGTCGAACGCTGTATCTTTTGTATCTGCGGTGTCGCTTTGACAAGTCGATCGGAGGTGCTAGATTGCGTACCTGTCACTTCTACGGCGATTGGCTTGGATGTGAGGTGTTTGACCTCTTTGGTCTTGCTATCGAGAAAATCGAATGAAAGCGGGGGAATGGTAAAGTTGCGATCGGAGACGAGTGCGAACTTTTGCTTAAAGAGGATCACCGCCTTCCCATCCTTGAATACCATCGAACGATCCGGTTCACTCGCGTAAACCTCTGCATCTTTCACGCTGATCTCAAAAGCATCGATCTCATCCACATTTCCTACACCTGTGATCGTGACCGTCACATTGACAGGCTCATTCACTTTGGTGCTGTTTTTGTCAGCAACGACATGAAAATTAAAATCTCCATAGAGCTTTGCGCCCTCTGGAAGCGGAGAAATATTAAGATCGCACACTTGTGTTTGCAAATATTTACGGCGAATAGATCGGAAATAGTAGCGATGGCGCTGTCTCGGTCGCATCACACCTACATCCATCCCCGCCGGAGCGATCCGTACTATACCGCTCTTTTGAGGAAAGAGCAGATAGTTTAGTTCGTAGATACGATAGCCACTTTTTGTATCAAGTCGATTTTTGACACCTTTTAGCTTCTTGACCCAAAACCCTTCAAACTTGGGCGACTTGAAACTCGCATCGCTGATCTTGACGCGATCTTTGTGTTTGAAAGTGTAGGTCAAGCGGATCGGCTCTGAGACATAGGCGCTCTTTTTATCGATCGTATAGTCAAAGAGGAGGCTCCCGTTTACTTCACTCGGATCGGGTGTGACGGTAAGTTTGATCGGCTCCGTCTGCTCTGTTTTCCCGCCTACACGGAGGGTATATGAGGGAATGGTAAGACTCTTGAGCGGGTGAAACCGATACTTTCGCACATAGGTTTTATGTTTTTCCCCACCGACATAGGAGATGTGGGTATTGGTCGATTTGCCCGTGACTTGATACCCTTCGATAGTGTCGATCTTGGGAAAGTCGATCTCCCCGCCCCACGCTTTGATCGCAAAGACCGCTTCATCTCCGGAAGTGATATGGTTATACTCCACATAGGCTTTATGATCCGCCAAAAGCGAAACGGAATATAGCATCATTACGGATATAGCCTTACCAAGGGTGTTCATCTTCTCTCCTTTTGTTCGTGCGTTTGAGCGCGATCGGCTTGGTTTTTGGACGGCTCTTTTTGAGGTAGTTTTCCCAAAGTCGCTTCTCTTTGGGTGAGAGGCTCTTTTGGGATTTTTTAGGTTTTGCAGGCTTTTTTTGTTGCTGTTTTTGTCGCTGTTTGGAGCTGTTTTGCGGTTCTTGCTTCTGCTTTTGTTTGTTTTTATTTTTAGGTTTTTTCTCTTGTTTGGATTGCTTCTTCTGCTTTTTGAGTCGCTTTTTGGTCAGCTCGATATTGTGTTCTAGATCGGGTTCATTGTGAAACTTTTGCGCTTGTAGGTAGGCTTCAAGCGCCTTTTCGTAGTTGCCGAGTCGAAAGTAGCAGTTACCGATATTGAAATACTTTTTATAGACTAGCATCGGTTTGTCGCTATGGATATCGTTATATATTTTGATCGCCTTTTTGTACTTGCCGATCTTATAGTAGGCATTGGCAAGATCATAAAAAGAGGCATCACTCTTGAGCGCGAGAGCAAGCGCTTGAAAGTGTCGTAGCGCCTCTTTGTAATCACCCTTTTCATATGCCTTTTGCGCGCGATACTTTTCGACAAACGATAAATTGGAAGCTTTGAGATCGCCCTGCACCACACCTACTAGGATCAGCACCCAAACCAGCGCTTTTCTTTTGGGGATCGAATGAAAAGCAAAGAGCATCAGCAGTAGCGCCAAACCAAGCGGATAGTAAAAGAGCTCTTTGTAGTGTTTGAGCGCTTTTTTCTGTTGTAGGTGATAGTCGGCTTTGTTGCGGATCTCACGACTAAGCAGTTCGACGCTGTGATCTTTGTAGTGGGCCTGGATAAAAGCTCCCCCCGTCTGCACCGCCAGCGTCTCGATCGCACGATTGAGTCGTGTGATGACGATATTCCCCGCCTTGTCCCGCACTGCTTTATTTCCCTCCTTGTAGATCGGAGCACCCTTTTGGCTTCCGATACCGTAGATAAAGATCGTCTCATTGTGATCTTTGGCATAGGCGATCTGCTCGGAAAAGTCTCGCTCCTCACCCCCATCCGTAACCAAAAGTAGATTTCGGTGCACCCCTTTGGGTAGCACTTCATCCCCTTTTTGGAGGGCAAGCATCACATCGGTACCTTTGGCGCTGAGGGATTGGGTCGAGAGATTTTCGAGTAGATATTTGACACTACTCTGATCTTCACTCAAGGGCGAAACGAGATAGGCACCCGATCCAAAAGCGATCAACGCAATGTCCGCTTCGGGAAGAGCATCGATGAGGGCGTTGATGCGCTTTTTGGCAAACTGAAGCCTATCAGGATAGCGATCGCGCGCACGCATCGAGTCGGAGATGTCGAGTGCGATCAGGAGATTGATGCGGCGCTGTTTGGTTTGGATATCTTTTTGCGCTATGACAGGTCTGGCAAGTGCGACGATCATCATCACCAGCGAAGCAAAAAGGAGGAGATTTCGCCCCATTCTACCCAAAGCGTCGTTGTCAAAGCGCAACTTCTCCAAAATCTTCGGATCAAAGTATCCCTCTAGCGGATCCTTTTTGGTGATCATCAGATAAAAGAGCAGGATTGTGGGTGGGAGCATCAGGTAGAGATATTCGGGCTTGAGAAAGATCATACACTCCCCCTTTTGTTGAGTAAAAAAGCATAAAAGAGTAGTGCCAAAAAGGCGAAAAAGAGTGGATACTCATAGTAGTAGCGCTTTTGGATATAGTGTGTGGCGGAGATGTCGCTCTTTTCGAGTCGATCGATAGTGCGATAGACCTCGGCGAGTTTCGCTTTGGAGTCGGCTTGAAACATCTTTCCACCGCTCTGGCGGGCGATCTTTTGCAAAAAGTCGGCGTCAAAATCCCCCTTGCGCCCGATACCTATCGTATAGAGCTTGATCCCCTGATCTTTGACCGCACGCATCGCGATATCATAAGGAATATGATCTCCCCTGCTCTGTCCGTCAGTGAGCAAAATTGCGATCTTGCTCTTGGCGCTAGAGTGCTCAAAGAGTTTCGTGCTCTGAAAAAGAGCATCGTAAATGACAGTGTAGTTGCTCCCCGCGATACCCGCATAGAGGCGACGCATCAAGGTACTCAAGAGTCGCTTATCGTAAGTGAGCGGTGAGGCGATATAGGCATAATTTCCAAAGACAACTAGAGCGATCGCATCGTGCTTTCTTCGCTGGATGAAGTCATTTGCGATCTCTTGGGTGACTTTAAATTTACTCTCGACCACACTCCCTACCCGAGGTCGATAGAGACCGCTTCCAAATCCCAGTCGCATCGATCCGCTCGCATCCAGTAGTAGTGCGATGGCATACCCCTTTTGATGGTCGATCTCGATGCGGTTTGTACGCACGGGAGAGGCGAGTGCGATCAATGCCAAAATGATCGCCGCCCACTTCATCATCCGTAGCAAGTTACCGCTTCGGCTCACTCCCGCGCCGAAATAGTCCAGATGCGGAAAGAGGAGCGCTTCGAGTCTAGGCGGACAGTAGCGACCGCAGATCCAAAAGAGCAACACCCCCGCCAAAACCCACGGATGCTCTAACCCCCACTCACCCATCCACAACCTCTAAAAAAAGTCGGTAGTAGTTGCGTGTCTCTTGGTCGATCGGAGGCGGATCGGGGATAAATTTGTACTGATCTAGCCGTTCTTGGAGCTGATCAAAAATCTTCTTGCTCCGATCGTCATTTGCCAAATATCGACCGTATCGTGTCATCTGATACGCCGCCTTTTTGGAGTCGCTAAGGTCGAGATCTTTGAGGCGTTGGAGCACTTTTGCGCGGAGATTATCCCGTGAGCGGTTGCGAAGATAACGAATGAGCTTGTAGAGGATCAGCCCCACGACCAAAAGCGCGACCGCCACCACGGCGATAAAGAGATAGAGCGACAGATCACTCACCGGCTCTAGCGTACGAATATCTCTAAGCTCTTCCATCACGACCTCCGCAAAAAGAGTTTGCTAAGTTTCACAAATGGGCTCTCATCTGTGTAGATCTTGGTAAAAGCGATGCGGTTTTTTCGAAAGTGTTCATAGAGTGTGTAATCGTGCTTGGCGAGTCGCTTTTTGTAGTGATCTAAGCTATCGGCTTCGAGTGAGAGGAGGCGGTTTTGGAGCGTGGCAGGATCACTGAGGCTCATCATCCCTAGATCGGGTGGATTTTCCTCTAGTTTGTCACGAGTGATGAGAGCAATCACTTCGTGCTTCTTTGCCAACAGACGCAGATCGGGCAGATGAAAAAAATCCCCCACCAAAAAGAGGATCGATCGCCGTTTCAACTGCTCAAAAAGATGCTTGGAGAGCTGCTTGTGATCGACGCGTTTTCCTATCGGCTGGAGATTCAAGATCGACTCGACGGCACGATTGACCGCGTGGAGATGCTTGGTCGCTCTCACGATCGTATGCAGATCGCTATCGTAAGTATAGAGCGCAAATCGGTCGCTGTTTTTGACACTCGAAAAGGCTAGTAGTGCGACGATCTCAGCGATGAGATCTTGCTTGAGCCGTTTGGATCCGAAGTAGATCGACCCGCTAGAGAGCACTGCAATCGCGATATTGAGCTCCCGCTCCTCACGAAAGATACGCACATAGGGGCGCTGTTTTTTGGCGGTGACATTCCAGTCGATCTTGCGCACATCATCGCCGTAGGTGTACTCGCGAAGCTCGACAAAATCAAAACCCTCCCCCTCAAAGATGGAAGGGTTGTTCGCCGGTACTTCGGAGAAGATTTGACGGCGCGTCTTGATGAGGATCTTTTGAAGCGCACTCAAGGCAGATCTACAGCCTCTAGCACTTTTTCGATGATTGCATCGCTCGTCACACCCTCCGCCTCTGCTTCGTAGCTCATAATGATACGATGACGCAACACATCCTTGGCGACCTTGGCGATATCCACCGGCGTCACAAAATCCTTGCCCCGCATATAGGCGTAGGCTTTGGAAGCGTTGAAAAGGTTGATCGAGGCACGCGGACTCGCACCGTATTGGATGTAGTCTTGGATCGCTTCAAGTCCGTACTTTTTGGGCTCTCTAGTCGCGAAAATGAGATCGACGATGTAGCCTTTGAGCTCCTCATCGATGTGTACCGCTTTGACTTGTGATTTGAGTTGTGCGAACTCATCGGCATCGGCGACGGTATGTACCTCATCCATTTTCCCTTCGGAGATGCGGGTAATGATCTCGATCTCCTCCTCTTTGGTGTTGTAACCGACGACGACCTTGAGCATAAAACGATCAAGCTGCGCTTCGGGGAGCATATAGGCTCCCTCCTGCTCGATCGGGTTTTGGGTCGCAAGGGTCAAAAAGGGCTCTTGGATATGAAAAGTCTCATCGGCGATGGTCACTTGGCGCTCCTGCATCGCCTCCAAGAGAGCCGACTGCACTTTGGCGGGGGCGCGGTTGATCTCGTCGGCTAGGAGAAGATTGGTGAAGATAGGTCCCTTTTTGACGCGAAATTCGTTGTTTTTGGGATCATATATCTCTGTACCGATGATATCGCTAGGGAGTAGATCGGGCGTAAACTGCACCCGCTTGAACGAAAGTCCTAGCGTCTTGGCGAGGGTATTGACCGTCGTTGTCTTGGCTAGACCCGGTACACCCTCAAGCAAGATATGCCCGTCACACAACAGACCGATCAACAACGCATCGATCATCTCATCCTGACCGACGATAACCTTTTGAATCTCTCTTTTGATCTCTTCGATTTTGCGTATCATTCACTATCCTAGATTCTTTTTGATAGTGTAGCATAATGTTGATAATGGAGGGCTAGCTAGAAGAAGTCGGCGATTTTCCAATGATTTTTATGTGCGACAAATGCCAAAACAGCAGCCAAACTAAACGATAACACTGCAATGATTTCAATCATCTTTCAATCCTTTCAACTCTATATGCAAATCAATGAGTTTTAAAATATTTGAGAAAATTCCTATGATCTCTAATTTCTTCATATTATACCACCCTAATTCTTTAGTGATATGTTAGCACTTTTGAAACAGAAGGTAAAATTTTATTTCATTTTGAAATGTTTTTTGAGTGTTTGCTTTTGTCAATTTTTTGCTATAATAGATGCGGAGGAGATGTGACACGGTGAATATCTCCCAGCCGTAACCTTCCCTTTTTGGGATGAGTGCTATGTAGGGGAACGGGGAGTCCCTACCGTCTCCTCTTTAATAATGTGTCAAGATGTATCCAAAGATGATATCCCAGAGGCGCGTAAATTAACTATTTTCAAAGAAAAGGTGACAATCAAAACAAAAGTAGATAGTGGTCATCCGAACTTCAAAGAACTCTCAAGTGAAACCTTTGAAGGAGAACTACTTGATGCTCTCATTTATGCGCATCAAGTAAATAGGAAGTTAGTGAAGTTTCAAATCCCATAGGGACGCGATCTAAAATTTTTTCTATCTCTTTGAACTTTTTCTCTACAGATAGTTTCAAATCCCATAGGGACGCGATCTAAAATGATCGCAAGTGCCCATCTATATGGAAAATTAGTACATTTCAAATCCCATAGGGACGCGATCTAAAATCTGCCGGACTGCTCATCGGGTGCGGGGGTGATGAGTTTCAAATCCCATAGGGACGCGATCTAAAATGCGTTGCTTTAACCGTTAGAGGTGTCTAAAGGTATGTTTCAAATCCCATAGGGACGCGATCTAAAATGCTATGTTATTCAGCGTGGCTCCTCTTTATGGTATCAGTTTCAAATCCCATAGGGACGCGATCTAAAATGCGACGGGATAGGCAAGTACACATGACAAAACGAGAGTTTCAAATCCCATAGGGACGCGATCTAAAATACTACAATACTGATAGTCGTAATTTAGACGGCAAAGTTTCAAATCCCATAGGGACGCGATCTAAAATAGAGATAGCCACTCATTATCATCCATGCACTTTTGTTTCAAATCCCATAGGGACGCGATCTAAAATTGTACAGAGAGCGCAGAGAGTTCCGGTATGAGGATCGTTTCAAATCCCATAGGGACGCGATCTAAAATGCACATCATAGGCTTTAGAAATGGTATAGAGGCGCAGTTTCAAATCCCATAGGGACGCGATCTAAAATTGGTGTCAATCTCCTTGATGTCATGAAATATGGACTGTTTCAAATCCCATAGGGACGCGATCTAAAATGGCAAAGCTCACAGGGTGCTAAAAGTGTTAAGAAGAGTTTCAAATCCCATAGGGACGCGATCTAAAATGGAGCATACACGCGTCCATACCTGCCTCTACCTGAGGTTTCAAATCCCATAGGGACGCGATCTAAAATATCCTGCATCACGATCCCAAGCTCTAA
>JALVVN010000038.1 GCA_027023405.1 Campylobacterales bacterium
TTGAGGGTGAGCAACCGGAGATTGTCGGTAATAAAGTGAAGCCCTTTTTGAAGTATGGCGTCGAAGTGATGTCAATGGGTAGTTTGATGGAAGAGGGGCAGTCGCTCATTTGGCGTGGTGCGATGATCATGAAAGCGGTTCAGCAACTGCTTCAAGATATCCTCTGGAGTGAACTCGATGTACTCGTAATCGATATGCCGCCGGGAACGGGTGATGCGCAATTGACACTGGCGCAGAGTGTACCGGTGACCGCGGGAGTCTGTGTTACGACACCGCAAAAAGTGGCGCTTGATGATACGGAAAGAAGTCTTGATATGTTTGCTAAGCTTCATATTCCTATTGCGGGTATTGTGGAAAACATGAGTGGCTTTATCTGTCCTGAGAGTAACAAAGAGTATGATATCTTTGGCAAAGGCACAACGGAACCGCTTGCACAAAAGTTTGAGACGCAAGTACTCAGCGAAGTGCCGATCGAGCCTGCGATCCGTGAGGGTGGAGACAGCGGTAAACCGATCGTCTATCATCATCCTGATAGTGAAAGTGCCAAAAAATATATGCAAGCGGCTGAGAAGTTGTGGAGCGTGGTAGAGAAGATTAACGAAGAGGGTGGTGTGGATAACCAAGCGATCCAGCCCACTACACCTCCTGGTGTGAGCGCTTGCTCAACAGGCGGTCACTGATCGCCGTTCGCCATCTTTTGGTGGCGGAACGAAAAAAGGGGTTAGATCGATTGAACGATCTAACCCCTTTTTTAATAAACTGCTATTTTACGCAGGAACTACGGAAACTTTATTTCTCTTTTTATCTTTGACTTGAAATTTGACATAACCGTCAACCAATGCATAGATCGTATGATCTTTCCCCATACCGACATTGTCGCCCGGATGTACTTTAGTCCCTCTTTGTCTAATGATAATATTTCCTGCTCTTACGAACTCACTTCCAAATTTTTTAACGCCGAGTCTTCGTCCTGCGGAGTCTCTATTGTTCTGGGTACTACCTTGACCTTTCTTATGTGCCATTGAAAATCCTTAAAGAATAAATTTTTGCGAGATTATATCACTTTTGTTTTAAAATATCAAGCGGATTTGATAAAAAATTTGATAAAATAACAAAACTTATAAAAAATATAATTAAGGATTATAATATGGCGAAAGTTTTAGTATTGGGTGGTGGTTTTGCAGGAGTTGAAGCGGCAATATTTCTCAGAAAAGAGAATCATGATGTCACACTGATAAGTGATAGAGAGTATATGTATATCTATCCGACATCGATTTGGGTACCTGTGAATATGGTTGATTTTGATGATATCTGTATTCCGATGGCTGAACTCTCAAGCAGACACGGTTTTCATTACATCAAAGATAAGATTACGAAAGTAGAAGCAAAGGCGATGAAAATTACCGGTGAAAACGGTGTTTATGAGGGGTATGACTATATCGTAGTGGCAGTAGGAAGCGGTAAAGTGAAACATAAAGGGAGTGAAAACTTTCTCTCTATCTGCGGTGATCCGCAAGAGTCGGTACAACTCAAAGAGAAGCTAGAGGCTGTTATGTCGCAACGAAACGGTAAAATTGCGATGGGATTCGGCGGTAATCCGCATGATTCGAGTGCCGTGAGAGGGGGGCCGGCGTTTGAAGTACTCTTTAATGTACATAACCTTCTCAAAGAGAAGGGATTGCGATCCTTTTTCGAACTGACCTTTTTTGCTCCGATGGCGCAACCGGGTGCCAAAATGGGTGATAAAGCGCTCAAAATGATGGATATCTTCTTTAATAAACTCGATATCAACCGAAAGGTGGGAAGTAAGATTACGGAATTTGAAAAAGATGGTATCAAGTTTGAGGATGGTAGCAAACTCGAAGCTGATCTGATCATGTTTATCCCCGCCGGTAAGGGGCATGATTTTATCGTAGAGTCTGATCTGCCTGTTAGTGAAGCCGGTTTTGTCAAGATCAACGACTATTCGCAGGTAGAGGGATTTGAGAAGATCTTTGCGATCGGCGATACGGCCCAGTTGCAGGGACCTGCATGGCGTGCGAAGCAGGGGCATGTCGCTGAAGTGATGGCGAGAAATACGGCTCACAATATTACGGTCCTTGAAGGTGGAGAGGGTGAGATGAAGGGGTACAAAGATCACCTCAATATCCTCTGCGTGATGGATACCGGTGACGGTGCGGCATTTGTCTATCGTGATGATAAACGGGGTATGATGATCCCGATGCCGTTTATCGGTCACTGGCTCAAAAAGGGTTGGGGTTGGTACTGCTACAACTCAAAACTGGGCAAGATTCCTCGTATTCCGGGAATGTAAGTGCCTATTGGCTATAATGGCGCTAAAAAAGAGGCAGAATATGGAGTCATTTTTAGAGCGAGCCAAAGCGGCATCAAGAGAGGTTGCCACACTCAAACCCGGAGTAAAACGGGAAATTTTAGAGGAGATGGCAGAGGCGCTTGAGCATGGGAGTGATAGGATTATCGAAGCCAATCAACTTGATCTGGACTATGCCAAAACACATCAACTCTCTTCGGCATTAATCGATCGTCTGCTATTGGATGAGAAGCGAATTTCTGCGATGGCGAAATCGCTTCGAGAGATCGCACAGCTCAAAGAGCCGGTCGGACGCGTCTTAGAGGGATGGGTCGTCGATAACGGTTTGCGCATCGAAAAGGTTTCCGTGCCGATCGGTGTGATCGGGATCATCTACGAGTCGCGACCCAATGTCACAAGTGACGCCGCGGGACTCTGCTTCAAGAGTGGCAATGTCGCCATCCTCAAAGGGGGCAAAGAGGCGGAACACTCTAACCGCATCATCGCGACCCTGCTCCAAGAGGTGCTGGAGCGACACAACCTTCCCAAAGAGATTATCGCACTGCTTCCCGATTCGAGTCGTGAAGGGGTGGCGAAGTTGATTGTAATGGATCAGTATGTCGATCTTATCATCCCCAGAGGGGGTGAGGGGCTCATTCGCTTTGTGAGTCAAAATGCGACGGTGAGTGTGGTGAAGCATGACAAGGGACTCTGTCATACCTATATCGATCGGGATGCGGATATTGAGAAAGCACTCAAAATCATTGAAAATGCGAAGTGTCGAAGAGTGGGTATCTGCAATGCGATGGAGACGCTATTGGTCGATCGTGCGATAGCGAAGGAGTTGTTACCGAAAATCCAAGCGCTTTTTGCACCTCACCAAACTGAACTGCGCGGTGATGAAGAGACGAGAGAGGTGATTGATGTCGCCCAAGCGACGGAGGAGGATTTTGATACGGAGTATCTGGACAATATCCTTTCTCTCAAAGTGGTTGACGGTGTCGATGAAGCGATCGCGCATATCAACCGCTACGGATCGGGGCACTCGGAGGCGATCATTACGGAAAATTACACGACGGGAGAGCGCTTTATGGATGGGATCGATGCGGCATGTCTCTACATCAATGCTTCGACGCAATTTACCGACGGCGGTGAGTTTGGATTTGGTGCGGAGGTGGGGATCAGTACGAATAAACTCCACTCCAGAGGTCCTATGGGGATCAATGATCTGACCACCTACAAATATAAAATCTACGGCGACGGGCAGATTCGATCTTGAGTCGTGTGCTAGAGATCAAGGATCTCTCTTTCGGTTATCGCAAGGGGAGGGAGATTTTTGAAGATTTTGATTTGACGCTGGATCAGGGAGAGGTGGTCTCCATCGTCGGTGAGAGCGGGAGTGGGAAGAGTACGCTCTTTTCACTTATCATGGGTGATCTCAAACCACACAAAGGGGAGATTTATAAAGATAAATCAGCGCAAATCTTTCAAGATCCCTATAGCTCCTTTCACCCAAGCTATACGATTTTGGATCAGATCAGAGAGGTGGCTGATACAACCGATATCGACGCCTATCTTCACAAGCTTGATTTAGATGCAACACTTTTGCAAAAAAAGCCTCATGAGTTAAGTGGTGGGCAGCTGCAACGCGCTTCAATTTTGCGATCGCTTCTTCAAAAGCCAAAACTGCTTTTGTGTGATGAGCCGACCAGTGCGCTCGATAATGTGGTGGCGCTGGAGGTGATGAAGCTTCTTATGTCGTTGCTGGATCAGGTAGGTATCTTATTTATCACCCACGATGATGATTTGGCGCAGTGGGCGAGTGATCGTATTATTCGCTTAGGCGTTTGATCTTCGCTCCGAGTTTGGCGAGTTTGACCTCCATCCGATCGTAACCGCGATCGAGGTGGTAGATACGGTGTACGCGCGTGGTACCCTCAGCGACCAGTGCAGCCAGTACGAGGGCAAAGGAGGCACGCAGATCGGTTGCCATCACATCTGCACCGAAGAGTTGTGCATTTCCCTCAACAGTCGCGATGGAGTTATTGAGCGATATTTTCGCACCCATCCGGGAGAGTTCACTCACATGCATAAAGCGGTTTTCAAAGAGTCGCTCTTCGATGATAGAAGTACCGTCCGCCATGAGGGCGAGCGCCATAAATTGGGCTTGCATATCGGTGGGGAAGCCGGGATATTCGGTGGTCGCAATCTGAATCGGCGTAATCTTCGGGCTGGGTTTGATAGTGATCGACTCTTCGTGCAGATCAAAGTTATAGCCCATCTCTTGGAGTTTGAGGATAATAGAGATGAGATGGGAGTGATTGACACGATTGAGTGTAAGGGTGGAGTTGGTGATGGCTCCCGCACAGAGATAGCTTCCTGCCTCAATCCGATCGGGAATGACGGTGATCTCCGGTATTTGCAAGAGGGCACGATCACGACCGTGAATGATCAGCTCATCACTACCGATTCCTTTGATGAGGATACCGTGATCGTTGAGGATTTCGCAAAGCTGTACTACTTCGGGCTCTTTGGCGGCATTGATGATCTTGGTTTCACCCTTGGCAAGTGCCGCCGCCATGACGATATTTTCCGTTCCCGTGACAGTCACTTTATCAAAGATAATGGTCGCCCCTTTGAGTCCATCGGGAGCGCTTGCGTGCACATACCCTTGCTTGATCTCAATCTGCGCACCCATCAATTCCAACGCTTTGAGGTGTAGATCGATAGGGCGCTGACCGATGGCACATCCACCCGGAAGTGAAACTTCACAATGCCCAAAGCGTGCGAGCAAAGGACCCAGCGTCAAGATCGAAGCGCGCATCTTTCGTACGATATCATATTTGGCTTCGGTTTTGTCGAGCTTGTCGGTGTTGATAGTCGCACAATCCTCATCGTAACTATAAGATGCACCGAGGTTTTCTAGTAAGAGTAGCATCGTTTTGATGTCATGCACGGGTGGAAGATTACAAATCTTGATATCTCCTTTGCACAAGATACTCATCGCCAACAGTGGAAGTGCCGCATTTTTTGCTCCGGCGATCTCTACTTCACCGCTGAGTTTCGCACCGCCTTCAATCTCTAAATAGTCCATTAAAATCCTTAAATATAGCTAATTTCATATAAATCCTGTATGCCGTCATAAACATCCATAATTGTAATATTAACTTTACCGTGTTGTGCCGGTGTCATGATGATATCATTGTCTGGATTGTCAATATCTCTTAAGCGAATATATTTTTCGTAAACCGGTCTGCCGTCGCGATTGTCAAATACTACCAAAACTAGAGAGTGGTTAGACTGTGCAACAGCTAAAAAACCTTGCTGGCTGTATGTGTGATCCCAGGTAGCTAATTGATAGCCGGGAAGGTGTTCAGCAATTTGTGAGCGTATCGCTTCTCCCGGACTCATGGAGGTATTGTTGGAGTTTGTCACTTCATTATTGTCGTTTAATTCATTGCCATATGATTCATCGCTTTGTGTGTAGTTATCTGCATATCGATGCTCTAAGTAGTAGTAGGTATAGTTTCTCGTGTGATAACCGTTTGCATCACGACTTCTACCGGTAAAGGTAAATTTTCCTCCGCCGATTCTTTTGAGATTTGTGATTTCTGTCCATTCGGCATTATGACCGGGTGCTTCGACATCATATACTTTATAGGGAGCTCTTCCATCTTTGGGAATATCATAGAGCTCCAGACCGATTGCTCCGTCTCCCCCGACATAGTCGATGACAACGGCGGCATCAGAGTGGTTATCTGAAGTGTAGATAAAATCTCGCATGGTTCTACGATCTGTATCAATTTGAGCCCGAATTGCCTCTTTGGGCGACATGTTTAGAACTGCGCTGTGTTGTTCCGGATCATAGCGGTAGTTATCCTCATTGTGTTGCTGTTCGTGAGGATCGATGGTTTTATATTTTGTCAATTTTTTTGCAAAATAGTCATATCGATAAAAATATTTCCATCCCATATTGGTTACCATGTAGGTGATCTCTCCCGATTTTGGGAAGCGAATATTATAGATATTATCACCCGCTTCAAGAAGCGGATAGACATTTTGCTCACGAACCGGAGATGATGAATCAAGCCCGTAAAGGTATAGTCCGTTGATACCGTTATCACTCTCAATCAAGACTGCCGCTGCCTGTTTTTGAGGCGAATAGACAAATTTTGTCACATGTTGATTATCGGGTAATTGTGCTTCTATAAGATCTCTTGGGTTGATCTGTTTGGTAGGTTTGTAATGTGTTTTACTATAATCTACTTGGGCATGTTTGTAGTCATTTGTCTTGACAACGGTACCGTTTTTAAACGATATTATATCCCTTTTCGTATCGTCGTTATGAATAACCTCTTCACCTTTGAAGTGCGCAATATTGGATAATATCTTTCCGTTTTTACCATCATATACGACAAAATGTTTAACTCCCGTCGTGTCATAATAGGTAAAAGCGATTGTATCGTTAGTGAGTCTAACAACATCTGAAGCGGCATTGAACCCGGCTTGTCGAAGTGAAGTCTCTATGGCACCCATATTATCCGATAATGGCTGGAGAGTATTTGGTCTATCTTGTGACATTCTACTCTTTGGGGCATTACTACTCCCGCATCCGGAAAGAAGAATCAAAACAGCTACTAGACTTAGGGTATGTTTGTACATCTCTACGCTCCTCTCTAAGGTGATTAAAATGTTGAATGATAGCTACAAATGTGTTAAAAGATGATGATTCAAAAGAGTTGCTAAAAAACTAAGGCAGATCTCTAAAGATCAATGGTTTACATACTCCCATACTTCTTTTTCAAAATATTTTTGATCCGTTTGTTAAGGGATCTGGGTGCAATGATACGGATTTTGGGTAGCCATTTGATGATGAGCTCCTCGATCTCCTGAAAATTTGAGATCTGATACTGTACCTCGATATCACCGTTTTCAAAGTTGGCGACCACCTCTTGGCTGGGGAGATACTTTTTGAGCAGAAAGTATCGTCTAATCGATTTATCGACTCTGAGTCGAACCGTGATCTCTTCATTGCCGAAAGTTGCCCACGGGGTTTGAATCTGTTTGATAAATGCAACTATATCGTGTTTGACAAAAAAGGTTTTCTTGGTATCGATCACTTGCTTGATTAAGGAGATACGCAAAAACTCAAAGCTGTGCTTGCTCACATTTTCACCCACTAGATAGAAGTTCTCATTTAGAAAGAGGATTTTGTACGGATGAAAGTTTCGTTTGCTGACAAATCGCTCTGTTTTGTAGTATATCTTGATCTCTTTATGAAATTTGATAGCGTGTTCGAGTGTTTTGATCACTTCTGTGTTTTTGAGATTTTCAAGGGGACGAGACTTGAAGTCATAAACTGCCATCGATCTATCGATCAGCGCTTGGGTTTGATCAGAGATGAGTGATTTTTGGGAGACGACATCAAAGATATTGACAATATTTGCTAATGTCATCAAATCACTTGAAAGCAAAACATCTTCAAGCAAGACCTTTTTATAAGCTTGATAGCAATCCCCATCCTTGGACAAAAAATCTCCAAAGATCTCCTTTATTACTTCAAAATCCCGCCTGATCGTTCGATCACTCACCTCATACTCAATCGCCAGAGATGAAACACAAAGCCGTTTTGCATCATTTAAGCGTTTTAAGATATCGAGTGTTCGAAAGAGCGCATTTCGCATGGTGATCCTTTTGTGAATTGGTGACTTTTGATCCATCGGACAAAATATGTCATCACTCTATTATACACTTTCCACATCAAAACATGGAGGTAAATAATGAGAAAAATAATTATTAACAGTAAACGAAACCAAAATATAACAATAATAAAAGATAAAAGGAAAGGAATATGGGAAATTTATCACTTATCGCTTCAGCAAAAAACTGGATCGATAGTAGAAGTGTTGAGACGCTCAAAGATATCACAGCATTTAGGGGTGTAAAAAAGGTTGTCGGCTTACCGGATTTGTCAGTCGGATTGGTGCCAAACGGTATGGCTGTATTGACTAAAGATGTGATCTATCCACATTTGATTGGTGGGGATATCGGGTGTGGGATGAGTCTCTTTGAGATAGTTGGCGGTACAAAAAGTGCCAAAAAGATCAAGGTTGAGAAGTTTGAAAAAAGAGTTCAAAAGCTCAACGCGTTAGAGGATGTGGTGTTGGAAAATGATCCGCATCTTGGATACCACTTAGGAAGTATCGGTAGAGGAAATCACTTTGCGGAGTTGCACTTAGTGAACGAAATCAAAGATATGCAAACATTTGAGCAATATGGACTCAATCAGGATGGGCTCTATGCTCTGATCCACAGCGGATCAAGAGCATTTGGGCAAATCGTCTTTGATAGCGTGTCGGGTTCTTACGATCCGTCTCTTGGGATAGTTGTCGATACAGAAGAGGCAAAAGCCTATTTGCAAAAGCACGATGAGGCTCTCGCGCTTGCGTCACAAAGTCGGGAGATTATTGCAAAGAGACTCTCTAAGGCAATCGGCTTTGGAGAGGAGATCGCATGCGTCAGTGATACGGCGCACAACTCCATCACCCAAATCGATACCGGTTGGTTGCATCGAAAGGGTGCTACACCGACGAATAGAGGACTCGTGATCGTAGCCGGGAGCAGAGGAAGTCTGAGTTATCTTCTCAAGCCAAATAGTGAGAAATTCACACAAGACTCAAACTACTCGTTAGCACACGGTGCCGGTAGAAAGTGGGAACGAAGCTCTGCAGAGGCGAAGCTCAAAAATCGCTACTCCAAAAAGGAACTTTCTAGAACCAAGATCGGCTCCCGTGTAGTGTGTAGCGATAGTAAACTCCTCTATGAAGAGGCACCGGAAGCCTATAAAAATATCGATATCGTAATAGAGGATTTGGTGCAAGCCTCTTTGGCAACGGTTGTGGCTACCTTTAGACCGATACTCACTTATAAGGAGTAAATCATGTTAGTCTATATCAGTGCCGGTTCCGGTGTTGCCGAGGTTGCTAGAGCGGTGTGGCTTTTTAAACGCTGGTTACAAACAGAGGGGTATCGGTTTGAAGTGTTGGAGGTGCAGAGAGGAAAAGAGAAAAATACACTTCAATCCTTGCTTCTACAAAGCGATGATAAAAGCTTTTTAAAGATGCAAGGGACACTCCTTTGGAGATCACAAAGCCCTTTTCGTCCACGACATAAACGGAAGAATTGGTACTTTTCTCTGCAATGTTATGAAGCGACATCAGTCAGTGAGGTGGATGAGAGCAAGATCATCTATCAAACGATGCGAAGTCCCAAAAAGGGTGGACAACATGTGAATAAAACCAGTTCAGGCATCAGAGCCGTCTATCCGCCACTGGGTATAGAAGCGATCGCCTATGATGAGCGAAGTCAGCATCAAAACAGAGCATTGGCAAAAGAGAGGGTGCTTCAAAAGATCGCAATACTAAAAATCCAACAAGATCAAAAAGTGACACAAGAGAGATGGAGGGAAGGCAAGTGTGTCGAGCGGGGATATGAGGTTATGGCATTTCAAGGTGAGCGATTTGAAAAAATATAACGGTCATTATATGTCCAATTTTAGTTCTATAATGATGGTGAAATCAGATTAAGGAGAAACAATGAAACTACAAGAGTTAGGATTCCAAGAGATCGATCATGTACCGTTACAGGCGACAAATAAACCGTATCAAATCTATGCTCAACTCATAGATAGTACCACACAAGAGCAGTTTGAAGATGTGCTCAAAGCGCCCTTTGTCACAAGAGCGGCGCTGATGCCCGATGCGCACGCCGGTTATACGATGCCAATCGGTGCGGTGTGTGCCTGCAAAGATACGGTAGTGCCACAATTTGTTGGCTTTGATATCGGGTGCGGAATGTGTGCATATAAAACGGACTTTAGCAAAGAGGAGATAGCGTCTAAAGCGGATGAGATTTATAAGGAGATCATCAAACGCATTCCTCTTGGTTTTAGCAAACATAAACATCATCAAAGCTTTAAGTGTAACTTAGAGGCGACAGATTTTGCCAAGAGTGTACTCAATAGCACGGGGTTGATGCAACTCGGAACACTCGGTGGCGGAAACCACTTTATCGAGGTGGGTTACGGCAAGGATGAGAGAGCGTGGATCGTGATACACTCAGGCTCTCGTGGTTTTGGACATAAGATTGCAAGTCATTATATGATAGAGGCGTATCTGGCTCATAACGATTCGCAAGATCGTGCTTCCAAAATCATAGCGGAGTTTGAAGAGCGAAATCGAGTTTTCAAGGAGAAAAATCCTAAAGGATATAAAAAGGCGCTTGAGAAGTTTAAAAATAAGCAGCTCTTAGCGCTCAATAAAAAACTCAAACCTGATAACATCAAAGGTATCTGGGGCTTGGATGTTGAGAGTCGGTTAGGACAAGAGTATATCAAAGATCTCAATTTTGCACTCTATTTCGCGCTTGAAAATAGAAAATTGATGATCCAAAGAATCGTTGAGGGGTTAAATGAGATTTTTGGCACGCAGTATCCTTTTGTCTTTGAAGATGAGAGTCGATTTATCAACCGTAACCACAACCACGCCGAATTTGATGAAAGTAGCGGTGAGTGGATACATCGCAAGGGTGCGACACATGCTGAAGAGGGGATGATGGGTGTGATACCGGGAAATATGCGTGACGGCTCATTTATCGTCAGGGGTAAAGGAGATCGCGACGCTCTCTGCTCCTCATCTCACGGTGCGGGACGGGTGATGAGTCGAAACAGAGCCAAAGAGTGTATCGATATGGTGGCATTTAAAGAAGCGATGCAGGGAATCAAAGGAACGGTAGAAGAGGCAACACTCGATGAGTCTCCCTTTGCCTATAAAGATATCTTTGAGGTGATGGAGTTGCAAAAAGATTTGGTGGAGGTAGTTGAGCATATCAAAGTGCTGATCAATGTGAAAGATGCACCAAAGAGAAGATTTTGAAGAAAGATTAAGATTAAAATAGATAAGTGGTACCTAGGGCCGGACTCGAACCGGCACGGCATTGCTGCCATCGGATTTTGAATCCGACGTGTCTACCAATTTCACCACCCAGGCACAACAATAATAAGTTATCAAATTAAAAAAGGGATAGTACAATACTATCCCTTAGAAACAGCTTTGTCAGCGCGACTTATTTGCCGGCAACAGCGTCTTTGAGTTTTTTACCAACTTTAAATTTAACAGCAGTTGTTGCAGGAACTTTTACCTCTTTACCGGTTCCGGGTACGCGTGCGGTTCTTGCTTTTCTTTCAGCGGTAGAAAATGTACCAAATCCAATAAAACTTACACTTTTTTTCGCAACCAACGCCTCTTCAATCGTCTCGAGCATTGCATCTAGTGCGCTTGCAGTATCTTTCTTTGATAGACCTGTCTTCGCCGCAACCGCGTCGATAAATTCAGCTTTCTTCATAATAGAAAATCCTCTCTTTTTAAAATAAATTTCTCTAAGAAGTGAAAATCATACACTTTTTTACTTAAAATTCAAGCAAATTGCAAGAAAGAATTGATTTTTGTACGCTTTTGCCAATTTTTGCCGATCTTAACGATAGGAACCTCTATATGTTAGGAGTGTAATATGCGTATTTTACAAGATAGCATTTATAGTCAATTCATTCGTAATCAGTCAGATGCCAAAGGGCAGATTGAGCGTATGACAAGTCAAATCTCGTCAGGCAAACAGATAGATAAGCCTTATCAAAATAGCAGTATCTATATTGAGTCTATGCGTTTAGATAGTCAAATCAACAGTTATGCCAATATCAAAGATCGCATCACACAAACAAAAATGATCACGGATGCCAGTGACAGTGCTTTGAGCGGTATGCATGAATCGATTCAAAATATTCATACCCGTTTAATCCAAGCGGCAAACGGTACGCTGGATGCACACAATTTACAAAGTTTGGCGCAGACACTAGAGACTGAGAGGGATAATCTCAGACGCTTAGCCAATAGTTCTATCGATGGGCACTATCTCTTTAGCGGGACAGCAGTCGGCGTCAAGCCGGTGGATGAAACGGGAAATTATCACGGTAATGATAAGCCCCTTACGGTTGAGTTAGACAATCGTCGTACAATGCCCTATAGTATTGACGGCGCGACTCTTCTTTATGGAATCGATGAGAGTGCGACCAAATCGGTGAGTAGCAATGTTGTATTGAAAGGGAGTGACGGTACGCAGATAACTAAAGAGAGTCATATCTCTGATCTGCTAGGAGAGGAGAGTAGCAATTATCACTTTTATCTCAACGGCATCAACCATGACGGTGAAAATATTAAGAGTAAAATAACACTCTCAAAGGATGATACTTTTGAGACATTGATGCAGAAGATTTCGGACAGTTATGGCAATGATGTGGATGTTTCATTGAATCAGCAGGGTGTGATTGTTGTCCAAGATAAGCAAAAAGGTGCTTCCAAACTCGATTTTCAAATGGTGGCATCATCGGAAGATGTGAATAGTGTGCGCGATTTGACACAAAAATTCAATTTCAATCAGAGTCATCTTGATTTTGCTATCGATGGGGTTGATGATTCAGCTTATTTTCAAAAGAGCGGGAGTTCGCTTTTGGGTAATATTCCCCTTTTGGCTGATGGTGCGGTGGCAACACCCTCAACGACACTGAGTCAAATTGCATCAAAACCTTTAGATGGTGCGGGTTTTGAGATGAGAGTGACGGATATTGGCGGTGTTGATCATAGTGTGAGTGTCGATCTCAGTGATAGTTCTCGTTTTACAATTGATGGAAATAGCTATCCGATCTACGACGCTTCGCTAGATGAGACGACACACGCACCCGTGCCGACAAAAGCGGATAATTTGACACTTGGACAGCTTGATAATATTATCGCTTTGGCAGTGAGTGGTGAAATACCGGCAAGTGCTGATAAAGAGGGGATTGACAATGCCATCAAAGTTGCCAAGCAAAAAGTAGATGTCGGTCTTGATCCAAGTGGAAGAGTCCAGATTCAAGATAAAACGAGCTCAGAGAAGCCTTTTAAATTTTCGATCTTTGATAAAGAGGCTGACAGTGCGACACAAAAGCGTTCGATCGCTTTTATGAGCAATCATGCGATTATCGACAAAGATCCGCAAATTGACCTCTTTAAAGATTTAGATCATATTATCAATGCGGTGAAGTATGCGATTCGTAACCCGGGAGATGATCAAAATCATCTCAAAAATATGACAATTGAGAGTGCGATTGATAAAATTGACACGATAGATGCGCATCTGAGTAATGCACACTCCAAGATCGGTACACTCTCAAACTCACTGGAGAAAGAGGGTCAGAAAGCGGATACGCTGAAGCTTCATACAACCCAACTTCAATCAAAAATATCCGATATTGATATTGCGGAAACTGTGACAAAGTACCAGCAGGTGACACTCAATTATCAAGCGATGATGTCCACGATTGCAAAGGTCAATTCACTTTCGCTATTGAACTATCTAAAATAGAGGTTTTTTAATTTTTTTCTCTGTATAATCAAGAGAAAAAGGTTAAGCTATTTTAAGAGAACTGCTATTTGTCTTATCGATCTTTGTGTTGCTTTTTATGGGGATTTCGACAATGTTTCCCGATGCACCGATGGTGGGTGCAATAGGTAGTCTATGGGGACATTGGAATCATCATATTTTTGGTTTTATCGGCTACATTTACCCATTTATGCTTCTTTTTCCCGCCTACTTAATCTACAAAGAGAGTCGTTTGACTCTTGAGCTTTCTCACTTTATGCTATTAGGCTCCTTAATGTTTTTTGCTATTCTCCTGTTTCAAGCCAAAATTTTTTCACCCGATCTAGATGGTGCATTTGGTCGGAGTGTGAACGGCTTTTTGAGAGGATATATCGGAGATATCGGTATATGGCTCTTTATCCTCTCTTCGATTGTACTCTCGACACTGCTGATGCTCAATGCAACGATTGAGGACTTGACCAATGCGGTGCGTATTCGACGATGGTTTGATGAGTGGGTTGAACGGATAGATACCTTTCTTTTCCCTCCTGAAAATGAGTTTGTGGAGTTTGAAGAGAGTCTGGCGAAAGAGCGTCATCAGAAGCGTGAGGTCAAAAGAGTGATCGTTACAGAACCTACACCTACAAAACAGAGAACCGTACAAGAGCCTACACAGGGGTTGACACTCGATACGATTAGCGAAATCGATGAGCTTTTGGCGGCACGGGAGCGAGATGCACAAAGTGAAGCGGCATTAGGTGCATTGGATAGAGAGTCTTTGGAGCTTTTAGATGAGGCGCAAAAGTCAGCTCCTCAAAAAGATGAGACGAAGCGTGCTACTCAGGCACCAAAACCAGAAAAAGAACCGACACCGCCGGCAAAAAGCACACCGATCGTCAAAGTGCTGGAGGAGAATGAGCAGATATTGGCGAAGCAGGTAGAGAAAGGGAAGGTGAAAAAACCGAAAAACTTCAAACTTCCCTATCTCGATTTTCTCAAAACACCGCCTAAACGAAGAGCCCATGTCAATGAGAGTGAGATCGATACCAAGATCAAAGACCTACTCGAAAAGTTGCGTCAGTTTAAGATAGAAGGGGATGTGGTACGCACCTATTCGGGACCGATCGTCACCACTTTTGAATTTAAACCAGCTGCACACATTAAGGTTTCCAAAATTCTCAACCTTCAAGATGATCTTGCGATGGCACTACGGGCAGAGACGATCCGTATCCAAGCACCGATCCCCGGCAAAGATGTGGTCGGCATTGAAATTCCCAACAGTCAAACACAAACAATTTACTTAAGAGAGATCCTCGAATCAAAACTCTTTAAAACCTCCTCATCTCCATTGACGCTGGCAGTGGGTAAGGATATCGTCGGAAATCCTTTCGTCACCGATCTCAAAAAGCTACCGCATCTTTTAATAGCCGGTACGACGGGAAGCGGTAAGTCGGTGGGTGTAAACTCGATGCTTATTTCACTGCTCTATCGAAACTCCCCCGATCAGCTCAAACTTTTGATGATCGATCCTAAGATGCTGGAGTTTTCTATCTATAACGATATTCCACATCTCCTGACACCGGTTATTACACAGCCCAAGCAGGCGATTACGGCATTGGCAAATATGGTCGTTGAGATGGAGAAGCGCTATAAGTTGATGTCCAATACCAAGACCAAAAATATTGAAAACTACAATGAAAAGGCGAAAAAGGAGGGGAGAGAGGAGTTTCCCTATATCGTTATTATTATCGATGAGTTGGCGGATTTGATGATGACCAGCGGTAAGGATGTGGAGTTTTATATCGCAAGACTCGCGCAGATGGCAAGAGCCGCCGGTATTCATCTGATCGTTGCGACACAGCGCCCCTCTGTAGATGTGGTTACCGGACTTATCAAAGCCAATCTCCCGAGTCGAATCTCCTTTAAAGTAGGGCAGAAGATCGACTCAAAAATCATTCTCGATGCGCAGGGTGCAGAGTCACTGTTGGGTCGGGGTGATATGCTCTTTACACCGCCGGGTAGCTCAGGAATTATCCGTCTGCATGCGCCTTTTGTGACGGAAGAGGAGATTGAGCAGATCGTTGAGTTTCTCAAAGTCCAGCGAGAGGTGGAGTATGATCCAAGTTTCTTGGTTGACGGAGATGATGGTGCAGGAAGCAGTGCCGACGGTTCAAAAAAGGGTAATACCGGTAACTTTGATGAACTCTTTGAAGAGGCGAAACAGGTGGTTTTGACAGATAGAAAGACCTCTATCAGTTATCTCCAAAGACGCCTTCAGATCGGATATAATCGATCAGCGACCATCATTGAGCAGTTAGAGATGGCGGGAGTTCTCTCCGCGCCCAATACCAAAGGACAGCGGGAGATCTTGATTGACTCTTAAATGAGTGAAAAGAGAGCATTTTAAGTTAACTCTCATTTTAAAGAGCCGGTAAAGTAAAGTTTTACTAAGATCGCCACAAATATTACTAGCTAGAAGGAAATTGATGAAGCAAGTCCCGATTGTCATACTAGACTTTGGATCACAATATACACAACTCATTGCAAGACGACTTCGCGAGAGTGGTGTCTATTGCGAAATCTATCCCTATCATGAATCAGCGGATAGTTTAAAAGCAAAGAGCCCTAAAGGGATTATTCTCAGTGGCGGTCCCGCATCGGTCTATGATGACAATGCCTACCACCCCGACAGTGCCATTTTTGACATGGGTGTGCCTATCTTGGGAATCTGCTATGGGATGCAGCTCATTACACAGCATTTTGGTGGTGTGGTGATTCCCTCTGAAAACCATGAGTACGGCAAAGCAAAGCTCCATTTTGAGGAGGAGTGTGTACTCTTTGAAGATACTCCCAATGATCAGATTGTTTGGATGAGTCATGCCGATCGTGTCGATATGCTTCCCGATGGTTTTGTGAAAGTAGCCTCTTCTGAAAACTCTCAATATGCAGCGATTATGGATGGAAATCGCAAAGTCTATGCGTTGCAATTTCACCCTGAAGTACACCATAGCGAGTATGGTAAGGATATTTTGAAAAACTTTGCTATCAAATTGTGTGGTTGTGAAGATAGTTGGAATATGGGAAGTTTTGCCAAAGAGCAGATCGCAAAGATCAAAGAGAGAGTGGGTGACAAAAAGGTCTTGTGTGGTGTGAGTGGCGGTGTGGATAGCTCTGTGGTCGCCGCACTCTTACATGAGGCGATTGGGGATCAGTTGATACCGGTTTTTGTCGATCACGGTCTGCTTCGTGCCAATGAGCGGGAGCAGGTGGAAAATATGTTCAAAAATCGCCTCCATGCCGAACTTATCACGGTTGATGCAAGTGAAGAGTTTTTAGCTAAACTCAAAGGGGTGAGTGATCCGGAGCAGAAGCGAAAGATCATCGGTGAGACCTTTATCACCGTTTTTGAGAGAGAGGCGAAAAAGTTTGATGATATCAGCTTTTTGGCGCAGGGTACACTCTATACAGATGTGATCGAGTCTGTTTCGGTAAAAGGTCCTAGCAAGACGATTAAATCACACCATAATGTAGGTGGGTTACCCGATTGGATGGAGTTTGAGCTTATTGAACCGCTCCGAGAGATCTTTAAAGATGAGGTGAGAAAGTTAGGGTTGGAGCTTGGATTACCTGAAGAGATGATCAATCGTCACCCTTTCCCAGGTCCGGGATTGGCGATTCGCATTATGGGTGAGGTCAATGCAGCAGATTTGGAGATGCTCAGAGCTGCCGATACCATCATGATCGAAGAGCTAAAGAGCCATGACTACTATAACAAAGTGTGGCAAGCGTTTTGCGTGCTACTCAATGTTAAGAGCGTCGGTGTGATGGGCGATAACCGAACCTACGAAAACACGGTGTGTGTCAGAATGGTTGAGAGTGTCGATGGCATGACCGCTACCTTTGCACATATTCCTCATGAATTGCTTGATACGATTTCCAATCGCATCATCAACGAAGTAGAGGGGATTAATCGTGTCGTCTATGATATTACCTCTAAACCGCCGGGAACGATTGAGTGGGAGTAGTTTATCACCGCACCAACGAATATAGTGACATTCTGAGAGCACGGGAAGAAGTGAGATATGCGTTAGAAAATTTGCAGGACTAACTAGTTAATTCAAAAATTTTCTGGCGTATAGATCGCTTCTTCCCGTACTCTCCGAAGGGTACAGTGCTTTTGTCCATACTCTGCGTTAGATTTTCTTGCATTAGCTAAGGCTAGTGCTACAAAAATCTGCCTTGATTATGAACAAAATCACTGTATCAAAATGTCACTATATTCGTTGGTGCGGTGATCTAATCTTTAAAGGAGTGTAGAATGGGTAAGCTTTTTTTTCATGTTCTTTTTGGGCTTGTACTATTATGGAGTGTCTCAGAGGGGGCAGGGTGTGAACCCGATCTACAGACACTTTATGAAAAGAAACTAAAGCCTGCTTATCAAAAACTTCAACCCGCAAGAACTTTTGAACAAAAACGCAAACAAACCATTTGGATTTCGCTTGTTTTAGCCATCACAGTTTTTCTGCTCTTTGCCAAATTTTTCAAGCTTCCGGGAGTCATTGTCGCGCTATTGATGATAGGAGCCGGCACTTTTGTGATTATGCGTGCTACACCAAAGAGTCACTATCCTGAACTGTTTAAGGCGCATATTTTGAGTCCGATTGCCCAGGCATGTTGTGGGTATCACTACCAAAAAGATGCGATTAACGGAGATCAGATAAAACACTCTCCACTCTTTGCGCCGTCGATTAAAAACTACACAGTGATAAACGGTTTTGGAGATAAGCAGACGCATATAGCTTTTGTGGTGTTGGCATTCGATACCAAAGAGAATGCTTCGGTAGAACGGCTCAATCAAAATCGATTTGAGGGTTATTTTGTGATTATTGACAAACCCAATCCCTACCAAGGGGCAGTTGTGAGTGATCGACTCAGAGATCAGGTGGCACACGATGATTTAGAGATGCAGAGCTTTTTTGCCAAGGGGAAACGGGGTGAGCATTACGGATCATGGCAACTTTACGGTAATGTTGATAGTACTTTTGTTGATAAGTTGAGTGGATTGGAGGAGGAGCCGTTGGCGATCGGTTTTGATAAGGCGTATGTCTATATCGCACTCTCCCATCAGGGTAATCCTTTTGATGAGAAAGCTTTTGAAAATTTTGACCTCCAAAGTGCTCAAACCTATCAACAAGCGTTTGAAACGATAGCAGGTATTATCCAAAAGTTGCGTTAGTATGAGAGCGATCTATATTCTGAGTCAGAAGTGCTATGAAGGAGCGAAAAATCTGCCTGTGATTGCGTTCCGATTTTTGGAACCATCAGTCGATCTACGCGAGATCGACGCGCTGATCTTTACCTCTAAAAACGGTGTTGAAGCGATCGATAGGGTGACGGATCAGTGGCGCAGCGTTCCCGCATATGCGATCGGAATTGCCACATCCAAATCTATTGAAGAGCACGGCGGAAGGGTTGTCTATGAGGCAAAAAACTCTTACGGTGATCGTTTTGCCACAGAGATCAAAGATCGGCTTCAAGGCAAACGGGTGCTTTTTGTACGCCCCAAAAAAGTGACCTCCAAACTCAATCAAATTTTAATGCAAAACGGTGTCGATCTTCATGAGATGGTCGCTTATGAAACGATTTGCAATGAAGATCCCAAACTCAAAGCGCCTCCATCGGGAGCAATCATTATCTTCTCCTCCCCCTCTACAATAGAGTGTTTTTTTAAAAGATTTGAGTGGGATCGAAGATATCAAGCGGTGGTGATTGGTGATGTGACCGCTAGTGCCATGCCTAAAGAGATAGATTTTATGAAAGCACAACAGCCGACGATTCCAGCGTGTATCGATTTGGCGAAGAAGCTTAATGGAGGGGAAAATGGTTAATATCATAGTGCCTATTGTTGTAGGAGCCGGTGGGTTCTATCTTTGGAGAAAACAGAGACAAAAAAGACAGTTGCAATTTATTGAAAACTACCAATTTCCTTCGATGCTCCTTGAGCGCGTCAAAAAGAAGCATGACTATTTGAGTGATGATGATTTACAAAAAGTGGCAGAGGCGATGAGAGACTATTTCTATATCTGCAATCTTGCCAAAGGGAAGATGGTGGCGATGCCCTCTGAAATCGTTGATGTGCTATGGCATGAATTTATCCTCTTCACGCGTGCCTATGAGAAGTTTTGCGATCAAGCCTTGGGTCGATTTTTGCACCATACACCCACGGAGGCGATGCCTCAAAAATCGCAGGCGACAGAGGGTATCAAACGCGCATGGCGATTGGCATGTGCAAAAGCAAATATCAATCCCAAAAAACCAAATAAATTGCCACTTCTTTTTGCTATAGATACGCTTCTCAATATTGAGAATGGTTTCAAATACAGGCTTGATTGCCGGCATACACCCTATCAATCTTCATCGCAGGATGGTAAGAGCGGATGTGCGGGCTACTGCGCGACCGATATCGGTTGTGCATCGGGGTGTGTCGGTGCGAGTGGCAACAGTGCTGATGGCGGATTCTTTGGAGGGGATAGTGATTCAGGTGGCTTTTTTGGTGGAGGTGACTCCTCTTGTAGTAGCGGTTGTAGCGGTGGTTGTGGAGGAGATTAGCGAGGTTCAAAACAAATTTTCTCATAATCCCATCGCTTGTAAGAATATTTGGCTATAATTTTATTTGCCTGAGGGATGCGACACCCATAAAAAACGAGAGTCTAACACATTACTTGTAGTTGGAATTTGTATCCTCTCGGTGTGCGGCGGCTTCGATGATGCTTCGGCTAGAAATTGCCCCTAAAGAGAGGGTCATTCCTAATTTTTGAGCTTTAAGGGCTTCATCTACATATGGAACGCTTCCTCGGGTAATTAAACTATCTATATAAGTGAGATTTTTCATGAATGTTTTGATCATCGGTAGCGGTGGTAGAGAGTACTCTATCGGTTTAGCTTTATCACAAGATGAAAAAGTGGACAAGATCTATTTTGCGCCCGGTAACGGTGCGACGGCGAAGATCGGAGAGAATATCTCCTATGAAAGTTACGACTCACTCATTGAGAGTGCGAAAGAGAAGATGATAGATTTGACGATTGTCGGACCTGAAGCGCCGCTTGTGGATGGTGTGGTTGATCGCTTTAAAGCAGCCGGCTTGAAGATCTTTGGTCCGAGTCAAGCAGCGAGTCAGCTTGAGGGAAGCAAAGTATTTATGAAAAATTTTCTCAAAAAGTATGAGATTCCGACAGCACGATATATTGAGACAGATAACATTGACGAGGCGTCACAATTTATCGACTCATTAAGTACACCGATTGTCGTCAAAGCGGATGGATTGTGTGCAGGGAAGGGTGTGATTATTGCGCAGTCGCATGAAGAGGCAAAGGAGGCTGCCAAAGGGATGCTCAGTGGTGAGAGCTTTGGTGATGCGGGTAAACGGGTCATTGTAGAAGAGTTTTTGGATGGATATGAGCTTTCGGTTTTTGCCATCTGTGACGGTGAAGAGTATAAACTTCTGCCTGCCGCGCAAGATCATAAGCGACTTTTGGATGGTGATCAGGGACCCAATACCGGCGGTATGGGCGCTTACGCTCCCACTCCGCTGATCGATGAGGCACTCTATCGTGCAATTGAGGAAGAGGTGGTCAAACCGACGCTCAAAGGTATGCAGGCAGAGGGGATGCCCTATGAAGGTGTGCTCTTTATGGGACTGATGATCGTCGATTCAAAGGTCAAAGTACTGGAGTATAATGTGCGTTTTGGCGATCCGGAGTGTGAAATTTTGATGCCGCTTATACGAAGTAGTGTGTTTGAGCTTTTTGATAAAGGAGCAAGTGGTAAGCTGAATGAATTGGATATCGAGATCAGCGAGCAAAAGTGTGTAGGGGTGGTGATGGCGAGTCAAGACTACCCCTACAAATCCTCTAAACCGGCTGAAATTATTGTGGATGAGATAGTCGATCCACATTTGCGTGAGCATTGCCATATCTCCTATGCGGGAGTGAGTGAAATTGACGGTAAAATATTTGCAACCGGTGGACGGGTTCTTGTTTGTGTCGGATTGGGAGAGTCGATTCAAGAGGCAAGGGATCGAGCCTATGAGCTTGCGGCTCATGTCCACTTTATGGGAAAACAGTGTCGAATGGATATCGCTTATCAGGCACTTTCGTAAATAATGGATAAAATAGTCGAGAAACTACATCAAGAGAGGATTGTATTAGCCTCTTTTTCAAAGAGAGCTTGGGCATTTGCGATTGATGATGTTCTCATTTCGCTACTTTTTTATATTATTTTCTTCGATGAGATTAATGGCTACGGATCTGATCTCTATAGTCTCTCCCTCTTTATGAATCAGATATTTGCCTATATTCTTTTAGTGAAAATTCTTTATCAAACGATCTTTGTCGCTCTCTATGGACAGACACTTGGAAAGATGGCATTGAAGATTCGCGTAGTCGATCGTGACTATCTTGACACCCCGACATGGTATGAAGCATTTTTGCGTGCCCTGTGGCGTGTAGTGAGTGAGATCTTTTTCTATCTCGGTTTTGTTTGGGCAAAATTTAATCCCCTATTAGAGACTTGGCACGATAAGATGTCTAAAACGATTGTGATTGATGATGAGACGCACAGCGTTCGTTAGTACTCTTATCTTTTCAGTTTCGACGGCTCTTTGGGCGAGTTCGATAGAGCGATATGAGCTCTTGGCGAAGCGGATCGATTATAACGGGAGTGTTGCTTATGCGACCGGTGGTGTGATGATCTACTCTAAAGATCGTATCTTTCGAGCAGATAGTGCGACATACGATCGGCAGAGTGGATGGCTGGATCTCAAAGGTGATGTGACGATGAGCGAAAAAGGTTCTCAAATGGTGCATTTGAGTCAGAGTCGTTTCAATCTCAAAGATCGCCGATCGACGACGCAAAAACTTTTTGCATATGATGAGCCCTCTCATATGTGGTTTGATACAGAGCAAGCCAAACTCAAAAATGGAATTTATCGTCTGAAAAAGAGTACGATATCCAGCTGTGATCGCAGTGATCCTGCCTGGTATATTCGCTTCAAGGAGGGGTATTACAACCAGAAAAAGGAGTATATCTCCCTACATCACCCCACATTTTATGTCAACGGTGTTCCGATCCTCTATCTACCATGGTTCGGTTTTTCGACCAACAAACATCGTAGAAGCGGTTTTTTGCGCCCGATTTTGGGATATGAAAATCGAGAAAATATCTTCTTTGTCGCGCCTTACTATATTGCACCTCAAGCCAACTGGGATCTCGAATTCGATCCACAGATTCGTCTCAATCGAGGATTCGGGCTCTACTCCAATTTTCGTTTTGTCGATAGTAATCACTCCAAGGGAAATATTAAGTTAGGGTACTTCAAAGAGAATCACAACTATACCAAGCGACATCATCTTGAAAACAGTGAGCACTTTGGTGCGAAGTTTAAATATGAAAATCGTCAACTCTTTGGAAAAACGAGCAGATTGTTGCAACGCTATCACTGGAATGATGCACTCTGGATTGATGCGATCTATCTCAATGATATTGATTTTATCAACCTTGATCACAGTTCACATCTTGCTAGCTCAAAGCTTGCAACCTCTAAATTGAACTACTTTTTGCAAAATGATAATAACTATTTGGGTACCTATCTCAAATACTTTATCGATACAGAAAAGATCAGTAATGCCGATACCCTGCAAAGTTTACCTGAATTTCAATATCATCGCTATTCCAAAGAGATGAAAATCCCCAATCTTCTCTACTCTTTTGATTACCACTTCAAACATAACTATCGTCGTGAGGGGTTAAATGCACTGTGGCAAGAATTTTCTCTGCCTGTGACCTTTTATCACCACTTTTTTTCGGAGTATCTTAACTTTCAACTCTCTGAAAACCTCTACTATTCCAAAGTACGCTATACCAATCGGATTGACAAAACGCAAAGTGACACTGCCAACTATTTTAGTAACTATCACAAGTTGCAATTCTCAACCGATTTGAGTCGTATCTATCCCTCGTTTGTGCACAATATTCAAGCACAGCTTAGCTATATTGTGCCGAGTTTCGAGCATAAAAGTGGCTATTTTGCCCCCTTTGTCACCTTTAACACTGAAACAAAAAATGTGACGCTTAAGGTGAGTCAATATTTGTATGATCATCAAGGATGGAACTTTTTCTATCACCGTTTTGTACAGACGATCTACAACGATTCTTCTCACTATAAATATGGAGATAGTGAAAATCAGATCATCTACAAGCCCAAAAAGTACCTCACAATTTACAATACACTCTTTTATTCACATGAATATGGTAAAATACGAAAATTGCAATCAGGTCTCAACTATCACAAGGATCGCTATTATCTTCGTTTGGATCACACATATGAGTATAAACGCTTTGATACAAATAGCAATTTTGTGACACTTTACGGTGAATCGAAAGTGAGTCATGATTATAATATTTTTGCTTCATACGATTATGATTTTGAAAACCACTTTACCAAAGAGTGGAGTATCGGATGGAAGATGAAGCGAAAGTGTTGGGACTATATGTTCCGTTACAAAGAGAGCACGACACCGAACCTTACGAGTGAGGGAGCGCACTCTGTTGTGCGTAGGGGGATACTCTTTTTCGTAAGGTTCTCTCCATTTGGCGGTATGAAATATGAGTTTAATAAAGAGGACAAATTAGACGAAAATGATAAAAGAGAGGTTATAGGGATGCAAAACTTACAATTAATAAGGAATATTCGATGAAAAATGAGTTTAAAGTCGGTCTATTAGTCTTTAGTGCCATACTTTTTCTCTTCTTTTTGACCACACAGGTTAATAGCTTCAAAAATATGACGAAAAAGGGCTATACAATCTATGCGATGCTGGATAACGCTGCCGGTTTGGAGCCCAATTCTAAAGTCAAGGCAAATGGTATCGATGTTGGTTATATTAAGGATTTGACTATCGATGGCGACAAGATAAAGGCGAAGATCTTTATCAACGAAGGTGTGAAATTACCGGAGGATTCCCGCTTGATGCCGATGCAAGAGTCGATGCTAGGTGGGAAGTATGCCGGTATTCATTTGGGACACGCGACGCAATTTTTGCAAGATCAGTCGCAAATTCAAGCGGTGAAGGGGTTGGCATCCATTGATCAGGCGAGCGATTCAATGGCAAAAGCGGCAGATGAGTTTCGATCTTTTATTGCCGATTTTCATCAAGTATTGGATAATCGAACCCGCATGGACCTCAAGGAGAGTTTTGCCAATATCAATAAAGTAACTGCTGATCTACGAGAGTTTACAAAGCTAGGCAGGCTTAATCAAGCGGTCGACAACTTCAATCAAATGGCAGAGAATTTAAGTCAAACAAGCCAAAAGTTTTCTAAGACCGCTGATCTCATTAACGGTAAGTTACCACACATCATGCAAGATATTGCGACATTGGTAGGTGACCTTCGCTCAACGAGCAAGGCACTGCGTACTAAAGTACCGGCACTTGCCGATAAATATGCCGCTATCGCGCAGGAGTTACAGACTCTCCTGGAACAAAATCGTCAACCGCTGAACAATTCACTCCAAGAGGCGGGGCACTTTTTTTCCAAAGGAAAAGATGCCTTTGAAAAGGTGGATACACTCTTGGACGCGGTGGATAAGATTCAGCTAGAGGTATCGATGCACGGCGAAGCGATGGCACATGATAAATATACCAAAGGGTACCTATCGCTTAATTATAAGCCAAGTGATACCAAAAGTTATCGCTTCTCCGTCGTGGGAATGGATGATTATTCTCGTTTAAGTGATGATGGTGGTGTGATTGAGCCTAAAAAACATGAAGATGGGAAAGTATTAGTATCTGCGCAAATTGCAAAACGCTATGATGATGTGACACTTCGTGCCGGATTGATAGAGAGTACGGTAGGGGCAGGTGTGGATTACTACCTCTTTGACAAGCAGTTCAAAGCTTCGGCAGAGCTCTTTGATATGAATGCGCAAAATGATGTACGAGGTGATAAAGCGCATGCAAAGCTCAGTGCCCGTTACACACTCTTAAAACATCTCAATATTTATGGTGGATATGACAACTTCCTCAATCCCGATGCGGCAAATGCCTTTATCGGTCTAGGTGTGCAGTTTTATGACAATGATCTTAAAACACTGATCCTTTCGCAGGGATTAAGTGGATTGGCAAAGTAGTAGTGGATAGCACTTTTAGAAAGGAACTCCTTGGAGCTTTGGAGGTGCTAGGGCTCCCTCCGTTTGTTTCGATAGAGGAGATTCGGGAACGCTATTTGGAGTTAAGTAAAAAGCACCATAGTGATTTTAATGAAAAAGATAGTAAAATGCGCGAGATTAACGAAGCGTATGAGATTTTAAAGCAGTATGCCCAAAACTTTCGATTTACCTTTAGTCCAGAGGAGATCCAAAGACAATTTCCAGAGAGTGATTATGCCAAAAAGTTTCGAATCTAATGACTATTTTTTTACCGATCGACGCGATGCGGCACAGAAGCTTTTAGCGGTTTTACCCCATGAGTTGATGCGTAAAGAGAGGTGGCTATTGTTGGCACTCTCTCGTGGCGCTGTCGAGATCACTTCAACGATAGCCAATGCACTTGACTTGGAGTATGATCTTCTTATAGTGGCACCGATACTTGCCCCAGAAAATGATGAGTGTGAGATCGCTATGGTGAGTGAAACCAAAGAGATTGTGATGTATACGGCATTAATAGACTCCTTTGAGATCGATGAAAATTATATCTATGAGGAGGCGCAACGAATTCATGATAAGAGTATTATACAAAAGATAAATCAATTTCGTTTCGGTTTACCGTTGACGCAGATTGAGAATCGTAATATTCTTTTGATTGATGAGGGATGTGAGACCGGATTGAGTACACTCTGTGCGATCAAGTCGGTTCTCAATCTCGGAGCAAAAAAGATTTCACTTGGGGTACCGGTTATCGCCGATGATCTTTTTAGTTCGCTTGATTTAATTGTTGATAGAATTTATGTAGTAAAAAAGATGCTCTACTTTATCACCACAGAGTACTATTATGAGCAGTTTTATCGCCCTAAAAAGCGAATGGTGATTGAGTTGTTAGAGCAAGATAGGCACTTTGTGCCAAATACAAAGGAGAGTGAGTGAGTCACATTGTTGAGATAGAGGTTAATGGTAAAGAGCAGATTTTTGAGATTGACAAGGTTGCGAGGCAGGCGAGCGGAGCGGTATTGCTCAGGGAAGGAAATGCTGTCATTTTAGCGACGGTTGCCTATGAAGAGGAACAGGTTGAGGAGGAGTTTTTACCTCTCACGGTGCAATATGTCGAAAAAGCGTATGCTGTCTCCAAAATTCCCGGAGGTTATATTAAGCGGGAATCGCGACCGAGTGATTTTGAGACATTAACTTCACGGATTGTCGATCGGAGTATTCGTCCACTTTTCCCTGAGGGTTATCGCTATCCGACACAGGTGACGCTATTGGTTTTAAGTGCAGATGAGCGTGTCGATTTGCAAACCATGGCTGTCAATGCTGCCTCTGCCGCACTCTTTTTGAGTGATCTTCCACTCTCTAAAGCGGTAGCAAGTGTAAGAGTGGGGCGAGTTGACGGAGATTTTGTTATCAATCCCGACCAGGAGATGCTCTCTAAAAGTAGTCTTGATCTATTGGTTTCAGGTGTGGATAATGAACTATTGATGATTGAGATGCGGACGATTGCCGGCGCTGTTGAGGGTGAACACGCTATCAATGAACTCAGCAGCGAAGAGACACTCGAAGCTCTCTCCATCGCAAATCGTGCGATTGCGGAGGCTTCTAAGCAGTATCGTGAGAGATGGTTGCCGTATCAAAAGGCACAGAGTGAGTTAGAGATCACGACACAAGTGATCGATGAGAGTATTACGGAGTATATTCGTACACACTATGCGGATGCGATCAATCAAGCACTCCAAAGCATGGCAAAATCGGAACGCGCGATAGAACTACATAAAATTGCCAAAGAGATTGCCAAAGAGAAGGATGAGTGGGATGAAAAGCGTATCGAGAGTAGTTTGATGCGTGTCAAAAAAGAACGCGTTAGATCGATGATCTTGGAAGAGGGAAAACGAGCCGACGGAAGAGGCTTGAAAGATGTGAGAGAGATCGAGATCGAAACCAATATTTTACCGAGTGTCCATAGCTCTTGCCTTTTTACGAGGGGACAAACACAAGCGCTCATTGCTTTGACCCTCGGTGACAGCAAGGATGCACAAAGTTATGATCTTCTGACCTCTAAAGAGACACTCTATGAAAACTTTATGGTGCACTATAACTTCCCGGGCTTTAGTGTGGGTGAGGCTTCGATGCTCAGGGCACCGGGCAGAAGAGAACTCGGACACGGGAATCTTGCCAAACGGGCACTCGAACCCTCCTTTAAACTTACAAAAGGTCAAACGGTACGCCTTGTATCGGAGATATTAGAGTCGAACGGTTCCTCTTCGATGGCGACGGTGTGCGGGGGTTCTCTTGCGCTACAAGCAGCAGGGATAGAGATCAAGAAACTGATTGCCGGCGTGGCGATGGGATTGGTTGTTGAGGGGGAGAAATATGCCATTTTGACTGATATTATGGGACTTGAAGATCATGACGGGGATATGGATTTTAAAATAGCGGGAAGTCGTGACGGAATTACCGCGCTTCAAATGGATATCAAACTTGGTGGCGTTGATCGTGCGATTCTCAAAGAGGCGATTGCTCAAGCATCAGAGGCGCGCGATCATATCTTAGATATTATGCAGCGTGCTGCTGATGAGATTGTACTCAATTCTGATGCGCTTCCATCAGTCGAAACTTTTGAGCTTGATAGCTCAACCTTTGGCGCCATTATCGGTCAGGGTGGGAAAAATATTAAAGAGATTATTGAACGATTCGGTGTCAAGATTGATCTTGATCGTAGTAACGGTGTGGTTAAAATTGAGGGAAGTGATGATATCAGTGTGAGTGAGGCAGCCGATTATGTCAAAGAGCTTGCTCAAAAAAGTAGCGATAAAAAGCGCGCTGTACCGGAGTTTAAAGAGGGACAGGTCTTTGATGCCGTAGTGCGTCGTATCGTTGATTTTGGTGCATTTGTCGAGTTGCCCGGCGGTGTAGACGGTTTGCTTCATATTTCTAAGCTTTCTGACGAGAGAGTAGAGCGTGTTGAAGATGTACTCTCTGAGGGTGAAAAGATTAAAGTGAAGATTTTAGGTCAAAACGGCAATAAAATTGAGTTAGGTTTTATAGAAAAAGTTTGAATACAAGGTTAACCCAAATCTCGAAATAGAAATTCATGACTTTGCACCATCGCATTCTTGGGCTTTAGATAAAATTATCGCCGAACCTACAGGTGCGACTCAAATTTGATGTAAATCCCATGAATGAGAGCATAATATAAATTCAAAGAATTCTATTTCGAGATTTGGGTTAATTTTAAGTTTTTTGCGCTATAATACCTACTTCAAAATGATAAGTAGGGATACGCAAGCCGAACGGATTTTGAAAAACAATTTATTATGAGGAGAACTTCGATGAAGAAGATTCTATTTTTGATGGTTGCAATTGCGACAGCAGCATTTGCAAGTGATGGTTCAGGTAGTGATATGATTAAAGCTTACTCTGTGGTTGCCGCAGGTGTGGGTCTTGGTCTTGCTGCGCTTGGTGGTGCGATCGGTATGGGGCACACAGCCGCTGCAACAATCGCAGGTACTGCAAGAAACCCAGGTCTAGGCGGTAAGCTAATGACAACAATGTTCATCGCATTGGCGATGATTGAAGCGCAGGTTATTTATGCACTCGTTATTGCATTGATCGCGCTTTATGCAAATCCTTTTCTAGGATAAGCAAATTCTAAACAAAGAGAGTTTTTCTCTCTTTGTAAGCTACATTATGCGATCGTGGTGGAATTGGTAGACACGCTATCTTGAGGGGGTAGTGCCGCAAGGTGTGGGGGTTCAAATCCCCCCGATCGCACCATTTGTTATTCTTTTTTTAATTTTTTATAGATCAAATTTTCTTGCTTGAATAAACTCCTTGATAGCCGTTTCATCTTCTTGAAAGATGATCCGATCGTTTGATTTTTCAATCTGATAATCATACATTTTATCGTAGTAGTGGCTGAGAAGTAGTATGATCCACTCTTTATGGCGCTCCAGATCGCCTGATCGTGTGTGGTTCCAAAATGCCTCTTTGATCTGTCGATACATTTTATCACCAAGCCGTTTTTTGATTCTATCGAGTGAGAGATCGACACTTTGATTGTAGTAGGTTTCAAAGCTATCTCCATAGAGATTACGATACTCATTGCGTGCTTTTATCACATATTCCTCATAGATGATTTCAACTCTCTCTTCCAAAGTTCGTTCTAAAATAATGAGCTGACCGAGCATGAGATTTTGATGAAGTGCTTTAGGAAGGTAGAGTCGTCCGATATGCTTTCCTTCATCTTCGAGTAAAATATGGTTCCAGTCTTGATGATGGAGTTGTATGAGCCGATAGGAGAGGTTGTTTTCAAAGTTGATTTGTGTCGGCTGTTCATCGATACCTCTACCAAATGCCGATCCACGGTGGTTTGCTAAAGCTTCCAGATCGAGACTATTTTGAAATTGATTGAGGAGGATTGTCTTACCGCATCCCGTTCGACCGCCTAATACAACCGGTATCAACTTTTTACTCACCTCTTCCGTTCGTCGCATGAGAAAGTTACGAAAAGCTTTATATCCGCCCTTAAGACGGGGGCGATGCATACCCTGTTCTTTGAGCCATGACTGTACGACGCGCGATCGTTGACCGCCACGAAAACAGTAGATATAGGCGTTGGGATGAGAGTCAAAATAGTCGATCCATCCTTTCATTCGCACCTCTAAGTGGGGTGTAACCAAACTTTTTGCCAGCTCATACGCATGCTCGTGCCCCGCCTCTTTGTAGCGTGTGCCCACAAGCTCTCTTTCTCTGTTCGTCAATAGCGGTAGATTGGTCGTATTGATAAAGGCACCGTTTTCAAACTCAATCGGAGCCCTTAGATCAAGTAACGGTGTTTCATTGATGACTATCGATTCAAAATCTTCGATAAACTCTTCCAATCAAACCACCTCTACAATCGTATCGCCTCGCGGTTTTGTTTCACCGATGGGGCTGAGTTGGAGTCCAAACTCCTTGGCGATTTGGAGAAATTCTGCCTCACTCTCCGCCTCGACAGCACAGAGCAGTCCGCCGGATGTTTGCGCATCGCATAGGATATCTTGTGCAATCGGATCGAGCGGTGAAACTTTTGCGCCGTAACTTTCAAAATTTCTTCTGCTTCCGCCCGGTACACATCCCATCGCTTGGTACTTCTTGACTTTTGGTAGTAGAGGTACATCGTTGAAGCGTATCTGCGCACTGATCCCACTCCCTTCACACATCTCGATCAAATGCCCCAACAAACCGAAACCTGTCACATCGGTCATCGCAGTAAGCCCTTTGAGATGAGAAACTTTGGCGCCGATCTTGTTGAGTGTCGTCATCGCTTCGATGGCGGGTTGGAGATCACCCTCGGCGATCTTGTCCTGTTTTTGTGCCGTGGTCAAGATGCCGATACCAATCGGCTTGGTGAGGTAGAGTTTGCACGCTGGCGTTGCACGGTTGTTGTAGGTGAGATGTTCATTCTTCACACGCCCCGAAACGGCAAGACCGAAGATAGGTTCGGGCGCATCGATACTATGCCCTCCTGCCAGTGGTATGCCTGCATCGACACAAACGCTTCGACCACCCTCGATCACCTCTCTGCCGATTTCATCACTAAGTTTAGAGACGGGCCAGCCGAATATCGCGATCGCCATGAGTGGATCGCCACCCATCGCATAGATATCACTGATGGCGTTGGTTGCGGCTATTTTGCCGAAGATAAAGGGATCATCGACGATAGGCATAAAAAAATCGGTGGTGCTCAAGAGTGAAGTACCGTCACCTAAATCAAACGCCGCCGCGTCATCCTTGCTCTCATTTCCGATGAGGAGATTGGGGTGAGGGGCGATTTCGAGATCACTTTTGAGGATCGACTCAAGCTGTTTGGGGGAGATTTTGCATCCGCATCCTGCTCCGTGGCTGTATTGGGTAAGTTTTATATCTTTCATAACGACTCCTTAATTATTTGGGTATGATTATAACTCATCAACTCTATGATATACTTGTCAAATGATAACAATAGAGATACCACCCACACAAAAAGTTCAACTCCGCCATCTTGTCCTTGACTATAACGGCACAATCGCACACAACGGTCACTTGATTGCATCAATCACACCTCTCCTAAAGCAACTCTCTGAGCAGTTAAAGGTCTATGTCATCACCGCCGATACTTTTGGCACGGTGGAGGCGGAGGTAGCAGATCTCGGTGTGAGGGTGAAGGTGCTTGAGAGTGGGGATCATACGCAAGAGAAGGCGGATTTTATAGATGCACTCGGTTCTAAACATTGTATCGCGATAGGTAACGGTAATAATGATGCCAAAATGTTGCAAACCGCTATACTCTCGATGGCAGTTATCGGATCGGAGGGGTGTGCTCTCCAAACCCTTCAATGTGCTGATTTGGTCGTCAATCGTATTGATGATGCGCTTGAGATGATCCTCAATCCCAAGGCGCTCATCGCAACGCTTCGTCGATAACTACTTCCTAATAATGCCACTCTTTGTCATATTGGCGCTGTGAAAGATGGTTGTATGGTGTCGTCTGGAGAAGTAGCGAAGGAGTTGATACTGCAAAGTCGGTTCTACGGAGGGGGTAAACCACGCATTGTTGCTGATGGCAAGCATAAAGTGCGGATCGCCGACAAAAAGCTCCTCTCTTGTCGCTTCGTAGCAGATAGCGTTGCGAAATGTTTCATCGCCGATTTGGATATCGACCGGCTTTTTCGCGGCGATATAATCTTCAGCACCGTCATAAATGATCTTATTGATGTAGTGGGAGATGAAACGAGGTAGGGGGATTTCCTCACCAAAAGGCACCAAGACCACCTTGTTGGCAATCTGTACGCGCCCTTGTTGAAAATAGTAGGTGGAGTTGTAGGAGTCTTTGCCGTCAAAGTAGAGTGCACCGGTGACGATGGTGATCTGCTCAGAGAGATCTTTAAGTAGTTGCATGAGGTAGGGCTCTTGGTTGAGAAAGAGAGGAAAAGCACTCTCACTCAAGAGGACAATATCATACCCCTCATCGATCGCCTTTTTGATGGTTGCGAGATTGATATCGATAGCGGTGTTTCGGTAGCTATCTTCCCATTTAAGATTTTGAGGAGTACGAAGATCGGTAAGATAAATTTTTTGGTGCGGTAGCGGTGTAGGGGTGAGGGGTTGAAAATTGATTGCTAAGAGAATTCCCGCTAATGCACCGTATCGCCATCGATTTTTGAGCGTGATAAAGAGTGCAAGCGAGAGGAGTAAAGTGAGAAATTGCCACTTTTCTATGCCAAAATAGCTATCGATAAGTGCAATTTCAGGTACAAACCAGTTGAAATTGAGTGGATGTAGTGCACTGATAAATGTAAATAAAATAGCACGAGGAATTGGACGAAAGAGCCCCAAAATCCAAAAGATCATTCCATATCCCACTGCGACAAAGAGCCACATCAGGGGCATCAGATAACTCACATCGTAGTAGCGAAAGGAGAGGGCGATCCAGTAAAACCAGAGCAACCCGGTAAACGCTCCATACCAAAAGAGAGTGATACGATCATAAAGCAGCAACAGATAGAGTGCGGAGAGTGCGGTGAGTGTGTTGAGTAGCTTGAGCGTCGGCGTAGCTTCAATACCCAAAAAAGCGAGATAGAGCCAAAGCGAGAGCAAAAAAGCGCCTAAAAAGCCTTTTGTTATCTTAGAAGTTGTAAAATATCCTCTTAAATTTCGAATCTTAAAGGATGGATATGGGCTCTCAAGCAAATATTTTAGCACAGTTTTTACCACTTATCGTTCTCTTTTTAATCTTCTATTTTCTCATCATTCGCCCGCAACAAAAGCAGGCAAAAGCACACCAAGAGATGATCAATAATCTCACCAAAGGGGATAAGATCATTACAAATGGCGGCTTGATCTGTGAGGTTGTTAAAGCTGAAGAGGAGTTTATCAAAGCCAAACTTAATGATGATACTATTGTGAAAGTTTCTAAAGAGTTTATCGCCAAAAAGATTGAGGGTTAAGATGAATTTTCGACTCATACTTTTTATCGTAGCGATCCTCTTTGGGATTGGCGGGTCACTTCCTTCCTTCTTGCAACTCGACAAAGGACCTAAAATTAACTTAGGGCTTGATCTTCAAGGTGGACTTCATATGCTCTTGGGTGTAGAGAGTGATAAGGCGATCGCGTCCAAGTACAAATCACTTGCCTCCTCCATCAAATATTACTGTGATAATGAGGAGATTATTATCGATGATCTCAAGATTGGTAAGGATCATGTCTCATTAAAACTACTAGACGGTGATGAAGCGCCGAAGTTGGAGAAGTTTCTCAATGAAAGTAAAACACTCAATGTAGAGAAAGAGGGGTTAAATTATACGCTCACCTTTACACCCAAAGAGGTGAAGTCGATCAAAGCCTATGCCCTGAAGCAGGCGATTGACACAATTCGAAATCGATTGGACCAGTTTGGTCTATCGGAGCCGACGGTGGCACGACAGGGGAAAGAGAATATTCTTGTAGAGCTTCCCGGTATCAAAACGGTTGAGGATGAGAAACGGGCACGAGAGCTCATCGCCAAATCGGCACATTTGCAACTTATGGCGGTTGATGAGGATCGCGCGGATCAAGTCAATCGGCTCTCCCCGGAAGAGGCGGCGGAGTATGGTGATGTGATTCTCCCGGATGCAAAAATTAAAGGACGAAAATATCTACTTCGGGAGGTGCCGGTCTTAGACGGTAGTATGTTGGTTGACGCGCGAGTTGCTTATGACCGATCCCAACAGCCCATTATCACCTTCAAACTCAACAGTGAAGGTGCGAAGATCTTTGGAAAATTTTCAGGAGAGAGTGTCGGTAAGCGGATGGCGGTAGTATTAGACGATGTGGTCTATTCGGCACCGGTGATTCGAGAGCGGATTGGTGGGGGAAGCGGACAAATCTCGGGCGGTTTTACCGTCAATGAGGCGCATGATGTAGCGATTGCCCTGCGTTCAGGTGCACTTTTGGCACCGGTGAAGCTTTTGGAAAAGCGAAGTGTGGGTCCCTCTCTTGGAGCTGATAGTATCCGACAAAGTTTGATTGCGCTTGTGAGCGGTTTTGTTTTGGTCTTTCTCTTTATGATCTTCTACTACGGCTATGCTGGACTTATCGCGGATATCGCGCTCGTGGCGAATCTCTTTTTGATTATTGCGATTATGGCGGCGTTTGGGGCGACTTTGACCTTGCCGGGTATGGCGGGTATCGTCTTGACGGTCGGTATGGCAGTCGATGCCAATGTCATTATCAATGAGCGGATCAGAGAGTTGCTCAAAGAGGGCAAAGGTGTGAGAACGGCTATTGAGAAGGGGTATGATAAAGCGATGACGGCGATCTTGGATGCCAATATCACGACACTCATTGCCGCGGTGGTACTCTATATTTACGGTACAGGTCCGATTAAAGGATTTGCGATTACAATGAGTATCGGTATCTTGGCTTCGATGTTGACTGCTATTGTCGGTACACACGGCGTTTATCAATATTTGATGCCGAAAATTCAAAAAGCAAAAAATTTCAAACGCTGGTTTGGGATTGATGCGGAGGTGAAGTGATGGAATTTTTCAAGAGTACTAAAATTTATGATTTTATGGCTAAAAGCAAGCTCTTTATGGCGATTTCGATTGGATTAGTGCTTGCTTCTTATGCGCTTCTTTTTACACGAGGGCTCCATTTCGGTATCGACTTTGCAGGCGGTACAATTGTGCAGGTGAAGTATAAAGATACGGCGCCGATTCAAAAGATAAGAGATCTTGTCAAAAAGGATAAAGCGTTTGAGAAGGCGGTTGTGACCAAATTCGGTAGTGATCAAGAGGCGATCATCCGTATTCCGACCTCTACGGCAAGTGTGGCGAAAGATGTCGGTGACAAGGTAAAAAGCTTGCTTCAGGGGAGCGGTGACTTTGAAGTGAGAAGAACAGAGATGGTGGGACCGAAAGTGGGAAGTGAATTGAAAAAGAAGGGTCTTGCAGCGATGACTTTCTCTATTTTGGCAATCTTGATCTATGTGGCATTTCGCTTTGAGTGGCGTTTTGCTGTGGCTTCTATCTTGGCATTGGTGCATGATGTTTCTATTGCGATGGGGGCATTGGCGCTCTTTCAAGTCGATGTCAATCTCGATATTCTTGCGGCGCTCTTGACCATCTTGGGGTATTCGCTCAACGATACCATTATCGTCTTTGACAGGATTCGTGAGGGGATCAAAGAGACTAAAGTTTATGAACTGTTTGAGATTATCAATGAGTCAGTCACCAAAACACTTTCAAGAACGACCCTTACATCACTCACGACATTTTTTGTTGTTTTGACCCTCTTCCTATTCGGGGGAGAGATCATCTACGGCTTTAGCTTTACGATGCTTGTGGGTGTAGTGGTCGGTACATACAGTTCGATCTTTATCGCTTCACCACTACTCAAATGGCTCGGATTTGATGTCGAAGCCTATAAGAAAAAAGAGGCCCAAAAAGAGAAGATACGAATCGAAAAAGAGAAGATGCGCGCCCAATTTGAGGGCGGTGTGGTCTAAAAGGAGAAGAGATGGATTGGGGTAAAGTTGTCTATATATTTTTCGCGTTGATGAGTTTGACGACGACGGCAGGTTTTTTGGTTGATCACAATACGGTCGCGCTCTTTATTGCAGCGAGTATCAATGTCGTTTCGACACTCTTGAAGATCGGTGTCAAAAATATCCTTTCGGCGGAGTTGTTTGCCTCTTCGCTCGTGGCGGATCTGCACTTGGTCCCTGCCTATCTCTATGCGGAGTTAGCCAATGATATGTCCGCGGCTGTTGCCATGGCGGCGGGAGCGCTCTTGGCAAATCTCTTTTCAGTCGGACTTATCTATATCGAATCTGCGAAAACGAAGGAAGAGTTTTAATGATCTACAAACCGCATAACATTGAGAAAAAGTGGCAAGAGAAGTGGCAGGCAGATAGGCTTTTTGAACCTTCTGAGGATAGAAGTCAAGAGAAAAAGTATATCCTCAGTATGTTTCCTTATCCAAGCGGACGAATCCATATGGGGCATGTGCGAAACTACACCATTAGTGATGCGATCGCGCGCTATTATCGTATGGAGGGGTACAATGTACTGCACCCGTTTGGATGGGATAGTTTCGGTATGCCTGCGGAGAATGCGGCTATCAAACACAAACTTCATCCCAAAAAGTGGACCTATGAAAATATCGACTATATGAATGAAGAGTTGCGTCGTCTAGGGCTTGGTTTCTCCAAAGAGCGAGAGTTTGCCACAAGCGATCCGCTCTATACTAAATTTGATCAGCAATTTTTGATCGAGATGTATCAAAAGGGTCTGCTCTATGAGAAGTCTCAACGCGTAAACTGGTGCGAGAGTTGTCACACCGTCCTTGCCAATGAGCAGGTCGAGGAGGGGCGATGCTGGCGATGTGACAATGAGGTGGAGATCAAGGAGATGCCCGGTTTTTACCTCGCGATCACCCGCTATGCGCAGGAGCTACTCGATGATCTTGCGCGCTTGGAGTCGGGCTGGCCCAAGCAAGTGTTGAAGATGCAGGAGAATTGGATTGGACGAAGTGAAGGGTTGTCGTTTCGACTCGCTTTGAGTGACGATTCTGTGCAAAAACTTGGCTCAGAGATTAAAGATTTTGAAGTCTTTACCACACGCGCCGATACCGTTTACGGTGTGACCTACTGTGCCTTGGCACCGGAGCATCCGATTGTCGATCAACTTTTAGCACATGATGCCCTCTCTGTGGAGAGTCGCGAAAAGATTGAAGCGATGCGAAAGATTGCCGAGAGAGAGCGGGGCATGGGTGAAAAAGAGGGTGTTGCACTTGGTTTGAATGCGATACATCCGTTGACCGGAAAGGAGATCCCGCTGTGGGTTGCGAACTTTGTCTTGGTCGGTTACGGCGGCGGTGCGGTGATGAGTGTACCAGCGCACGATCAACGAGACTATGAGTTTGCCAAGCAGTACGGTTTGGGGTTGATTGAAGTGGTGCACAATGAAGCGGCTGATCTCAGTAAAGAGGCGTGGACGGGAAGTGGAGAGATGATCCACTCTGAATCCTTCAACGGACTCCCAAACGATGAGGCACGATCGAAGATTATCGCCTACTTCGAAAAAGAGGGGCTGGGTGAGAGACGCATCAACTACAAGCTACGAGATTGGGGGATCAGTCGACAGCGCTACTGGGGTGCGCCGATCCCCTTTGTGCATTGTCCAAAGTGTGGTCTAGTGCCGGAGAAGTTTGAAAATTTACCCGTAACGCTTCCTGATGATATCGAGATCACCGGTGAGGGTAATCCGCTGGAGTCACATCCAACTTGGAAGCAGTGCAGTTGTCCTTCATGTGGTGGGGATGCCATGAGAGAGTGCGACACGATGGATACCTTTGTGCAGAGCTCATGGTATTTCTTGCGCTACTGTTCGCCAAATTTGGAAGATAAACCCTTTGCCAAAGAGGATATCGACTACTGGATGAGTGTCGATCAATATGTCGGTGGAATTGAGCATGCGATCTTGCATCTACTCTATGCCCGATTCTTTACCAAAGCCTTAAGGGATTTGGGCTATATCGAGATCGATGAGCCGTTTGAGAATCTTTTGACGCAAGGAATGGTGCTCAAAGATGGTGCCAAGATGAGTAAATCCAAAGGCAATACGGTCGATCCAGATGCTATCGTGAAAGAGTACGGTGCTGATACGGCAAGACTCTTTATCCTCTTTGCTGCACCGCCGCAAAAGGAGCTAGAGTGGAACGATAGTGCGGTCGAGGGCGCCTTTAAGTTTATCCGACGACTCAGCGATAGAGCAGATCATGTCGATCCTTCACTCAAAGATCAGCCTATCGCACACGATACCCTCTCTAAAGAGGAGAAGTTTGCGCGCAAAAAGGTCTATGAAGCACTACAAAAATCACAAGAGATTTATGAGAGTAAGAGTTTTGCGTTTAATACCGTCATCGCCGCCTGTATGGAGGCGCTCAATGCTCTGGGGGCGCAGAAAAATAGCGCAGTGTGGACGGAGGGCTATTTTGTGTTGTTGCATATTTTGGAGCCAATCATTCCACATATCGCTTGGGAGTTGAGTGAATCGCTTTTTAATCGTGACAATTTCGCTCCGATTGCAATTCCCCAAGAGGTCTTTGTAGAGGATAGCGTTACGATGGCTGTATCGGTCAACGGCAAGCGACGCGAGGAGATAGAAGTGCCTGCCGATGCAAGTAAAGAGCTGATCTTGGAGCAGGCGAAAGAGGCGGTGGCAAAGTGGTTTGAAGGGAAAACGATCGTCAAAGAGATTGTCGTACCGGGTAAATTGGTCAATTTTGTGGTGAAGTGATGCGTCGCTTTGTGTGGGGTTGGATGTTTCTTTTGGCGATCATTGCGATTGGTTGTGGATATAAACCGACTGCACTCTATACTAAAAAGAGCTTGGGTGATCGAATCTATGCCAAGGTAGAGACTTCACTCGAAGATCCGCAAAACTCCCTGCTTATTCAAGATGCTGTCAATGAGGCGGTGATCAATAAGTTTCATTCGAAGCTTGTGGCAAGAAAGGATGCAGATACTGTGATTGATCTACAAATACGCTCAGTTATTTTTCGACCGATTGCTTTTGATCAAAACGGTTATGTAACCGCGTATAAAACCTTGGTCAAACTTCAGAGTGAGATTACGAGAAGAGATAAACCAAAGGAGACTGTTATAACTGAGGGTGACTATGATTTTAATATTCAGACGCTGAGTGTTATTTCAGATACAAAACGATTCAATGCGATTAAAGAGGCTTCGCAAAAGGCGATTGATGCATTAATTTCCAGAGTCTCTATCGGAGGTATGCAGTTATGACGGCAAATGAATTGGGGAAAGAGACGATTCGTCTGCTTGCGCAGAAGCGGTTGGTATTGACACCGCAAAATTATGAAAAACATTTTTGTGCATTAGCGGATGAAAAGGGTTTTGTTGTAGAGGATTGTCAAAAGGTTAAGAGATATATTGAGAAATTATCACCTCTTTTACAGACGGAGATAGCAAAGTATAGACCCAAAACCCAAGATGAACTCTTGATCTATCTTGTCACGACACTCAATCGACTCTCACAATCCGGCGAAGGGAAATTCTCTTTGATGTTGATGACGCTGATTAAGCGACTGTTGCAGAGTATTACTCTTTTGCATGATAAAGAGGCGCGTGATCTTGCCAATGCATCACTCGAACGCATAGAGCGACTTGCTGATGAAAAGAGCATGGAGATCATCAAAGAGAAGTGGTTTGATTTTTTGACAGCGTATGATGATGATATTTTAGAGCGCTTACGATTGTATGGGAACTTTAAGAATGATGATCTACACGAAATAGTAGATGAGATGGAGCAGATTCTTGCATCGCAAGATGTTGCATCGGTGTTAGAACCGATTGCAGCATTGATTGTTGCTTCACTCACACCTTCAATTGCCTCATCGATGGATGAAGCGTTGGCGGATATCAGTTATGAGCTTCGAAATTCCCCAATTCTTTTAAAAGATAAGTCATTTATTCAAAAGCTTAAAAAGCTCATTCAGCGACGCATCGAATTAGACAATGATGAGATCAAACAAAAAGTAAAAACTATTGATACGCTATTGGCAACACTCTCCAATCAGATCTTGAAGATGATGGAAAACAGTTCATTGGGGCGTGCGAAGATCAGTGAAATCAAAGATGAATTAACGGCGTTGGAGTTTAGTAAACATAGTTTTGAGACGATCAGAGATCGCTTGGTAACGATTGTAAACTCTATTGAGGTTGAAACGCAAGAGCTCAATGAAACGATGGTGCATGAGGAGAGTGAGGTTAGAGCTCTTCGACTCAAAGTAAAAAAACTTGAGCTTGCATTGGAAAAAGCAAAAAAAGAGAGCAAAACCGACTTTTTGACACATCTTGTTTCTAAACGGGGATTGGATGAGGAGCTCAATCGTGCTGAGAAGAGTTATGAACGCTACGGTATCGACTACTCTATCGCCTTTTTTGATTTGGATAAATTTAAGATGCTCAATGACACCTTCGGACATGAAGCGGGGGATATTGTTTTGCAAAAGGTTGGTGAGATTCTGAATCGTATCAAACGGGATGTAGATGTGATTGGCAGATATGGTGGGGAGGAGTTTTTGGCACTCTTACCCAATACACCGATCAAGGGTGCGAAGACTTTTGCACAAAAGGTAAAAAATGCCGTGAGTGACTTTAATTTTATGTATAAAGGTGAGAGATTGACGGTTACAATAAGCGGTGGCGTCGCCAATCGTAAAGATTATGCATCTCAAAAGGAGATGATCGAGGATGCTGATCGACACCTCTATCGCGCCAAAGAGGCGGGGCGTGATCGTATCTTTGGAAAAGATGACTAATTTCGAATATTTTCTTAATCAAAAACCGCTCTTTTATCAAGAGATCGACTATGATCGGATGCCACGCGTCTGGCAAATGATCAAGCACTATTTTAGACTTCCAAATGTAATTGTTCATATTGTCGGAACCAACGGAAAGGGAAGTACCGGTCGTTTTATGGCGCATTTCTTGCACAAAAAAAGGTATCGTGTCGGACATTACAGCTCTCCTCATATTTTGCGCTTTAATGAACGCATTTGGGTCGATGGTCATGATGTTGAGGATGCGCAGTTACAAAAAGCGCATGAATCTCTTGTAAAGATTCTCTCCCCTGAAGATGCTCAATCGCTCAGCTACTTTGAATATACGACGCTACTAGGGATGTGGATCTTTAGTGGATGTGACTATCTTATCATGGAAGCGGGTCTTGGGGGAGAGTATGATGCGACGGCGGTGTTTGAGTCGCGTCTGACACTTGCGACAACGATTGGTCATGATCATCATGACTTTTTAGGTGATACGATTGAGCAGATTGCCCAAACAAAACTCAAAGCAACGCATAACTGCCTCCTTTTAGGCAGACAGAATGATCCGATGGTGGAAGAGATTGCACAAAAGATCACAAGAGAGAAGGGGACGATCTTTTGCCGGTATCACCCTCAGCAAGAGGCGGTGGAGATTGTCAAAAAGCTTTCACTACCTGAAGTTTTTAGTGACAATTTTTCGCTGGCACTTTGTGCTTTGGAGATGCTGGGGTTTGAGAGTGAACCGAAACATTTTGATGATCTTAAACTTGTCGGGAGAGCACAGCAGATCGCTGAAAATATCACGATCGATGTGGGGCACAATCCATTGGCGGCACAAGCACTGCTGAAACATTTTCAAGATCAAAGCGTGACGCTTATCTTTAACAGCTATGATGACAAGGCGTTTGCAAAAAGTCTTGAAATCTTAAAGCCGATCGTGGATCGTGTAGAGATCATCGCAGTAGAGAGTGAGAGGATCACGCAAAGAGAGCGGCTTGAGTCAGTACTGAAATCGCTGGATATCCCTTATGGGGATTTTGAAAAAGTGGATCCATCACATAACTATCTTGTCTTTGGTTCTTTTCGAGTAGTGGAGGCATTTTTGCGCTATATGGAGGGGGCAAAAGTAACGATTTGCTACAATAGTAATTCGAATTTTTCATAAGGATAATTGTGTGAGAGCTTTAATCAGTGTCAGTGATAAAGAGGGTGTAGTATCGTTTGCCAAAGCGTTGGAGAGATTAGGATTTGAGATCGTTTCAACGGGTGGAACCTATCGACTCTTGAATCGTGAGGGTATCAAGGCGATTGAGATTAGCGAGGTGACGAAGTTTCCAGAGATGTTTGACGGCAGAGTCAAGACACTCAATCCGCTGATCCATGGAGCGATCCTTCATCGTCGTGATTTGGAGTCGCATGTGCAGACGGCAAAAGAGTACGGTATAGAGGGGATCGATCTTGTCTGTGTCAACCTCTATCCCTTTAAAGAGACCATTGAAAAGACCGATGATTTTGATGAGATTATCGAAAATATCGATATCGGCGGTCCGGCAATGGTGCGCAGTGCGGCAAAGAATTTTCAAGATGTCTTGATCGTGACCGATCGAGAGGATTATGAGACTGTGGTTGGGCGATTGGAGTCGGGTGAGATTGATCTTGCGTTTCGACGCTCACTCATGATCAAAGCGTTTGAGCATACGGCAAGTTATGATGCGATGATTGCCAACTATATGAACGGGCGATTTTCAGAGGGATTTGGCGATCATCAGTTTATCGTCGGGAAGAAAGTTTTTGATACACGATATGGTGAAAATCCGCATCAAAAAGGGGCGCTTTACGCATTTGATGACTATTTTGAGAAAAATTTTCATGCGCTTAAGGGTGAAGCGAGTTTTAACAATATGACCGATATCAACGGTGCCGTCAAGATCGCCACTTCATTCGGTGATGCACCTGCCGTGGCGATCATCAAGCATGCCAACCCATGCGGTTTTGCGCTCAAAGAGAATCTCTATGAGAGCTATGTCGAAGCGCTCAAGTGTGATCCGATCTCTGCCTTTGGCGGTGTGGTAGCGATCAACGGCGAACTCGATGAGAAGTTAGCCCAAAAGATGAATGAAATCTTTTTGGAGGTGATCATCGCCGCAAGCGTGACAGATGAGGCGCTCAAAGTGTTTGAATCCAAAAAGAGAATCAAGATCTTTACCCAAAATCGACCCACGCTGCAACTGAGTAATGATCCGTATGACTTCAAGCATATCGACGGCGGTTTTGTCTATCAAAATAGTGATAAAGTAGAAAAATCCGAAGTGAGAGATGCCAAGTGTGTCACAAAAAAAGAGGCGAGCGATCGGGAGATGGCTGATCTAGAGATCGCCTACAAGATTGCCTCATTGACCAAATCAAATTGTGTTGTCTATGTCAAAAATGGTGCGATGGTTGCGATCGGAATGGGTATGACTAGCCGTGTCGATGCCGCCAAATGTGCACTCGAAAAAGCAAGATCACTGGACCTTGATGTACAAGGAAGTGCCTTGGCAAGTGAAGCATTTTTCCCATTTAGAGACAGTATCGATGCTGCCGCTGAAGTGGGTGTGAGCGCAGTCATTGAGCCGGGCGGAAGTATTCGTGACGATGAAGTGATTGAAGCGGCAAATGAACATGGAATGAGCCTCTATTTTAGTAGTGTGAGACATTTTTTACATTAAAAAATAGTATAGGGCACCGCAAAGCAGTGCCCTCTTTTTAACTCAATGCCTTTGCAATTTTTGTCCAAAGTGTAAGTACTCTAACAGATGGAATGGTTGTTTGTGTACCTGTTTTTTTCGTAAACTTCTCTAGCTCATTGTGAAGCGTTTCCGGTCTGCTGGCAGCTAATTCCGAGAGTGAAGAGATCCCAATCGTTTGAAGTAGTTTAGAACCTTTTGAATCCATCAAAGGTAGTTTAAGCAGATCAGACATTCCGACAAATGAACGCAATTTTTCAGGTGTGATCTGAATACCGCCGGCGATTTGTTTGATATCTGTAGCATTTTTTATTTTTTGTGTAAGCTCTTTTGTTGTGTTGATACCCAATGATTGTAATGCCTTGATCTCTTGCGGTTCGATACCTGCAAGTTTCTCCAGTGGATAACTATCTTGCAGATCAGGTGCTTTGGCAAAGTCGATCTCATCCAATTTTGAATAGAGTTCGATTTTGTGGTCATCCAATTTGATACCTCTTTGTGAAAAGAGTTGTTTGAGGTTGTTAAAATTATTTGCCTGGGAGCTATTATTGACGGGTTGAGACTCTTTTTTAAGTGTTGCTTGCTCCGGCGAATAATGATGATTGGTGCTGGATTTTGCATAGTCACTTTCTAGTGCACCTAGGCGTAGACGCCACTCCTCTTCGCATTTTTTTACTGCATTACTACAGTTACCTCGCAAAAACCATCCAATGATGGCGCCGATCAAGCCTGCGATAAGCAGGCAGACTAAGATTTGTGCTAGTAAAAAACTCATTATTTTTCTCCTTTTTTGATATGAAATTCGATGCGTCTATTTTGTTTTCGTCCCGCTTCAGTCATATTGCTAGCGACAGGATCTGATTCACCATACCCTTTTGCATCTAACATTGAGGTAGGAATACCGTGTTTTACTAAATAGTGCTTCACATTTTCAGCGCGTCTTTGACTTAAGCGTTTATTATAAGATGCTCTTCCTCTTGAGTCTGTATAACCTGCGATTTCAATCTGCTTCTTCTCTCCAATACATTGTGTCAAGAGATGGGTGATTTGATTGAGTACGCTGTAACTCTCTTTTTTGATTGTAGCGCGATTGTAATCAAAATAGATTTTGTCATGTTGTTGTAGACCTACGAGTGCTTGAGCGCAAAGCGTTGCTTGATTTTGCTCTCTTGCTTGTGTCGTCTGATGTGTTTGAGCCGTTTTTTTGTGAGGTGTGGCTTGTGTTTTATGTGCAACTTGTTTTGTAGAAGCTATTGGCTCTATTGGTGCCGTAACAATATAGTCTCCCCTATAGCGTCCATAGTGGTTATTTGGATCAGACATCACTTTTTTGATACCTTCCAAAAATGCTATCTTCTTTTGCGTTGAAGAGAGATGCCCTTTAAAGAGATAGGCATTATCTGTAATATTCATATCTCCATAGTCCACTTCACTCAACTTCTCAAGTCCAAATTGACTCATGTAACTCCAATCTTTCGGTGCGCCTTTTGCAACTTTGAGTTTTTCATGAATCTTTTTTTTGTCAAAGAGTTTTTTAGCCTGATCGAGCAGTGCTTGACGGATTTCTTTAGAGGGGACTTCACCCTCCATAAAAAGCTCAGATTTTGCATTTTTAACAAAGTGGATATGATAATCTCTCGTTTGTGAGACTTGCGGTTCATGTACTTTTTCTTGACTATTTTTTGCGATCGGTGCACTCTGATTTTGATCCGTTTGGGCAACTTTCATCGGTGCGGTCTTTTCGATCTCTTTTGGTGTATTTGCGACTGTGGCTTTTTCTACGGAAATCTCATTTTGCACACCACCTACACCGTCAATACCTGCGACAATCCTCTCTGCATCCATTTTGGCTTCCGGAGATGGAGCACTACCGGTAAGTTGGATAATATTGGTTGCACGAAGATCCTCTCCGACAAGTCGCGGCTTGACCCAATCATAACCCTCTATATTCAATGTTGAATCTACTTTGTTAAGTAGATTTGATTGAATAGTGTTCGCTTTGCTCTGGAAACAGAAGAAGCTAAGAATGGCTATCAATATTAGCCCTAAAAGTGCCAATAATAACTTTCTCATTCATATCCTTTGTATAAATTTTGGAAATTGAACCCAATGAGAAAATTTTAACTAAGTTAACTTAAGGGAACCTCTAAAAACACTTGATACTTATAATGGGCTTAGCAGATTTAAGATTTTGCATGAGGCTTTCAAGTCCTAATTCAAGTATATTATGGCACTTGAAATTCGAGTTTAATTTGGTGTTTCTCTTCAACAAGTTTGCTCAGCTCTTGCATGAGCTCTTGCGGGGTAGTACCGTCATCAGGGTAGGTAACGATAGTATCATGGAACTCCTCACCTAAAAAATCTTGTAACCCTGATAGGAGCTTTTGTGCTCCGTTCCAATCCGTTTTGGGAAGTAAAATGATATAGTTATTCTCTACTTCAAAGATAATGTCACTATTACGAAAAATAATTTGTACCGATTTTTTGATCTCAATATCTTCAATATTGTCTAGTTTGAGAAAGATAAGGCTAAAAGCTTCAAACTCTTCATGTTGGAAACGATTCAGTAGGGCTATATGATGTGCAAGTAGAGCTTCTAGCATTTGAGTATTTTCAAATCGCATTGCCATCTTTTCCTCCTTCTATTATTCTATACTATCGGCTGAAGATTCACAAACTTAAATATATTGTATCCATTACTATACTCATACTCCAATTTCATGTGGTGTGCGAGTAAGATACTATCGACGATATAGAGCCCCAATCCAAAACTCTCCGATGAAGATTTCTGCTCTCCCTGAGTAAAGGGTTCGGTATAGTAGGAGAGTTGATTAGGGAGTTTTCTCCCTAATGTCGCAAATTGAATCGATTTGAAGTTAGCAGAGATTTTGACACGATGATCGGTGGAGTATTTGATACCGTTATCGATCATGTTTTTAATTGCAACCGTAAAGAGTTTAAAGTCCACCTTGAGACTCAGATCGCTTTGAATCATCTTCTCAATATGTTCAGGGTTCGCCATAGAGATATCGATTGCCTCGTCGATGAGATCAATGACACGGTAGATCCGTCTTCGCATGTGTTGACCGTTGACGGAAATCTGTTCGATGGCGGTAAACTCATTCAGAAGGCTCTCCAATCGAATAAAAGTAGAGATGAGCCGATCTTTCTGTTTCCCGTCTTCAAGCATCTCGGCTGTAATTCTACCTTTGGTGATAGGTGTTTTTAGTTCATGCATAATGTTGCGCAAGAAGAGGCGTCTTGAGTTGTTAAGCTGTCTAATTTGTGAAACGGCATAGTTAAAGGCATTACCGAGTTCTGCGATTTCATTCTCTTCATCCATTTGGCAATGGATATCGAGATCGCCGTTAGCAAATTTATCCATTTGGGCTTTTATTTTTCGAATCGGTTTGAGTTTTTTGAGGGTCATGATATAGGTCAGCAGTAAAATGATTGCAATGGCGCCAAAAATGAGCTGAATATAGAGAATTTGTGTCACATAGGGTTTAAATGCCATATCCTCCATCAAGATAGAGTGACCGTTGGAAGACTCAATCAAGAGGTAGTTGTTGGCTTTGTGATAATAGATACTACTACTACCGATCCGAAGTGTAACTTTTTGTAAGATTTCGCCATTTTGAACGATATCTTTGATCTTATTTTGATCGACGATCACTTTGACTCTGTAGATTTTTTGTAGTTCTTTGATAAAGGATTTATCAATCGGTTGGGAGATGAGTTTGTAGAGTGCAAAACGCGCAACAATGGAGTAGCGCTCATTGAGCTCTTTGTTATATTTTTGTTTATCGTACTTCACAAGATTGAAGTAAGCAACCAAGACACCGAGTGCGGCGATGAGGAAGATAAAGGTAATACTATAAAAAATTGAAGATTTTTTCATTGAACAAGTTTATATCCCACACCGCGAACCGAAATGATATATTTGGGTCTTTTAGGGGTGTCGCCGAGTTTTTGGCGAACACGACCAACGAGCACATCGATACTCTTATTGGTACTATCTTCACTGATGGAATCTACATTGTAGATTAGCTCTTCACGAGAGACAACATTTCCCTCCTTTTGGATGAGATATTTGAGAATGCCGTACTCCGCTTTGGTGAGTTGAAGTGGTTCTCCTTTGAAATGGATCTCATTTTTATCTTCAAAGACGACTAAATCCTTCACCTTTTTCGTTGCTTTTCTCCCCTTAGATGCGAAATCGTGTTTTTCCCGTCGTAGGAGTGATTTAATACGGGCTTCCAGTTCTCTGGGATTGTAGGGTTTGGGAAGGTAATCATCTGCACCGCGCTCCAATGCTTCGACCTTGTCGGTAATGTCATGCCGTGCCGAAGAGATAATAATAGGAATATCGTGTCGCTTGCGTATATCAGTACAGACTTCAAGTCCATCTAGTCCGGGAAGTGTCAAATCTAAAATAACCAAATCGAAATCGCCTGTGTTGAGCGTAGAGATACCCAAAAAGGGATCTTCAACATTGGTGATCTCGATATCAAATTGCAAAAGATACTCACTAAGGATCTCCGCAAGTTCAGGATCATCTTCGATCATTAACACTTTTATCATATTCATCTACCTTTTCTATGTTGTTTCACCATTATACCAAGCTCTCACTCAAATTCACTACTACCCTCTTTTTTTATCTAAAAATTGATAGAGTTGATTGACATAGACTAAACTTTTATGATATAATATCCCTAAAATCAATAAAGATGTGAGGTGTAAAAGTGAGTAAGAGTTTGTATGAGACACTGGGGGTGAGTGAAAATGCATCTGCCGATGAGATCAAAAAAGCGTATCGAAAATTGGCAAGAAAGTATCACCCTGATATTAATAAGACTCCTGAAGCAGAGGAGAAATTTAAAGAGATTAATGCTGCCTATGAGATTTTGAGCGATCCTGAGAAGAAGCAGAAGTATGACTCTTATGGGGATAGTATGTTTGGTGGGCAAAGTTTTCATGATTTTGCCGGAAGTCAAGGAGGTGGCGTTGATCTCGATGAGATTTTACGAAGTATCTTTGGCGGTGGAGGTGGCTTCTCCAGTGGTGGCTTTAGTTCCGGTGGTTTTGGTGGCGGTGGTTTCTCCGGTGGTGGATTTGGTGATTTTGGTGGTGGTTTTTCTGCACCAAATCTCGATATCGAGACTAAAATCACGATTCCGTTTAATGTCGCAATTACTGGAGGTGCCCACTCTGTCAGTATCAATGGAGAACGCTTTGATGTCAAGATTCCCGCCGGAATTAAAAATGGTGAGAAGCTTCGTGTCAAAGGAAAAGGTAAACAGCACGGCAATCAACGAGGTGATCTCTACATTAAGGTAGAAGTGGCTCCCTCACCGGAGTATCAGCGAGATGGAGACAACTTGACCAAAGAGATCGATATCTCCCTCAAAAAGGCGCTCTTTGGTGGGACTGTCAAGGTACAGACTCCCTATCGCGAGATTAACATGAAGATTCCAAAAGGGATCAAGAGTGGTCAAAAGCTTCGTGTCAAAGGGGAGGGCATTGTCAATCGTAAAACACAAGTCAAGGGGGATCTCTATGTGCGGGTAAATGTGGTACTTCCAAAAATCGAGGATCTCGATCCGCAATTGGTCGAAATGATGCAAGAGAAATTACCGGAATAAGGAGGGAAAGATGCATGGATATGATGAACCGGTCTATCTGATCAGTGTGGTGGCAAAAGCGCTCAATATTCACCCGCAAACACTACGGCAGTATGAGCGAGAGGGGTTGATTACTCCTTCCCGTACCAATGGTAAAATCCGTCTCTACTCCCAACGAGATATCGATCGGATTAACTTAATTTTGCGTTTGACGCGTGAGTTGGGTGTCAATCTTGCAGGCGTCGATATTATCCTGCAACTCAAAGATCAAATCGATAGTTTTGAGGAGGAGATCGATGATCTCAGACTCAAACTTGCTAAATTGAGCAAGCAGGGCGTGGTACCGGCTGAAAACTCACTGGTGAGCAAAAAGAGTGTTTATGAGATCATCCTATTTGGAAAGTGAGATGCCCTAAAAAGTAATCTTACCATCTTCTTGTAACTTTCGAATAATTTCTTTGGCTTTGGTGTGCCCTTTGTAGGCGGCTTGACGACAAAGCTCTAGTGCTTTATCGTGATCCTCTTTGACACCGAGTCCTTGATCGTAGAGTTGTCCAAGGTTATAAAATGCAGTAGCAAGACCCATTTGAGAAGCTCTTTCAAAGCAAACAAAGGCGCGTTTGTAGTTTTGTTCAACGCCCATTCCCTCTTTATAAAGCACCCCGAGGTTGTTGAATGCTTCGGCATGTCCCCGTTTTGCCGCCTCTTCATACCAAAATGCCGCTTCTGAGTAGTTTTGTGTGCAGGTGATACCCCGCTCAAACTGTAAGGCGACCTGATATTGCGCTTCAGCGACACCGGCGATGGCAGACTCCAGATAGAGTTGATGCGCTTTGATGGGATCTTTGATCGCTCCCGCTTTACCAAAGTCATAGATGAGTGCAAGATTGAAGAGGGCATAGGGCTGTTTTTTGGTGGCTGCTTGTTCATAAAGGGTGAGTGCTTTGATCTCATCCTTTGCGACACCTTGTCCGTTTTGATACATATATCCAAGTGAAGTTTGTGCGTCGGCATCCCCCTCTTGGGCGAGTTGTGTATAGAGTGTCAATGCCGTTACATAGTCACCGTTTTTGTAGGCTTGATGTGCTGTTTCTAATGGTGTCATGCTATCTCCTTTACGAGTCGTAGTAGTTGATAGGCGTAGCCATATTCATTATCTTGCCATGCCATGATTTTAATAAGATCACCTCCTATCACTTGGGTAAGAGAGAGATCGAGTAGTGCTCCGCAGGGAGAGCCGATAATATCCCGTGAGACGCAAAAAGGATCGGCTAATCCCAGTGCACCAAAGTTATTCATCTGCTCTTGAAGTTTTTGGTTGAGTGCTTCTTGCGTGGTGTGATGGGCGATCTTGAGGGTGAGATCATAGAGCGTACAGGCATCGACCGGTACGCGGATACTTTTGGCATAGAGTTTTCCTTTGAGATGTGGGAAAAACTTCTCCGCTTCCTGTTGTGCGCTACTTTGGAGCGGTTGGATATTTTGTGTGGCTGATCGTGCACGGCGAATATCTTTGGAGTAGTGTTTCACATCGAGGAGCTTTTGGTAGGCGGTGTAGCTATGAAACATACTAAAGCTTCCCTCTTGCACACCTACGAGATTATCGGTGAGCTTGAGGATCGGAAGGATTGCCGCCGAAGAGCAGGAGGAGGCGCTGATGATCGGCTCATTTCTGTAGGATTTGTGGTTGATATCGGTGACATAAGTAGGAATATCAGGGCTAGCGGGTGCGGAAATGATGATCGTTTCGGCACCGTTATCAAGATAGGGTTGATTGCTCTTGCGATCCAAAAAGAGTCCGGTGCACTGGAGTAGGAGATCGACTCCTTCTAATCGAAGTTTTGTCGGATCAGCCTCACAAAAGAGAGGAATCGCTTGATCCTTGATACGAAGGGCATCCCCCTCCTGAAAAACAGGGTATTTGTAAGTTCCATACACAGAGTCATACTGCAAGAGTCGGCGCATCTGCTCAAAATCATAGATATCGTTGATTCCGACAATCTCAAAGACGGGATCATCAAAAGCGATACGAAAGATTGCACGACCGATCCTCCCAAAGCCGTTGATAAAGATGCGGATCGGCTTCATGATCGCTTATCCAGTTTAAAGAGTTGCGGTTCGATGGTGAGATCGGTGATGACGCTTCCACTTCGGAGCTTTAACGCCTCCATGAGTGTATCGGCAATATCTTTAGGCTCGATATAGCTCAAGGGATCATCGGTTGGGGCGAAGCGAAGCTTATCAAAGAAGGGAGTTTGTGTAATGTCGGGATTGATCGTAATCACCCTCAAACCGCTCTTGCGCGCCTCTTTAAAAAGTGACTTTGCAAAGTGTCTGATCCCCGCCTTGGTCGCGCCGTAGACCGCCCCCATGATCGCCGGCTGTATCGCGGATATGGAGCTGATAAAGACCAATGTTCCCGAACTCTCTTTGAGCGCTTTGAGGTAGTGCCGCGTTAAAAGTAGAGGAGCGGTGAGGTTGAGGGCGATCATCTCTTCAATCTCTGCACTACTCAATGATTCGTGCGGGCCAAAGTGACCGATGCCGGCAGCATGGACGAGCAGTGTGAGATCGGGGATTTGTGGGTAGGTTTTAGTGTGTGTAAGATCGCATTGGAGTGGGTGAAAACCGGGCTCGCTGAGTGAGGATTTGCTAAAATCTCTTGCCATGCCATAGACGATATATCCCTCATCGAGTAGCTTTTGGGCGATCGCTTCTCCGATCCCGCTACTTGCGCCGGTGACTAACGCACACATCTTTTTCATACCAACACCTCGCATAGTGATTCGATGTGAGGTGCGATCGAAGGTCGAATGGACGCCTTTGCCTCTTTGGGATCAAGTCTATCTGAGACGATCTTGTAGATATGTAGCTGTGAAAGTGAGGCAAAGGGTTGGAGTGCGCGGATGAGGGCGCTCGCCTCCATATCGACTAGCTCCGATCGTGGTGTTTCGGAGGGAGTGACAGCTTTGGGGTAGGTGGCGAGTGAGGCGTTCTCAAAGCGGGGATCGGGATCTAGATGGTAGATACGATCATCATAGGTTGCGTGCACCTTGGAGATACTGAAGAGTTGATGGAGATTTTTCTCCACTCGGCTCCCTGCTGTGCCGATATTGAAGATCTGATCTGCTTTGTTGAAGCCATATTTCCCGGCATAATAACCGACGGCAACAGCACTCTTTTCGAGCCCGATACCGGTGATGATGAGGCGGTAGTCGGTGGTGGCGTAGAGAGAGATTTTATCAGACTCTTTGTGAAGCTTGAGCGCTTGAATCAGCGCCTCCGCCTCCGCATGAAGCGCCATGAAGATCACCCGCATCTTAGAGGTAATTGTCAAGGATCAGCTTGAGGTAGGTTTGATCGGCGCTGTTGATGAGTACCTCATCAAACTTCGATCGCATCTGATCGTCAATGATAGTATCAAATCCCCGAAAGAGCAGAAGTGCTGTTTCGTCACGATTTTCCACGCTATCGATAAGGACTCTTAGATCCAGTCCGGCGATCTCTTTGTCTGCCATCACCACTTTGTAGCGATACTTTTTGAGGTGATCAAAGAAGTCTCTTAGCTCATAGACGGCATCGACTTGATCGTAAAGCTTCGAGAGGGTTTTTTCAAAGATTTTTGTCTCGACTTTGCTCTTCTTCATCAAGAGAAGATTGCGCAACTCTCCCGTTTGTTTCGCACTGTTTGCTACCTCATTAGAAGGGGCGCTTGTAGTGGATGTAGATTTGTGATGTAGTGTCATACCATGCTTCATCAAGACTCTTTTGAGTTCCTTCTCTTTGACAGGTTTAGGAATATAGTCGTCAAATCCACTATTGAGAAAGCGCTCTTTATCACCCTTGAGGACATTGGCGGTGACGGCGACGATTGGAGTGTGTGCGAGATTGTTCTCTTTTTCATATGCGATGAACTCTTTGGTAGCGCGTACTCCGTCAAGTATCGGCATCGCAATATCCATAAAGACCAGATCAAAAGAGGCTTTTTTAAAGGCTTCAACCGCTTCTTGTCCATCTTTAGCGGTAGTCACATTGAGTGAGAAGGATTCACAAATGGTTTTGAGGAGTTTGAGATTGATCTCATTATCTTCTGCGATGAGGATATCTCGTCGAATTAGATCGGAGCTGGGTTTGGTATAGCTAATCTCTTGAGGCTCCTCTTTTTGATACTCAATGTTATGTGTTGAGGCGATTTGGGCAAGGATTTTGGCAAACTTTGTGACATTGATAGGTTCATGGATAGGGAAGATATGGTCGCTTTTATATTTGCTGAGTTGTCCACGATATTTGGTTGGGAAAATAAGAAGAACCGCTTTTTTCACTTTTTGAAGCGTTGCGAGCTCACTTTTGGAGAGTGAGGTAAAGTGTGCAACGATAAGATTCGCCCCTTTCGCCTCCTTGTTCTTCAGCTCATCAAACAAAATGACACGGTTTTTTGCACCAAAGTAGTGAAGATAGCGTCGAACCTGGGAGAGCAGAAGTCGATTCTTCCCTTTGAGCAGTAGGGCATCAAAATGGGTAAAACGATTTTGATGTGAAGTAGGAAGTTTTTTCCCTTTTTTAAATTCTAGCGTAAAGTAGAAGTTACTTCCGATATCTTTTTTACTACTTACTTCCAGTTTGCCACCCATGAGTGAGACATAGCTAGAGGAGATTGTAAGCCCCAATCCGGTACCGCCGTATTTGCGTGTAATCGTTGAATCGGCTTGATTAAAGGCATCAAAGATATCCGCCATCTCTTCTTGTGTCATACCGACACCCGAATCACTGACTTCAAAGTAGACCTTCTCACTCTCTTTACTCTCTTGTGGGAGTTTTTTTATCAGTACAGTGACTTGTCCGCCCTCCGGTGTAAATTTCACCGCATTTGAGATGAGATTGAGCAGTACTTCTTTGACTTTAACGATATCACCGATTAGAAAGTAGTGAAAGTCTGGATCCATTAAAAATGAGAGGTTGATATTTTTGTTTTCCACTTTCGGCATATAGACATCGACTACATTCTCAAACTCTTCGATCGGTGAGTAGGGGATAAGATCGAGTTCCACTTTTTTACTCTCGATTTTGGAGAGATCAAGAATATTGTTAATAATCTCCAAGAGACTGTCAGTACTTTTGTCAATGATTTCTACATATTCTCTCTCTTCACTATTAAGAGGAGATTTTTTCAGTAGCTCTGTAAAACCGACGATACCGTTGATAGGCGTACGAATCTCATGTGACATATTTGCCAAAAAGATACTTTTTGCCGCATTGGCTCTTTCCGCTTTGCGTTTCTCGATATCGATTTTATCGACAGTTTGTGTAATGATATCGTAAGTCTTTTGGATGCCCTCTGTCGAATCGAGATCGAGTGCATCCTCAATCAACGCATAATTGATAATTTTGTTAAGAACTTTTTCGAGCCCCTCTCGTGAAAAAAGATAAGAGTATAGTTGTCGATAGAGGTAGAGCATATAGAGTGAAAGGAGTATGAACGATGCTGTGATGATCATTTGAATGAGCGCTTTTCGTTTGTTCTTCTCTACTTCAACTTGAAGTTTCTCATAAAGAAAATTGGCAACATTGTTGACACCCATAATCTTTTGCGTCTCTTTGGTAAACCAGCCGATCGGGTCGATCTTGGTATTTTGATCCTCTAAGAGTTGCTTTTTGATGGTTTGTGTTTGAGAGATAGCATCGAGGAATTTTTTCTCATTGAGCAGCGCTTTGAGCTCCTCTTTACTCCTCTCATCAAAGGAGCGGATCGTATAGATGAGATCCGTATCTTTGAAAATATGCATCAAAAGTAATTTATTGCGTGCTGAGTGGTGGGTCAACATATTGGTGACATAATCTCGCTCATTGGAGAGGGAACGCATGAGATTCATCGCCGCAAGATAGTTATCAGCCAAAGCATGTACCGTATCATCATCACCAAGTTGCAGGATATCCGCTTTCATCTGTTTGATAATCTCTCGTTCGAGTGTATCAAAATAGACAAAAGAGGCTTCATAACTCAAAGAGTAGTTATCTACCTTTTCACGCAATTTTTTGAGTTGATCTAGTTTCGTTTGTAGTTTTGTGTAAAAGTTCGATGAGAGGTTGTGTAGTTGGTAGTAATCGTGAATAAGTTCAATAGCGCTGTCACTTCTTTTTCGCTGTTTTTCAAGAAGAGCCTTGGTATTTTCCTGACGGCTCAGTATCAGGAGTGTGCTCAATCCTCTCTCTCTAGCAATATTAATCGCAAGCGATTTTAGTACTTTGACCTGTGTGATATCGTCGGTACTTTTTTGATAGTGGCGATAGTTGTTGAACGCTTGAAAGAAGAAATAGCCACTTAAAAGCAATAAAAGCGAGATAGGAACGATCGTAATGAACTTTAAATTTTTGTTGATTTTCATAATTATTGTATATCCTTACATTCACTCATGGATAGAACGATTGAGTAGAAAATATTTGCAACTATTTCCATCCATGTTGGTATTGCATAAAGGATATTGTAGCATGGAACTCTAAAAAAGAGCTCCAAAACGGGTGTTTAGAGAGATTCTTTATCTTCGGTTTTTAAAAATTGTCGTATAAAATTGCCTGACTCAAGTGTATATTCACGATCAATTTCATCGATATCATCCTTGATTTGTTGCAAAATCACCTCTTTTTGAGGCTCTTGCTGTTTTTCAGAGAGTTTGATGAAATCGCTATTGAATGTTGTATCAGGTGCTTCCTTTTCTGAGTCTGAAGATTTTAAGAAAGAGAGCGAGGGCTCTTCAACCGATTTCATATGGGCTTCCGGCTCCTCTTCCAATACTTCTGACTTTAAAAAAGAGAGCGGACTCTCCTCTATGGTTTCAGTCTGCACCGGTGGCTCTTTAGCATGCTCTGATGCTATGGGTGGGATCGGCTCTGTATCGAGTGCAAGATCCTTTTTTAAAAAACTCAAATCTATCTGGCTCTCTTGCGTCTCTTTCACCTCTTCCTGAGCTTTAGAGAGATTGGAAGATGTTGAAGTATCATGGGTAAAGTCTAAGACAATTTTTTCCTCCTCTTTTGGCGTCTCGAGTTCATCAAACGGGAGATGAAACTCCTCCTCGGCATGAGAGGTTATAGGGGCTTCATTTTTATTGAGATCCTCAGCCGGTGGTAAATCAAAGAGCGGTGCATCTGATTGGATGCTCTCTTGAGCGTTTTGTGTCGTCTCTTCCATATTGGTTTGTGTCAAGGTAGAGGGTTCCGTCAAGAGATTACTCAACTTGACATTTTTATTGACCTCAAATTTCATGTTGCCGTTGACTTTACTGGCGATCTTTACAAAATCATCATTGATAATCCGTACACCGTAACACTTTTTAATACCACCGAGTTCATGTGCAAAGACAATCTCTTTGACAGTAAGTTTGATATCGACTTCCGTGCCGTCTTTGAGACGAACGGTCGCTGCTTTATTCGGAGCACCGCTATAGAGAATAAAGTCAATCCATGAAAAATTTTGAAATTTATAGATTTTTCCCTCTTTTTCGACCAGTAGATCCGCAAAGTCGCTGTTGGCGGAGATGAACTCAGTGACATCTTCATATCCCAAAAAGCTCACGGTTTCATTGCTAATACCTAAAAATTTATAATTTTCATCATAGATTATCACTTTCACCCCTTTATCTGTTATGACGATTTGAGAGTTTGAGCCAACTTGGGACCTACCACCTCCGCTAATGCTTCAAACGAAGCGTTTTCAATATTCTCAAAACTCTCAAAATAGTTCAATAGCTTTCGTACAGTCGCGTGACCGACGCCCTTTTTAGCAAGAAGCGAAACGGCTTGATCCTCTTTTCGTTTCTGTTTTCGGTGAAACGAAATGGCAAAACGGTGAGATTCATCACGGATGCGTTGTAGAAACTGTAACCGTTTATCTTCAGGTGAGAGTTTGAGACTCACCTCGTCAAAATAGATGATATCGTGCGCTTTACCTTTTGAGCGATTGGCTTTGAAATCCCGCTTCTCTTTGGCTATAGCAACAATATCGACATTTGCACCGCTTTCTTTAACAATCTTTTTGGCCAGTTTGAGAAGTGCCGCGCCACCGTCGATCACCATCAGATCCGGTGGAGACGCTTCATCAAATCGCGCTACGCGTCTAGTGAGCATCTCTCTCATCTGGGCATACTCATCTTTGGCTTGGAGTCGGTAGCGACGGTAACCACTTTTGTCAAAGCCGTTGTGCCATTTGATCATCGCACCGACGGTCGCCTCTCCTTGAAGGTGGGAGTTGTCATACCCTTCGATAGTGTAGGGGAGTGTTTGGAGGTTGAGCATCTCTTTGAGTTCTTGGAGGAGTTGGGTGCTATCCTCTTTCTCTTTTTTGAGATATTCGAGGGCGTTGGTGTAGGCAAGTTTGACGACATTGCGTTTCTCACCCCGCTTGGGTACCGTAATGGTGATGCGCTTACCAAATCGATTGCTTAGCAGTTTTGCAACGGAGTCTCTTTCACGAAAATCCTCATAGAGGAGAATCTCTTTTGCCCCTAAGGCGCTTTTTTGGTAGTGATCCAACAAAATACGAAGGTAGAGTTCATCTTGGTCAAAACCGGTATCAGATCGAAAGATAGAGTGGGCACTGGAGACGATGCGCCCCTCTCGGATAAAGATCTTTACCACACATGCTTGTGCTCCCTTGACAGCTACGGCAAAGAGATCATATTCGCTCAGATTTGCCAGATCAATAGCTGAGACAGATTGGGACTGTTTAATACGCTCAATGCGCTCTTTGATGCGTTGTGCCTCCTCAAAGAGGAGATCTTCGGCATAACGGTACATCTTTGCTTCAAGCTTTTTGAGGAGTTGAGGTTTTTTGTAGAGTAGTTGCATCGCTTTCTGAACGATCTTGGCGTACGCCTCTTGAGTGACTAACCCTTCACAAGGGGCTAAGCATCGTTTGATCTGATAGAAAAGACAGCGCTTCTTGCCTTTGAGGCAGCCTGCCTTTTGAACGAGAGGGAAGAGTTCATAGAGGGAGTCTAAGATATCTTTTGCACCGCTGGAGAAGGGACCGTAATATTTGATCTGCTTTCCCTCAACGACCTTTCGGGTGATCTCAAATCGTGGAAAAGGTTGACTGAGATCGATATAGATATAGGGGTAGGTTTTATCATCTCTGAGGAGGATATTGTATTTGGGACGGAGTTGTTTGATGAGTGCATTTTCCAAAATGAGCGCATCATGTTCGCTATCAACCACAAGGTACTCCAGTCGTACCGCTTCGCTGATCATTTTGGCAATGCGGGGAGAGAGGTTGTGTGCAGGAGTGAGCGTCGGTGTAAAAGAGAAGTAACTCTTTACCCGCTTTTTGAGCGATTTTGCCTTACCGATATAGAGCAGTCGATCGTTGGCGTCAAAGTAATGATAGACTCCCGGCTGATCGGGAAGATTGCGGATCGTCTCAAGTAGGCTTTGGGGCATTTTCTATCTCACTTTTGATCGCTTCAAAGAGCGCTTTGAGTTTGGGATTTTGGGTGGCTATCTGAAAGTTGCCCTGCGATCGCTCCTTGTAGCGATAGCGGGGTTTTGGCGGTGGAGGTGATTCGGGGGCTTTGTTGGTGACAAAGGATTTGATTGTATCTATTTCAATATCACTGCAATTTTCATCAAACTCTTTAATTTTGGTTAATAAGCTTTTTATTAAATTATGCTTATAATCTAGCTCCATTTTTAATCCGGGGTGAGAGAGGACAAAAAAGAGTGTCCGATCTTTGCGATAGATAAATGCGATACCCTTTTGGATATGTAACGGAAGCGCCTTTTTGATTTTATCAAAACATTGGAGCGCAACTAATTTTGAATGAGTAGGTTGGTGATAGAGATGATCAAGAATCGATTTGGCACTTTTCATAGTGTGATTATAGCAACACTTTTGTTGATTTTGGTAGGGTGTGGATTTAAAACCGATCCAACCTATGTTCCTCTTCATAATAGTATGACAAAGAGTGCAAAATGAATCAGCGACGCGTGTATGATGCGATCATTATCGGATCGGGGATTGCTGGGCTCAATGCGGCACATGCGTTTGACAAGAACAAAGATGTCTTGATCATCTGTAAAGAGAATTCATGGGATTGCAACACATTCTATGCACAGGGAGGTGTAGCGGTTGCGGTCGATGAGAAGGATATCCCCTCACATATTGCCGATACGCTGAGTGCCGGTGCCGGACTCTGTGATGAGAAGGCGGTTGAGATCTTGTGTCGAGAGGGGCGTGATGAGGTGGCTGATCTGATTGCACGAGGGATGGAGTTTGACAAAGATGAGAAGGGAGAGATTCTCTATACCAAAGAGGCAGCGCACTCACGAAACCGTATTATTCATGCGGGTGGAGATGCGACCGGACGGGAGATACACCATTTTTTGATGCGGGAGAATCCACATCAGTTGCTCTACCACTCCACGGTGATCGATCTCTTGATTGACGGTGCGTTCTGTCACGGTGTGCGCATCTACAATGAGATTGACAAACAGTGTCGCAATTACTATGCCAAAAGTGTCATCATTGCCAGTGGCGGGATTGGGGCACTTTATGCGTACCATACCAACTCTAAAACAATTTCGGCGGAGATGCAGGGCATTGCACTTGAACATGGGATTGCGCTTCGTGATATGGAGATGACCCAATTTCATCCGACGGTTTTTATTCACAACAAAGGTGCCAGAAAACAGCTCTTGACTGAAGCACTGCGCGGAGAGGGTGCGACGATCGTCGATGAGAACGGCTATCGTTTCCTCTTTGACTATGATGAACGGGGAGAACTCAGTCCTCGGAGTGTCGTGAGTAAGGCGATCTTTGATTACAAAGCCAAAACCGGTCAAAAAGTTTACCTCGATTTTCAAAACTTTGATGATGCTTTTTTCAAAGAGCGCTTTCCTACTATCTATTTCAATATGAAAGATGTAGGTTATAACCTCCCGCACGATCGTGTACCGATTTCACCGGCGTTTCACTATATGATGGGCGGCATCAAAACCGATCTCAACGGAAAGATTCCCGGATTTGAGAATCTCTATGCAATCGGTGAAGTAGCTTCAACGCGTGTGCACGGAGCGAATCGACTCGCTTCAAATTCGCTTTTAGAGGGATTGGTCTTTTCCAAACGCGCGGTGCGGGATATCTTGGAGAGAGGGGTCTATTTTAAACTGAAAACCTTTGAAGAGAAGTGTGATGACTTAATTAAAGAGGGAGACCATCAACGAAAAGATCTATTACGAGAAATTATGTGGAATGATGTCTCAATCGTACGAACCCAAGAGGGATTAGCGGAGGCATTGGGTAAAATCGAAACACATTTGAGAGAGAATATCGGTAAATTGTTACGATTACGCCTTTTGGTATCAAAAGAGATAGTCAAAAGTGCGATGTTACGAAAAGAGTCATTAGGTGCGCATACGATCACAAGTAGCGATAGTTGATAGTGTTCTAAGAATATAAAAAGGAAGATAGAATGTTGAAAATTATTTCATTTTTGATGCTCTTTGGAGGGAGCCTCTTTGCCAATGAAGCAGAGAGTGCAACTTCACATATGAGCTTGACGGGTACATGGGTAGGGTTGCTCTCTTTAGCAATATTTGTGGTTGGTTACTATTTCATTGCGACAGAAGAGAAGTGGCACATTAACAAAGCCAAACCGGCACTCTTTATCGGTACTTTTCTCTTTATGCTTATCGGTTTTTACTTTTCGATTAACCATCTCGATCCGACACCGCTTCATGATGAGATAGGGCACTTAATTTTAGAAATCGCAGAGATCTTCTTCTTCTTATTTGTAGCGATGACCTATATTGAGACGCTGATTGAACGAAATGTGTTTGAAGTGATGAAGTATAATCTAATCTCAAAGGGAGCAGATTATAAAAAGATCTTTTGGATGACGGGGCTTTTGGCATTTTTTATCTCTCCTGTTGCCGATAATATGACCACAGCACTCATCCTTTCAACGGTACTCTTTACGATTGATAAAGAGAAGAAGGAGTTTTTGGTACCGGGAGCGATCAACATCGTCGTTGCGGCAAATGCCGGCGGTGCATGGAGTCCATTCGGTGATATTACGACACTGATGGCATGGACGGCCAAAAAGGGTGAGTTTATTGATTTTCTCTATCTCTTTGCTCCCGCTTTTTTAGGCTGGTTTTTGACAGCTTATCTTTTGAGTCGATATATTCCTAAAGGCAAACCCCATTTTGATGCTGCTACAATGCCTAAACCTGAAATGAAGAGTGGTGGGAAAGTGGTGATTTGGTTAGGTGTAGCAACTATCGCGTTTGCTGTTTTGGGGCATCAACTCTTTCATATTCCCGCCATGTGGGGTATGATGTTCGGTCTTTCGCTTTTGAAACTTTACGCCTATAAGATCAAGCAAAATCCCAATGCGACTACCTTTGATGTCTATGCGAGTATGCGCCATGTAGAAAATGATACACTGCTCTTTTTCTTCGGTATCTTAGCAGCAGTGGGTGCGCTCCATTTCTTGGGATATTTGGAGTATATTGTTAAGCTCTATGAGATTATCGGTAATACGGCAGGAAATGTTGTGGTTGGTTTTCTCTCTGCGATCGTAGACAATGTACCGGTTATGAGTGCTATCTTGAAAGCAGATCCTCAGATGGGTATTGATCAGTGGCTCTTGGTGACAATGACTGCCGGTATCGGAGGAAGTTTGATCAGCTTCGGATCGGCTGCTGGTGTCGGAGTAATGGGTCGAATGAAGGGTGTCTATACTTTCGCTTCTCACATGCAGTATGCATGGACCATCTTAGCCGGATATATACTTTCGCTTGTTGTTTGGTATGTGCAGTTTGAGATAATGCATCTCTACTAAAAATAAATCCTTCTTTTTTAGCCAAAAGTTGCATCTTTTTATGTAACTTTTGGTAACGCTATCTCTCGTTTCAATGTCACATATCGTAACACTTAACTTTACTTACAACTTTCTTAGGATACAATACTAAAAAAATTTTATTTAGGAGTATTTTAATGAGCTTAATTGAAGCATATCAAGCCCATACCAAAGAGAGAGAGGCACTCGGTGTACCGCCGTTACCTCTGAATGCTGAGCAAGTCGCAGAGTTGGTTGAGTTACTCAAACAAGATCCCATTCCTGAAGAGGCATATCTTCTTGATTTATTGAAAAATAGAGTACCCGGTGGTGTAGATGATGCTGCGTATGTAAAAGCGGCGTTTTTAAATGCTATCGTCACAGGTGACGCCCACTGTAAAGCATTAACCAGAGTAGATGCAATCAAGATTTTGGGAAATATGCTTGGTGGATACAATGTCGGTCCGCTTGTCGAAGCGCTCAAGAGTGCGCATGTAGAGGTGGCACAAGCCGCCGCGGATGAGCTCAAAAATACCATTTTGGTCTATGATGCTTTCAATGATGTGAAAGATTTGATGGATGAGGGTAATAGCTACGCTAAAGAGGTAATCACCTCTTGGGCGAATGCAGAGTGGTTCAAAAACAAAGAGGAGCTTCCTAAAGAGATTACGCTCACCGTCTTTAAGGTACCGGGAGAGACCAATACCGATGATCTCAGTCCCGCAAGTGAAGCCTTTACGAGAGCAGATATTCCGTTACATGCAAACTCGATGCTTCAGGCAAAGATGGATGATCCGCTAGGAACCATCGCAAAGCTCAAAGAGAAGGGGCATCCGCTCGCCTATGTCGGTGATGTCGTCGGTACAGGGAGTAGCCGAAAGTCAGGGATCAACTCTGTGCAGTGGCATATCGGTCATGATATTCCCGGTATTCCCAATAAACGAACCGGCGGTGTGGTGATTGGCTCTATCATTGCACCAATCTTCTTCAATACGGCGGAAGATAGTGGATGTTTGCCGATCCAAGCGCCGGTAGATTCACTTGAAATGGGTGATGTTATTACTGTGAAGCCTTATGATGGTGTTATTGAGAAGGATGGCAAGGTGGTGAGTGAATTTAAACTCGAACCCAATACTCTTCCTGACGAGATGCGTGCAGGCGGACGGATTCCACTTATTATCGGAAAAGGATTGACGGCAAAAGCGAGAGAGGCGCTGGGTCTTGATAGTGGAGATATCTTCTTAACGCCTGATCAACCCAATGATGACGGCAAAGGCTATACCCTTGCACAAAAGATGGTCGGTAAAGCATGCGGTATGGAGGGGGTTAAACCGGGTACTTACTGTGAGCCGATCGCGACAACTGTCGGTAGCCAAGATACCACCGGTCCAATGACAAGAGATGAGATCAAGGAGCTTGCGGCACTCAGTTTCGGTGCCGATTTCGTGCTTCAATCTTTTTGTCATACCGCGGCCTATCCAAAGCCTGCGGATATCGAACTTCAGCATACATTGCCAAAGTTTTGGACGGAGCGAAAAGGGTTTATCTTACGACCGGGTGACGGTGTAATCCACTCATGGCTCAATCGTATGTGTCTGCCCGATACCGTCGGTACGGGTGGCGATAGCCATACACGATTTCCTATCGGTATCTCATTCCCTGCGGGAAGTGGATTGGTAGCTTTTGCGGCGGTAACCGGTATGATGCCTTTAACGATGCCTGAATCGGTCTTAGTGAAGTTCAAAGGTGAGATGCAACCGGGTATTACACTCCGTGATCTAGTCAATGCGATTCCTTATCAAGCGATCAAGGATGGATTGCTCACGGTTGAGAAGAAAGGGAAGAAAAATGTCTTTGCCGGACGCATTTTGGAGATCGAAGGATTGGAGGATCTTAAGTGTGAGCAAGCTTTTGAGTTGAGTGATGCGAGTGCGGAGAGAAGTGCGGCCGCATGTACGGTTAAGTTGAACAAAGAGCCTATCATTGAGTATCTTGAGTCAAATATTGTCTTGATCGAGGAGCTGATTAAGCAGGGGTACGAAGATAAAAATACCCTCCAAAGAAGAGCGGACAAGATGAGAGAGTGGATCAAAAATCCCGTTCTATTGGAGAGAGACGAAGATGCAAGTTATGCGGCGGTGATTGAGATTGATCTCAATGAAATCAAAGAGCCGATCTTGGCATGTCCGAATGATCCGGATGATGTCAAAACGCTGAGTGAAATTCATGCAAGTGGATTGAGAACCGATATCGATGAAGTCTTTGTTGGTAGCTGTATGACCAATATCGGTCTCTTTAGAGCGCTTGGAGAGGTACTCAAAGGAGAGGGACAGGTACCGACAAAATTGTGGGTCTGTCCTCCGACTAAAATGGATGAAAAGACACTCCAAGAGGAGGGCTATTACGCTATCTTTGGACAAGCAGGCGCAAGAACAGAGTTACCGGGATGCTCACTCTGTATGGGGAACCAAGCACGCGTAGCTGAGGGGGCTTGGGTCTTTAGTACCAGTACCCGAAACTTTGATAACCGACTCGGTAAAGATTCCAAAGTCTATCTCGGGTCGGCCGAGCTAGCAGCGGTAGTCGCACTCAAAGGTAAAATTCCGACGATTGAAGAGTATTTGGAGTTGGTACCTCAAAAGATTAAACCTGAGCAGTATGATGATGTCTATCGCTACTTAAACTTCAGTCAAGTAGATGAAGAGATGCTTGAGGCAATGATCAAGTAGCACGCTTCTTGTGAAAAAAACGCTTTATACACTCCTACTTCTGCTTTTAGCAGGGGTAGGGGGGCTCTTTTTCTATACCTATCACTATCTTCATACTCCAGTCACACTTCCTAAAACCATACATATTCCCAAAGGTTCGACACAGCATTTGATCGCGTTTCTTCGTGAGCAGGGAATCGATTTACATTTTGCTGATAGGTTTTTGATTCGGCGTTACGGAATGCCACAAGCGGGCTGGATAGCCTTTTCGAAAAAGCGGATGAATCGTGCACAATTTTATCATGAATTGACACACGCCAAAGCAGTGTTACAAAAAGTAACACTTATACCAGGTGAGACCACTGAAATTTTATTACAAAAACTGGCTGAATCTTTTGATTACAACCTCACCAAACTTCAACAATCCTATCGCAATTATGCACCCTATCAAGAGGGGGTACTGTTGGCAGATAGCTATCAAGTGCCCAAGGGAATTGATGAAGAGGTGTTGATGCACTATCTCATCCACACTTCACTCAAAAGGCATCGACAACTTGCTGAAAAATATCTAGGAAAATATGATCAAAAGGAGTGGTTCACGCGTGTTATTACTACCGCTTCAGTGATACAAAAAGAGTCTGCGAATATTGATGAGATGCCTATTGTATCGGCAGTAATCCGTAATCGGTTGAAAAAAAAGATGGCGCTACAAATGGATGGCACGCTCAATTACGGACACTACTCCCATCTCAAAGTGACACCAAAACGCATTCGTGAAGATAATACGACCTATAACACCTATCGACATAAGGGATTACCCAAATTTCCTGTCTCTATTGTGGATGAGAATGCGATTAGAAGTGCGTTGAAACCGAGTGATGATAGCTATCTCTATTTTGTGCTTGGTCGTGACGGCAAACACTGTTTTAGTGTCAGTTATAAAGAGCATCGACGAAACATCCAAAAAAAGTGTGTAAAAAAGTAACACTTTATCCCTACTTCTATCAGTATAATTTATAGAAACGAGAATATTAAAGTTTCGTTAAATTAATATATTGGTATAATATCAATTCGAAAACTCAAATTTAAAAACTCAAATTTAAGGAACTTCACGATGTCACAGACTATTATATGGACAAAGATTGACGAAGCACCGGCACTGGCAACTTACTCGCTTTTGCCGATTGTTCAAAAATTTACTAAGGCAGCAGGTATTGATGTAGAGGAGAGAGATATCTCCTTGTCAGGGCGTGTTATAGCGACATTTGCCGATAGACTTAAGCCGGATCAAAAGATTGAAGATGAATTAGCCTATTTGGGTAAAGTGGTGAAAGAGCCTGAAGGTAATATCATTAAGTTGCCTAATATTTCAGCCTCTATCCCTCAGCTTAAAGAGTGTATTGCTGAGCTTCAGGAAAAAGGGTATGATGTACCGAATTTCCCGGAAGACCCGCAAACTGAAGAGGAGAAAGCGATTCGTGAAAAGTATGCGACTTGTCTAGGTAGTGCTGTCAACCCTGTACTTCGTGAGGGAAATTCAGATCGACGGGCTGCGCCGGCAGTGAAAAAATTTGCACAAAAACACCCTCATAGACTTAAGCCGTTTGATGAAAATTGTCAAGCCTATGTTGCTTACATGGAAGAGGGTGATTTTTATGAAAATGAGCAATCAATTGTTGCGGACAAAGCTGATAACTATACGATCGAGATAGAGGGTGAAGTGATAAAAACAATTGATAATGTAGAGCCAAATGAACTTATCTCTGCAAGCTTTTTATCTGCATCATCACATAGAAAATTTTTAGCACAAACCATTAAAGATGCTGAGGCGAAAGGACTTCTTTGGTCAATTCACCTTAAAGCGACAATGATGAAAGTATCCGATCCGATCATGTTCGGTCATGCAGTGAGTGTCTTCTTTGCGGATATTTTTGAAAAGTATGCCGATGAGTTTGAAAAATTGGGTGTCAATCCCGATCTAGGTCTCGGTGATCTCTTGAAAAAACTCGAAAAGAGTGATAAAAAAGAGGAGATTGAGGCTGCGATCAAGGAGAAGATTTTAAGTGGCGCGCCAAATATTGCGATGGTTGACAGTGATAATCTCATTACCAATCTTCACTTCTCCAATGATATTATTATCGATGCTTCAATGCCACCGGTCATTCGTGAGGGTGGAAAGATGTGGAATAAAGAGGGTGAGCTACAAGAGTGTGTTGCTGTAATTCCTGATCGAAGTTATGCTTTAATGTATGATGAGATTGTAGAGGATTGTAAACGCAACGGACAGTTTGATGTCACAACAATGGGACATGTCAGTAATGTCGGTCTGATGGCGAAAAAGGCGGAGGAGTACGGTTCTCACCCCTATACTTTCCGTGTTCCAAAAGATGGAAAAGTAGAGATTAAAAACGGTGCCGGTGAGACGCTGATGTCATTTGATACGCATGAAGGGGATATTTTTAGAGCCTATCGCGCGAAAGATGATGCGATTAGAGATTGGGTGCGACTGGCGGTTGAGAGAGCGAGACTCACCGGTGATCCTGCGATATTTTGGCTTGATAGCAAGCGCGCGCATGATGCAAAAATGATCGAAATTGTGCAAAAATATCTTAAGGATTACGATACCGACGGTTTGACGATCGAGATCATGGCACCGAGAGAGGCGATGGCATATACCCTCAAACGCGTAAGAGAGGGGAAAAATACTATTTCAGTGACTGGAAATGTATTGCGTGACTATTTGACTGATCTCTTCCCAATCTTAGAGCTTGGTACCAGTGCCAAAATGATGAGTATCGTACCGTTATTAGCCGGTGGAGGACTCTTTGAGACAGGTGCCGGCGGTAGTGCACCCAAGCATGTTGAGCAATTTTTGAAAGAGGGTCACTTGCGATGGGATAGTTTGGGTGAGTTCTTGGCATTGGCGGAGAGCCTTCGCTATATCAATCAAAAGCATCCATCTGCGGAATTGACTGCAATGGTCGAGGCACTCGATAAAGCCAATGAGGCCTATCTTGACAATAACAATGCCCCTTCACGAAAAGTGGGTGAGCCGGATAATAAAGCGAGCCATTTCTATTTAGCGAAATATTGGGCAGAGGCGCTTGCGAATAGTGACAATGCAGCCTTGGCAGAAAAGTTTGCGCCGGTTGCAAAGGCGCTTGAAGAGAATGAAGCAAAAATTCTTGAAGAGTTGCTTAGTGTTGAAGGCAAACCTGCTGATATTGGTGGCTATTACAAACCGGATGATGCAAAAGCCTTTCAAGCAATGAGACCGAGTCCTACGCTAAACGCTATTATTGATTCGATCTAAATAAAGGAAGAGAGTGAAGATTTCACAACGCGGTAAAAAAGTTTCCATCATCGGTACGGGCAATGTCGGTGCGACAGTTGCCTTTATCCTTGCAATGAATGGTACTTGCCATGAGGTCATGCTTCGCGGTAGAGATTATGAGAGAGCACTTGGAAAAGCGATTGATATGTCCCAAGCTGCCAATGCCGCACGACAACATACCATCGTTGAAGCGGCAAAAAGACCGGAAGATATTGCGGCAAGTGATATTGTCGTGATCACTGCCGGTGCTCCGCGTACTCCCGGTATGAGCCGAGATGACCTCCTTTTAACCAATGCCAATATCGTCAAAAATTACGCACGGGAGATTAAAGAGTATGCACCTGACTCTATTATTATTGTCGTGGCAAACCCACTCGATGTCATGACCTATGTCGCACTCAAAGAGAGTGGTTTTCCCAGAGAGCGCGTACTCGGTATGGCGGGTATCCTCGATAGTGCGAGAATGGCGCACTTTATCTATCAAGAGCTTGGTTACGGCGCGGGTCAAATTCGTGCAACGGTGATGGGCGGTCACGGTGACAATATGGTGCCTTTGACAAAGTTTACGACCGTTGCCGGTGTACCGATTGAGGATCTTTTAACCAACAGTGAAATTGTTGAGATTGTAGAAAAAACAAGACATGGCGGTGCAGAGATTGTATCACTGCTTAAAACCGGTTCTGCCTACTATGCACCGGCGAAAGCAACTGCCGTGATGGTTGAAGCCATCTTAAAGGATACCAAGCAGATCCACTCATGTGCTGTCTATCTTGAGGGAGAGTATGGTGCACATAATATTGTCACCGGTGTGCCTGTGATGATGGGTGCGGACGGTGTGGAGAAGATCATTACCGAAATGGTACTCAAGCATAAGCAGAAAGAGAAGTTTAAAGAATCTGTTGCCGATGTGCAAGAGATGGTAGATAAACTCTATGAGTTGAAATTTTTTGATAAGGATAATGATGGAAACAAGAATTGAAAAAGATACAATGGGAGAAGTTGAAGTTCCTAAAGATGCCTATTGGGGAGCGCAGACACAACGAAGTATCCAAAACTTTAGGATAGGCGAAGAGACAATGCCGTATGAGATTACAAGAGCTTTCTCTTATCTTAAAAAGGCGGTGGCTCTTGTCAATAAAGATTTAGGTAAACTTGACCCGAAAATTGCTGACGCGATTGCGCAAGCTGCTGATGAGATGCTAGAGGGAAAACTTGACGGGAATTACCCTTTGGTTGTTTGGCAGACCGGATCGGGTACGCAGTCAAATATGAACAATAATGAGGTATTGGCTAACCGTGCCACAGAGATATTAGGCGGTGATTTTAGAATAGAGAAGTTGGTTCATCCCAACGATGATGTTAATAAATCCCAAAGCTCTAACGATACATACCCAACTGCTCTTCATGTTGCGGCGATTATCGCAGTCGAAGAGAGATTACTCCCGGCAATTGAGAAACTTCAAAAAACACTTCAAGAGAAAGCCAAAGCTTTTGATGATATTGTCAAGATTGGTCGGACACACCTTCAAGATGCAACTCCTTTAACACTTGGGCAAGAGATCAGCGGTTGGGTTGAGATGCTCAAAAAATCTCATAAGATGATCACTGATTCGCTTGATGCTGTAAGAGAGTTGGCACTTGGAGGTACCGCAGTTGGCACCGGTCTCAATGCACACCCGGAGCTTGGTGAGAGGGTAGCGAAAAAGCTTAGTGAGTTGACAGGACACAATTTTGTCACGGCACCTAATAAATTTCATGCACTCACAAGTCATGATGCTTTAGTCTTCACGCATGGTGCGATCAAAGCATTGGCAGCAGATATGATGAAAATTGCCAATGATGTGAGATGGCTTGCGTCAGGTCCAAGATGCGGTATCGGCGAGATCTCCATTCCGGAGAATGAGCCTGGAAGTTCGATTATGCCGGGTAAAGTCAATCCTACTCAGAGTGAAGCGGTGACGATGGTAGCATGTCAAGTGATGGGTAATGATACGACAATCGGTATAGCGGCAAGTCAAGGAAACTTTGAGCTTAATGTCTTTAAACCGGTGATTGCCTATAACTTTTTGCAGTCGGTTCGTTTAATGGCAGATTCGATTGTTTCATTTAATGACAATGCAGCGGTAGGGATTGAGCCAAATCGTGAGAAAATAGCGCACTATCTGCATAACTCATTGATGTTGGTTACAGCTCTCAATCCGCATATCGGTTATGAAAATGCGGCGAAGATTGCCAAAACAGCTCATAAAAATGGTACGACTCTAAAAGAGGAAGCTATCAACCTTGGACTGCTCACTGAAGAGGAGTTTGATAAGTTTGTGAAGCCGGAAGATATGATTGCGCCTAAAGCGTAGAAATTTAATAAAGGAGAAGCGATGAATATACATGAGTATCAAGCCAAGCAGATTTTTCAAGAGTATGGCGTACCGACACCTAAAGGTATTGTTGCCGACACTGTAGAAGAAGCTGTGGAAGCAGCAAAGAAGCTTGGAGGACCTATCTGGGTTGTCAAGGCGCAAATCCATGCCGGAGGTCGAGGACTCGGCGGCGGTGTGAAGCTTGCCAAAAGTTTGGATGAAGTCAAGCAGTATGCCGACGAGATATTGGGTATGACCCTCGTGACGCATCAAACAGGTCCTGAAGGGAAATTGGTGCAGAAAGTTTATATCGAAGATGGAGCGGATATTCAAGATGAGTTTTATCTTGGAGTGGTACTTGATCGCGCCAAAGAGATGCCGGTGATTATGGCATCAACTGAAGGTGGTATGGAGATTGAGAAGGTGGCGGAAGAGACACCTGAGAAGATTGTCAAAGTAACCGTTGATCCTTCGATCGGTTTTCAACCTTTTCATGGTAGAGAGTTGGTATTTGGCTTAGGACTCACTGATAAGACTGAGCAAAAAAATATGATCAATTTCGCGAAAAAGCTTTACCAAGTCTATATGGATAAAGATGCAGAGATGATTGAGATTAATCCGCTTATTAAGACAAGCCAAGGTGAATTTATCGCGCTTGACGGTAAGATGGGATTTGATGATAGTGCACTCTTTAGACATCCCGAGATTGAAGCGATGCGAGATATTTCTGAAGAGGATCCGGATGAGAGAGAAGCTTCGAAATATGGCTTGAGTTATGTTGCCCTCGACGGTGAGATCGGCTGTATGGTCAACGGTGCGGGTCTTGCGATGGGTACGATGGATACGATTAACTACATGGGCGGTACACCGGCAAACTTTCTTGATGTGGGCGGTACGGCATCCGCGGAGACGGTTGCGAAAGGTTTTGAGATTATTTTGAAAAATCCAAATGTCAAAGCAATTTTTGTCAATATCTTCGGAGGAATTGTCCGTTGTGATCGTATAGCCAACGGTATTTTGGAGGCGACCAAGCAAGTGGATGTCAATGTACCGGTTGTTGTACGATTGGACGGTACCAATGCACCTGAGGCGGCAGAGATTTTGAAAAATGCTAATATTGATAATATTATAGCGGCGGATGATTTAGCCGACGGTGCCAAAAAGGCGGTAGCGGCAGCGAAAGGAGAGGTAGCATGAGTATTTTAGTCAATAAAGATACCAAAGTGATTGTTCAAGGTTTTACCGGTGGTGAGGGTACATTTCACTCAGAGCAGTGCCTTGCTTACGGTACGCAAATAGTAGGTGGTGTGACTCCGGGCAAGGGAGGACAAGAGCACTTGGGAAAACCGGTTTTTAATAGCGTCAAAGAGGCGGTAAATGCGACCGGTGCGACAGTGAGTATGGTTTTTGTTCCGCCTGCGTTTGTTGCGGATGCGGTGATGGAGGCTGCAGATGCGGGTATTGAGCTTGCTGTGATCATTACTGAAGGAGCACCGGTGAAGGATATGCAAATGGCAAAAGCTTATGCCGTCAAAAACGGCATGAAAACGATTGGACCAAATTGCCCCGGAATTATTACGGCAGAAGAGTGTAAGATCGGAATTATGCCGGGTATGATCTTCAAAAAAGGAAATGTCGGACTGATTAGTAAGTCGGGTACATTGACTTATGAGGGTGCCAATCAGGTTGTCAAAGAGGGGTATGGTATCTCAACGGCAGTCGGTATCGGCGGTGATCCGATTATTGGATTGAGCTATAAGCAACTCTTGCCGATGTTTGAGGCTGATCCTCAAACCAAAGCGATTGTGATGATTGGTGAGATCGGCGGTGATCTTGAGATTCAAGCGGCACAATTTATCAAAGAGAATATTACCAAGCCTGTCGTTGCTTTTATCGCCGGTCAAACGGCACCCAAAGGAAAACGAATGGGACATGCCGGTGCGATTGTCAGCGGTAGTGCCGGAACGGCAAAAGAGAAGATGGATGCATTAGAGGCAGCCGGTGTCAAAGTGGTAGTAAGTCCTGCTGAGATCGGTAAAGCGGTCGCTGAAGTATTGAAGTAAACCAAAAAAGGAGAAAAAATGGGATTATTAAAAGCCCCGGAAAATACACCTGTATGGGTAAATGTAAGTCGCTGTAAAGCGTGTGATGTATGTGTGGATGTTTGTCCTGCCGGTGTTTTGGCAATGGTACCTTCCGACAAGACGATTTTAGGTGCGACTATTAGTGTTCAATATCCTGATTCATGTATCGGATGTAATGATTGTGAACTCTCATGTCCGGATTTTGCTATCTATGTAGCAGATCGAAAAGAGTATAAATTCGCAAAATTGAGCGATGAAGCGCGAGAGAGAGCCGAAGCAGTTCGGGCAAATCACTATATGAAGCTAGAGGCATAAGGAGAAGATATGGCAAGAGAAATTATTTCAAGTGGTAACTCATTGTGTGCTTTGGCAGCATATGATGCAGGGTGTGAATTTTTTGGTGGGTATCCTATTACGCCATCGAGTGAGATTGCGCATGATTTGAGTAAACTGCTTCCTAAGAAAGGGTATAAATTTATTCAGATGGAAGATGAGATCGGTGGTATTTCAGCTGCACTTGGTGCTTCTATGAGTGGAAAAAAATCGATGACGGCAACTTCTGGTCCCGGTATCAGTTTGAAAGCCGAGCAGATTGGTTTAGGTTTTATTGCTGAAACACCGTTGGTGATCGCCAATGTTATGAGAGGTGGTCCTTCTACCGGTTTGCCGACACGGGTTTCACAGGCGGATATCGGTCAAGCAAAATATCCAACACATGGTGATTATGCTTCGATTACACTATGTGCAGGTAGTTTGGAGGAGTGCTATACGGAGACTATTCGCGCTTTTAACTTGGCTGAAAAGTATATGACACCGGTCTTTATTCTTCTTGATGAGACGGTAGGTCATATGCATGGAAAAGCAGTTCTTCCTGATCTCGAAGAGGTAGAGAAGAGTATAGTTAAGAGAGCAGAGTTTACCGGTGATCCCAAGGATTATAAGCCTTATGAGGCGGAGATGAATAAACCTGCGGTTCTCAATCCGATGTTTAAAGGGTATCGTTATCATATTACAGGTCTTCATCACGGACCTACTGGTTTCCCTACCGAAGATAAGGATATTTGTGCTTACAATATTAAACGACTTGTCGGAAAGATTCAAGATGTGGGTAAACTTGATGATCAGCCCGATTATGAAGAGTTTATGTTAGATGACGCAGAAGTTTGTATTATTGCCTATGGCTCGATCTCTCGCGGTGCGAAAGAGGCAGTGATGAAGTTGAGAGAGGATGGAATTAAAGCTGGACTCTTTAGACCGATTATGTTGTGGCCGAGTCCGGCAGAGAAGATTGAGGAGATTGGTAAGCGATTTGAGAAGATTTTTATTACAGAGCTGAATCAAGTCGGACAATATACAGAAGAGATTGAGAGAGTAACAGGTAGAAAAGATTTCGCGACACTCAGAACAGCAAATGGTAGACCGATCCCACCGATGGATATGGTAGCAAAAGTAAAGGAGATGTTCTAATGGCTTTTAATTATGATGAATATTTAAGAACGGATAAGATGCCGACACTTTGGTGTTGGGGATGTGGTGATGGTGTCATCCTTAAAGCGTTCATTCGAGCTGTTGATAAGCTTGGATGGAATATGGATGATGTGTGTGTTGTTTCGGGTATCGGATGTAGTGGAAGATTCTCATCATATGTGAATTGTAATACGGTTCATACGACTCACGGACGAACCGTTGCCTATGCAACCGGTATTAAACTTGCTAATCCTGATAAACATGTGATTGTTGTTGCCGGTGACGGTGACGGTTTGGCAATCGGTGGTAACCATACGATTCATGGATGTCGAAGAAATATCGATCTCAACTTTATCTTGATCGATAACTTTATCTACGGATTGACAAATTCACAAACTTCACCGACAACACCACAGGGAATGTGGACAGTAACAATGCAGTACGGTAATATTGATCCTACCTTTGATGCATGTAAGTTGGCAGAAGGTGCGGGTGCTACATTTATCGCCAGAGAGTCTGTGAGTGATCCAAAACGCTTAGAGAAGATGTTTGTCAAAGGTTTCCAACATAAAGGATTTAGCTTCTTTGATGTCTTTAGTAACTGTCATATTAACCTTGGTCGAAAAAACAAGATGGGTGAAGCGGTACAAAATCTTGAGTGGATTGACAATCGAACTGTTGGTAAGAAGAAGTATGATGCAATGAGTGAGGAGGAGCGAAAAGGACTCTTCCCTACTGGTATTTTGGTAGAGAAGGAGCAGCCAGAGTATTGTGAGCTTTATGACAAAGTGATTGAAGCGGCACAAGGTGGAGCGAAGATTACACAGAAGGATTTTGAATGAGACAGCAACTTAGATTTACCGGTGTAGGCGGGCAGGGTGTCTTGCTCGCAGGTGAGATTTTGGCAGCAGCAAAGATCAACGATGGTGGGTATGGTGTCAAAGCGGCTACCTATACTTCTCAAGTAAGAGGTGGTCCGACGGTTGTGGATATTTTACTCGATGATAAGGAGATTCTCTTTCCTTATGCGATTGACGGAGAGATTGAGTTTATGCTCTCGGTTGCGCAGGTGAGTTATGATCAGTTTAAAAACGGTGTGAAAGAGGGTGGTGTGATAGTCGTCGATCCCGATTTGGTTCATCCGAGTGACGAGGATCGGAAGAAATGGAAAATCTATGAGATACCTATTATCCGTATCGCGAAACATGAGGTAGGCAATGTGATTACTCAGTCTGTTGTCGCATTGGCGATTGCGGTTGAGATGACCCATGTGATGGATGAACAGAAGGTTTTTGAGGCGATGAAGTCTAAAGTTCCTCCGAAAGTTCTTGATGCCAATATTAAAGCATGGGAGTTGGGTAAAAAATATGCAAAAGAGGCACTCTCTTCTCAAGCTGCTTAATTTCTACTTACTGTGGTGGTGGAGTTTAACTTCCCCACCCATGCATCTTTTGTGCTGTAATCACTTGGCACCCTTCAATAGTATCAGTGATTGCGTTGATTGCGACAAAATTTTTCTCTTCTAGATTTTTTAATAGTGCTTCACTCTCCTTACTGTCTGGATAAAAAATGAGAAGTTTCCCTCCATTTTTGATTATGGTGTAAATCTTTTGTAAAAATAGTTTTTGATCAGGCATTTGTCTAAGATCTACTGTTAAAAAAAGATAGTCATAAAGTTTGGCATGGCGGTTATAGCGTGCTTTATTGGGATCAAAGAGTCTTATTTTTGGTATTTGATATTCTGTTGAAAGTTGGGCTAAAAGATTAGAATCGATGGTCTCTAAATCATAGCCATAGCGATTTATCTGTGCCAGTTCTGAAAGTGCTGTAATAAGACTGGTATGCTGATCTGTTAGATGGAAAATCTCTATCGATGGGAAACCTTCCGGAATAATTGTTAATATCTTATTGTATTCCTCTTGATTCATTGAACACTCTCCTTTTCATCAACTGTTTGATATAATATCAAAATGTTGAGTATTTTAAAAGAGATAGATATTGGTTTTAAGATCCCTACACCCGATACGCGTATCAGAGTTGCGGTGACAGGCTTTAGTCAAAGTGGGAAAAGTGTCTTTATTACTTCACTCATTAATCAGCTACTTGCGAATGATAAATTGCCCTATTTGAATGAAAAAATTGGAAGAGCTTTTGTTGCAAGACTTCTTCCTCCAGATAATAGGTATCAGCGTTTTGATTATTACGCAAATCTAAAAGCTTTTCAAAAAGATCCTCCGTCGTGGCCTAAGCCGACGAAACAAGTGAGTAAAACGACAATACAGCTTGAGTTTAAGAGTGAGTATCAATGGCTGAAAAATCAGATAGTCAATTTGGAAATTGTGGATTATCCCGGTGAGTGGTTACTTGATCTTTCGATGCTTGATCTTGACTTTGAGAGATGGTCACATCGTATGCTGGAGTTGGCACAGGATGAGCATCATTTTGAATATGCGCAGAGTTTTCAAATCCTATTAGAGGAGTTTGATCTCTACGGTGCCTCTTCACCTCAAAAAGATGAGATACTCTTTGATACTTACAAAGAGTATCTTAAGATGCTCTATTACAACCATTTTACCTTCATTCAGCCAGGTCGCTTTTTAGAGCCGGGAGATTTAGAGGGTGATCCTATACTCCATTTTACACCGCTTCCGGCGCCTCCAAGTGACCGTGTGGTAGATGAAAACTCTATCTATGCGAGATTTCAAAAGCGATATGACTACTATCTCAAGGAGGTGGTGAATCGACTATATATTGAGCACTTCTCCTCTTTTGATGCACAAATTGTTTTAGTCGATCTCATCAAGACACTGGAACATGGTCAGGCAAGTTTTGAAGATATGAATCTTGGTTTTAAAGAGGTACTCAAAAGTTTTACCTACGGTCATAACTCCATTCTGAATCAATGGTTCGCACCCAAGATAGATCATGTTATATTTGCTGCAACAAAAGCTGACTATATTCCACGAAATCAGCATGAGGGCTATCGACAAATACTTGAAGATTTGATTAGGCAGATTCAACGGGAGTTACATGTGAGTGGTACAAAAACAGAGACAACAATTCTCTCTGCCGTCAAGTCAACAGAGTATTTGCGTACGAAATATGAGGGGAAAGTGTTGGATTGTATTGAGGGGAGAGTAGATGAAAATGGCGCGGTGGAGGTTTATTATCCCGGTGAGGTTCCACGAAATTATCGACTTGATACTTTTTGGCAAAATCACCACTTTCAATTTCCACAATTTTTACCTAGAACTTTTCCAAAAAGTGAAAATCAAGCGGTAGATCATATTCGTATGGATCGATTGATTTATAGTTTATTGGAGGGTAGAGTATGAAACCAGGTCGTATTGTGATTGATGATGAGTATCGTGCGAAGCCTGTAAAGCAAGGAAGCGTACCCCAAGAGCTAGCTATTGCCAAAGAGATTGAAGAGATGGAAAATGAACGCATCGGAACTATTCAAGGATTAAAAAACTTCCTTAAAAAGAGTGTCGGTGTTGTCGGAGTGTTGGGTGCAATCATCTTAATCGGCGCACTTTATGACGCTTTTATTACACTCTCATCTATGATGTCTCATGCACCTTTAGTAGGGTTGCTCTACGGTGGATTGATACTACTTTTTGTCGGATTGGTAGGCTCATCGATTTGGAAGCAGTATAGAAGCTATAAAAAACTCAAACGAGTTGATCTCTTTCAGCAAAAGGCATCGAAGATTGAAAGTGCCTCATTTGAGCAACAGAGCCGTTTTGCGAAGGAGCTCCTTCAGCACTACCAAAAAGAGGGTGATAGTCAAACCCAAGTAGCCGCACAAGCGCTTACCCAAGAGTTGAATACACTACTTCGCGGTGAGATTATATCGCGTGTCGAGGAGAAAATTTTAGCGCCGTTAGATGTGAAGGCGCAGGATATTATCACCAAGTATGCGTCGCAGACAGCGGTGTCAACCGCCATTAGCCCAGTGGCAATTATCGATGCGGTACTGATCCTCTCACGCACACACAAAATGGTGGTAGAGATCGCCAAAGTGTATGGTTTTCGCGTCAATTTACTGGGAGAGATGTGGCTCTTTAAACGCCTATTCGGTGCACTTGCTTTCGCGAGTGTGACTGATATTTTAGCCAATCATTCCCATGATCTTTTCGGTACTTCATTGCTCTCTAAACTCTCTGTTCACTCGGCACAAGGAATGGCAAACGGTATTTTGGTCGCGCGAATGGGTGTAGGCGCAATGGAGAGTTGTCGCCCGATCCCTAATCGTAATCGAGTAGGGGGCTTTTTAAAGCATATTACGAAGAGTGTGGCAAAGGTATTATTTAATAAAGATAAATAGTTTAATTTTGTAATAAAGAAATATAATAGTTATTAAATTAATACCTTTTCCCCTAAATTGTAAAAATATTTTACAGTATGTCGATATATCTCAAAAGCGTTAGGAGCAACGAATGAAAGATGAGATAGTCGCATACGAGGAGTTTCAACCCCTCGAAGTAGAGCGTTATAGAGATAAGCGTTATAAGATTTTATCCATTTGTACGAAATCACTGGATCACTATATGATCAAAAAATTCTTACCCAAAGAGGAGGGATTTGTCCATTTAGAGGCTCGCACTTTTCATGAAGCACTCAAAATCGTTAGCTATGTGCACATTGATTTGGTTTTAGTTGATGATAGAGTCGATGAGTTGGATCTTGAAACTATTATGAAAAAGATGGCGGGATTTATCGGCTTGCAACATGTGCCAAAGATTTTTCTCCTATCCAATGAGTATGATCGTGAGCGTTTTCCAAAATTTAGTAAAAATATTGACTTCTTAAAAAAGCCGATGAGTGAATCGATGCTACGACACCGTGTGATGCTTCATCTTGAACGAGAAGATCGTGCAATGTCCAGTCGATCGTTTTTTCGCCAACAAGCCTATCGACAATTTTTCAAAGCAAACCGTTCACTCTCGCTCTATCAAGAGATTTTTGATAAAAGTGAGCAGATGATGCTGATCTACTCTCCTAAAGAGCAGAAATTTATGGAAGTCAATCAAGCGTTTGAAAACTTTTTTACCAATGTAAGACTGTTGAATCGTATCTTTTGTAATAAACGCGTGATGAAACAGTTTGTCCCACCGATTGACAATCCCGCTTATCTAAATTACTATCTACCGCAACAGTGGTTCGATGAAGCACTTGTCAATCGTGAGTTTCATTTCACACTGCGTGTGCATCTCTCCTATCATGAATATAGTTTTAGTGTCATGGTGGATAGGCTTGAGAGCTATGGTGAACCGCTTTATCTGATAAAGTTGATTAGTATGATTGATTATATGCCTTCACACGATCGTCAGAAGAGTGGAAGTGAGATCAAACTTAAAGAGGGAAATCTTGCTGCATTTAAAGAGGATTTTCTGACGCTGCGATCGTTACTTTATACATCAGATCGACCTTCAAAGAAGGTCGATGAAGCAATCATGCGTTTAAGTTCAAAACTCTCTATCGTGTGTGATGACAGCTCTATTGTCGAGGATGGAGAAGATATGTCAAGGCTTAACTTTAGCAAAAAACTTTATGATGCGCTAGAGCAACACTCCTATTATCAAGAGGTCACTATCAACTCTCATACACTGGAGGAGTTTGATCCAATTGAAGATCCTATCTTTATTACAGTCGATTCAAAGCAGTTAGATACTTTGATTGAACAGCTATTGATTGAGGAAGAACGGGTTGATATCTTACTCTATGAAACGACAGATATGGTGATTATAGAAGTAGCCTATGGTGAAAATAAAAATTTTGATCAACAAAAGATGAGCGCTGATTTAGAACCGACTCTGACGAAACTAGAAGCAAGTATGGAGATTTATGAGGAGCAACAAAAACATATTATTGTGATCAATTTACCGAAATAGAGTTAAACTTTTCATGAATTATTGAGCAAACTATTATAAAAAACTGTATATAATAGCTCTTAAGTTTAATTTATTTAACCTTGGAGAGCTTAAGCGTATGAGAACGATACAGACACGATTTCGTAGTGTCGAACGATTAGAACATTTTTTGGAATTACAGCAATTAGAGGATTCCTCCCAACTCTTGGTGCAGATCTTTGCACCGCTGCGTGACAAAAATCTGGAAAATTTACTCACTTTTTTGATAAAGAGACTCCCTTCAGCAGTGTGTATCGGGATGAAAACCCCTTTAGTCATTTTGGAGGGGAAGATACTCTCAAACCAAATTTTGATCACTTTTTCCCAATTTGAAGCATCAGAGATAATTACTGCCAAGCAACTATCGCCTGTTGATGCTTTTGAAGCGGGCACTGCTTTGGCGTCACAGCTTTCTCATGAGAGTACTAAAGCGATTCTTCTTTTTGGCAGTGCAATGGAGCAGAACCATCAACATTTTCTCCAAGGGGTGCGACATCGTGCCGGTGATGCCGTTTTGAGCGGTGGAATAGCGTGTGATGAGAGATTTGAAGATAGTTTTGTCATTTTAGGTGATGAGATTATCGAAAACGGATATGTCGGTGTCTCGCTAAATGGAGAGAGCCTCTATGCAAAGAACTACTTTTTACATGAGTGGGAACCGGTCTCAAAAGATTTCAAAGTTACGAAACAAGAGGGTAATCGTCTGATCAAACTCGATGAACAAAGTGCTGCTGAAGTCTATAACCACTATCTGGACAATGAACTACTTCAAACAATACCCGCTTTGCAGTTACAATTTCCTTTGCTTTATCAGCATCGGGGGCGCTATTTGAGTTTACAGGCGATGAAAGTATTTGAGGATGGTAGCCTCTGTTTGAATGCTCCCGCCAAGTTGGAGCAGGATCTTCAGATTGGTTTTGCCAATTTGCAAAGAGCTATCGAGGGATTAACGCAGATGCATGAGGCGCTCAAAGATCAGCCCTGTGAGCAAATTTTCCTCTATAGCTCTTTAGCAAGAGTGCGTTATATGCTCCCTTTTCATAAGCAGGAGTTGGCGCGTCTCAATGATTGTGCTTCGATTTGTGGTGCCTATACGATGGGAGAGTATTTTAGTGATGAGAGTGATACGATACTTTTGAATCATGCCTTGTCGGTGTTGGTGTTGAGTGAAGAGAGTGTGTCTGCATCTCACTTTCCAAAGGGTTATGAAGTGGTTCCGATTCGATCCGGTGCCTATCAAACTATTCAACGCCTCTCTCATATCTCGCAACTCTCTTCAAAAGAGTTGGAGCTATTAAATAAGAAATTGCAATTTAAAATAGAGGAGCGTTTGAGAGAGATTCGGAAAAAAGAGTCGATTTTGATTCATCATAATCGCTTGGCACAACTGGGTGAGATGCTAGCGCTCATAGCACACCAGTGGCGACAACCCTTAAGTGCTATCTCGGCAACGGCGACCGGTATGCAGGTGAAGATTGAACTTGGAGAGTGGGATGAGTCCTATATTTTAGAGTCATTGGGAAATATTGAGAAATATGTCTTACACCTCTCGCGTACCATTGATGATTTTACCGATTTTTTTAAGCCGAGTAAACGGGCAGAGCAGACTACTATTCGCGCTTTGATTGATCGTGCGCTATTTATAAGCGGAGCACTTTTAAATAAAGAGGGGATTGAAGTGATTGTCAAAGTAGAAGATGATATCCCGTTTCGTACCTACTCTAATGAAATTGTACAAGTTTTAATGAATTTTATCAAAAATAGTACGAATATTTTAAAAAAGCGCCATATTTCCGATCCACAAATTTTTATCAAGGGATATCGAAAAGAGGGGAATGTCATCATTGAGTTTAGTGATAACGGTGGTGGTATCGAAGAATCCATAGTGGATAAGATTTTCGATCCCTACTTCTCTACCAAAGCGGATAGTAAATCGATGGGTCTTGGACTTTATATGTCGAAGTTTATTGTCGAAGAGAGTTGTGGAGGAGAACTGAGTGTTGAAAATGGCTTGAGAGGTGCGACTTTTAAGATAGTGTTACCTTCTCTTTAGTGTTTGTTAATGAACTCATGTTATAGTTGTATTTGAAATGATTAAATTTAAAAGGAAAATCTATGAATTTGAAACCACTCTTAATAGGTTCAGCATTGGCTGTCACACTCTTGGGAACATCACTCTATGCAAAAAGTTATGCCACAGTAAACGGACACGAGATCGATGATCAAGATATCAAATCGATTTTGGCGGTTGCTCCAGGTATAAAGTTTGAATCGCTTCCCAAAGATCAGCAAAAAAAGATTGTAGAGCAGGCGATCGAGAAGCAGCTTTTGATGAAAAAAGCGATCGATTCCGGTATTGAGAAAGATCCGACTTATCAATCTTCGCTAGAGAAGATGAAAAAGGATTTGGCGTTAGAGATTTGGATGAAAAAAGAGTTTGAGAAGGTGAAGGTGAGCGATAAAGAGGTGCAAGATTTTTACAAAAAAAATGCACGCATGTTTCAACAACCTGAAATGGTCAAAGCGAAACATATCTTAGTCAAAACGGAAGCTGATGCAAAAAAAATTATCAATCAGCTCAAAAAAGCGAAAGATGTGAAGGGTGAGTTTGAGAAGTTGGCGGCGTCCAAGTCGATTGGACCTAGTGGACCAAACGGTGGTGAGCTAGGGTGGTTTGATCGCTCTAAAATGGTGAAGCCTTTTGCAGATGCTGCTTTTAAACTGAAAAAGGGAAGTTTCACACATACACCGGTGAAGACGCAGTTTGGATATCATGTTATCTATGTCGAAGATAAAAAGGCTGCCAAAACCGTACCTTTGGATAAAGCGAAAGATAAGATCAAACAGACACTCAAAGTGCAAGCATTTCAAAAACATATGAAAGAGATCGCTAAAGGGCTTAAGGCAAAAGCCGATATTAAAATGAAATAATCTTAATTAAAAGGAATCCTATTCATGTCTAAAGGTGTAATGCAAGAGATTGAAGCGGGTGTTGTCTATGGTGATGATATGCAAAAACTCTTTGCTATCGCAAAAGAGCAGCAGTTTGCCATCCCCGCAGTAAATGTCGTGGGAACAAACTCTGTTAATGCTGCTTTAGAAACGGCAAAAGAGGTTAATTCTCCTATCATCATCCAGTTTTCTAACGGTGGTGCTTCGTTTTATGCGGGTAAGGGATTGCATAATGAAGGTGAGCAAGCGGCCATTTTAGGTGCTATCTCCGGTGCTCAACATGTACACAATTTGGCAAAGGCATATGGTGTTCCGGTAATACTTCATACTGATCATGCGGCCAAAAAATTGCTACCGTGGATTGATGGACTTTTGGATGCGGGTGAAGCACACTATGAGCAGTATGGACGACCGCTTTTTAGTTCTCATATGCTTGATCTCTCTGAAGAGAGTTTGGAGGAGAATTTAAGCATTTGTGCGCGCTATTTGGAGCGTATGAGTCGTATCGGTATGACGCTGGAGATTGAGCTCGGTATTACCGGCGGTGAAGAGGATGGTGTCGATAACACCGGTGTCGACAATAGTCTGCTCTACACCCAACCCGAAGAGGTCAATGAAGCGTATGAGCGACTCAAAGCGGTGAGTGATCGTTTTACGATTGCGGCATCCTTCGGAAATGTGCATGGAGTTTATAAGCCGGGTAATGTGAAGCTTGAGCCGAAAATCTTGGATAATTCTCAAAAGTATATTCAAGAGAAGCACGGTACAGATGAGAAGCCTGTCGATTTTGTCTTTCACGGCGGGAGCGGTAGTTCACTCGAAGAGATTCGTGAAGCGATTAGCTATGGTGTGATTAAGATGAATATCGATACCGATACACAATGGGCCTTTTGGGACGGTGTGCGTCGATATGAGGCGAAAAACCGTGACTATCTCCAATCTCAAATCGGTAACCCAGATGGTGAAGACAAACCTAACAAAGGTTACTATGATCCGAGAAAATGGCTTCGAGAGGGAGAAAAATCGATGGTAGAGAGACTCAAACAAGCCTATAGTGATCTAAACTGTATTGATCGAAATTAACCCCTCACCGATTCAAACGATCCGCTTTCGAGGAAGATCGTTTTGGATCAAACGGGATGATTTGCTTCATCCTATTCTCAACGGTAATAAAGCAAGAAAATTTCATACACTGTTACATACTCCTTCACACCTCTATCGTCGTATTATCTCTCACGGTTCGATTCAATCTAACGCACTCTATGCACTCTCCTATTTAACGAAGCAAAAGGGATGGCACTTTGACTACTATGTTAAAACAATCCCCAAATTTCTCAAATGTAATCCGCACGGAAACTATCTCTATGCACTCAGAAACGGTGCGAGGATCATTGAAAATCAATCGCTACCCGAAGTGCTACAAGAGGGGGACTGTTTTGTGCCGGAAGGGGGTGCGATGAAGGCATCGGAGGAGGGGATTGCACAGTTAGCACAAGAGATCAAGGATCAGATGGGAGAGGAGAATCCGATCATCTTTTTGCCTTCCGGTACCGGAACGACCGCCTACTACTTGCAAAAGCATCTGCCCTATGAAGTGGTGACGACACCGCTTGTGGGAGATGAAGCCTATCTGCTGGAGCAGTTTCGGGCACTAGAGGGTAAGAAGAGGCTTCCGACGATTTTAGAGAGTCAAAAAAAGTACTATTTTGGCAAGCTTTATAGAGAATTTGTTGAAATTTGGGTAGAATTAAGACAAACAACAAAACTTACATTTGATCTGCTTTACGATCCCAAGGGGTGGTTGGTATTGACGGCGCATCTTCCTCGCTTTGAGGGTCGCTCCATTCTCTATCTCCATCAGGGTGGTTTAAGTGGGAATGAGAGTTTGTTAAAACGATACAAAAGAGAGTTTGATGAAGATTTTATATAGCAATCAAGAGGGATTTTCAGAAGCGTTTGAAGCACTTCTGGGGCGTGGAAAGATGGATATTGAGCGGGTAACGACGATCGCTTCAGATATTATCGGGGCGGTGAAAGAGGAGGGTGATCGTGCGGTTGTACGGGACATTGAACGCTTTGATAAGTGGGAGGTGAAGGAACATTTTCGTATCGACGGTGATGAGATGAAGCAAGCCTATGAAGCGTTGGATGATGCGCTCCGATCGGCACTTCAACTGGCTTATGATCGCATCCGTGCCTATCATGAAAAGCAACTTCCCAAATCGTGGATTGATTTTGAATCCAGCGGTGCAATGTTGGGACAGAAGATCACGCCGGTGGATCGGGCAGGGCTCTACATTCCCGGAGGTAAGGCAGCCTATCCGAGTTCACTCTTGATGAATGCTATTCCTGCGATTGTGGCAGGTGTGGAGGAGATTGTGGTTTGTACCCCCACACCGGAGGGGGAGATCAATCATCTGCTTCTTGCGGCGATGCATCTGTGTGGTATCAAAGAGGCGTATCGGGTTGGCGGTGCGACGGCAATCGCCATGATGGCACACGGGACTGAGAGTGTCAAAAAGGTGGATGTGATCACGGGACCTGGGAATATCTTTGTCGCAACGGCAAAAAAACTTCTCTTTGGAGAGGTCAATATCGATATGATAGCAGGTCCGAGTGAGATTGGGATTATTGCCGATGATCGTGCAAGAAGTGACTATCTGAGCATCGATATGCTCTCACAGGCGGAACATGATGAGATGGCGAGTTCGCTTTTGATTACCACTTCAGAGCATGTTGCGACTGAGACCTTGGCACAAATTGAATCTGATCTCAAGCGCCTACCAAGAGAGGAAATTGCCAGAGCCTCGATTGAAAATCGAGGAGCGATTATTGTGGTGAAGGATTTGGATGAAGCGGTAGCGTTAATGAATCGTATCGCACCGGAGCACTTGGAGTTGATGATTGCCAACCCCTTTGACCTTCTGCCTAAGATCAAACATGCAGGAGCGATCTTTATGGGTGATTACACGCCTGAGGCGATCGGGGATTATATTGCTGGTCCCAATCACACGCTTCCGACAGGTGGAAGTGCCAAATTTTACTCACCGCTTGGGGTTGAAAACTTCTTGAAGCGATCCTCGCTGATTAGTATGAGTGAAACGAGTTTGGATGAGATTGGCGAAGCGTGTGCGCTTTTGGCGAATGTGGAAGGATTGGATGCCCATCGAAAATCGGTCGAGATTCGTCTCAAAAAGGATTAGCCATGCGAAAAATGTACCCTCTGACCCTTCTCTTTTTTCTCCTGCTCTTAGGTGGAGTCTGGGGGTGTGGAAATAGCAATCACCATACAGCAACATGTGATTTGCACTATCGGAAACAGTTTGTGTATGCATTTTTAAAGGATGGTTACTATTGGGCGGATGAAGTACCTAGAGGGATCGATGTGAGTCGTTTTGATGATGAGAGTGATCTTTTGGAACATCTAAAAAATCCAAAGGATCGCTTCTCCTTTATTATCAAAAAAAATGTGTATGATGATCTGTTTGTCTCCGATACAGCACAGGATTTTGGCTATATGAACTATCCTTTGGAGGATTCGAATCGTTCAGTCGTTCTCTTTGTTTATCCCAACTCTCCTGCTGATCGTGCAGGTATCAAACGCTCTGATTTATTGACACCGATTGCCTATTTGGATCACAATAAAAGTGTGCTATTTGATGTTCTCTCGAATGATGGAAGCCAAAGAGAGGTGACGCTTCGTAGTGGCTCATATGTCAAAAAAGAGGTGGCAAATGCGAAAATTTTTGATCAGAATGGAACAAAAATCGGTTATTTTGTCCTCAATTCCTTTATTGGACAGCATATCAATGATAGCTTGGATCAACTTTTTGGTGAATTTAAACGCAATGGTGTTTCGGAATTAATTGTTGATCTTCGCTATAACGGCGGTGGAAATCTCGATATCGCCAAACATCTTGCGACACTGATAGGCGGTGAGCATGTCTATGGACATGTCTTTGAGTATTTTCGGTTTAATCAAAAATATAGCAACCAAAATGAGACAAGTTATTTTGAAAAGCCGTCACAAACCCCCAATGCTTTAAATCTTGATAGAGTCATCTTTATTACGACAAACAATACTGCTTCTGCGAGCGAGTCGGTCATCAGTACACTGCGCGCGCAGGAGAATCATATAGATGTGGTGACTGTGGGTGATCGCACCTATGGGAAGCCTTACAGTATGTATCCTGTTCCCTATTGTGATTATGTTTTTTTTCCTATTATGATGAAAAACTTCAATAGTGATTTTGCAGAAGATTATGATGAAGGATTTACACCCACTTGTAAAGCGCCGGATGATGCGCGTTATGATTTTGCCGATAGCCGTGAACGATCACTCAATGAATCACTCTACTACCTCTCTCACGGTCACTGTTCATCCAAATGAAAAATATACTTGTCATTGCCAAAGGCAATAGTGCGAAAGCATTTTTAGAGAAGATAAAACAGATTGATCTCTCTAAAAAACGCTTCTATATCCTCTATTATGATGAAGCATTGGGAGAGGAGTATTTACATGAAAATTTTCTACTTTACAAATTTGATCCCACTTCTAAAGTGAAGTTACATGCATTGTTAGAGACGCACAATTTTCGTCAAGTCTATATTATTCTTTCAAATAAAACAGATACACAAGCGACATATGAAAATATTCGTCTTTTTAGTAAAGAGTTGGAGATTGTACTCAATGACAGATGGCAACTTGCTTTGGAAGATCCGGCATTAACCTGCTTGGAGCCCGATGAAATTCTTGCTAATATGCTGGCGAATCATCTTCCTGATATGCCGTTATATGCCCATAATATCGGTTTGGGAGAGGGGGAGTTGGTTGAGATTAAAATACCTTTTGGAAGCCCTTTTAGTTATCGTTATGTTACGAATATTGAGCAGAAACGGTGGCGAATCGTGGCACTTTATCGTCACCATAAATTGATATTGCCAAGCTATAATACAACGCTTGAACCCAATGATTCCATTATTGTTGTGGGAAATCCTAATGTTCTCAAGAGTGTCTATAAGAGTATCTATAGAGAATTTGGTCAATTTCCTATTCCTTTTGGTGAAAATATCTATCTTCCTATTGATATGGCAGAAATGGAACCGCAGGCAATCGAGAAGTTATTGAATGATGCGATGCTTTTTCACTCACATCTTAATTCACATCAATTGATCTTTCGGGTTATTAATCCAAGTGTTGGTCCACTGCTTGATAAGTTGAGATCATATAATAAAGGGAGTATGCAGGTAGAGATCGACTTTTATCATCATCACATAAGTGAAGTGATAAAAGAGGATATTGCACATTTACAAGTTGGATTTCTTATTACAGATGAATCATTTTTTATGAACCATATTGAAGCATTACATGCACTACATACCCCTATTCTCAAAGTTGGAAGAGGGAGTTTTTATCAGATTAAGGAGGCAGCGATTTTAAGTAGTGAGAGTCAAAAGATTGAGAAGATTAGTTCCACTATATTTGACCTCTCATCCCAACTAAAACTTGGTATTTCTATCTATGCATTTGAGAATGAGGATAGTGAGTTTGACAAAGTGGTTGAACATTTTAAAAATCTTTCGAAGCTTTTTGAAGAGAAGGTAGAGGTGATCAAAAGTCGTCGAAATCCACTCAGGGAGTTGAGTGACAGAGAAGATTTGTTGCAGTTTATCCCCTTTGATCATCACATTAAACGCAAAAATTTTTTTACTTTATTTAGTAGAAATGTCAATAGACTCTATTTTAAACTCTCAAACAACTATCAACTTTTTCTCCCTTCAGATGAATAAAAACTTTTTTGAGTATAATCTATCTTAATAAGAAAAAAATAAGGAAAGTCATGAATGTAGAGATTGTGTTTAGCCCTAAGAAGAGTCAAGACTACACGATTTTTATCGATTCAGATTTTCAGATTAGATTAGATGGACGGGTTGCTATTGTCACTAATCCCAAGGTTGCGGGCTTGCATCTTCAAGCGCTTCTTTCTCATCTTGTAGCTGATGAGATTTTTATTATTACACTGCCTGACGGGGAAGCATATAAAAATCAACAGAGTATTGATCTCATTCATGAAAACCTTTTTAACCATCGGTTTAATCGAAAATCGACGCTCATTGCACTAGGTGGCGGGGTGATCGGTGATATGTGCGGATACGCCGCTGCGACCTATCAGCGGGGGATCGATTTTATCCAAATCCCTACGACTCTATTGGCTCAGGTGGATGCAAGTGTCGGGGGGAAAACAGGCATCAACAATCGTTTTGGAAAGAATCTTATCGGTGCTTTTCATCAGCCTAAGGCGGTCTATATTCAGACCGCATTTCTCGAAACACTCCCAAGTCGGGAGTTTGCCGCGGGAGTAGCTGAGATCATCAAAATGGCGGTGATGTTTGATCGCGATTTTTTTGAATGGTTGCAATGCCACGATTTACATGAGGATGAACATCTTCGTTATGCAATTAAGCGATCAGTGGAGATCAAGGCGGAAGTTGTTGCACAGGATGAGAAAGAGCAGGGTGTTCGTGCGGTGCTCAACTATGGACACACTTTTGGACATGTGATTGAGAATGAGACGGGCTATTCTCAATATTTACACGGGGAAGCGGTTGCAATCGGTATGGTGATGGCAAATATGCTTGCGCAAAGTTTAGCAGATATGCGTCAAGAGGAGGCAGATGCAATTTTGAAACTGTTGCAAAGATATGACTTGCCCACCTCCTATGAGATTGATTCAGTGGAGCAGTTTTATCAAGCTTTTTTTCATGATAAAAAGGCATCAGATCATGCGATTGCTTTCATTTTACCCAAAGGGATTGGAGCGTATCAAATACGACAGGATATTTCAAAAGATCAGTTGCTAAGTGTGTTGAGAGAGATGGAGGCATAAGCGTGAGTCTATCTACTGCATTATTTCATATGATTTGGGTTTTTGTACTGTTCGCACTGTCACTGCATGCGGATGATGCAAATCGTTCACTCCCGGTCAGTGCACCCATACAAGAACAGAACCAAACAAAAAGCGTTGAGACTCTACAGCCTCCTAAAAAAAACCAAAATCTTCAAGAGACTCGGGCTCGAGTCAAAGAACTCAATGCGAAACTTGATCAAGTCAATGATTATTTGAACAAAGATGTAATGTATGCAAAGTATAACAACCATCAAACCTATCTTCAAGTAGAAAAAGAATTGTTGAAGACAATTCATTTGCTTCAAAAGGCAAAAATGCGTCGAGTACATGAAGAGATAGCTAAATTGGAACTTGAAAAGCGTGCACTCCAAAATCAAGTAAGTCTACTAGAAGATTTCAAGGAACCCCCTTTTATTTCATTGACCAAACCGAGTGACTTACCTAAAGCACCGGAAGTCACTTCACCCTTTCAACTTTTTAGTGCTTTTGCCTATATCAAACAGTTAAAACTGGCGAAAGAGGAGTATAAAAAGGAGTTGGATAGACTACATACTCTTATCGGAAAATTGGAGGAGAAAGAGACTCTATTACTTGCACTGCACAATATTTTTGGTAATAATAGTTATGAAAATATTATCAAGCAGATTAAATTGGAGAAAGAGTCTATCGAATCTGCCTATAATATTGCAAGTGCAACGAATCAACTCTACAATAAAAAGGTAGATGATTCGATTCGCAATATGACCGATTTGATTAAGGAGCAGATTAAGAAACTGATCAATATGGGTGTGATTATTCTACTCATCTTTTTGCTCTCCTTCCTCTTTAAATTTTTTGCCAAAAAGACCATTACTGACAATCAGCGCTACTATATGGCGCATAAGATTATCAACTTTACCAATCTCTTTTTGGTCTCCTTGGTGTTGCTCTTCTACTTTTTGGAGAATGCTACCTATCTGGTGACTGTTTTGGGATTTGCCTCAGCGGGTATCGCGATTGCGATGAAAGATCTCTTTATGAGTATGCTGGGGTGGTTTGTCATTGTCTTTGGCGGAAGTTTTCATGTCGGTGATCGAATTAAGGTCTATAAGGGTGGTAAATCGTATGTGGGGGATATTGTTGATATCTCCTTTTTGCGCATGACTATTTTAGAGGATATCACGCTTACCACTTATGTGGAAAACCGCCGTTCGGGTAGGGTTGTCTTTATCCCAAACAACTATGTTTTTACTGAACTGCTTGCCAACTATACACACGGTAAGATTAAGACCGTTTGGGATGGGATCGATATCACGATTACCTTTGACTCTAACCACAAAAAGGCGGCGCATATCGTCAAAGAGATCGTTAAAAAATACTCCAAAGGATATACCGATATCTCACGCAAGCAACTCAACCTCCTGCGTAATCAATACAGTCTCAAAAATATCAATGTCGATCCGCGTATTTATACCTTTATTGAAAAGTACGGTGTGGTGATTAGTTGCTGGTATATGACAAACTCTTATGCCGCACTGACCCTTCGATCAAATATCTCTGCACTGATTGTTGATGAGTTTAATAAGGAGGAGGATATTAAGATCGCTTACGATACACATGTGGTCAATATCAAACGAGACTATCCACTTAGAGAGCTACGCCAAGAAGAGGGGGCAGATGAAGAGAGTTTATCTTAAGACATTCGGGTGTCGAACCAATCTTTACGACTCCTCGTTGATGCTTCAAAATATCAAAGATTTTGAGATTGTTGAGTGTGAAGAGGAGGCGGATATTGTTGTGGTAAACTCCTGCACGGTGACCAATGGAGCGGATAGTAGCGTAAGACACTATATACATCAACTCAATCGTCAGGGAAAACAGGTGATATTAGCCGGATGCGGTGCGATGAGTAAAGGAGAAGAACTCCTACAAAGCGGGAAAATATTCGGTTATTTCGGTCACTCTGAAAAGAGCAAGATCAACCAACTTCTCAAAGAGGAAAAACCTTTCTCCGCAAGAGGTGATTTGGAGAGTATCGATACGCAAATTGTTACCGATTTTGCTTCTCACACCAAAGCCTTTGTCAAGATTCAAGAGGGGTGCGATTTTAACTGTGCCTACTGCATTATCCCATTTGTGCGTGGTCGTGCACGAAGTATGGATGAGGCAATGATCCTGGAGCAGGTGCGTACACTGGCACAAAACGGCTATGGGGAATTTGTCCTCAGCGGTACCAATCTCGGTAGTTACGGGAAAGATAGCGGTAGTTCGATGGCGAAACTGCTCAAACGACTCTCTGAGATCAAGGGAGTCAAGCGAATACGACTCGGATCACTCGAGCCGGTACAGATCGATGCGGAGTTTCAGGAGATTTTGGGTGAGCCTTGGTTGGAGAAGCACCTGCATATTGCACTGCAACATACCAGTGATGCGATGCTTCGTATCATGCGACGGCGGAATATCTTGCGGGATGATTTGGCGCTTTTTGAATTGATTAGTGAGAAAGGTTTTTCGCTTGGTACCGACTTTATCGTGGGGCATCCGGGAGAGAGTGAATCGATTTGGCATGAGGCGCTGGAGAACTTCAAATCCTTTCCTATTACACATCTACACGCCTTTACTTACAGCAAACGAGACGGCACACATGCGGCGACGCTACCCGATACTGTAAGAGGGGATATTGCTAAGGAGCGCATGAAAATTTTAGAAGAGATTGTGGCACAAAACAATTACCGCTTTCGCCAAAGCCGTACGGAACCGCATCTTGTACTTGTCGAGGAGCGAAAAGGGGAGTATCAGGTCGGGTATGATCAATTTTTCAATAAAATGCAGATCCAAAGTGAGCTCAACCTAGAGAAAGAGTGGGTAGTTATTGAGAGATTTGAGGCACGATCGGAGGGGAATTTTGCAACGATCTAGCCATTCACGCTGGTGGAGTGGGATTGGTGTCGTAATCTTGGTAACGATCGCGACACTCATTTACTTGCCCAAATTGGAAGTAGAGAGATACCTTGAACAGATTCCTACTTCTCTTACGGTTGGTATGCTGACCCTGTTCTTTGGGCTCTTTTTTTACCTCTTTTTTCTCTCTCCCTCAACATCGGATCGAGAGAGCGTCTATGCGAAGGATCGCATCGATAATGATTCAATGCAGATGGAGCGCATTGCTCCTGTGACTCCCTCAGTGACTTTTGATGATCTAGCCGGAATTGATGAGATCAAATCGGATCTTTATGAGATGGTCGATTTTTTAAATCATCCTCAAAAATATCGAAAGTTTGGTATTACACTCCCCAAAGGGGTACTCTTGATCGGACCTCCGGGTGTGGGAAAGACACAGATAGCCAAAGCGATTGCAGGAGAATCAAAACTTCCTCTCTTTTATCAAAGCGGTGCGGCATTTGTGCAGATCTATGTCGGAATGGGAGCCAAGCGGGTGAGAGAGCTGTTTGCCGAGGCGAAAAAGGTAGCACCGGCGATTATCTTTATCGATGAGATCGATGCAGTCGGTAAACAGCGTGTGCATACGAGTCACAATGATGAGCGAGAGGCGACCCTCAATCAACTCTTGATTGAGATGGACGGTTATGATGCGGATAGTTCCATTTTGGTCATCGGCGCGACCAATCATTATGAAGGATTGGATGATGCGCTTTTGAGGGCAGGGCGCTTTGATCGGCGGGTCTTTGTGCCACTACCAAATCCCGCAGATAGAGAAGCTATTTTGGCGCTACTTTTAAAAGAGAAATCGCATCAACTTGATCTGTCAAAACTGGCAAAGTGGAGTGTCGGATTTTCGGGTGCGATGCTACGCACTTGGGTGAATGAAGCGGCACTACATGCTCTAAAGAGAGAGGCAAAGGCGATCGATGAGAGTGATTTTTCCGCTGTGAGGGAGAGGGTTGTCGATGGAAAATGGCATGCACCGAGCTTGGATGAGATGCAGAAAGAGGTATTAGCTCTCTATCAATCAGCCAAAGTAGTAACAGCTGTCAATGAGAAAATATCATTTGATAAAATTTCTCTTTTGAGTGAGAATTTTGATTTGACTGAACAGGAGATTGAGAGTAGGGGAGTGCTCTTTTCAAAATTGAAACTCTATTTGAGTGGGCTCTGTGCTTTGGAGCAGTGGTACCGCGAGAGTTATAGTTTTGTCAAGCATGATCTTGCGGTAGCCAAAAAACTTGCTCAGAGGATGAGTCACGACTATGCGATGTGTGAAGAGAGTCCGTGGGATGCTTCAGGGACACAGATGCTCTTAGATGAAGCCAAAGCGTCTGCTTTGGAGTTTGTAAAGCAGGAGAAGGGATTAATTCAGGTAGTGGCAACAGCACTATTTGAAGAGGAGTCACTCTCTTATGATCGTGTGGTTCAAATTATCGCTGAAGAGAAGAGAAAAGATTGAAGTACTTTAGCGGTTTTATGCTTCAAAATGAGTCATCGCTCTTTGAGGAGATTTGTACGCAATGTGGGGAGTATAGTATGGTCGGTTTTAGTCGCGGTGCGATAGATGCGATTGAGTATCTGCAAGGATGTGATGATCGTGTGGATGTGCTTGTGTTGATCTCACCCGCTTTTTTTGAGGATCGAGATGAGGCATTTAAACAATCACAGCTTGAAGTCTTTGCCAAAGATAAAAATGCTTATGCCAAAGCTTTTTATCGAAATATCGCCTCTCCATCACGCCTAGATCTCAGTGCCTACAAAAAAGATGAAGGAATTGAAGCATTAATGCGACTGCTCTATTATCGTTATGATAGTACACAACTACAAAAGATACGCGATAGCGGTACCCATATAGAGGTTCATTTAGGTGGTCGTGATCGTATTATTCATAGCGATGTTGCGGGAAAATATTTTGAACAATTCGCAACAGTTTATTACTACAAAGAAAGGGGACATTTACTCAATGGATAGATTAAAGTTAGGTATCATTACCGCGTCAGATCGTGCAAGTAGCGGGGTCTATGAAGATATATCGGGTAGGGCGATCATGGAGACTCTCAAGGAGTATCTGAAAAATGATATAGAGGAACTTTATCGCTGTATTCCTGATGAGCAAGCGATGATTGAGCAAACGATGATAGAGTTGGAGGAGGCGGGGTGTAGTCTCATCGTCACGACCGGTGGTACGGGACCGGCTCCTAGAGATGTGACTCCCGAAGCGACCGAAAATGTGTGTCAGAAGATGTTACCCGGATTTGGGGAGCTGATGCGAAGTGTCAGTCTCCAATATGTACCCACTGCGATCCTCTCGAGGCAGAGTGCCGGTATCCGAAATAGGGCGCTTATTATTAATCTCCCCGGTAAACCAAAATCGATACGAGAGTGTCTCGATGCCGTTTTTCCGGCAGTACCCTACTGTATCGATCTCATCGGTGGAGCCTATTTAGAGTGCGATGAAAGCGTAATGAAAGCTTTTCGACCCAAAAGTAAATAGAAATTGTATTATAATAGAGATCAAATTTCATAATAAAGGAGAAAAAGAATGGGATTTTTTGATTTTATCAAAGATGCTGGTAAGAAGATCTTGGGTAAAGGTGATGACAATGAGGCAGTCAAAAAGGAGATAGAGGCACATCAGGAGACAATGCCGATAGATAATTTGGATGTGGTCGTTGACGGTGATACAGTGGTGTTAAAAGGTACTGCTAAAACAGCGGCAGATAAAGCCAAAGCTGCATTGATCGCAGGAAACATTGAGGGAATTGCGAAAGTCGATGCTGAAGCATTGGAGACACAAGAGCCATCTGTGATTGATGATATCTTTTATGAGATCCAAAAAGGTGATACTTTGTGGAAAGTTGCTGAAATTTACTACAAAGACGGCTCTCGCTATCCTGAGATTTTCGAAGCCAATCGCGAAGTGATCAAAGATCCTGATCTTATCTATCCGGGACAAATGATTCGTATTCCAAATTTTGTCGCTTAAATTATATCATATATCTTCGACTCCCTCTTTATGGGGAGTCGCGTTTCTATCATTAATAATCAAAGTAACACTCCAGTAACACTATCCTCCTCTTATTCTTATAAGGAATATCAGGAATAAAATATTATAGAGAATATATATTATGTTAACCAATTAAACCAAATTTAAACAAAACCTTTTTACACCATCTACTCCCATATTTTACGAGCAGATGGTTTTGTGCTCTAGTTTGTAAAGTAGTATTTTCCTGAAGTGTAATCACTTACATCATTGGCTCTTTTTTCTGGGCTTGAACCGTCATTTGTTGCCGTAGGTTTGGCGATACCCATTTTTATCTCACTTTTTGACGCATCTCCGGAAGCGACAATTGTGGTATAAAATGTTTGAGTGATATCATTTCCTAACATATGATTTGGTATTTTATCTACAATATCATCACCATGATCAAACTTTAAATTTACCTCAAGTGCCTTCCCTCCGTTGATCGTATCTCCCGTCGTTAAACTATAGTAAGAGAGAAGCATCTCTGTTTCGTCACCGGTACATTGTGGATTATCATACTCTTTATACTGAAATTGCACAGTAGATCCGTAACTAATTTGGGAAATGACTTTACCCCTCCCGTCACCGGTAGGTAAACAACTCGTTTTTTGTTCACCAGTCACTAGTTTACGAGCAAGTCCTAAATAGTTTTTCAAAGGCTCAATATCATCAATACCATTTACCGCCTGCGTAGAGCTACCGTCATTATGACTTGCATTACTATTCCCATTTTGATTGATACTATTCTCATTTCCACTTGAGCCTTGACTACCGCCGTCACCTCCGCCACCACATCCAAGCAGTGTCAATACGGAAATCGCAACAAGACTTAATTTTAAGTGATTTAACATAGATATCCTTTATGTTTTTTGAGATGAAATTATACAAGAAAGGAATAAAATTAAACTTATTTCCCCAAACAAAAGTTTCCAAACATTTGATCGAGTATCTCATCTCGTTCAAAGGGTTTGGTGAGGGAGGAAATGGCTTCGATAGCTTCGTTGATCTCGTAGGCGAAGAGTTCGATTTCGCCCTCCTCTAGTTGTATTTTTGCTCTTTTGAGTGCGTCGGATGCCTGTTGTGTGGCGTCTATTTGGCGCTGGTTGATGAGGATGAGATCATCTTCAAAGGATTGTGTATCGAGATAGGCTTGAAGTGCCGTGATGAGCGGGGCAGTGTCATCTTTGGAGAGAAGGATCGGATGGTAGGCTTGTAGGATATTAGGATCGAGTTTTGGAGGGAGATCGGCTTTGTTTTCGATGATGATACAGGTTTTTTCCTCTTTGTAGCGATTGATAAGAGAGAGAATGGTCTCATCATCCTCATCAAACGCCCTACTTCGGTCAAAAAGTGCCAAGACGATTTCACTCTCCTCGATCGCCTGAATACTTCGCTCAATGCCGATCTTCTCGATCTGCTCCCCACTCTCTCGAATACCGGCGGTATCGACGATCTTGACTAGATGCGTACCGATTCTGATCTCCTCTTCGATGGTATCCCGCGTCGTACCGGCGAGATCGGAGGTGATGGCACGATCGTAGCAAAGTAGTGCATTGAGTAGTGAGCTTTTTCCGACATTGGGTTTGCCAATGATGCAGATACGAAAGCCCTCTAGCAGACCTCTTCGTCGTCTGCTTGCCTCTACACTTTTGTCTAGCAAGGCGATATTTTCTTGTAGCATTGCATCTATTCGCTCAAGGAGTTTGGGATCGAGATCCTCTTCCGCATAGTCGATCCCTACTTCGACAAAGGCAAGTGTCTCGACAAGTTCCTCTCGTAGTTTGTGGATAAATTGACCCAGATTACCCTTGAGTTGCTTGGCGAGGATTTTAACGCTATCTTCACTTTTACTCTCAATCATTGCTGCGATGGCTTCTGCTTGGGCAATGTCAATTTTACCGTTGAGTACGGCGCGCTTGCTAAATTCACCCGGTTGTGCGAGTCGTGCACCGTGAATCATACAAGCATCAACAATCATTTGGGCGATCATCTGTCCGCCGTGGGTTTGAAACTCCACGATACACTCTCCAGTGAAGCTCTTTGGCGATTGAAAATAGATCACGATCGCCTCATCGATGAGTGTATTGTCATGATAGAGAGCTGTGAGAGTAGCGGTACGAGGGATGAGTTTTTCTCGTCGGGTGATTTTTTGAGCAATTTGGAGTGCTAGAGAACCGCTCAATCGCACGATAGCGATTCCCCCTACTCCGTGTGGTGTGGCAATAGCGACAATGGTATCTATCGATCCTCTCCATAGCGCTCTGCGACGATCACCTTTTTTCTACCGTCTTTGAGCGATTTGATAGCGACATATTTATCAGGATAACGCGCTCTGAGTTTTTGGAGTGCGATCTTGACCAAGATGCCGTCAAGCGGTTTGGTGTGTGCATATCCTTGAGCTTCGACGCGCTCTTCAACCTCCTGGAGGTAGTGCTCAATCATCTCCTCTTGGTTTTTTAAAAAGGAGCCGATCTCAAGTGAGATATTTTTTTGATACTTTATCTTGATCCAGTTGTGAAGCATATAGGAGAGTGCTTTGTATCGATACCCCTCTTTACCGATCAGCAGTGCTGCATCTTTACCGTCAAGTTTGATGTAGATTGTATCATCTTGCAAAGAGAGTTCGACGAGTGATATCTCAAAACAGCTATCATTCAAAAGTGATATGATCCCCTTTTTGATCGCATTAAGAGAAGAATCCTCTTTGCTTGTCTCACTTTTTTCAACCTCATTTTTGGGTGGTTGAACACCCCGCTTCGCATCTGCGGTGATGATCGCCTCTTTTTTAAAGAGCCCCAAAAAGCCTCTACTTGGTGCTTGAATAATCTCTACATCGAGATCGACGACAGAGAGTCCTAACTCTTTCGAGGCTTTGGTGTAAGCCTCTTCTAAACTATCTGCTGTAATTCGAATCATGCTTTGATTTTCTCTTTCTCAAAAAGTTTATTGACATAGTATTGTTGGGCAACGCTAAAGAGGTTATTGACAAACCAGTAAAGCGTCAAACCGGCAGGAAATGTTACAAAGAAGAAGGTAAAAATAAGCGGTAAAAACTTCATGATCTTCTCTTGCATCGGATCAGTAAAATTGTTAGGTGTAAGATGTTGTTGCCAAAACATCGTTGCTCCCATCAAGATCGGCAGGATAAAATAGGGATCCATCACGGAGAGATCGTGAATCCATCCGATCCACGGTGCATGTTTGAGCTCAACGGTATTCAGAAGCACACGATAGATGGCAAAAAAGATAGGGATTTGCAGAAGCATCGGTAGACATCCGCCCATTGGATTGGCACCGTGCTTTTTGTAGAGTTCCATCATTTTTGCATTCATCTTTTGTGGTTCACTCTTATATTTTTCTCGAATTTCTTTGACTTTAGGGCTGAGTGCTTTCATTTTGTTCATACTAACCATTCCCTTGTAGGTGAGTGGATAGAGAAGTAATCGAAGTAAAATCGTGATAATCACAATCGCCCATCCCCAGTTTCCTACAACATGATAGATTGCTTTAAGCGCACTAAAAAGCGGTTTGGAGATAAAAGTGAAAAAACCGTATTCAATCACCTCAGTCAAATGTGGATCGATAGCAGCAAGCGTGTCATACTCTTTTGGACCGATGTAGCCCTCAAGCTTCATTGCTTGTGAACCTTTGACAAACGGTAGAGGATTCTCCTCTTTGTCTCGGTCAATGACGACATTGAAACCCTGATCAAAGTTATAAAAGACACTACTGAAATATTTATTGGATGAAGCGACAATTTTTGCTCCGGGGAAACTCTCCCCTCCTTTGGCTTTACCGTCATCGATCATCTCTCTTTTCCCGTCAGCTTTCTCAATCAAAACTCCGTTAAAGGTGTAGCGATCGGTGTCTATGGTAGGTCGTGAACCGTTGGTAATGTAGTACTCTTGCGGATTGGTGAGTGAGACCTCTACATCGTAATTTCCGAGCTTGTGAAAGGTGATTTTTTTGGTAACGGTGGTTTTACTCAACTTTTGTGTGAGGGTCAAGGTGGCGGTACCGTTGTCAGAAACGGTGATCTCATCTTTATCTGCTGTATACGGAGTAGAAAACGCCTCTTGATTGAGTTGCGGATCACTAAAACGAACCTCTAAAGGCAATAGCGTATTCTCTTTTGAGATAATAACCGGGAAAGTACCGTCCGCTTCAAGAAATTTTTTCTCTTTAAACTCAAAGTGCTCGACTCTCCCTAGCGCATCGATTTTTGCCATAAATTTCTCTGCATGAATGGTAGAGATGACCTTTGTCGAGGTAGCACTTTTCGTATCAGCCGATGCGGGTGATGCGAGTCTGTTCGAGACTTGTGACGATGCCATACTCGGTGTTTGTGCATGTGGTGCAGCATGTAAAGTTGTGGCGCTCGTAGCGGATTGCGTAATTTGAGTGGTTTGTGCGGTTTGATTCAGATCAGCATATTGCGGTTTTGGCATAAAGGCTTCGTAGACTATGAAAAAGAGTACACTTAGCACCATTGCTAAGATCATTCGTTGCTGTTGTGACATATTATCTATCAAAATTGTTTCCTTTGAATCGTTTGATGAGGAGGAATCGAGACTCATCCTTTGGAATAAGAAAGTATTTTACATCAAGAAGCTTTTTGTCTTGATTAGGCAGGCAAAGAGGATTTTTTTTTAAGTCTCTTTTTACAATCGGATAGTCAAAACCACCCTCAAAGAGTGTATTGCAAGTGAGTATGCGTTTGAGTGTCAAAAGGGAGGCTTTCACGACTCCGTTATTTTCAAATTGCCACTTGCTATACTCGGAACAGGTGGGGTAGTAGCGACAACTACCTGGAGTGAGTGGACTAATATATCGCTGATAGAGGAAGAGTAGCTTCAAAAAAAATTTTTTGATCACCTGGTGAGTGCTCCCACATTTTTGAGTGCATAATCAAACGATCGTTCAAGCTTATCAAAGGAGATGGTTAGTATCTCTTTTTTGGCTACCAAGATGTAGGAGCCTTGAGTGAATTGCGCTTGTCTCTTTAAAAAGAGTGCGCGCATGCGCCGTTTTGCAAAATTTCTCTCAACGGCATTCCCTACTTTTTTACTTGCTGTAAAGCCGACTTTATGCTTATTTGAGGGCTGAAAAAAGAGTAGGAATGCATTGGTATGACACTTGTTTGCACGGTTATAGAGTCGTGCAAACTCGCGAGTGGATTTGAGTGTCGTGTAGTGCTTTAGACGGCTAATCTCTTTCTACCTTTTGCGCGTCTTGCTTTGATCACTCTTCGTCCGTTTTTGGTTTTCATTCGAGCGCGAAAACCGTGTGTGCGTTTTCGTGGTGTGTTGTGCGGTTGATAGGTTCTTTTCATAATCTCATCCTTCTTTCTCTTAAATAGTCGCGAATAGTACTCAAAATTGGCTTAAGAAAAGCTCAAACGGTACAACGCTATCCGTGCATCTCTTTGGCAAGTTTCAGCGCATCTATCAAATCATCAAGATTTGCGTAAGGTATATGTGCCTTCCAGTCAGGTTCACTACTGTCTCCCTTGAGGGAAATGCCGATACTGACGACCGGATCACTATCCTCTCCATAAGGCTCTTGAAGATGTGATACAGAGATTGTACCCGTTTTCGTACCTGCTAATTTGAAAGTTTTTAATACTTTTGATTGTTTACTCATATTGTTATCCTTTTTTAAAAAATTTTTGAATTTTGGCTTGAAGTTTCAGCCAGTCACTGTGAAGCATCAAGGGAAAACCGCTATACACTTTTCCCCCTTCGATACTCTTTGTCACACCGCCACGCGCTGCAACAGTTGCAAAGTCACCGATACTCAAATGACCGGCAGTTGCGCTCTGCCCACCCATTACGACATTTCTTCCCAATCGAGTGGAGCCAGATATTCCACTCTGCGCAACGAGAATTGAGCCTGCTCCAATGTCGCAATTGTGTCCGATTTGGACCAAGTTGTCAATCTTGGTTCCACTTTGTATACGCGTCGTACCGAATACAGCACGATCGATTGAGCTATTAGAACCGATCTCGACATCGTCTTCAAGTATAACGCATCCGTTATGGATGATTTTGATATGCTCTCCTGTTTTGGTGTGGGCATACCCAAAGCCGTCACTGCCGATAACAGAATTGGCGTGAATGATGCAGAACTTACCTACGATCGTATCGTTGTAGAGGGTGACATTGGGATAGATGATGGTATTGTCACCTATATGCACATTCTCTCCAATAAAGGCTCCATCGAAAATATGGACATTCTCACCGATAATTGCTCCGTTTCCAATATGTACCCTCTCTCCAATCTGCGCTGTAAGCGCGATGATCGTCTTTTCACGGGGACGAATGAGCGGTTTGGCAAAGAGGTGTGTCGCTTCAGCCATCTTAAGATAGGGCTCTTCACTCACAAGTGCCCCAACCCCTTCCGGTAAGAGTGACAGTTGATCTGGGCGTATCAAGACGGCACCCGCCTTGGTCTCTTTGAGTTGGGAGAGATATTTGGAGTTTTCTAAAAAGGAGATCTCCTGAGCTGTTGCCTCTTGGAGGGTATTGATCCCGACCACCTCAAAAGGCTCTCCGACATAATCGACCTCTAGCTTTTTAGCAAGTGTATCAATTGCGATAGTTTGACTCATGCCTTCTCCATTGAGACGGAACCACCCCGTACAATCTCAGTTGGATGAAACTTTTTGATGATCTTGATAAAATTTTCGATGCGATTGGCATCATCCACCGCCATCAAGATGAGTGAATCCTCTGTGGCATTGGCAACAATGCCGTTATATCCGCCCAATATCGCATCCAAACCGCTAAGATTTGCTGAGAGCGGGATCTTGACCAATACCATCTCCTTCTCTACGACATCTTGATTTTCGATCACTTTGTAGGTCGGAATGAGCTTGTGAAGCTGTTTGACAATCTGCTCAAAAACCCGTTTATTCCCCTCTGTAACGATAGTAAAGCGGGAGTAGTCGGTATCGGGAATCGGCGCGACGGTGAGAGAGATGATGTTATACCCGCGACCGGCAAAGAGTCCGGAGATGCGAGAGAGTACACCATGCTCATTTTGAACGATGACCGAAAGCACTTTTCTGACCTCTTGACTCATCTCTGCTCCTTGTACTCTAATAGCATATTATACAGCGATCCGCCACTTGGTACCATCGGTAAGACATTTTCAAGTCGTGAGACTTTGACATCGATCATTGCCACCCTCTTTTGTGCGATTGCGTCGTTGAGAGCCTCTTCAAATGCCTCCTTTGTCTCGACTCGATATCCGATAGCACCGAAACTCTCACAGAGTTTGACAAAATCGGGTTGCATACTCAAATCGGTTTCTGAATAGCGTTTGTCATAGAAAAAGGTTTGCCATTGGCGCACCATTCCCAGATAGTTGTTGTTGAGAATAATATTGATGACGGGGATCTGCTCTTCGACAGCGGTCATCAACTCTTGAATATTCATCAGAATTGAGCCGTCTCCGGTAAAGTTAATGACCACTTTATCAGGATTTGCTACCTTTGCACCTAATGCAGCCGGAAATCCAAATCCCATCGTACCCAATCCCCCGCTGGTGATGAGTTGTCGCGCTCTATCAAAAGGATAAAACTGTGCCGTCCACATCTGATGCTGTCCGACATCGGTGGAGATAATCGCTTCATCTCCTACCATCTCCCCTACTTTCTCAATCACCCACTGGGGTTTGATCACCTCTTGGCTATCTTCGTAGGAGAGTGGATGTACCTCATTATATCGTTGGAGTAGATCGCGCCACGATTGGTAGCGCCCACTGTCAAAATTTTCATCAATAAGATGGTTCATTTGCTCCAAGACATACTTGAGATCGCCGACAATTGGATAGTCAATATCGATAATTTTTCCAATGCTACTGGGATCGATATCGACATGGATTACTTTGGCGTGTTTGGCAAACTCGGCCACCCTTCCCGTAACACGATCATCGAAGCGGCTTCCAAGTGCGATAATCAAATCCGCCTCACTCATCGCCATATTGGATGCATAGTTGCCGTGCATTCCCACCATTCCTAAAAGATAGGGATTATCCGCACCGCATACACCACGCGCCATGAGTGTTTCGACTGCCGGGATAGCACTCTTTTGTATAAATTCGCGCAACGCTTCACTTGCATTGGAAAGGACGATTCCGCCACCAAGATACAAGAGCGGTTTTTTAGCGCTTTTGATTGCCTCGATTGCCTTTTTGATCTGTTTGGCACTCCCTTTGTAGGTCGGTTTATAGGTTTCTAGCTTCACCTCTTTGGGGTAGAAAAACTCACCCATCTGTGCCGTGATATCCTTAGGAATATCGATATGAACGGGTCCCGGACGACCGCTCTTTGCCAGATAAAACGCCTCTTTAATGGTAGGGGCTAGATCGTTGATATCCTTGACGAGATAGTTGTGTTTGGTGCAGGGACGACTGATGCCTACTGCATCGATCTCTTGAAAAGCATCGGTACCGATGACACTGAGCGGTACTTGACCGGAAATGACGACAAGCGGGATTGAATCGGTGTAGGCAGTCGCCAAACCTGTTACGGCATTGGTAAAACCGGGACCGCTTGTCACAATGGTGACCCCCACTTCACCACTAGAGCGAGCATAGCCGTCTGCGGCATGTACTGCAGCTTGTTCGTGTCTTGTGAGTATGTGGCGAAAATGATCTTTTTGTTTGTAGATCTCATCATAGACATTCATAATCGCACCGCCGGGGTAGCCAAAGGCGATCTTTACCCCCTCCTCTTTTAGCGATTCTAATACAATCTGTGAACCGTTTAGTTCCATCAACTTTTCCTTTGTATTTGAAGCAGTCATTATAGCTAATTTAGTTGAAGGGCACCTCTAAAGTCATTGATCAAAAGATCTTGTTTTACTGCCCCTCTACACGATTGAAAAGTTTTTTGACACTCTTTTGATTGCTACAACATCCTTGCTTTTTGAGTGCTTCTATCAACTCATCGATATCGGTGATGGTATGAATCTGTACCATCTTGAGAATATAGAGATCGTTGATGGGGACTTTGTATCGTTTTTTCATAAATTGGATAAAACTCTTTTTAAAACCCTCTTTGCCTTTGGAGGTGAGAAGATCTTCGAGGTAGTAACTAGAGAGGAGGATGTTGAGTCCATCCTCTAGGGCATAAGTTTTGGCTTGAAGCCCATTCCCCTCCAAATGGAGAGAGACGCTGACCTTTTTCATGAAGCGGCTCTCTTTCGAAAAAAGTTCCGCTTCAAAATCGAGCATATCTACACTATCTGCATAGAGACTCAAGAGCAGTAGTGAGAGTGCTAGGAGAATTTTCATTGACCCAGACTCTGCTCCATGAGTTTGGTGACTTTTTGACTAAATTGGGCGATATCGTTGATCTTCATTCCCTCATTGAGTTTAGCAAGATCGAGAATGACCGGTGCAATATCGATCAATTTATTGTACGCCTTCTCTTTATTGATAGATGCAAAGATTGTGTGATATGAATTGATCTCTAAAATCGGTTTAACTTGTGGGAGATCGCTTTGTCCCATCTGTTTGAGCATCTGTTGCATCATGAGATCGGGATCATCTTTGTCATAGACCAAACAGCTAGGAGATTGTTTAAGACGAGTGGTGACTTTGACATCCTTGACTTCATCTTTAAGTAGCTCTTTGAGTTTGAGAAGTAGTTCTGAAAACTCCTCCTCTTTTTTCTTGAGACTCTCTTCATCCTCCTCGAGTTCAGCTTGATTGACCGGTGTCAATTTGAGATCTTGATAGGTTCCGATCTGAGGTACAACGATGGTATCGACTTCATCATCCATGAGTAGCACCTCAATATCTCGCTCTTTAAAACTCTCTAATAGCGGTGAATTTTTCAGCGTATCGGCATCCTCACCGACGATATAATAGACCTCTTTTTGATCCTCTTTCATACGATCTTTATAGGTTTGTAGATCGATGGGTTCATCACTTTTTGTGCTTTTGAACATCAAGAGATCCAGTAGAAGATCACGATTTTCGAACTCACTCATAATTCCCTCTTTGAGTACCTTTCCAAAAGTTTGGTAAAAGGTTTGATACTTTTGGGGATTATTGGTCTTGAGCTTTTTGAGTTCACTCAAAATCTTTTTCACAGAAGCCTTTTTAACTTTGGTGAGAACAATATTCTCTTGTAGGATCTCTCTGGAGACATTGAGCGGAAGATCTTCGACATCGATGATACCGCGTACAAAGCGCAGATAGGTAGGTAGTAGCTCTTTGTCATCATCGGTAATAAAGACCCGTTTCACATAGAGTTTCACTCCCGACTGATAATCGACGCGATAGAGATCAAACGGGGCGGTTTTGGGAATATAAAAGAGTGTGGTATATTCGAGTGTACCCTCCGCTTTGGTGTGAATATAGAGTAGTGGATCATCATTGTCGTGAGAGATACTTTTATAAAACTCATTGTATGCCTCTTCGTCGAGTTCACTTTTGGGAAGACGCCAAAGAGCTGAGGCTTTGTTGATTTGCTCCTCTTGCTTCTTACCCTCCTCCTCACTCTCTAAAAAGATGGGAAAGGGGATATGGTTTGAGTACTTCTCAACAATCGATTTGAGACGATAGGGCTCTAAAAACTCCTCTTCGCCCTCTTTGAGATGGAGGATGATTGTTGTTCCCTGTTCGGTTTTCTCAATCTCCTCTATCTCAAAGGAGTCATCGCCACTACTGATCCATCGGTAACCTTGATCTTCGCCAGCCTTTCTACTCTCAACCTCAATTTTGTCTGCAACCATAAATGCAGAGTAAAAACCGACACCAAACTGTCCTATGAGTTCATTGCTGTTTTTCTCATCTTTACTAAGGGCTTCGATAAAGGATTTCGTACCACTTTTGGCGATGGTTCCTAGGTTTTGTACTAAATCCTCTCGATTCATACCGATACCGTTATCTGAGACGATAAGCACCTTTTTCTCTTTATCGACGGAGAGCGTAATCTTTGGATCAAAAGCTAAATTTTTAAATTTTTCATCAGTAAGTGTTAAATACTTTAATTTATCTAAAGCATCTGATGCGTTTGAGATAAGCTCCCTTAAAAAGATCTCTTTGTTGGAGTATAGAGAGTGAATCATCAAGTGCAAGAGCTGACTCACCTCTGTTTGAAATGTATAAGTTGACATGACTCGCTCCTTATTGATTGATATTTTGCGCAATTTTAACACAAAAAGATTAATGTTTCTTTAATAGTTGAAGCTCTTCGACTAAAGTTTCTTGCATTTTCTTGCGCAACTTCTCAAACCATTTGGGATCATTTTTGGGATCAACGCTCTCCAAATAGATAACGGTAACAAGACCGCTTTTTGCGACGAAGTTTTGTGAATCCAAAATAGCACGGGTATTGACGATCACCACCGGTTGTACCTTGAGGTGGAGCTTCTCTGCAATTATCTTTGCACCGCTTTTAAATTTTAGAAGTTTTTCACCTCTACTTCGTGTTCCCTCTGGGAAGATACCGATGATGCGTCCTTCATTGAGGCGTTTTTTAGCACCTTTGAAAAGGGTTACAAGAGATTTTCGATCCTCTCTATCAACGATAATCATATCGGGTAGGGTAAGGATTTGCCCGAAAAAAGGAATATCGGCGATCTCTTTTTTTGCAACCCAGGCGATATCTTTGGGATAGTTTGCCTCCATCACAACAATATCCAAAAGGCTTTGGTGGTTCATCAAAAGCATCTGTGCCTCCGGATCGGGTTTGCCTTTGATTGTGAGTTTATAGCCGATGAGCCATGCTTGAAGTTTCGCCCACGCTTTGCGAAATTTCCAGTGGTGTGTGTTAAAACACTTCATCAATCCGATGACAATTGTCACAGTGATGACAAACTGAATTAATATAAAGAATGCTTTAATTTTTTGTAAGATCATCATCTTTTATCCATCCGATTTTTCCTGAAGGGAGTATAATCTTTCGGTAGCCCTCTTTGTGTAGGAGAACTTTTGCTTCAAGTGGTTTTGCTGTTTTAAAAAAGACGGTCGAATTGTGTGTCGGCAAGATACGAATGTTTACCCCTTTGGGAATGGTAATATGGGGTGTAAAGATTTTTGTCACGACGGTATAACCCAAAATAAGTAGCGCTAGAATCAGAAAGAGGAAGTTTTTATAGCGCCAATAGAGTAGTGCAAAAAAGAGAGCCAGCAAGAGGAGTGCTATAACTTTGTAGAGAAAAAATTTGCTCTTTTTGGGGTTAAGTCCCAGTTGTGTGCTCAATGTCGCATCCTCCAAAATAATAGGGAAGGAGACTTTGTGGAAGCGATTGGTATGAAGATTGAAATATTTGAATTTAAAGATCTTTTGATAGCGCGGTACCACAGAGACATAATAGACTTTTTGATAAGTGAGATGCTCTTCAAAATCATCTAACGCTTCTCGTTGCACAGAGGTGAGGTGAAAATCTTCCAAGTTAGAGAGTGTAGCGTTGATTTCCATCAAAACAAGTATCGATTGGTTGTCATAGCGTTTCTCTTTGTGACTGAGAATCTGAAGATCGTTGGCTATCACATGACTAAAAAGAGGATTCTCTTTGAGTGCTATCAGTTTGATAGGCTTAGGTGCAATCTTCTCTTGGTAACGGTTTTCGTCATTGCCGGCAATAACCTTGATTGTTGGAAGTTTTGCCTGTCGATTGATCGCTTTGAAATAGATTTTAGTTTGATAGGTATGGTCATCAATCTGTTTCCATTGTGGATTGGGATTGATAATTTTAATCCCCTCCCCTCCCAAAAAGTGTGTTTGAAATTTTTTGATGTGATTAGCAACGACGATTGCCTTCAGTCCAATGACAAAATGTTGATTGAGATAGAGGCGTTTGGGATAGGTTTCATATTGTAAAAAGAGTTGCCTTTGTGATGTGGTATGTTCGTTCTCATCTGCTTCCGATGAAGTATCATCTTCTTCAAAGACTTTTTGGGGTTGTATCACAGGCTCTTGTCGCTCTATTTGCCTTGGCTCCTCTTGTACTCTGACATCTTCACTGGCACGGTTTTGGTGTGTGAGGGATTCAAATAGATCAGAGAAGAAGCCTCCATAGAGCTGAGAAGCCAAAAGGAGGATAAAGAGGGAAGTGAGGCGTAGTCTCATCCTCCTAAAAATCCCTCTAGCATTTTAATACCGTCACTACTGCCCAAAAGATCTTCCATAGCTCTTTCAGGATGAGGCATCAACCCAAAAACATTATGGGTATTATTACAGATACCGGCAATGGCATCTACCGAACCGTTGGGGTTGTCAATTACACCGTCGGCATCACAATATTGCAGGAGGATTTGACGGTTTTGGTACATCTGTTCAAGAGTCTCGGGATCGACATAATAATTTCCTTCGGCATGTGCGATAGGAATATTGAGGATCTCTCCCTTTTGGCACTGAGAGAGGAATCGATTGCTATTCTCGATCACTTTAAGATGGTGAAATTTCGAAATAAAGTGAAGATTTTGATTATGCTTCATCGCGCCGGGAAGCAGATGTGATTCTAACAGTATCTGAAATCCGTTGCAGATACCAAGCACATAGCCACCCTTTGCAGCGTGTTCACTCACAGCTTGGATAATCGGTGAAAATCTTGCGATTGCGCCACTTCTTAGGGCATCACCGTAAGAGAACCCGCCCGGCAGAATAACGAGATCATATTTTTGTGGGAGTTTGCTCTCTTTGTGCCAAATGAGATCAACCTTTGCATTAAGCTTTTCATAGGCATATTGGGTATCATACTCGCAGTTGGTTCCTGCAAATTGAATGACAGCGACTCTCATTAGGCGATCTCTATCTCATAATCTTCGATCACCGTATTGGCAAGTAACTCTTCGCACATCTGCTTAACGCGCTCAAGTGCGACAGCTTTGTCACTCTCATCGAGATCTAAGACGATCTGTTTTCCGATACGCACTTGATTGACCTGGTCAAATTTTAGTGCTTTTAGTGCGTGATGCACAGCTTTGCCTTGTGGATCCAATACACCCTCTTTTAGATAGATATTGACAATTGCCTTCACACTCTCTCCTCATTGATTCGTTTTAATACCTCTTCATAGGCATCTTTTACACTCCCGTCTTCCAGCCGAAAAATATCTTTATCCAACTTTTGGCGTGTATCCATATCCCAAAATCGACAACTATCGGGGCTGATCTCATCACTTAAGAGTATCTCACCGTTTGCATCAATACCAAATTCCACTTTAAAATCGATCAAATCAAGTTTCCGATTGGCAAAGAATGCTTTGAGTATTTTATTGATCTTTCGACCCTTCTCTTTAAGTAAGTCGAGGGTCTCTTGATCTTTGACAAGGTTGAGGAGTAGGCAGTGCTCATCATTGAGGATAGGATCACCTAGATCGTCATTCTTGAGATAGAACTCTACAAGAACAAAGGGAAGCTCCGTACCGTCAGCGATACCGAGTCGTCTTGTCAATGAACCCGTAGCCACATTTCGCACGACCACTTCAATGGGGATAATTGAGACCTTTTTGACCAGTTGATGCGTAGAATCTAGCCTCTTGACAAGATGGGTTTTGATGCCGTTTGCTTCAAGCAGTTTGAAGAGTTGGGCACTAATGGCGGCATTAAGCGCACCTTTGCCCTCCTCTCGACTTCTCTTTTCTGCATTATTGGCAGTTAGGTCATCTTTAAATTCAGCGATGAGAAGGTTTTCATCTTCACATTTGTAGAGGCGCTTCCCCTTCCCTTCATATAAAAGTTCGCCCTTTTGCATCATCATCCTTTACTATTTCTTGAGCAGTTGTATCACTTTGAGGCTATCCAATGCCGTCTTGAGTTGAATATCGTTAAGTATATCATCTTTTGATATAAATTTCTTTTTACGCTCAGACTCTTTGAGTTTTTTGGTGCTGTTTTCATCTTTTTTTCCATCCACTTTGGCAAGCTCAACCTTAAGATGTTTTTTGAGATCAGCTTCTTTAATAGAGAAATCATCTTTCTCTTGCGGTACTTTCCCCGGAGCGATTTCAATATCGGGAGTCACACCTTTGGCTTGAATCGTTCGTCCGCTAGGTAGATAGTATCGTGCGATCGTGAGTCGTAATGCCTCTTCGTGACCGATTGGTAAAATAACCTGTACACTTCCTTTACCAAAACTCTTTTGACCGATAATGACGGCGCGTTTGTGATCTTGGAGTGCTCCACTGGTAATCTCACTCGCGCTCGCACTTCCCGCATTAATCAAGACTGCCATAGGAATATCTTTGTAGGTACCCTTTTCGTGTGCGTTGTAGACCTCATTTTCACTCGCTACCCGACCCTTTTGAGAGACAATAACCCCTTTATCAACGAAAAGATCGACAAGACCTACCGCTTGATTGAGCAAACCTCCCGGATTGTTTCGTAGATCTAGGATGATTCCTTTTGCATGAGGATGCGATTTGAGCGCTTTTTTTACCCCATCAACAACCTTTTTGTCAAATGAGGTAATACGAATATAGAGTACATTACTATCTTCGATCGTTTTGACATATACAGAGTCGATTTTAATGATATCCCTAATGATTTTGATGGTGAGAGGTTTGGGCTCTTTTTTTCGTACGACTGTGAGTGTAATCGGCGTTTTAGGTTTGCCGCGCATTAAATTGACCGCTTCGTCGATCGTCATATTGAGCGTGGATTTATCATCGATCTTGAGGATGATATCCCCTGCTTTAATGCCCGCCTTGTCTGCCGGTGTGCCGTCAATAGGTGAGATGACGGTTAATGCGCCGTCACGCATTCCGACAGTGATACCGAGTCCACCAAACTCACCGTTCGTCTGTATTTGCATATCTTTATATTTTTTGGCTGTCATAAAGGAGGAGTGTGCATCGAGATTGGACATTAATCCTTCGAGAGATTTATTGACAATATCGGTAATATTCTCCTCATCGACATAATATTGCTCAATTGTCTGAATCACCTTCGTATATTTTGCCAAAGCGTCGAGTCTTGTCTGTGAAAGAGTGGAGCTAAACTTTGCTGGAGAGACCGTTTGCGAGGCGGTAGTCGATTTTGCCTTGAGTGAAGAGCTACTAAGCAGACCTGCACTTAAAGCGATAGATAGAAAACCCATTGTCATATAGCGTTTTTGTTTCATTTTTTTCTGACCTTTGTGTTGTAAATTTCTTTTTATTGTAGTCAAAATTTCTCCCATTGTGTTAATTTTGATTTAAAAAGTTATAAAAAACTTTTTTTAGTGCAAAAAGTAAACATTTTTTAAATAGTAATCTCTTTGATGTCGGCAATCTCTCTAAAACCAAGATAGATCGCATGAATGAGATTTTTTCTGTTTGCTTTGATCTTCGGATCATCGACATTGACCATCACAGCATCAAAAAAGGCATCAATCACCTCTTTAAGACCAAAAAGTGCCTCTAACTTTGCTTCATAACTCTCAAATGTGGTTGTATTAATCTGCTCATAGGCAGTATAAAGCGTTCGCTCCTCCTCTTGTGTAAAGAGGCTTGGATCGACTCTCTTGGGACTTAAATCCATATCTTTGATAATATTGGCAACCCGTTTAAAGGTGCTAGAGAGGGATTTGAAGTCGCTCTGTTTGACGATACCATCCAGTGCCTCAATCTTTTTGGATATTTCAACGATATCTCGCTCTCCGCTTTGGAGGACAGCATGGATCAGTGAGGGATTGACTTTGAAGTATTGGTTGATTCGCTCAATAATAAAAGCATCGATTTGTGTTGCATCACATTGGGGATAATAGGCTTGGATTAATGAGGCAATATCCTTTTGAATATCGAAATGAAACGACTCGTTCAGAGCAATTTTGATGATGCCTATCACGGCTCTACGAAGCGCAAAGGGATCTTTCGTTCCGGTGGGAATTTTCCCTAGCGCAAAGATTGTTAAGAGTGTATCGAGTTTGATACTCATTGCTACTATTGCACTGAGTGTTTGACTTGGAAGTGCAGCATGTTCACCCGTAGGTAGATATTGCTCTTTGATAGCGAGTGCTACATCCTCATCCTCTCCCATTGCTTTGGCATAGTAGTAGCCCATTAAGCCTTGTAGTTCTGTAAATTCATAGACCATATCGGTCAAGAGATCAGCTTTGGCAAGATCGAGTGTACGATCAAGCTTTTGACGATCGATAGGAGTATCAAAGCGATCTGATAAATAGTGTGCGACTTTTTTCTCCCGACCTATCTTTTCATAGAGTGTACCGCCTCCGTGAATAAAGGTGATCTCTTTGAGCCCCTCATTGGAGAGTCCGCGTTTGAGATCATTTTGGTAGAAGAAGAGTGCGTCGCTAAGTCTTGGACGAAGTACCTTTTCATTTCCCTCAATGATTTGCGAATAATCGTCACAAATCGCATCCGCAACAACCACAAAGGCATTTTCCAGTGTAGCATTTTTGAAAACGGGGAAGTAGCGTTGATGTTCACGCATTGAGAGGATAATCACTTCTGGTGGAAGTGTTAAAAAGTGCTCTTCAAATTTTCCCATTAATGCTTTGGGGTGTTCGGTAATGGCAACGACTTCCGCCAACAACTCCTCGTCAATATCGACACTACAACCGCTCTCGATTTGGATCGTATCGATCTGCGCTAAGATCTGCTCTTTGCGTTTATCGGGATCGATGGTGACTCCATTCTCCTTGATTTTCTTGAAATACTCTTCACCGTTTTGATACCCAAAGGGTTCATAGGAGAGACTTCGATGTGGATAGCTCATGGGAGCACTTTTGACGCCATAGAGTGTCACATCGATCGGGGTGTCACCCAAGAGGACACCGATCCAGCGAATCGGTCGTATAAAGGCTTCTTTGCAACTACCCCAGCGCATCGATTTGCCAAATTGAAGCGAGGAGAGAAATTGTGAGAGCATCTCTTGGAGCAGTGTATGGCTCTCTACCCCTTTTTCTACCTTTTTAAAATAGAGTACCTCTTTGCCACCTTTTTCACGACGCTCTAACGCATCCACTGCCACTCCGCATTTTTTAGCAAATCCGAGAGCTGCGGGTGTGGGCTCTCCCTCTTTATAGGCGATATCGACAGGTGCACCATAGAGTTCTATCGTTGTATCCTTTTGCTTGAGCGGAAAGGCTTCATGCCATAATATCATTCGTCTTGGGGTGTAGAAAAATTCAAAAGAGCTCTCAACTCTTTTTTCTTGAAGGAGCTTTTGCCACTTCTGTTTAATATACGGTAACTCTTTGAGGAAAGGGATTGCCGGAAGCTCCTCTACGCCGATTTCAATCAGTAGGGATTTTGTCATCACGAATCATAGCCTTGCGTAAAAAATTTGCCGTGATTCTATCAAAAAGAGCTTTAGAGGTTCTAACTACTCTCTTTTATCACGGTTTTTTGCTTGGGATTGGAGCATAAAACCACGAACTAAGAAGATCATAAAGAGGACAAAAAGTATAAGGATAATGGTATCAAGTACTGTTTTCATAAGAGGAGTATAGCACTACTCCTCTTCAAAAACCAACTCAAAAGCGGAAAGTGCTGTGATAGGTTCAAGATAAATTGAGAAGTGGCGCATACGATCTTCAATCAGTCGTCTCCCCAGTGTGGGGGTTGTATTGAGAATCAAAAAGTGAACGATACCCTTGTTACTATCGTAGTAGATCGTGTCATACTCTCGTACGATTTTTTGAATATTATAGCTCTCAATCGGCAGATCGGACTCATAGTGATATTTGATAAGTGAGAAGTAGATTCTCTTCTCAAGGAGCTCTTTGATTCGGTTTTCAAAAAGATCCGATGAATTGATGATTCGTTCTGTGTTCTCTTTGAGTGAGAGGAGTCGTTTAGTGTAAAAGTTGCTTTTGAGAAACATCTCAATACTCATCATATACTCTTCGATCATGAACTCCTTCTCGAAGAGTTTGTGGACACCGCTATTGTGTGCCATGAGATGATCTTTTTGTCGTAGATATTTTTGATCGGAAATTTCAAAAAATTTAAGATCGAGTTTGTGAGATTGGATGAGGTTCAGGATAGGCTCACGAATTTGAGGATCCTTCTTTTGATTGATCACGATATCCATATCATATACCAATGAAAGATCCTCCGCAGATAGATCTTCAGGGGTATAGTAATCTACATCATCAGCAGATGAGAAGATATAGTAGTGGAGTTTCTTGATCTCTTCACTATCGCTTAGTAGCATCAGTTGGATGTTTCTCGTTCTCTTTTGCTTTATCTTTTCTAAGATCACCAATTCATCTAAAATATTTTTACTTTCATCTATCTTATGTGACTCCATGCGCTTTCCTTGATTAAACTTTCATCTCTCATATAGAGTTATCTATTGAAAAGGATATCGTCAAATGAGAAAAAAGTTTTAGACAGATGCGTGACTTTTTTTGTGTAGAGTAATAATGCGTGAATCTTTACCATCAATTTGAAGCATACGAAAAAAATTTCGTTTATAGACTCCACTATCAAGCCCAATCTTATCAGCTTTCATAAATGGTGCATAAAAGGGAGTGTGACCAAAGACAACTGTATAGTCAAGTTTTTTTTTAGAAAAGAGAAAGGGATCGCGTATCCAGTAGAGTGTCTCATCATCGACTTGTTGATCTAAATCTTTTTGGCGGGGATCGATACCGGCATGCACGAAAAGGTAGCGGTTTTTGCGATCAAGATAGTAAGGTAAGAGATCTTGAAAAAATTTTTCAAAGGCATTATAAAAGTCGGGTTCCTTTTGAAACATTGCATCAAAACAGTCAAAGGAGTGTTGAAGAAACGGGTAACGATTTTTGATATCGTAATCATCTTGAAAATAGTATGCTTCATAGAAGAGTTCATGATTTCCTCGCAAAAAGAGCATCTCTCTTCCCTGCTCCTTTGCCCACTCTTTAAGAGAGATTAAATCCCGAAGAACGAGGTAGGAGCCCGCATCTTTATAAAAAACAGAATCGATCTCTCCACTCTCACCGCGATCAAGATAATCACCTAAAAAAATAATCGTGCGATCAGGCTCACACTCCTTTTTGATATAGTGTTCCACCTGCTGATAGATAGAGTAGGTTCCATGTAGATCAGGTATAACCAAATAGCGACACGATGCACTCTGTTTGAGAGGATGAAAAAGTGTCGTAAGTTTTTTGATCATAGGAGTATGCCTCTAACTTTTTTTACATATTATATCACCAATTTGACGATTGAGTGAATGTGCAACGACTCCGCACTTGACTTTGAGTAGAAAAAAGAGGGGGAGATCATCTCTATCGCTTAAGCACTCATAGTTGCCCATCCCTTTGGAGATGATGCAATCGGCACGATCAAAAATCTCTCGCGCCTCTTGATTCATCAATGAATAGACAAGTCCGGGAGTAGGTACACCGCTATCGACAATGCGCGTTAATTTCACTAGTGGATCCCCCTCCAAATCTTTGAGTGTCAAATCGTTGATAATCGGCTCACCTCGAACAAAATAGTAGATCTCTAATTTTGGGAAAAGGCGTTTGAGCAGTGAGATATAGATGCCATCAAAGATATTTTCTCCGGCATTATCTGCAAGATAGACTACATTTTCAGCATGTTGAAGTTGTTGATAGAGTGATGAGGTGTCATCGATTGCAAAGTGATCCAGCAACACTGTTTCCACCGCTTTGTCAAGGTCAAATTGTACTTCACTGGCAAGATCGATTACATTTCCCAAGACGGCGATCTTCGTTCCAGTCACAAAATCATCATGAGAGGCTTTGAGTATCGTTTCAAGCTTTTCTCTGAAGCGTTGTGCATGTGCAATAGACTCTTTTTTGATTTGTGCATAGAGGTCATCTCGCTTGAGATAGGTTGCAATCTCTTGGTAGAGAGGTGTTGCATTTTGTGGAGGGGTGAGATCAAAGCGAAATTGCGGTACATGTCTGGCAGCGATATCCAAAACAGCTTTGGATTGGTCTTGATCCAAGCCAAGCACCTTCGTGACTCGTAGTGCTTGGTTGAAGATGCAGGCGATGCAGTCGGTCTGAATATTCAAGGGCTAAAATTTTCCGTTTTTGATAGAGTCGGCAATCAAAAAGGAGAGTTCGAGTGCTTGCGAAGCATTGAGTCTCGGATCGCAGTGGGTGTGGTAACGAGAGGAGAGATTCTCTTCTGTAATCGCTTGTGCACCACCGATACACTCTGTTACATCTTTACCTGTCATCTCGAGGTGGACACCGCCGGCAACCGTCCCTTCCGCCTGATGAATCTGCATAAAGTTTTTCACCTCTTTGAGGACATTATCAAACTCTCTTGTTTTGTAGTTATTGCTGGTCTTAAAGGTATTGGCATGCATCGGATCGGATGACCACAAGACTTTGAGCCCTGCCTCTTTGACCGCACGAAGTAGCGGTGGAAAATGCTCATTAATCGCATCCGCTCCCATTCGTACGATGACATTCAGCTTACCGGCTTCATTATCAGGGTTGATCGCTTCAATCAACTGAAGTAAATCCTCTTTTGTAGTAGTTGGTCCTGCTTTAATTCCTACCGGATTTTCAACACCGCGCAAAAACTCTACATGGGCATGATCAAGCTGTCTGGTACGATCACCGATCCAGAGCATATGGGCTGAACAGTCATAATATTTACCGCTCAAACTATCTTGTCGTGTCAATGCCTCCTCATAGTTGAGAAGTAGCGCTTCATGTGAAGTATAGAGTACGGTTTGGTTGAGAAGCGGTGTATTCTCACTATTAATCCCGATTGCACGCATAAAGTCAAGCGCTTTTTTAATGTCATTTGTCAGCTCTTTATAACGCTTAGTCGCATGAGAACCCTCAGCAAAATCAAGATTCCATTGATGCACTTTTTGGAGATCCGCATATCCGCCTCTCGCAAAAGCACGGATCAGGTTGAGTGTCGCCGCCGATTGATTGTAAGCGCTAAGCATCCGATAGGGATCGGGTTCTCGTGCCTCAAGCGTCGGTTCGATAGAGTTGATAATATCTCCACGATAACTGGGGATTTTCTCTCCGTTGATCTCCTCAAAGTCACTACTTCTCGGTTTGGCAAACTGTCCGGCGATGCGCCCTACTTTGACGACCGGTTTTCCTCCAGCAAAGGTAAGTGCCACAGACATTTGTAAAAAGACTTTGAAAAAGTCGCGAATATTGTCAGCATTAAACTCTAAAAAACTCTCCGCACAATCACCCCCTTGGAGTAGAAAGGCTTTGCCCTCTGTGACTTGGGCAAGAGATTTTTTTAGACTCTCAACCTCCTCTGCAAAGACAAGTGGCGGATAGTGTGAAAGCTTCTGCTCTACTTGTGTCAATAGTCTCTTGTCATTATATGTTGGTTGTTGGAGAATAGGTTTTTCTCTCCAGCTACTTTTTGTCCATGCTTGTCTCATATTATCTCTTTTTTCTCTCTATCGTTTTATTCTTACTAAAGGGCAGCTACTCTTTGAGATGTGCCTAAATGTAAAGAAGTATTATAGTGGTTCTTTTTTTAAGGGAACCTCTAATCCTCCACTAAGAGTTGGATAAATAATCTCTTATGGCTTTTAAAGGAAAATGATTATTAACAAAAAGTGCTACGAATAGTAATGAAAGTAATAATTTATTTACTTATAATAGTAAAAACTTCTCTTTATCTCTTTATTTAAGTTATACTAATTTGTACTCAAGAGTAGTAAATTGAATTTAAATATAAGGAGAATTTTCAAGAATGAAAATAGATATTCGGACAATAGCTTTCTCATTAGCCACGGTGGCGACACTCATAGGTTGTGGTGGATCTAATGTGGCAAATGAACGGAGTTCACTCAGTGAACCGATTGTGCCGTTGGCAACAAAAGTGACTAGGGCTGACTGGACAGGTGTAGAACCGGTTGCAAACGGTTTTTTTATCACGAACGACAATTCACTTTTGTCATTTAAAATAAAAGATCAACATATTGCTGACAATAGTTACCATAGTGAAATTATCCTAATTGATGCAGATCATAATGCACAAACCGGTTATCACAATCAGAGATGGGGAGATATCGGTGCAGAGTATTTGATCGAAGGGAATAGTCTTTATAGTTATACGGGAACACGAGAGGAGTGGAGTTGGAATTTTGTGGCTCGTGTTTCTCGAAGAGTCATTGATGGTCAGAATGATGAGCTAGAGGTTGAGTTCCCTCGTTCACTTATTCAAACGCCTGACAACCAAATTAGTGCGGAAGCTGCATTAACCGATGAGAATTGGGCGACATTGACTGCTACGGATATTGTCAATTATGAACTTACCGGTGACGGTGTTGTTGAAAATAGCTTTCAGCTAACAGATAGCGAACAGCAGATTGATTTTACCATGCAAAGCGCTTTTATCACATCTGCTGATTTTAGAGCCACTGCAATTTTTATCGATGCAGATAATAATCCTCAAACGGGGTATCGTAATGAGAGATGGGATAATATCGGTGCAGAATATTTAATCATTGACGGTGCGGTTTATAGTTACGGCGGAGAGGGATGGAGTTGGAATTTTCTCTCTAATGTTCAGAGAGATATTCAAGATACAAATGCTCATATTGTAGTGAATAAAGAGGGATTAACCTTAGGAAATACAATCCGAACGGTTGCAGGTATTTTGGATCAAAATTGGCAAGTAATGTTCCGATACGATCTGAGTTCAGCAACGATTACAGGAAATCAACCGGAACCACTTCCGCAAGCTACTATTCAAGATAGCATGAGCCAAATGCAAATTGTTCTTCAAAGTGAGGAGATTGCAAACGGTAATGCGGCACTAGAAACGATCTTTATTGATACAGATAATAATCCTCAAACCGGGTATAGTAATGCTAGACTTGATTATGGTGCGATGGGCGCGGATTATATGATCCAAGGTGACATTGTCTATCACTACAACGGTGAGGGATGGAGCTGGAGTCGTATCGGAAATGCCACCGTTACAAGAGAAAATGATACGATGCATATCGTTTTTGACAAACTACCGCTTCATTTTGGTGCAAACATTCGTCTGTTCCCTACTTTGACCGATGCCAATTGGCAAACAGTTACGCGTTATGCGGAAGTAGATGTCACACCGATGCAACCTGCAGAGGGAGTGACCGTACGACATGATCTCAACTTCTTTTGGTTTGGTATGCAAAATGACAATCTTACACTCAATGATACAATGCAAACCGAAATTTATATTGATGAAGATGACAATCCCAACACCGGATTTGAGATTAACGGTATCGGGGCAGAGTATCGTATAGTCAATGATCGTGCATTTGCGCTCAGAGGTAACGGCGAATGGGGAGATCTGCTCAACGGTGAAGATAGTGCTGTTGTCTATCAACGAGGAGAACATGGTGTCAATGTTCGCACACGAAGATCGCAGCTTCGTTACACACATAGACATATTGCGGTAACTGGAAGAGTAGTTGATGAGAATAACAATGAAGTCTTTGCTTTCACACCGACACACTATGTCGTTCAAGCGGATAATGATGAGATTACGCTTAATCTTGACAATCCTGACTATTATACATTTGAATTTCATTCACCCCTGATTCAAGAAGCGCATTTTGGTCACGATGCCGTAGATGATTTGGTGACTAGTCTACATTTGGCAATCGATTTGGATAATAATCGTTTTACAGGGAACCAAATGAATGCGGTAGGTGCAGACTATTTTACAGGATCTTGGTCATCTCATAGAGAGCTTTATCACTTTATCGGTACAGAAGGTACACATAGTTGGTGGGAGCGATGGGAAACTGTAGATGACAGTGATACGATTGTAACCGTGCAAGATGGATTGGTCACGATTGCTATTCCAAGAAGCGCCCTACCAGTTAGCGGTCCTTTTACGGTAGCGAGTACTTTCAATGACAGCCACGGTCATTTTTACTGGACTAACCACTATGAGTTTGATTTAGGAAATTAGATTAGCTTGTTTTTGCAAACCCTCAAACTTTTGAGGGTTTGCATTGAAACCATTTTTATAGTATACTATCTATAAAAAAGGTTACTTATAGTTATGGTTGATATCTTTTCCGTTATTTTGATAGGATCTCTCGTGACCTTTTTGATGTATCAAAACATCAATAAAGTGACACAAAAGATCGAACAAAGTAGCAACGACAAACACCCCAGCTTTTCTAAATTTGCCACCAAAATTATCGAGACGATCCGAGAAGTAAAAAAAGATCTTGATAGCGATATGGAGTGTGAAAATCCTCACTTTTGCAAAAATGATCAGTGTGATGAAAAAGAGGTAATTAAAGCCTTAAACGACTTGATACGAAGAGCCTCCTTTTATGAGGGTGAGCGAGCGAAAAGTTTTTCTCGCAGAGAGGCGGAGGCGGAATTTGTGGATATTCTGCAAAAGTTTGAAGAGATTGTTCGGCACTCCTGCATAAATGGTCAAGAAGAGGCCTTAAAACTTAAAGATGAACTCCATAAATCCTATCAAGAACTTATAGGATAAGTTGTGCAAAAGATCCCCTTTTGCAACTATGATGTCATAGAGTTTACGACACTGGAGACACAGTGTGTCTATCTTCCGCAAGAGCGTATGCAGATGCGTTACAAATATATCTACAATGCTCCCAAGAGTGTTGCTTCACAATTGACAGTGCAAGGGTGGCGCCGTTTTGGTCACTACTTCTCCAGACCGGCATGTCAAGCGTGTCATGCATGTTTGAGTCTTCGAATTGATGTCAATCGTTTTTCGTTTAGCCGATCAGCCAGACGCACAATGCAAAAAAATAGTCACACCACACATCGTATCACGACGCCGCAGATCAGTGATGCGCATTTGGCACTCTATGAAAAATATCATCTCTTTAAACAGAAAAAAGAGGGGTGGGACTACTATCCGATTACACAAGAGGGGTATGAAGATCTCTATCTCAAAGGTGATCCGTCTTACGCACGAGAGGTCTCCTATTATCTTCACAATCGGCTCATTGGTGTGGATTTGATTGATATACTTGAAGATGGTATTTCAGCGATCTACTTCTACTATGATCCGGATTTTTCGCATCTCTCATTGGGACGCTACTCGATCTATCGACAGATTGAGATGGCAAAAGAGATGGGATTAGCTTGGATCTATCTTGGGTATAGTGTGGATAGTTGTAAAAGTTTAAATTATAAACTGCAGTTTAAACCTCACCAAATTCTTTACGATCGTCCTGAGCTTGAGCAAGTGGCAAACTGGCGGGTATCTTAGTAGCTCTTTTTTCGAAGGTAAGTGGGCAAATCCAAATCATCCTCTACCCTACTTTTATGTATAATATTACTTTGATGAATCGGTATTTGAATCTCCTCTAGTTTCATCTCTTCCGTTGCTTGTTGTGTTGCTTGCGGCGTTTTGTTAACTTCTACCGACTCAACCGGCTGTGTGGTAAGATCACGCTTTTTGCCGAGTCCCTGCATAATCTTTTGCGCCTCCTCCTGATCGATAGCACCCATTTTTATCAGGGCATAACTAAGCCCCTCACAAAAACCTTTGAGTCGCCATGAAGACTCCGGATCGTGATCTGCTTTGAGGGTATAGAAGCGATCGACAACATCGATAAGAGAGTTGATAAGCTTCTTTTGTGTAAAATCATCCATTCATCAATTATAACCAAAGGTAGATAAGTTTTATGGCGCTACGAGAGATAGCATACCGCGACCGACACTTTAGTATCAGTTATTCGATTTACCACCACAATAAAGCAGACACCCTGCTCTTTTTGCACGGTTGGGGAAGCAACAAAGAGATTATGGCGCAAGCCTTTGCCAAACAGCTGCCGGAGTATCGGCTTCTCTTTGTCGATCTGCCCGGTTTTGGTCAAAGCCCCAACGACTACCCCTTGACAACGGAGGATTATGCAAAGATTATGCAACTTTTTTTAGAGCAGATGCGTATCCGACCCTGTGCGATTGCGGGACACTCATTTGGCGGAAAGGTTGCGACACTGCTTCAACCACCGACACTAATCCTACTAAGTTCTGCCGGTATTGTCGTGCCAAAATCTCTCAAAGTGCGCCTGAAGATCAGACTTTTCAAGATGCTCAAACCTTTGGGCGGATCGGCGCTACGCAAATATTTTGTCTCAAAAGATGCCAATGAGATGAGTGAAGCGATGTATCAAACCTTCAAAAATGTGGTGGATGAGGATTTTACTCCTCACTTTCAATCCTATCAAGGTCGCGCACTTCTCTTTTGGGGAAAGCATGATCAAGCGACACCGCTTCATAGCGGAGAGACGATTGCTTCACTGATCCAAGATGCAAAATTCTACCCTTTAGAGGGAGATCACTTCTTCTTCCTCAAGCACTCCCCCTTTATCGCCCAAACTATCGAACAGGAGCTATCATCTTGCTAGAGACACTCTTTCAAATCACATCACACATCCTCTTTACCTTTGCCCTCGCCTACTACCTGATGACCAATCTCCAATGGTACCACTACAAATTTGGTCGTGTGATCCTCCATCACAACAAAACGCTTTGGCATCTGCTCTACTTTTTGGTGCCCCTTTTTCTCTATATTCTCTTTTCGCTCAAAGGGATACTCAACTATTTTTGGATCGTCTTTTATCTCGGATATCTACCCGCTCTCTACCTTTGGCAGAAAAAACTTGACAAACCCCTTGTCCTAACTTCGAGAGTCAAGCGTTTTTTTGGCTTTTTACTGTTTGCACTACTGGTTTCCGATAGCCTCTGTGCGATGAGTAGCAAATGTGCCCATTTTGGGTCGATCCTACCGCTGGTTGTCGCTTGGTTTGCTTCATTGGCATATGAAAAGATACTCTTTAGCGGTTTTTACAAACGCGCCCAAAAGCGACTCCAATCTGATCACAAACTCAAGATCATCGCCGTGACGGCAAGCTACGGCAAAACCAGCATCAAAAACTTTCTCTACCAAATCCTCTCTCAACAGTTTCACTGCTACAAAACCCCACGAAGTGTCAATACCCTCGCCGGACTTGTAAAAGATGTCAATGAGAATCTTAAAGAGGGGGTTGAGATCTATATCGCCGAAGCGGGAGCACGAGAGCGGGGAGATATCGATGAGATCGCGCGTTTTTTAGAGGAGCACTATGCGGTTGTCGGCAGTATTGGTCCGGCACATATCGAGTATTTTAAAACTTTAGAGAATATTCGAAATACCAAGATGGAGATTTTGCACTCCAAACGCCTTAAAAAAGCGTTTGTACACCAAAGTGCCAATATCAAGCCGACTAAAAATATTGTCGTTTTTGGAGCTGAGATCAAAAATATTGAAGCTGATCTGCAAGGATTGCGCTTTGAGATGGAGCTGGAGGGCGAGATACATCGATTTGAGACACCGCTCTTGGGAAGCTTTCACGCGCAAAACCTTGCAGCCGCCATACACATCGCACGAGAGTTTGGACTATCTATCAATGAGATCCAAAAGGCACTCAAAAAGCTCCAACCCACGGAGCATCGACTCCAAAAGATCGAAGCGGGTGGTAAACTCATCATTGATGATAGCTTTAACGGTAATTTTGAAGGGATGAGAGACTCCTATGAGCTGGTCAAAAAGTATAAGGGAAGAAAGGTGCTGATCACGCCGGGGATCATTGAGAGTGATGATGAAACCAATATTAGACTTGCCAACAAGATAGATGAGGTGTTTGATCTGGTAATCATTACAGGAGAACGAAATCGACGCCTTCTAGATCATGAGATCACAAAGGCAAAAAAGATCATTCTCAAAGAGAAGGGAGAGCTTCAAGATCTACTCGCGCAAGAGACACGAAGCGGTGATCTAATCCTCTTCTCCAACGATGCACCGACCTTTATTTAACCTTCTAAAGCAAGCTTTTTGAGTATCTCCTCATCCGTTTCGACGACCCATTTGCCATCTTCAAAATAGAGTCGCTCTTTTGTTGCATCGTTGTAGGTATAGTAGCGGTTGAGTAGCGGTTGCTCTTTGACAATCGTTCGTTGTTTACCTGATACGACAACGGCATTGTCGGGTACATCTTCATAGACGACCGCGTTGGCACCGATTCGTACATTGTTTCCCACTTTGATATTGCCGACGATCTTTGCACCCGCGCCGATATAGCAGTTATCTCCGATTGTCGGTGCACCGAGTCCTTTGGAGTCCGGCAGTGAGATAGATCCGATGGTCACTTGCTGAAAAATGACCGCATTTTTCCCCACCTTCGCCGTGCCGGAGATAAAGACACCCCGCTCTCCGTGAGGCATACAGGGTTCATTTTCAAAGTATGAACTCACCGCGATATCGGCACCGTTTTCATAGAGATAGGTACGATAGATGAAGGTATAATACTTTCTTAGTAGTGGATTGAGATCGCCTTGTAGAGATTTTTTGACACGCCAAAAACCACCGTGTATACCTATCAAAATTTTTCCAATCATGTTTTTACTCCTTTTAGATGTGTCCTTTATTGAAATCGTCCAATCTCACTTTTAATTCAATATAGGATACTATTATAATATTTTTTATTAAAAGGAGTAGAAATGGGAGTTCTTTCCAGGGAGATGCTTAGCATCAGTGCAGCTATGATAGTTGTGATGTCAGGTTGCGGATATGATAATGAAAATCAAAATATTATGGGCAAGAGCGAGTTTATCTCGGCAACAAAACTCTTTGAAGTGCCTGGATCAGCGCTTCAGCCGACAGTTTCACAACTTGCTCCAGGGCATCCGGCTTTTGGACTCAAAAGCTATCGAATCCTCTACCGTACCCATGATCAAAAGGGTGCGGAGGTCAATGCTTCTGCTCTCCTAACGGTTCCGGTTCCCACACAAGCGATACTTGAGGGGTTAAAAAAGCAGGGCAAAAGCTTTTCACTTTCGATGGTGAGTGATCAGCACGGTACCATTTTTCAAGATCTTGAGGCGCCGACTAGCAGTGTGATTGCGACCAAAAAACCCTCAACGATTTCAATGATCTTTTCAGCGATCGGAGGCTTTATGACACTTCAGCCCGATTATATCGGATATGGACAAAGTAAAGCACATCCACATCCTTATCTCTTGGAAGATGCCTCTGCAAACAGTGTTGTTGATCTCATTGAAGCGGCGATTAAATTTGGAAATGATAAGCATCTGCCACTCAACGGACAAATCTTCCTCACCGGTTACTCTGAAGGGGGTTATGTCACACTTGCTGCTGAAAATGCGATTGAGAAAAAGCATCCCGATCTACGGCTCAAAGGGGTCGTAGCGATGTCGGGACCGTATGATCTAAATTTGATAGGAATGGGGGTCGTGAGCCAACCACAAATCCTTCGACCCGATTTTATCGGAGCGATCATTGATTCTTACGCAAGTAGTTATGATATCAAGCTTGATAAAATTCTCAACACACAATATGCATCTAAACTCCCAACCCTTTATGATAAAAAGCGTGATTCACAAGAAATTATGCAGGAGTTGACCCACGAAACCAAAGATTTTTTCAATCCGCTTTTTATGCGTGATTTTTTGACCAATCCCAAAAATCCGTTGCGAGCAGCGTTTATCCAAAATAGTGTAGATGATTTCAAACCGCAAACACCCACCAAACTCTTCTACTGCGGAGGAGATAAAACCGTGCCACCTACTATTACACTCAAAGCAAGTAAAGTCATGGGAGTGGATGCGATCGATATCAATAGCTCTTTGGGGCATGTGGAGTGTGCGCAAAAAGCCTATCCGGCAGTGTTAACATATTTTGATCAATTAAGGAGTAAGTAGTGAAAAAAATTCTCTTATTAAGTCTTTCGACCTCACTTTTGGTTGCCAGCGGATATCGACTTCCCGAGGGTTCTCTCTCCTCTACGGCAATGAGCGGTGCCTATGTTGCCGGTGCGCACGGTGCGGATAGTAGCTACTACAATCCTGCCAACATGGCATTTAACTCCAATCAAAATCAATTTGAGGGGGATCTCACCTATATCAATCTAGCAGAGATTACATACAAAGATGCGCAAAATCCGCAATTTAACGCCAAATCAAAAGAGGAGAATCTCCTCGCTCCCTCTCTCTACTTTAGTTCAGCCGATCTCAACGGATGGCGCTATGGTGTGAGCCTCAATGTTCCCGGTGGTTTGAGTAAGCGATGGGATGCTCCTTACGCCAAAGCAAGCGCCAAAGAGTTTAGGCTCAAAATTCTTGAACTCAATCCTTCGATTGCTTATAAGGTGAGTGATGCTTTTGCTCTCGGTGCCGGAGTCAGAGCGATCTATAGTGAGGGAAAAGTCAAAAGTGACGCAACCGATCTCGGCAAGCCGGTCAGAAGAGATATGGAAGCGGATACGACGGAGTTTGGATATAATTTGGCGCTTAGTTATAAGCCGGTAGAGCCGTTAACACTCTCTGCAACCTATCGATCCAAAGTTGATCTCAATCATGAGGGAAATGCCAAGTTACGACTCAGTGGTACCAAACTCTATGACGGTGGTGCAAGTGTCTCTGTTCCCCTTCCTGCAGTCATCGCATTGGCGGGTGCTTTCGATTTTGGTTCAACAGTTGTGGAAGTCGAGTGGGATAAGACCAAGTGGAGCGATTATAAGAGCTTGGATTTCCAGTTCAAAGATGCTGTTCCCGCAGCGCTCAAAGCTCCCTTCGATGATCCTAAGCCAAGAAATTGGGAAGATACTAACGCCTTTCGCATTGGTGTAACGCATCATTATAATGAAAAATTGACACTCATGGGCGGTTTTGCCTTTGATGAAAATCCCGCGACAAGTCGCTATTTGGGATTTGAGCTACCCGATAGTGATGCGACCATCTTCTCCGGCGGTTTTCACTATCAAGTCGATCAAAATCTCGGCTTTGGTGCTTCCCTACTCTACGACAAGAAAGATTCACGCAAAGTTTCACAAGGCAGAAGCGCTACCAATCCGCTTGCCATCGAAGGAACCTTCGATGATGCAAGTGCTCTACTTGTGACAACCGGTTTTACTTATCGCTATTAGGCTCAGGAGAGGAGAATCTTTCGCAACTCCTCCACCTTTTTGATTGCATCCTGTAGATTGGAAAATCCCCAATCCACAAGGATGGTGTCGATCTCAGCGCGATCCGCCGCCTCTTTATCCTTGAGTGAATCTCCTATCATCAATGCTCTTTCACTAGGGCATTGAAACTGATCTAAAATCTTCAAGAGCATATCGGGATGGGGTTTGGAACGGGCGACATCATCCGCACATACGATGCTGTCAAAGAGCCGTGCAATCTTCAAATGCTCCAACATCTGCATGGCTGAGATTCGGTAGGCATTGGTGGCGAGTGTGAGTTTGTAGTGTACTTTTAGATCCTCTAAAAGCGCTCGCATACCCTCATAAAGCTTGGTATCTTGGGCATAGTGAGCGGTATAGTACTCTTGAAACCACTCAATATGTGACGCCTCAAACTCTTCAACTTCATAAAAGTAGCGAGGGGAATGAATATTCATTTCATTGACTGCATAGAGTAGTTTGTCCTGTGCCATGGGAGCCAAACCGAGTTTTGAGCGGACATAGTTGATAGCACCGCAGATTACGGCAGAGGAGTCGATAATGGTACCGTCCATATCAAAAATGAGCAATCTTATCCGATCTTGCATTTGACCGCCTCATTCATCAGTGCCTTTGCCATCTCTCTGCTTTGGTTGACAATATGGTTGATTTTGAGATCACGAATGATCGCTTCATGAGAGTCATTTTTGACCATAACGACACTATTGATTTCACTCTCAAATGAAGCGATATTCTCACAGATGAGTCGCAATTTTTTTGCATTGGAAATCGCAACCATAATGGCAAGAGACGCATCAATATTTACTGCTTCTAATACACTTTTTTGCGCGGCATTGGCAAGGAGTATCGGTTCGCCCTCCTTCTCACCCTCCTCTACGAGTGTGATATCGTGCTCCAAGATGATATAAAAAAGCCCCATCTGTTTAAACTTTTTTGCTAAGCTTTTGCCCAAATCGCCGTACCCGCAAATGATGAGGTGATCTTTGTAGCTTGTGGAGTGTAAACTTTTTGGCTCTATGACCGGTTCTTTGACGAATGCATCGGCAATTTTCTTGATATTTTTGAGGACAAAGGGGGCGAGGATCATCGAGATGACGACACTCATAATGAGAATCTGATCAGTTTGTGCATCGATCAGCGTATGGGTTCGTGCCAAGGCAAATATCGCCAAGGAGAACTCTCCGATTTGAAAGAGTGAAACAGCACTTTTGATAGCGGTTCGAGACTGGATAAAGAGGCGTAAAAATCCGTATATTACCGTTGCCTTGAGAGCCATAATCACTACTACAACCGCGATAATCGCAGGAAGATTCTTCCACGCTTCGATCAAATCAATCTGCAAACCGATACTGATAAAAAATATACCGAGCAAAATATCACGAAATGGGGTGAGATCCGCCTCTACACGATAACGGTACTTCGTCTCTGCAATCGTCATTCCAGCTAAAAAAGCACCTAATGAGAAAGAAAATCCAAAGAGTTCGGCCACCATAGCAGCACCTACGACAAGGAGTAAAATCGCAATTAAAAAGATCTCTTCCGAGTCGGCACGCAAAATGATCTCCAAAATCTTCTCGATCGTATAGCGACCCGCAACAAAGATAATAAAAAAGACCACCACCGCAGAGATGGAGGTTTTGAGTAGTAGAGGTAGAAGTGCCTGATTAGCATTGCTAAAGATGGAGATCATCAACAATATCGGGATCACCGCCAAATCTTGAAAGATCAAAATACCGACACTTATGCGCCCAAATTGGGTATGGATTTGGGCATTTTCATTGAGTACTTTGAGGACAATGGCGGTGGAGGAGAGGGAGAGTGCAAATCCAATTACAATCGCACTCTTGAGATCCAAGCCGGCAACCATATAGCTCAAAATGGAAAAGAGTATGCCTGAGAGGAGCACCTGCAACGATCCGTAGAGAAAAACCTCCTTTTTCATCGCCTTTAGATGGCTAATGGAAAACTCCAATCCGATCGTAAACATCAAAAAGACGATCCCAAACTCCGCCACCTCATTGAGTGAGTGGTGAATATCATTTTGGAGATGAAAAAGATAGCGGATCACTACACCGGCAAAGATGTAGCCTAAGATTGTCGGCAATCCAAAGCGTCTTAGCACAATATTCACAACCGTGGCAATACCGATAGTTGTAAGAAAAACGAGTAAAAGGTGCTCCATATTTCCTCCTGAATATGAAATTATTTTATCATAATTTTGGATCATATGCGCACAAAATTTGTGTATAATGAGACAAAGGAATAGAAAATGATAAAAAAACTTTTGATAATGATAATCACGGCAACCGTTTTATCCGCATCTTCCTCGGCACCTACGAAATTGCTCCTGATTCTCATCACAAAGGATGGGTGTCACTGGTGTGAGAAACTTGAGCGGGAGAGTTTTTACAATCCAATGATACGCAATCAAATCGAAAAGCATTTTATGGTTGCAAACATTTCAAGGGAAAGTGGGAATATTCCCTCTTTTTTGGAGCCGGAACTCTTTCCAACTATCTATATTCTAGATAGTGACGGAAAGAAACTTTTATTCACAATAGTCGGCTATGAAAAAAGTTCTGAGCTACTCAATGAGATCGAAGAAGTTTATGAGACTCGATTCAGTAACGAGAAGTAACTATCCCCTTAAACTTCTTTCGATAAAATATCCCAAATTTTCATAAAGGCAAAAGCAAATGAGTGAAGAGAGATCGACACACTACGATCCCAAAGAGGTGGAAAATAACTACTACCGCATTTGGGAGGAGAGAGGCTATTTTGAGATTGAGGGAAATGAGGCGATTCAGCAAGAGGGAAAAAATTTCTGCATCATGATGCCGCCTCCGAATGTGACGGGAGTACTGCACATCGGACATGCGCTCACCTTTACACTTCAAGATATCATGACGCGTTACAAACGGATGGACGGTTACAAAACACTCTGGCAACCGGGGCTTGATCATGCCGGTATTGCGACGCAAAATGTGGTCGAGAAACAGTTGCTCGCACAGGGAATTACCAAAGAGGAGATAGGACGAGAGGCATTCTTGGAAAAGGTGTGGGAGTGGAAAGAGAAGAGTGGCGGCGATATTATGCATCAGATGCGAAAGCTGGGTGCATCACCGGCTTGGAGTCGTGAACGCTTTACAATGGATGAAGGGCTCAAAAGTGCCGTAAGAGCCTTCTTCGTCGATCTCTATGAGAAGGGGTTGATCATCAAAGGCAACTATATGGTCAACTGGTGTACGCATGACGGCGCGCTGAGTGATATCGAGGTGGAGTATGAAGAGGAAGCCGGGAAGCTCTATCATATCGCCTACCCTTTGAGTGACGGCAGTGGCGAAGTGGTGGTAGCGACGACGCGACCGGAGACCTATTTTGGTGATACGGCGGTGATGGTACATCCCGAAGATGAGCGGTACGGTGAACTCATCGGTAAAAAGGTGCGCTTGCCACTGTTGGATAAAGAGATCACCATCATCGCCGATGCGCATGTCGACAGGGAGTTTGGTACCGGTATCGTAAAAGTCACTCCCGCACATGACCCTAACGACTATGAGGTTGGAAAACGGCATGATCTGGAGTTTGTTACCTGTTTTGATGAGAAGGGAATACTCAATGATCTTTGTGGAGAGTTTGAGGGACTAGAGCGACTAGAGGCGCGAGAGAAGATTGTTTCTAAGCTTGAAGCTGAGGGATTTGTGCGCAAGATCGAAGATCATACGCATCAAGTGGGACACTGCTACCGCTGTCACAATGTGGTCGAACCCTATATTTCCAAACAGTGGTTTGTCAAAAAAGAGATCGCCGATGAAGCGATCAAAAAGGTGAGAGCGGGAGAGAGTCAATTCTATCCGTCGCACTGGATCAACTCCTTTAACGCATGGATGAATGAGCTTCGGGATTGGTGTATTTCACGGCAGCTCTGGTGGGGGCATCGTATTCCCGTCTTTACTTGTCAATCGTGTGGGCATGAGTTTGCCTCTCGTGAAGAGCATCCAGATAGCTGTCCGAAGTGCGGTAGCGATCAACTGCAACAAGATCCCGATGTCCTCGATACCTGGTTTAGCTCCGGTCTCTGGCCATTTTCGACACTGGGTTGGGAGAATGGTGATTTTGGCAAGGGGAGTCTGTGGGAAGAGGGAGATCTGGAGACATTCTATCCCAATACGATGCTCATTACCGGTTTTGATATCCTCTTCTTTTGGGTTGCACGAATGATCTTCAGCGGTGTAGAGACGATGGGAGAGGTGCCTTTTAAGGATATCTATCTTCATGCATTGGTGCGAGATGAACATGGTGCAAAGATGAGTAAATCGAGGGGCAATGTCATCGATCCGCTCGACATGGTAGAGGAGTTTTCCGCCGATACGCTTCGCTTTACACTGGCAGCTCTTGCGGTACAGGGAAGAGATATTCGTCTGAGCAAAGATCGACTCGGACAGTATCGAAACTTTACCAACAAACTCTACAACGCCGCGCGTTTTTTGATGATGAATCACGATCGCTTTGAGGATCTTGACAAGATGGAGGTTAAGAGTGATTTAGGGCGCTATATGCTCTCTCGTTATCACGCTTGTACCCAAAAGGTGAGAGAAAATCTCGATAGTTATCGCTTTAATGATGCTGCGACGGAGATCTATCGCTACTTTTGGGGTGAGTTTTGCGACTGGGGAATTGAATTGAGCAAAGCCGATCCGCAAAGTATCGCGGAACTGGGTGCGATCTATAAAGACTCTCTCAAACTGATTCACCCTTTTATGCCCTTTATCTCCGAATATCTCTACCACGAACTCAACGGTACGACGCTTGAGGAGAGTGAATCGATCATGGTGATGCCCTACCCTCAGGCAGATCAGAATGATCAAGAGATTGAGCGAAAGTTTGAACGCATTAAAGAGGCGATCGTGGGTATCCGTCGTGCGCTGGCAACACTCGATCTACCCGCCTCTTCGATCGACAAAGTGGCGATCAAACTCAATGACGCAAGTGAAGATATCAGTAGTGGAGTCAATTTTATCTCCAAACTCACCAAGATCAAGCAGATCACATTTGTCGATGGGAAGCTAGAGAATGCCGTGACTGATGTAGGTGATCATTTGGAGGTCTATATTCCGCTTGATAATGTCGATATGACACCAATTATCAAGCGACTCGAGGCACAACAGGCAAAGTTGCAGAAGGAGTTTGACAAACTTGATCGCATGATGAGCAATGAGAAATTTGTCGCCAACGCACCTCAAGAGGTATTGGAGAAAAATCGCTCCCAACTAGCGCAAGTGAGTGAAAAACTTCAAAAGGTCACACAGGAGCTTGAGACACTTCGTCGCTAGGAGGTGCAGAGGTTTGGAGCGCTTGGAGCTCCCTACTCTGCTGAATAAGATTTCCTCGCCCTGTGCTTAAGCGCTTGTAGGCGAGGTCATAACTCTCCTGCGCTTTGGCAAGGTGTATATTGATCTGCTCCATCTCTTTGACAAAGAGTGAAAACTTCTCTAACAGTTGTGTCGCTTTTTTGGCGATGAGTTTTGCATTTTTATCCTGATAATCAAATCTCCATCCATTCTCTATCACTCGAAGGACTGCCATCAGCGTTGAGGGAGAGACGATGATGATCTGCTTCTTGTACGCCTCTTCGATGAGCGCCGATCCCTTTTCATGAAGCAGTGCAAACGCCCCCTCAATCGGGATAAACATCAAAATAAAGTCAAGTGACTGCACCCCCTCTAAGCGATGATACTCTTTTTGATAGAGGGTATTGATATGTGTTTTGATAGAGGTGAGAAATCTTTCAAGATGTTCACTTTGTCGATCCGCACTATATTCGACATAGGATTTGAGTGTCAATTTGGCATCGATGATCACCTCTTTGTGCGTGGGTAGATAGATGATAGCATCGGGACGGTATCGCTCTCCTTTGCTATTGGTGAGTGTCACCTCTCTTTTGTACTCCCTATCTTTGACCAGTCCCGAATTCTCCAAAATACGCTCAAGGATCATCTCTCCCCAGATCCCTTGGAGTTTTTGATCCCCTTTGAGTGCTTTGGAGAGGGATTGTGCCTCTTTGCCCAAATGGTGGTTGAGTTCACGAAGTTTCTCGATCTCTTGGGTGAGAGAGTATCGCTCTTTGGACTCATTATGATAGAAGTGCTGTACCTGTTCGGAAAATTTTTCAAGTGCACCCCAAAAGGGTTTGATCCCCTCTTGAAACTCTAATTGTTGTGTTTTACTGTTTTGATAGAGAAGCTTGGAGGAGATTGCCTCAAAATCTTTTTGCAACTTCTCTTGTGTATTTTGACTTTGTGTAAGATGTGATTTGGTGAGGTTGAGTGATTCTTCGAGTAGCTTCACCTGTGATTGCAATTGGAGTGCTTTTTGATAGAGTCTGTTGTAGGCGTGATCTTTTCGTAGCAGTAGCCATCCAAAGAGGATGAGGGAAAGCAAAAATGCCGATAAAAAACCGTAACTAAAGTAGAGTAGTGTCGTATTCATATCCTACTCTACCCTAAAATATTGAAAACTTTAAAAAATATTTCATATTGAAATAAATTATTTAAAAAGGCCATACACTCTCAACCACTTTTGTACCCCACGGTTTTCTCATACTCTCTCTGATATCTCCTTCTGTTTCATAAAGGATTTTCGCATCGGCAATATATTTGGAGTCGATGGTATTGTGCTCGTCGATATCATAACTACGCACGACACCCGTCACACGCACTATCTGTTTAATACCATTAAGTAGGAGTTGACGACTGCCTGCGATGAAGTAGTTACCGTTGGGCAGAATTTTAACCACTCTTGCTGTGACAGTTGTTTTAAAATTCTCTTTACGAGAGGCACTTCCGGCACCGCTATAAGTGGTATTGGTATTGGTCTTAAATCCCACATCGGTGATACCGTTGAGATTTTTGAGGACACCACCGGAGAAGATACCGCCACCCATATTGTTTTGGGAGTTGGTAGTGACCTTTTTATTGCCGTTAGAGACTTGTGTCGTACTCTCATTGATGACGACCGTGATGATATCATTGACACGCATCGCTTTTCTATCGGAAAAGATGGGATTATCACCCCTTCCGTAAAGACTACCCGCATAGGCGTGACACCGTCTCGGCTCTTGAGCTGCGGGGTGCTTTACATACTCAGGTGGACGCATATCTATTGAGGGTGAAGCGATATGTTTGCTACATCCGCTTATAAGCCATCCCAGTAGTAAGAGTGTTATCCATTTCACAAACGATCCCCTAATATTCAATTGGATAAAATAAAGCATATTCTATTCCAAAGGAGTTTTTATGAGTCAACTTAAACAACAGTTACAAGCGGATCTCAAAGCCGCTATGGTGGCGAAGGATGCTTTTAAGCGCGATACGATTCGTTTTTTGATGTCGGCGATTAAGCAGATCGAGGTTGATGAGCGCAGAGAGTTAAGTGATGAGGATATTTTAAAAATCATTCAAAAATCGATCAAGCAGAGAGAAGATGCTATCACCCAATACAAAGAGGCGGGACGAGAGGATTTGTGGCAAAAAGAGGAGGCAGAGGCGAACATATTGAAATCCTATCTTCCAAAGCAACTTACACCGGAGGAGTTGGAAGCGGAAATTTCAGAAATTATCAAAACAATCGGTGTAACTTCCATGAAAGAGATGGGTGCGGTGATGAAAGAGGCAAAGGAGAAGATCGGGTCACGATCGGATGGAAAACAGATCAGTGAGATGGTCAAAAAATTATTAAAATAATTTGAATTAGTTGCGTTAGAATTGGATATTATTCATTTTTTATCCAATTTATCGCACAATAGTTTTGCTGAGAAACCGCAAGCTTAGCAAAAGGATGTCTTGAATGAATGAGACTTGGCGAAACCGAATCCCGCAAGGTTTTGCCGACCTACTAATGCGTTAATTTGAGAGTTTTTAGAGAGCGTTTGAACAGTAAGTAGTTCAATCTACCTACTGTCAAAATGAGTTGTTTTTACTTTTTCAGATCTGCAAACGGATTGTCAATCACTTTTTTACGAGAAGCTACATACGGTACGATTGCCGCGTGTCTTGCTCTTTTGATTGCTTGCTCAACCATCACTTGATGTTTTTTGCAGTTTCCTGTCAATCTTCTGGGCATAATCTTATATCTCTCAGAGAGAGAATTGAGGTAAGAGCTTGGATCTTTGTAGTCCAAAAACTCTACTTTTGCTTCACAAAATCTACAATATTTTTTAGAATATTTTCTTCTTTCTGCCATCTGTTTTATCCTTTATCTCTTTTTTATCACTTTTCAATTTTATCTAAAATGGAATCTCATCCTCATCGATATCGATTGAGGGAATTTCCGGTTCACTGCTTGGCATTGTCGGAGCCGGTGATGAAGGCGGTGTGTTAGCTGCGGGTTGTTGATAGTTTGACGGTTGTACGGGTGCCGCATTGTTGGGTTGATTGTACCCACTGTTCTCCCCTTTACTATCAAGCATTGTCATATTTTCTACAACCACACTGTGTTTGCTTCGCTTCCCACCGTTTTGATCCGTCCAACTATCCAGTTTTAGACGCCCTTCGACCAAAACTTTTGATCCTTTTCTAAGGTATTGGTTGGCAATTTCTGCGGTTCTACCAAAGAATGCGATATCAACAAAAAGCGTCTCCTCTTTCAGTTGTCCGTCACCACCTTTAAATTTTCGTGTTGTCGCAATACCGGTATTTCCTACCGCTGTACCACTGGGTGTATATCGAAGCTCGATATCTCTTGTAAGATTGCCGACAATTATCACTTTATTAAACATCTGTTTTGCCTTTGTTAATGCTTACGCTTCGCCACTCTCTTGGGATGGTGTCTCGGCTTTTTCAGCTTCAGGAGCTTCCTCAGCTTTTGGAGCCTCTTTTTTCGGAGCAGCTTTTTTACCGCTGGCAAGCTTCTCCCATTGGGCTATCTCTTTTTTCTTCTCATATTTTACATTCAAGAAACGAAGAAGATCTTCATCGAGTCGTAAATTTCTTAAAATTTCATCAATGGATGCCGGTGCGACTTGATAATAGAATACGAAGTAGTTTCCTCGTGCATGTTTTTCGATCTCATAGGCGAGTTTACGAACACCCATTTCGTCAATCGTTTTAATCTCAGCGCCGTTTTTTTCCAATAGTGCTTTAAGCGAATCTTTTTTCGCCACTGCCTCTTCAGGACTAAGGGTCGGCTTTACGACCACTAACAATTCATAATGTTTCATCTTTCTCCTTATGGATATAAAGCTCTTTATAGAGCAAGGGTTTTTGACACTCCTTTTTCACTCTGGAGGTCAAGGGGGCGATTTTACTACAAAAAAGTTTGAAGTTTTATTAAAGTAGCGATTAAAAAGCTCTCTTTATCCAGGTTGGTCGCTGTTTTGAGTGTGAGGTGGGCATCACTGAGGTGCCTCAGCAGTCGGCTATATTGTGCGAGAGAGAGTTTTGTGCTTTGTGCGGCTCTTGTTTTTGCTAAATGTGCCGGTAGCGGGTAGCCTAAGATTTCGACGACATCATAGGTGCCGTGTGCAGTGATATAGATACGAAAGAGTGCGAGTGTTGTGATGTAGCTCTCGATCTGCGTCAAGATAGCGATCTCCTCTACCCCTTCATGTTCCAGCAGTAGGGAAATCTCTTCATTGAGCATCTCCTTTTGTAGAAATTTACTCAAAAATCGATCCAGATCAACGATTCCCATCCCGGCGACATGCTGATCGATATCTTGCACAGTGATCTTTTTATTGAGTAGAGCCAATTTAGGGAGTTCACTCTGTGCCAAAAGAAGATCCTCCTGTTCCAACTCCAGAAGATGGGTAAGTGCAAAGTGATCAATCTCGAGGTTGATCTTTCGTGCCTGTTTGGCAAGAATCTCCACTCCCTGCGCCGGTGTCGGCTTGAAAAAGCGCACAAAATCTGCACCCTTTTTTTTACTAAAAGATCGGCTCATATCCTTGGCGGTTCGATCCTCCCCGCAAAATTCAAAGATAAAAAAACTTTTGGGTTGTTTCTGGCAAGTTTCGACTAAAACATCAAGCTCTTTTTTGGGAATTTTTTTATCCGTTTTGAGATAGAGTAGATTGGTATCGCCAAAGAGTGAAGCTTGGGAGAGATAAGTTTTGGCTTGTCTAAAATCATACTCATCATAGTAGAGTGTGAGGCGACTCTCTTTGGGGGCAAGTTTGTCTGCGATAAAGTGCGCATAGGTGGTGGTCGCATAACTCTCGCCATAAAGTAGCAGTGAGTGAGGAAGGTGACCCGATTGGATCATCTGATCGAGATCTTTTTTGTACAATCAACGCTCCCTTTTTGAGTGTTATTGTAGCCAAGAAGGGGTTAAACAACAATACTCTCTTGAGAGGTTTGAATAATTTGCGGTAATGGAGGTGAAAAGTAGAATCCCTGAGAATAATCAATTCCTAAACTTTTGACAATCTCATAAATCTCTTTGGAGTGCACAAACTCGGCAACTGTTTGTGCATCAAGACTTTTTGCAAGCAGGACGATTGACTCCACAATTTTTTTGCTATTGGCATCGGTATCGAGATTTTTGATAAATTGTCCGTCTATCTTGATAATATCCGCTTTCAAGGTCATCAATCTGCTTAAGTTGGATGCTTCAGCCCCAAAATCATCAATCGCTAAAGCAAATCCAGCATCTTTAAGATCTTGAAAGGTATCGTTGGCATAATAGGAGTCCTGTGCATTGATATTTTCAAGCACCTCTAAGAAGACACGGTTTGGTTTTATTGCATATTTGTTTGACATCTCTTTGAGATAATCGACAAGATAACCGTCTTTGAGATCATCATCGGTGATATTGATTGAAAAATCATAGTGGTTATGGGAAAAGGTTGCAAAACTCTTCTCGATGACTCGTTTGCTGATCTCTACTAAGTATCCCCTCGATTTTGCGATAGGTAAAAATTGAAAAGGCGGTACTACGGTACCCTTATCGATGATACGCACAAGAGATTCATATTTGACAATTTTTTGGTCACTGTTTCGAATAATGGGCTGATAGTAGACAACCAGTTGATCTTGTTCAATAAGACGAGGCAGTGTACGACTCCAGTAAAGATTCTGTTTTTGTCGCTTTTGTAACTTTTCGTCATGCACATAGAGTCGAATTTTTTCTGTATGGCTTTTTTGCAGTTGACGAAGTGTTATTTCAGCATGAGAAAAGGGTGATTCTTCTCCTCTTGTGATGGCGATAAGGAAATTGATCGATACGAAGAACTCATTTTCATTGAGTGTTACTTTTTCAATCATTTGATTGATTTGATAAGCTAAGGCAATATCCTCATCTCCTTGCACATTGTCAATCAATACGGCAAACTTTTCTCCACAGAGTCGATAACAATGAATGCGTTCATTTTGAAGTGTTGACAAAATATCTCCTATATTGCCGTAAACACTGTTGAGCCACTTCTCTTCAAGTTCATAGGAGAGGATATCATGCTGCTCTAGCGAGAGGAGTAAAAAAGAGCTGTGTTGATTGACATTTTCCAAATCTTGTAACAATACTGTTTTATTGTTGAGTCCTGTAAGCGGATCGATACGCGCTTGTTGATAGATCTGCTCTTTGGCTTGCGCCAATGCTGAAGCATTGGCGATAAGGTTATTGATATTTTCTTGATGCTCTCTTTCAGAATAGGACATAAAGACGGCAAATGTAAAATAGGAGATGAGTGTCAATACAAGCGTAATAACAGAAAAGTGTACATCAAAGAGTGAAAAAGTATCCAATACAAGTAGTGTTCCGGAGGTTAAGAGCATATAGAACCACCCTACTTTTACTCCTCTGAGTAAAAAAGCCGCCATGATGAGGTTGCCGTACCATATCAATTTTGCGTTGTCATCGATCATCGCAACGATTGCGCTCATAAAGAGATAAAAGAGACCCAACATAATATTGGAAATGCGGGTAAAGTAGGCTTTGTTCTGACGAAGATAGAGAAGTTGAATAAAAGCCCCTGCCATCATAACACCATCAATGACGGCAATCCCAACATACCCAAAGAGAAGTCTGAGTGTAGCAGTCACAAGAAGAATGATGGAGGAGGAGAAAAGCATGTAGCTTAAGAGCATATAACGGTACTGAAATCGTTGCTCTTCTTGAGATGAAAAGCGTTGATCTCCGATTAAAAAGGTATCGATCCGATCTACTATCTCTCTTAACACGCTCTCTCACTTTCAAGTGGGTTTGTGTGTAGATCGGGAATTATAGAAAAAACTTTAAAAAATCACCAATTTTTAGGCATTCTCCCTATTTGAACTCTCTTCTAGCACTTTTGCTATAATCTTTGTCGTTGCGATATCCACTTCAACAATCTCAAGCATCACTTCATCAAAGAGTGTCACATCACCCTCCCCTATGAGGTAAACTCTCGCACCTGCAATCTCTCCGATAGTTTGAGCGATCGGCACACTACCACTCAGATCGATGATTCTAGCAGGTATGGGCTCATCTTTGTGTGCTTGCATCCATCTTGCATATTTGCGATCTTTGAAATCCCACTCCACTTTGGTGGCTTCTCGCTCCAACTCACTCACACGCATCGCAATCACTTCGGCATTGCTGATGATCTTCTTCTGCTCATCGATATCATCTCGCAAGATCGCCTTGAGCAGTCGATGTACAATCAAGTCACTATATCGGCGAATCGGCGAAGTAAAGTGGGTATAGAGCGAAAATCCCAACCCAAAGTGACCACTAAGCGGTTCATGCGTATAGAGAGCCTGTTGTTGGGTTTTGATGATGAGAGTATCGACCTCTTTTGCAAGATTGTGCAAATTAGCCTTTGCCTGAATTGCACGAATGAGTTGGTATGGATCATCGTTTGGTTCGACTTCAATACCGATCTTCTCCAATTCATTGCACAAAGTGTCAAGTTTTTGCGGATCGGGTGAAGCATGGGTACGAAATATACCTATCTCATAGCGTTTTGCCGCTGCCTTATTCGCCAAAAGCATTGCATCTTCAATGAGGGCATGTGAGGGGGTTTCGGGCTCCTCTCTGACACGAATCAGATTTTGATCCTCATCGAGGATCATGCGCACATCACTGGAGCGAAAATCACATCCGTTGGCGAGTCGCTGCTTTTTGATTTTGAGTAGGAGTTGTTGTAGCGGGAGCAAAGTGGAGAGTATCTTTTCATCACCCTCTTTTAGTTGACTCTTGTCTCCTGCAAGAATGGCGTCGATCTCATCATAGGTAAAACGCCTTTGTGAATGGATTACCGACTCAAATATCTCCTCTTCGATAGGTTGCAACGACTGGGGATCGAGTCTGATTTTAATTGTAAAAGCGAGGCGATCGACATGGGGTTTGAGAGAGCAGATATTTTCACTCAAACTTCGTGGGAGCATCGGGATAGATTTGTGCGGAAAGTAGATCGAAAAACCTCTCTGCTTCGCTTCTAAATCAAGCACACTATCCTCTTGGACATAGTAACTTACATCGGCGATAGCAACATAGAGTGTCATCTTTTCTACATCAAAGTAGATAGCATCGTCAAAATCTTTCGCATCCGGCGGATCGATGGTGCAAAAAGGCAGATGGGTTAGATCGACTCTATCGGGATAACGACAGCGATCGACCTCCAACCCGAAGCGCTTGGCAAACTGCTCCGCCTCCTCCTCAAAAAACTCCCTTTTGTTATAGAGTCCCAATGAAATCTTCTCATCCACTTTGGGATCATTGAGTGATCCTAAATACTCCAAGATCTCTGCATTTTCATTCTCAATCTTGAGCAGATCATCCTCTTGATAGTTCCCCAGACTCATTTTTGCACGATCACTTAGTTGTAGCGGAAGTGCAGTGCGGATCTCCAGCACTTGCTTGATCCCTTGCCCCTCTTTGATTCTACCGATACTCACGACACTTTCACGCTCAAGGATCTCGATCACTTTCGCTTTGGCACCGCGTTTGCTAAAGAGGCGCTTGACAACGACAATATCTCCTTTGTGTGCGCCTTCAAGATGATGGGGTTCGATCATCAAATCTTTGGAAAATCCCTCCCGAAGTTCATCCAAATAGCCAAATCCTTTGGGTGAGATATCGATCCTACCGATGCGATATTTGCTATCGAGTTTGAGCGTATCACCCTCTCGTTTGAGAATCCCATCCTGCGCTAATCGATCCAAACGATCCAATAAATAGGGAGGAACTTCTGAAAGCGGTAATCCATGGTAGAGTTTTTGAATGATTGTTTTCATAAGAGGTATCGTAACACAAAGGGGCTAAAAGTGCGTGTGATCGCTCTTATGAGCAATCTGAGGGGTTCTATCAAAAAGGGATAGCGGCATCTGCGGCATCTCCGATTTTGGAGATAGAGTCTCCTACCGCATCAGGAGCGACGACATTTGTGACGGCACCGACTGCTTTAAAGGGGAGCGCTACAAGAGAGCCGACACCGCATCCATTTAGGAACAGTAGGCAAACCAGTGTAATAGTGAACAATTTTAGCATATATTTAATCCTTTTTTTAAGTTTCTACTATCATAGCATAAATTGATTTAGTTAAAAATTTTATATAAAAAGCATGAAAAATAAAATTATATGCAATAGGTGAATTTTTTTGTTTTAAGACTTGCTTATTTAAAAATTTTAGTGTAAAATCTCAGCATCAAACTCGTAAATAAAGGTATTGATTGTGTATAAAACACTCCTCCTCTTAGGTACATTAGGCACTTCACTTTTTGGCTCTTTTTTTTATAACGGTTCTCACAAAATCGCATTGACACGGGTAGTGGATACGCCACCGCTCAAAAATGCTTCAAGTAAAATCAGTTATTTCAAAACTCCGTCGGGAGAGCGTTTGGGGGTAGGTGAAAAGATCATCGTCTGTTATAAGGATTTGAAACAAAAGAGAGATATTGAGGCGAAATATGGGTTGGAGTCTCTTGATAAGATTACAGATACGATGGTGGTCTATCGCTTCAAAGAGCACAAAAGTGCTCAAGAGGTTTTAGCACTAGCCAATGAGATCAACACTCTTGACGGCGTGAAATTTGCACATCCGGATTTTGCCATTCAAAAACGGAGACGATCAGTCGCTGAACCGACGAGAGATCCGCTCTTTTGGAGTGAGTGGTATTTAGATCGTATGGATGTCTATGGCGCATGGCACTATAGTCGAGGTGCCGGAGTCATTGTGGGTGTTTATGATGAGGGAATTGATCTTGAGCATGAAGATCTTCGGCACAATATTATCGGGTTTGGGAATTATGCGTCTGGATATAAACAACTCACTATGATTAGTCGTTTATCGCAATTGCGTGATGATGATCCCAATGCGCCAATCTCAATCTCCGGGTATTGGCATGGTACGGCATGCTCGGGAATTATCGCTGCCCAAGCCGATAACAATCGAGGAGGTGTCGGTATCGCGCCTGATACGAAGCTGATTGTGGCAAGGTACTCGAGTCAAAATATCTCTGATGACTCGAAAGCGTTAATCGATATGGCAAATGCCGGCGCGTCAATTATTACTAATAGTTGGGGTACAAACAATATGCTTCCATCATTGAATGAAACCTTTCGTATCCTTTCTGAGCGAGGTAGAGACGGCAAAGGTGTCATTGTGATTTTTGCCGCAGGGAATGACGGCTGTAATATGGATGGCTACTATCACGCTGATGCAGATGGTCACATTGAGTGTAGCAACAACCCTGATGATGTGCCAATTAATGATGAATCAGAGTCACCCTATGTGCTTTCAATTGCTTCGACAACCGGTGAAAATCAGATTGCTGATTATAGTAACTATGGAAGTGCTATAGATTTTACCGCTCCAGGTGGTATGCCGAGTAAGAGTATTGTGACAACCGATGCGATGGGTGCAAAGGGTTTTGGTCCCTATAATTATACTCCGCAGAGGCAGGGGTATAGAGATATAAATGATCGAGCGTTTAACGGTACCTCTGCCGCCGCACCGATGGTTGCAGGCGTCGTAGCCCTAATTCTCTCAACCAACCCCTCACTGAGCAAAGAAGAGGTGGTGGATATACTCAAATCCACTACACAAAAATTGGGTCGTTATGCCTATGACTCGAATGGGAAAAATGCACATTGGGGATATGGAATCATCAATGCGGGTGCCGCGGTAAAACTAGCGAGTGAGTATGGTCATATCGAGACACAAAATTTTGCAAAAACGATTTATAGCGATCTGCATCGTTAAAAGAGATTGTCGCGGGAACCAACCTGCGAATTTAAAAGATTACAAGCTAAAAAAAGATAGAATATCTTCCAACTGATCGCTGATTATATTAAAAATATTTTAGGAGAGATAGATAGATGCTATTGATACACGCACTCACTTCGACACTCATTATGGTACTTGAACTCTACAAATGGGTGATCATTATCGCCGCGTTGCTTACTTGGGTCAATCCCGATCCGCATAATCCTATCGTTCAATTCCTCTATCGTGCGACAGAACCGCTCTATCAAAAGATAAGACAATATGTTCCGACAGTTATAGGTGGGCTTGATCTTGCACCTATCTTTGTGCTCTTTGCCATCTTTTTTCTACAACAAATTCTTCGAGGCATTTAGTACTACTTGTCACTACAAAAGCTACTCTGGTTCGGGCTTATACTCGGTACCGTTTCACTAGAGGCGAAGCTCTATACTTTCGATGAGCTTCGTACCCTCCCCGCATCCAACCAAAAAGATTTCTATATTTACCGTCTATTGGAGCAACCGGTGACAAAACCGCAAGCTAATGAACTACTCAAGCAGGTAAAACATCTCAATGCTAAACTCAAAAAGCGTTTGACTCCCTATATCGATAAATTTGCAAAAGAGCGCTATTGCGCTTCACTCAAGCCCAAGCAACTACTCGGACATTACAGTAGTTGCGTCAAGGTGGGATTAAGCTTCCACCGCGCGACACAAGTAGAATCTGCTCTCTTAGAAAAGATAGCAAACTCTATACAACTACAAGATCCCGAGCTCGCTCAGATCTACCACACGATTGCACAAAAGAGTTTTCAAGCTCTCATCGCGCTTCCTCCCAAATCTCTCCTTGAGACATTCAACGGTGTGGGAAAGCGTTTTATTCAAGCGCACTACAATTATCCCATCCCTGCATCAACACTACAAACACTTCGCACACAACCGTGGGCACTCTTTAAGATGCTGGATAAAATTGTACGAAGCGAAAAACTCGATTCGCTTCAAAAATCGCTCCTCACGCTTGAGGGCAGTGCTCTGGGTGAGCGAAGCAATTTTCTTTTGGGGCTTAATGCTATTCACTATGGTCAACTTGAACAAGCACTCAGACACTTTCAATATGCCGCCCAAAAAGCCAAAAAGATCTTTGAAAAGGATAAAGCACTCTTTTGGCAATATCTTCTCACAAGAGATCAAACACTACTCAAACAACTCATCAATTCACATGAAATCAATATCTACACACTTAGCGCCTACGAAACATTAGGTCAATTTCCGGACAATATCATCTATTCGCTTGATCCCAAAACAAATCAAACACCCTTCAAGATCGATGATCCCTTTGCGTGGCTAAAATTTCAAAAAACATTTTCGATAAGTGCCTTTGGAGATAATCAAAAGAGAAGAGCCTATTTGATGCGTTATAACACAGCTTGGAGCGAACCATATATCGCAAAAATGCTCTATAATTTTAATGATAAAATCCGCTACTATTTGACACCTTACGCTTGGTATCTCAAAGATTTGCCACCCAAACGGCGTGCCTTGATCTACGCTATTGCTCGTCAAGAGAGCCACTTTATTCCCACAGAGGTTTCGACTTCGTTTGCTCTGGGTATGATGCAGTTTATGCCCTTTTTGGCAAAAAGTATTGCCAAACAAGAGGGGATGAAAAACTTTCAGTTAGAGCAGATGTTTGATCCCAAAATTGCCTACCGTTTTGCCAATATTCATCTTGATTTTTTAGAGTCTCAACTCCATCACCCACTCTATATCGCTTACGCTTACAATGGAGGAATAGGTTTTACGAGACGACAAATCTTAGCCAAAGGGTATTTTCACAAGGGTGGCTATGAGCCCTATTTGAGTTTAGAGCTTATTCCCAATGCTCAAGCTAGACGCTACGGGAAAAGAGTTTTGGCAAACTATGTGATCTACTCACGACTTTTGGGTGTACCTCAGAGACTCAAATCACTCTTGGATGCCTTGCGTTAATCTTTTTTGAAGTGCAAAACGGTTCCGCCGTAACTCTTGCTTTGGTAACGAAGATTGAGAGAGGGCTTATCATCCCTAGCAAAATCGATGAGGTAGTAGTGTGCCCACGGATTACGAAAGGGAGCGATCTTGATCAGATCGTCATCGTAGGAGAGCTCTTTGACACTCAATGGAGCTTTGCCGTTGAGTGTAAGGGTATAGTAGCTATTGTAGTAGCCCTGCTTTTTCTTGTCGCTTGAGTCATTATCGATGTAGATTGCCACAAGAAAGCGCTCACTCTGACAATGTTTGCACTCCTCCAAAAAGGTGTTAAGATGCGTCGCAATGATAGAGGCTTTAAGCTCCAGTGAATTATAGATCGCGCCCTCTTTGGAGTGAATCAGCGCCTTTTCATAGAGTTTGTCCTTTTGCAAGAGTCCATTCTTGAGACTGCACCCGCCATAAAGCATGATGATTAGGGGTAAAATAAGATAGCTTTTTTTCATGGCTCTATTTTACACTAAACTAATTTAGATTTTGTTACAATCTCCCAATGAAGAGATTAGCCGTCGCCTTTACAGGTCCCTCCAACAGTGGTAAAACCACCCTGATCCAGAAGATCTCCCAACACTTGAGCGCAACACATCGCGTCGTCATCGTCAAACATGATCCCAAAGATAAAGCAAAATTCGATACAGAGGGAAAAGATAGCGACAAATTTTTCAAGAGCGGTGCCGATACCGTCGTCCTCTCCCCTACCCGCACCACCTACTTTTCACACTCCCCCTCATCCGTTGAGAGCGTGATTGAGATGGTGGGTGAGTTTGACTTTTTCCTAGTCGAAGGACTCAAGACGATCCCCCTACCTCGTATCGCAATCTTTCGAAATAGGATCGATGAGAGTTATCTTGACTACGCTCAAGCAATAGCGATCGACAAAAGTGTCGATATTACCACATATCAATTACCTCCTGAACTTGACATCCTTGATCTCAATGATACGCAAGGGGTGATTGAGTGGATACGAAATCATGCAAAAAAGGTGTAATAAATGAAAGAAATCTATAAAGCAATAGAGCGATCCGCCAAACGAATCCAAGAGGCGATAGCCTATGAAGATACCGGCTACTCAGAGAACCAAAACCAAACAGGTGACACCCAACTCAAACTCGACATCCAAAGCGATCTCATTATCGAAGAGGAGTTTGCCAAAGTATCAAGTGTCAAAGAGTTAGCAAGTGAAGAGAAGGATGAGGCATGCCCACTCCACACTGAGGGAAAATATCTCATCGGATATGATCCGCTTGACGGCTCATCTTTGGCAGATGTAAACCTCTCCGTGGGTTCCATCTTCGGTATCTACGAGAATGACTACTCCGGGAAAAACCTCAAAGCCGCCGTCTATGTCGTCTATGGACCAAGAGTCGAGATGGTGATAGCCGACGAAGAGAGTGAAGTGCGAATGTATAAGATGGATAAAAACGGCACCTTTCATTTCGCACAAAATCTCACACTCAACCCCAAAGGCAAACTCAACGCTCCCGGCGGTACACAACAGCAGTGGTACCCCTACCATAAAGCGCTGATCGATTCACTCTTTAGTGAAGGGTATCGCCTAAGATATAGTGGCGGTATGGTGCCCGATCTGCACCAAATCCTCATCAAGGGAGGCGGACTCTTCTCCTATCCAGGTACGCTTGATAAGCCTAAAGGAAAGCTACGGATGACTTTTGAAGTCTTTCCTTTTGCTTTTATCTATGAAAAAGCGGGCGGTGCCGCGATCGATGCCAAAAATCGCCTGCTCGATCTCTCCCCCGCACACATCCACGATACCACACCCTGCTTTTTCGGATCCAATGATGAGATCGAGAAGGTAAAGGAAGTCTATGCCGGAAAATAGCGACATAGAGCAAGCACAAACGCCTGATCCCTTTGAACAGAGGCTACAAGCCGAATTAGAAGCACTCCAAAAGTGCCAAACAGAGCACCAAGTCAAAAGCTGTATGGAGTGCGAAAAGATCATCGGTTGTGAAGTGCGTGAACGCTATGTCAAAGCGGTCTATGGTAGCATGAACAAAGGTGATACGGGGGGATTTGAGTTTTAGAGGTGAACTTTTTTTAGAACACCTCTAAGCGTTAGATGCGTTTTACTACTACTTATCTGCTTCCTGTTTCGCAATTTCTGCGCGAACTTCATCCATATTGAGAGCGACTACTTGATTGATCACATCTACAAGCGCCTCTTTTGGGAGCATTCCCGCTTGTAAAAATACAATGATGCCTTCACGAATAATCATCACAGTCGGAATCGATTGGATATTAAAGTGCCCTGCTATACCCTGCTCCTCTTCCGTATTGACTTTGGCAAATGTGATATCGGGGTATTCATTTGAAGTCTCTTCGAAAATCGGACCAAACTGTACACAAGGTCCACACCACGGTGCCCAAAAGTCTACGATTACAATTGGATTGTTCTCTGTCGTTTCATTGAAGTTCGCTTCTGTTAAATTTATAACTGCCATTATTATCCTTTATGTGTTGAATGACCACCATTATGCCTTTTTTTTCCTAATAACTGAACCCAATCTTCGGATTATTGCATTGTAGACGGTGCCCTAAATTAAGATAAGGTTTATCTCAATGAAGCTATACTTATCATGCGAAAACTCTCGGGGTGCCGTTTAGGCTGAGAAGGTCACCACCTATCCCGTTGAACTTGAACCGGATAATACCGGCGTAAGGAAGAGGAAGTAGATCTATTTTTATTATAGTTGCCCGTCAAATTCGCACTTTTGGGCGCTTTTTACTTCTTTTTCCTTTTGAAACAGAAAGGAAAAAATATGACTATCAAAGAAGATATTTTCAATCAACCCAACCGCTTTATCACCAGAGAGCCCTTCCCCGCTTCGAAGAGGGTTTATGTTTCAGGTGAGATCCATCCCCATATTCGCGTGCCGATGCGTGAAGTGACACTCACAAACGGTGAGAAACTCTCCCTCTATGACACCTCCGGTGTTTACAGTGATCTCGATGAGGATGTCGATATCAGTTGCGGTATCAAACCAATCCGAAAAAGATGGATAGCCGATCGCGGTGATGTGGAGTCCTACGAGGGGCGTGTGATAGAGCCTAGAGACAACGGTGTGATGAGTGACGATCAGCTCGGTGAAGCGATCGCGGGATCGCAAAAGCTCTTTCGCAAACCGCTTCGCGCCAAAGCGGGCAAAAATGTGACGCAACTCCACTATGCCAGAGCCGGTATCATCACACCCGAGATGGAGTTTGTCGCCATTCGTGAAAATCAAGATCGCGCCGCCGCAAAAGCCTATCTCAATGATCCGGAGCGAGAGGAGCGACTGCGCGGTGAGCGATTTGGCGCCAATCTACCGGAGATGATCACGCCGGAGTTTGTCCGAAGCGAAATCGCCTCGGGTCGCGCCGTCATCCCCGCCAATATCAACCACCCCGAACTCGAACCGATGATCATCGGGCGAAATTTCCTCACCAAAGTCAATGCCAACATCGGTAACTCCGCCACAAGCTCCTCCATCGGCGAAGAGGTAGAGAAGATGGTTTGGTCCACACGCTGGGGTGCCGATACGGTGATGGATCTGAGTACCGGCAAGCATATCCACACGACGCGAGATTGGATCGTTCGTAACTCTCCTGTGCCGATCGGTACCGTGCCGATCTATCAAGCGCTTGAAAAGGTCAACGGCATCGCCGAAAATCTTACTTGGGAGATCTTCAAAGATACACTTATCGAACAGGCGGAACAGGGAGTGGATTATTTTACTATTCACGCGGGGCTGTTGCTACACCATGTGCCGATGACGACCAAGCGGGTGACGGGGATTGTGAGTCGAGGCGGATCGATTATGGCGAAGTGGATGATCGCCCACCATCAGGAGAACTTTCTCAACACCCATTTTGAGGAGATTTGCCAAATCATGAAGCGCTATGATGTCACCTTCTCACTAGGCGACGGATTGCGTCCCGGATCGCTTGCCGATGCCAATGATGAAGCGCAATTTGCCGAACTCAAAGAGTTAGGGAGATTGACCGAGATCGCGTGGAAGCATGATGTGCAGACGATCATTGAAGGCCCGGGACATGTGCCGATGCATCTGATTAAAGAGAATATGGAGAAGCAGTTGGAGTGGTGCCATGAAGCGCCCTTTTATACGCTAGGTCCCCTCACGACCGATATCGCACCGGGATATGATCACTTCACTTCCGGGATCGGCGCGGCGATGATCGCATGGTACGGCTGTGCGATGCTCTGCTATGTCACCCCCAAAGAGCACTTGGGATTACCGGAAAAAGAGGATGTCAAAGAGGGACTCATCACCTACAAGATCGCCGCACACGCCGGAGATGTCGCCAAGGGGCATCCAGGAGCGAGAGCCAGAGATGATGCGATGAGTAAGGCGCGTTTTGAGTTTCGATGGGTCGATCAGTTTAACATCGGACTAGATCCGCAACGCGCACGGGAGTTTCACGATGAGGAACTACCCACCGAATCGGCGAAGGTGGCGCACTTCTGTTCGATGTGCGGGCCAAAATTTTGCTCGATGAAGATCTCCCAAGAGGTGCGAGACTACGCCCAAGAGCAATCTCTCGAACTCGATGAAGCCAAACGCAAGGGGATGGATGAGATGAGTCAAACCTTCAAAGAGATGGGAAGCGAAGTCTATATCCCAAAAGATGAAGTATGAACGACAAACATCCCGTCTCACTCACGATAGCCGGCTTTGATCCTAGCGGTGGAGCCGGTATCGTCGCCGATATTAAATCGATGAGTGCCAACGGTTGCTACCCTCTCTCCCTCATCACGACGCAAACGGCGCAAAATACGCAGCAGTTTCACGCCGTTTTAGCGTGTGATAGCGGTTTTTTGGAGGAGCAGTTTGCACTATTGCGAGAGGATTTTGAGATCGGCGCAGTGAAGATCGGATTATTGGGAGGAAAAGAGATGATTGAGCGGGTTGCTTTACTGCTCGATAGCATCGATGCGCCGATCGTGCTTGATCCCATCATCGCTCCGACATTGGGAAGTGCGATTTTAGAGGAGGAGGCGATCGAGGCGATGCGAGAGTTCCTTTTTCCCCGTCTGCATTTACTCACACCCAATCGCATAGAGGCGGAGCGACTGAGTGGCGTCAAGATCGTCGATCTTGAGACGCAAAAGGAGGCGTCTAAGGTGATTCCCGTCTCTGCGATCCTCATCAAAGGGGGACATCTTGAGTCGCAAGAGATTACCGATCTGTTGCGTGTGGAAGATGACTTTTACCCCTTTATTCACCCCAAACGATCGTTCAAAAACACGCACGGTACAGGATGTACCCTCTCCTCCGCGATCGCGTGCCGTTTAGCAAAAGGGGTACCACTCGTCAAAGCAGTTGAACAGGGAATCAACTACACACAGCAGGCACTCTCTCACGCTTATGATACGGGCAAAGGTAGCGGATCTCTTCATCACTGCTATGGACTGGAGGTGAGCAAATGAGTCGAATCTATCTAGTCGGAGATGCAAGCTACTCATTTGAAAAGACGCAAGAGGCACTCACTGAAGATATCGCTCTTTTTCAACTCCGACTCAAAAATCTTTCGCATGATCGTTTGATGGAAGAGGCGTATCGTTACCAAAAGTTGTGTCGAACACGCGGTATCCTCTTTGTGATCAATGACTATCTCGATGTAGCAATTGAGATCGATGCGGATGGACTTCATATCGGGCAGGATGATGTGGCGCTCAAAGAGGCTCGTGCGCGATTTGAGAAGATGATCGGCGTGAGTGCGAGAAGTGTTGCGGAGGCAAAAGCGGCATTTGAGGGGGGAGCGGACTATATCGGTGTGGGTGCGATCTTTCCGACGCAAACCAAAGCGGGTGCCAAAGTGATAGGGGTTGAGGGGCTGAGAGAGATTCGCCAAAGTGTTGAGGGGAAGATTGTCGCTATCGGCGGAATCAATGCCCAAAATTATCACTTGGCTTTAAAATCGGGGGCTGATATGGTGGCGATCAGCTCCGCAATCTTAGGTGCGGCATCGCCGCGAGAGGTTATCAAATCCATTAAAGGAGGCAAATAGAATGGATGTAGCGATTATCGGAGCGGGGCTTGTGGGGCGACTGTGCGCACTCGAACTGCTCAAACGAGGTGCACAGATCACCCTTTTTGATCAAGATAGTGCAGATGGAGAGGATGCTGCGGGAATGACCGCGGCGGGGATGTTGGCGCTCTTTGCGGAGCTGGAGAGTGCGGAGTCGATCATCTTTGAGAAGGGGGAGCGGAGTATTGCACTCTGGCCCGCTATCTTGGAGGAGCTTGGGATTGGTGATGCTTATATGCAAAGAGGTACTGTGATTACGGCGCATCCGCAAGACTATCCGGAGCTGGATCACTTTATTCAATCACTGCAGGCAAAAGTGCCACAGGCAAAAGAGATTCAACCCCTCGATGCGAGAGGTATCGCAGAGTATGAACCCGATCTGGGGCATCATCAGAAGGGATTTTATATTCCGCAGGAGGGTGTGGTCGATGCACAACGCTTTATGGAGGCGAGTTATCGATATCTTTCTAACAATCCCGCCATTAAATGGCATGAAAAGATATCCGTAAGAGACGAAGAACTTGCAAAATACCAAAAAGATTATGATTTGGTTATTGATAGTCGCGGTACGGGCGCCAAAGATAGCCTTTCGCAACTGCGCGGTGTGCGCGGTGAGGTGTTGTGGCTGGAGACTGACGAGATCGCCTTCACTCGCCCCGTCCGTATGCTCCATCCGCGCTATCGACTCTATATCGTCCCCCGCCCCGAACACCGCTATATCATAGGTGCGACGGAGATCGAGAGTGATGACAAGAGTCCACTATCGGTGCGTTCGGGGCTTGAACTACTCTCGGCACTCTATTCGCTACACCCCTCTTTTGGGGAGGCGCGTGTGCTCAAGTGCGTGACCAATACCCGCCCCGCACTCACCGATAATTTACCACTTATTCAAAAAGAGGGAAATCTACTCACTATTAACGGACTCTATCGACACGGTTACTTGATGGGGCCGTCGATTGTGGAAGAGGCACTCAAGGAGATAAAATGATTGAGATTATGGTCAATGGAGAGAAGCAAGAGGTAGAAGAGCGCTGTACGATTGAGGCGCTTATCACACAATTGGGCTACCAAGAGAAAAAATTTGTGGTTGCCCTCAATCAAGCGTTTGTCTCGATGCATGACTATCCGACAACCAAGATTAAAGCGGGTGACAGCATCGAGATATTAAGCCCCATGTCGGGAGGATGAGATGCAGGAGGATAAGATGCAACAAGTAAAACAGAGCAAGAGCGTGTGGGAGATCGGAGGTAAAAAACTGAAGAGTCGAATCTTGATCGGATCGGCACTCTACCCCTCTCCCGCCATTATGAAAGAGGCGATCGTCGCAAGCGGCGCGGAGGTGGTGACACTCTCTTTGAGGCGGCAGAGTGCGGGGGATGATGCGGGGGAGAGATTTTTTGAGATCATTGCGTCGCTGGGTGTGCACCTACTACCTAACACTGCGGGATGCCATAGCGCCAAAGAGGCGATCACTACGGCGCAGATGGCGAGAGAGATGTTTGGTACCAACTGGATCAAACTGGAGGTGATCGGCGATACCTACACCCTGCAACCCGATCCCTTTGCGACACTTGAAGCGGCAAGAGAGTTGATCGCACAAGGGTTTGAGGTGTTTCCCTATATGAGCGATGATTTGGTTTTGGCAAGTCGATTGGTCGAGAGCGGTGTGAAGATCTTGATGCCGTGGGGATCGCCGATCGGATCAGGTATGGGACTGATGAACCCCTACAATCTCAAAACGCTACGAGAGCGCTTTCGCGATATCGCACTCATTGTTGATGCGGGGTTGGGCAAACCCTCTCACGCCGTTGAAGCGATGGAGATGGGGTATGACGGGGTACTGCTCAACTCTGCCGTCGCCTTGGCGCATGATCCTGTCAAAATGGCACAAGCCTTTAGCCATGGCGTCACGGCGGGCAGACTCGGGTATGAAGCGGGAATGATGCCCAAACGATCCCTCGCCTCCCCCTCGACTCCCACGATCGGTACACCCTTTTGGCATCAAGATCAGGGATGATCGCCTATGCGATTACGGCGCGCTATTCGGAGGATGCACTCGCGCCGATTCTCTCGCACCACCCTGACTGGATCGCTTTTCGTACCGATACGCAGGAGGAGTTGAGAGCGCAGGCGCAATCCTTTTTGATGCACACAAGGCTCTGCGGTGCCAAACGCTTTCTCAACGGCGACTATCGACTGGCTCTGGAGCTTGGATTTGACGGAGTGCATCTGAAATCAACCCAATTTTCTCATATCAAAAAGTCAAAAGTAGCCGGGCTTCATGTAATTGTGAGCACGCACGCTGAAGCGGAGATCGCAAAAGCCCTTGATCTTGGTGCCGATTCTGTCACCTACTCACCTATATTTCCCACACCCAACAAGGGTCAAGCTAAGGGTATTGATGCACTCAAAGAGGCGGTAGAGAGATTCCCAAATCGTATTATTGCACTCGGAGGCATCCTCTCACAAAGAGAGATTGATGCTGTAAAAATGGAGTTTCTTGTCGGATTTAGTGCTATCCGATACTTTGAAAAAAATTTACATTGAAGAGACCCAAAGATTCGTGTGCGTTAAAAGGAGTGAAAATGAAACTTTGGGTGATGTAATTGTAGGAAGAGATTGTAAATGGTTGGTTAACAGTGAAACTTAAAATGATTTACTTCGGATTAATCTTCATGTTGTAAAATTCCAACTAAATAAAGTTTAGTCTATTACTATAAAGGATGAAGATGAATCAGAGCAAGCAAACGATCGAAGCGATCAAGAGTGAGGTCAAAAAGGTTATCGTCGGGCATGAAGCGTTGATTGATGCATTGTTAATCGGGTTAATTTCAGACGGGCATATCTTGGTGGAGGGTGTACCGGGCTTGGCAAAAACGACGGCGATCAACGCATTAGCTAAGACGCTGGGGCTTGACTTTAAACGGATACAGTTTACCCCTGATCTGCTTCCAAGTGACATTACCGGAACGGAGATCTATGATCAAAAGAGCGGTGCGTTTCGGGTGCGAAAAGGGCCGGCATTTACCAACCTCCTTCTAGCCGATGAGATCAACCGTGCTCCCGCAAAGGTGCAAGCCGCCCTCTTGGAGGTGATGCAGGAGCGACAAATCACCATCGGTGAGCAGAGTTTTAAACTCGATGATCCCTTTTTGGTACTGGCCACTCAAAACCCCGTCGAACAGGAGGGAGCCTATCGACTTCCCGAAGCACAACTCGATCGTTTTATGCTCAATGTCATCGTCGGCTACAATACACTTGATGAGGAGTTTGAGATCGTCAAGCGAGTCGCCGATGAGGAGTTTGGAGAGATTAGCCAGGTGGCATCCAAAGACGATCTCGCACAGTTAAAACGCGATCTCAAGTCGATTCATATTGACGATGCGCTCGTCAAATATATCTTGGAGATTGTTTTTGCTTCGAGAGATCCGAAAGTATACGGCTTGGATAATTTGGCGGATGCGATAGAGTTTGGTGCGAGTCCAAGGGCTTCTATCAACCTCTACAAAGCTTCCAAAGCGTTGGCACTCATTAAAGGCAAAGATCATGTGACACCGATCGAGATCGCGCAGATCGCCCCCGATGTTTTGCGACACCGTATCATGCTCAACTACAAAGCGGAGGCGACGCAGATCAAGAGCGATGATGTGATTCGTTCGATCCTGCAAACGATTCCGGTACCGTAGGGAGTCTGTATGAGCCAAAAAGCCCAAGAGATCTTGATCAAATCGAGACGCAAATTTTATAGCCACAATTTGGGAAACAACCCCACCGCGTTTGTCGGAAACGGCATGGACTTTAGTGAGTTGCGGGAGTATCAACCCGGCGACGATGTGCGCAAGATCAACCACAAAGCCTCCGCGCGAATGCAAAAACCCTATATCAACCTCTTTACCGAGGAGCGGGAGCTCAATATCGTGACGGTGATGCTAGGAAGCGGTTCACTCTACTTCGGATCGGCTGATCTTAAGCAAAACAGAGTTGCGGAAGTGATAGCATTGCTAGGCTTTTGGGCATTGAGTAACCAAGATCGCGTCACGACTCTGATCTATACCGAGTCGGATTCTTACTTTCGACCCCCTAGCAAACGGATGCAACTACTCGATGAGACGATACCCCATCTTGTCGATTTTGATACCAAACACCATAAGGTCGATTTCGACTCATTAGCACACTACCTATTGGGACGCATTTCACAAAAATCGCTGATCTTTTTGGTGGGTGATTTTTATGAGGTGCCTGATCTCAATCTATTGGCGACGAAGCATGAGCTCTTTTGTGTCGTGGTGCGGGATCGGATGGAGGAGTCACCACAACTAGAGGGTCTCTTTGATCTCATTGATCCCCAAAGTGGAGAGGTAGAGACGGTTGAACTCAACCCCTCTTACGCAGGGCAGATCAGCAGAGAATTTGAGGCGCACGATCGGCAACTCTTTGAACAATTTGACAAATTGGGTATCCGATCGACGAAAATCTATACGGATGAAGATCCCTTTATCAAACTGAGAGAGATGGTGAAGTAAATGAAATCGAATCCACTACTAGCACAACTCAAAGATATCAAGCCGTTGATGCCGATCGAAGATCACTCACTACTTTATTTGAGTTTGATCGCCACGGTAACGGTGTTACTCCTTTTGGGGGTATGGCTCTGGATGCGGTCACAGCGACCACGCAAACGAAAGCGACTTCCGAGCGCCGAAGATCGGGCAAGAGATTCGCTAAGAAATATCGATCTCAATAATGCCAAAGATGCCTCCTACCGCCTAAGCACCGCACTACCACATCTGCTGAGTGATGAGGAACTGGCAGAGGCAAAAGCACTACTCGATCGCCTATCGCGCTACAAATATGCCAAAGAGACACCACCCTTTTGTGATGCGGATCGTCAAGCGGTCGAGAAGCTTTTAGGGAGGGTATTAAAATGATGCAGATCCATTTTGAGTATCCTTGGGCATTTGCGCTTTTGGCGATCTATCTTATCTGTATGAAGTTTTGCAAGGAGCGACACGATCGGCTCATCTTTCCACGCCTCAAAGGTGTCGGAAGCGGTGCGTTCAAGAGCGGATGGATCAGCGATCTGCTCAAACTCTTGACGGCACTGCTACTGGTGATCGCCCTCGCCTCCCCTTTCAAGAGCGACAAAGTAGTCTTTGAGCGTGATAAGGGGTATGAGATATCGTTGATTCTGGATGCGAGCGGATCGATGCGTGAGCTCAATAAATTTTCGATCGTCAAAGGGATCGTGAGCCAATTTGTCAAGCAACGCCCCCACGACAAGATCGGATTGACCATCTTTGCCGATTTTGCCTATGTCGCCATACCGCTCACCTATGACAAAAAGTCGATCTTACGACTGCTCAAACGGATCGATGTGGGCGTTGCCGGTATGCAGAGAACCGCTCTCTATGAGGCGCTCTTTTTGAGTAGCAAACTCTTTGCCCACTCCAAAGCGAAAGAGAAGCTCGCAATCCTGCTCACCGACGGTGTGGACAATACCGATACTATCCCGCTACAAGTGGCGATCAATACCGCCAAAAAGTATGGGATCAAAGTCTATGTGATAGGCGTCGGATCGGCGGGGGATTACAACCCGCAGGTGCTAGAAATGATCGCGCAAGAGACTGGCGGGAAATTTTATGAAGCCGATAGCGTTGCTAAACTGCAAGCGATCTACAAAGAGATCGACCGACTTGAGAAGAGCGAGATCAAGCAGGGAAGTTTTGTGAAGAAGCACTACTACTTCTACTATCCGCTTGGCGCGGGACTTTTGACACTTCTGCTCTACCTACTCTACCGAAAAAGGAGTCGTTATGGCATTTGAGTATCCTGAGCTACTTTGGCTGTTACTGCTACTGCTCCCGCTTGCGCTGATGTTACGATCGCAAAAGAGTGATCTGGGGCGCTATTTTGCTTCCGAAGTGTTGGAGAAGATCTATCAAAAGGGAGGTGCGCTTTCGCAAAATGCACGGCAGATGCTCCTCATCGGTGCGCTGGGGTTGGGGATTGTCGCGCTTGCAAACCCCTATCTCAATAAGGGAGAGATCAAGGTGGAGGATCAAACCTATGATTTGATCGTGGGGTTTGATATCTCCCGATCGATGATGAGCGATGATCTCTACCCCAATCGCTTTGCCTTTGCCAAGAAGAAGTTTGAGACGCTTTTGGATCATCTCAAGCAGACGCGTGTGGGCGTGATCGGCTTTAGTGCGAGGGCATTTCTCATCTCTCCGCTGACCACAGATCTCAGCTCACTGCGCTATCTGGTCTCCAATATGAGCCCCGATATGGTTTCACTTCGGGGAACAAGCATCCTAAGTGCGCTAGAGAGTGCCGATGAACTGCTCAAAGAGTCCGAACACAAAGCGATGCTACTCTTTACCGACGGTGGGGATAAAAAAGATTACAGCAAGGAGATTGCGTATGCAAAAGATCACCATATCACCCTCTTTATCTACGGTGTGGGTACCGACAAAGGGGGCGTCATCAAAGATTCGGGAGGCGTACTCAAGGATCAAAAGGGGGATATCGTCATTGTCAAACGAAATGATGCGATCGCTTCATTGGCGCGGGAGACAGGTGGGGTGTATCAAGTCTATTCGCTGGAGAGTAGCGATATGAAACGGCTTGCCCAAGCGATACGGGCACGGCTCAAACCGCAAAAAAAGCGTCAAAGAAGCTATGTCGATAAAAAGGAGCTCTTCTACTATCCATTGCTTTTGAGCTTGTTGCTCTTTTTGCTTGCGACGACATCACTACCGCAAAGGAGGGGCGCATGAGGATCATTACTTTATGGTTGCTTGTACTCTTGGGAGCAGAGGCTTCGATCTTCGATTTTATGACGATCAAAAAAGCTAATAGAGCGTATCAGGAGGGAAACTATACCCAAGCGGTTGATGCCTTCGGAAAGCTTGAGAAGCGATCCCCCGATGTGCAGTATGATCTTGCCAACAGTTACTACAAAAAGGGTGACTACCAAAAGGCGCGTGAACTCTATGAGTCGATTGAGTCGCCGAAACTCTCCTTTGAGAAGTACCACAACCTCGGCAATACCTATGCACATCTTGGAAAGTTGGATGAGGCGATTAAGGCGTATGAGAAGGCATTGAAGATCAAGAAGGATGAGCAGACGAAATTTAATCTGGATTTGGTTAAGAAGATGAAGAAAAAACAGGAGCAAAAGAGGAAACAGCAGCAGAAAAAGAAGAAGAAGAATCAGAACCAAAATCAGAAAAACAAGAATAATCAGAACCAAAATCAGAAAAAGAAGCAGAACCAAAAGGATCAAAAGAAGCAAAACAAAAACCAAGATAAAAAACAAAACGGCAAAGAGGGGCAAAAAGATAAAAAGGATCAGAAAAAAGATCAGAAAAAGAAACATGGCGACAAACAATCCAAACAGAAACAGAAACAGAAACAAAAGAGCGATGCTAAAAAAGATCAAAAGAAGCCCTCAAAAGATCAAGCCAAACAGAGTAAAAAAGCGGATCAAAAAGAGGCGTCAAAACCCAAAGCGCAACAAAAAGCACCCAAAAAGGAGCTCAAGGAGCATCCGATAAAAGCGCAACAGGCGAGACCGATAAAAAAGGCGCCCATCAGTGATAAAGAGGTGCGAAAGTATCTCAATCGCTTAGAAAATCGGGGTATCAACACCCTACTCGTACCACTACACACCAAAGGAGAAAAAGATGAACAACTCAATGATTGGTAGGCTATTTGCACTAATCTTCCTACCGATAGTTCTATTTGCAAATGTGAGCGCAAAACTCGACAAGCCGACTATCTATCGTGGGGATAGCGTGAAATTGATCCTAGAGGCGGAGGGGGATGATGTCAATTTCCCTCAGATCGGCAAGATCGGTGGATTTCGTGTGATGGGCACCGCTACTTCACAAAGTATCAATATCATCAACGGGAAAAGCAGTAAAAAACTCTCCAAAAGCTACACCTTTATCCCAACTCACAGTGTCAAAATACCCTCCTTTACGATTGAGGTGGACGGAAAAAGCCTACATACCAAACCGCTTTCGCTAAAAGTACTCGATCCGGCAAAGGCGCCACACGATCAGAGTGTGCAACTTCTCCTCAAAGCGGATAAAAAACATGCTCTTGTCGGTGAGAATATCAAAGTCGATCTCATTTTCAAACATGATCCAAGTGTCAAATATGACAAGGTTGTGATCAATCCACCCTCATTTGACGGCTTTTGGGTGAAACGATTGCCACAAGAGCGCACCTTTGCCTGCGGTGACGCGATATGTGAGGGGTATAGCTTTATTCTCACGCCTCAACAGGCGGGAAATTTCAAGATCCCCCCTACTTCAGCAAGGCTTGGAAAGTATGATCCCGCACAAAACCGAGGTGGACTCTTTAACGATCCCTTTTTCGACGATCCCTTTTTCAACTCGCTAAGAGGAAGGTTGAGTTGGAGAGAAATTTACTCCAATGATCTCAATCTCTCCATCGATCCGCTTCCCAAAGGGGTCGAACTCTTCGGCTCCTACACAATGGATGCAACTGTTGATAAGCAAAGTGTACACGCCGGAAAACCAGTCAATCTCACTATCGCCATCAAAGGAAGCGGAAATTTGGATGATATCCCGCCATTTAAGCTCGATATTCCTGATGCGGTGGTTTACAGCGATAAGCCGGAGGTGCATACCCATATTGAGGGGGAGAAGAGTGTCGGATCGTTTGAACAGAAGATCGCTATTGTTGCTGACAATAACTTTACTATTCCGGCGCTGACTCTGCAATATTATGATCAATTTGACAAAGAGATCAAGACGCTTAGCACTAAACCTATCTCCGTCACAGTCACGGGAGGATCAAAAAGAGCAAATGTAACGCCACAACAACCAAAAGTACAAGCTACACAATCCGCACCTGAACCGGTAGCATCATCTTCCCCAAAAGCCGATCATGAGGCTTCACAGACAGGTGAGAACGGTTCACAAAAGTATCCACTCTTCTATGGCGTGTTGATCTTCTTAGCAGGTGTTTTAAGTACGCTTGGGGTGCAAAAATTGATCAAAATATTGCGCAATAAAGGTGCAAAAAGAGAGCATACACTTGCCGATAAAGTAGCAAAAGCAAAAGATAACAACGCGCTCTATCACTTGTTGTTACCTTACGCGAAGCTCGATCCTATCGTATCTGAAAGCTTGGAAGAGATCGAAAAGGATCGTAACAATTCAAAGCTCACACTCTCCAAAGAGATGCGTGAGAAGTTGGTTGATCGGCTTGACGAGTTAGAAGCGAAGGGGGGCAGTACTTCATCTTTCCTGATTTTTGCCGATAATACACAAAATTCCTAGGAAGGAAGCGCATCAATTTTAGGAGGGTTGTTAAGTGGCAAAAGTTATTGAAAAGAGTATAGAAACAAGCCAGGATAGTATTCTGAAGGAGATGACCCTCCTTAACCCTCACCCTATAATCCTCTTTGATAGAATTGGAAAAGTGATTTTCGAAAATGATGCTGCTAAAAAGATCAATTTAGGTATTGATTCACTCTATCAAATTTGTACATTGGAATCTGCAGAACTAGAGCAGATGATCTCAGAAAATAGAATAAAAAAGATACGCCATAATTCTCATGGCCGCTACTTTGATATTCAGCTTAAAGGAAGTAAAGAACATTGTGCCGTTTTCCTCTATGCTATGGATGTGACAAAAGAGTTTATGGTGCAAAAAGAGCTCAAATATACCCAAAAAGAGTTTACCCATACGATGGGGTTTATTGGAGAACAGCGATCAAATGAAACAGTCAGTCACATTAAACGAGTGAGTGAGTATAGTAAACTCTTGGGTATTGCAAGTGGTTTAAGGAGACAAGAGATAAAACTACTCTATCTTACGGCTCCTCTGCATGATATCGGCAATGCTCTGATTCCTGATGAAATACTTAACAAACCTGAAAAGCTCACCAAGGAAGAGTTTAAAATCATGCAACAACATACGCAATTTGGTTATGAGATATTTAAAAATTATGAACAACCACTCTTCAAAGCTGCAGCTACGATTGCGCATCAGCATCACGAGAAGTTTGACGGAAGCGGTTATCCGCAAGGACTCAAAGGTGAGGAGATTCACATCTTCGCTAGAATATTTGCGATTGCGGATGTCTTTGATGCCTTGGCAAGTGATAGAGTTTATAAAAAGGCTTGGGATATCGACATTGTACTTGATCTGATTCGATCAGAAAGAGGACACCATTTTGACCCTAAGCTCGTCGATCTATTTTTTAAGCATTTGCATAAATTTTTGGCGATAAAATCAAAATATCAAGATTAGAGTTTGCTCACTCCCGAAATCGTTCAAATACAAAGTCAAAGTCGATCTTCGGTGAGCACTCAATCCCCTCAAACTGAAACGAACCCTCAAGGAGATCTGTCACTTTTTCATAGGATTTGCCGTCGAGTTTATAGATCTTTGCTTTGAGATCTTCGGGGTAGATCAGGATATAATAGGGAACTTTTTCACTCTCATAGAGAAGGTATTTGATCTTCTCGTCTCTGAGGGCGCTATTTTGCGAGACGATCTCTACGATGAGTTCGGGGCTTTTTTTGATGTAGGCGCCCTCTTTTTGTCCGCATACGAGGGCGATATCGGGGCGCAAGATCGTATCATCGGAGATTTTATAATCCATCTCAGAGACCACCATGCACCGTTTGCACTTTTTGATACTCTCAGTAAGAGAAGTTCCAATAAGCATGGCAATTGACTGATGATTAAACATTGGTGAGGGAGCCATTGCATAGGCATTTCCGTTGATTAGCTCCCAATCTCCTTCCCACTCTTTATACGCTTCATAGGTATAATAGGGGCGATACTCATCCTTTTTTACGGCACCCATCGATAGATCCTTCCTATTTTTTCTACATTATAGCAAAAATTTAGTCGCTTAGCTACTATTTGGCATAGTTGACTGCCCGTAGCTCTCGGATGACATTGACTTTGATATCTCCGGGATATTGAACCTTTTCTTCAATCTCTTTGGCGATCTCTTTTGCCAAGAGTACTGCTTCATCATCGTTAATGAGTTGTGCATTGGCGATAACGCGCACCTCGCGTCCCGCGTTGATGGCGTAAGCTTGTTTGACCCCTTTTTGGGAGGTAGCGATCTCCTCAATCGCTGTTACCCGTTTCAAGAAGGCCTCCAGTACCTCTCTTCTTGCACCGGGTCTTGCGGCGGAGAGGACATCGGCAGTACATACGGCCGCGGATTCAACGCTATTGGGCTCCTCATGTCCGTGATGTGCATAGATCGCGTTAATGACGACTTCGTTCTCTTTGTAGCGCTTACATATCTCTGCGCCTAAGTCAACATGGCTCCCTTCAAAATCATGGGTCAATGCCTTTCCGATATCATGAAGTAGTCCGGCTCGTTTGGCTAATTTTTCGTCTCCACCGCATTCAGCAGCTATAATTGATGCCAAGTGTGCCACTTCGAGAGAGTGCCCCAAGGCATTTTGCCCGTAACTGGCACGAAACTTGAGTTTGCCCACAAGTTTGATAAGTTCTGGATGTAGATCGGAGATACCAAGATCAAAGACAATATTTTCACCCTCCTCCAAAAGGCGATCTTCAAATTCACGGCTCACGCGATCATAAATCTCTTCAATGCGCGCGGGTTGAATGCGTCCATCGGCGACCAAATCCTCCACGACCCGTGTAGCGATTGCGCGACGATAGAGATTAAAGGAGCTTAGGATAATGACATTGGGGGTGTCATCGATGATCACATCCACACCCAAAAGCGTTTCGAGTGCTTTGATGTTGCGCCCCTCTCTTCCGATGATTCGACCTTTGATATCGTCACTTGGGAGTGTGACGGTATTCATCAGCCTCTCACTGGCAAACTCCCCGGCATAACGAGTGGTCGCTTGTGCGATGATAAAATTGGCTTTTCGCTTGGCTTGATTTTTGGCTTCAATTTCATATTTTCTCACAATATGTGCAATCTCACCTCGCGCCTTCTCCTCGGCTCGATTCAAGATCACCTCTTGTGCTTCACTTTGGGTCATACCTGCCGATTTTTCTATGAGTTCATCTGCTTGAGCAATCTTTTGTTCATAGAGTTTTTGCGTCGTCTCAAGCTCTTTTTCTCGCTCTTGCATCTCCTCTTTGAGCGCTTTGAGTTCAGCCTTTTCTAGTGTAATATTTTTCAGTTCATCTTTAAAGAGGGCATTGAGGTTGGCATCCTTGTCTTGAAGCTCCTCCATTCGCTTTTCATGCTCATCCCGTAACTTTTGAAGCTCACTTTCGTAGTGTTGTTTTTGTTCTAACTCAATCTCTTTTGCTTTGATTTTGGCATCTTGAAGCAATTTTTCCGCTTCGTGTTCGATCACCTTTGCCTTCGCTTTGGACTGTTCGACTAAGATATCTTTTTTGCTATTAGCGTAAAATTTCACTCCTAGATAACTCAAAAGTGCGCCACCGAGCGCGCCGCCTGTAATGCTGAAAATTTCGACCATATCGTTTACCTGCTATCAAATTCTCTTTAGAGGAGAGATAGAAGTCACCCCGAATATCATGGGCACTGCAAACATTTTTTCTCGTCACACAGGGAATACGCTGTATAAAAATCACGGTAGGTTTCAGATGCAGCGTATCGAAAAATCTATCATACATTCCTTTGCCAAAACCCACACGCCCAAATCCACTATCCATTGCGACAACGGGTACTATAATTAAATCAACTTTTTTATGCGCGCGTTTACTTTTTGGCTCTTGAATCTTAAAACTATTCTCTTCTAAAGGTAACCGGTATTCTACCATGTTAAAACTTTCTTTTTGGATTTTAGGTACAAATAGTTTGATCCCCTTTCGACGGTAATGATAAATCAATCGTCGTAGGTCCACTTCAATAGGTAACGGTAGATAGAGAAGGATAGATTTGGGTTGAGGAGAGAGGGAATCGATTAACTTTTTGACTTGATTGGTTATCTTTTTATCGATGGCATAGCGATTTTTCATCCCATAAGTGCGTAATCTTTGTAGTGTTCGCTTTCGTAACTCTCTCTTAACCATTTTAAGCCTTTATGCTATATAATTTTCAAAAGGACAGTTAGAATAGTCCCCGAAAATATAAGGAATCAAAATAGTATGATAGCAAAAATAGTACCGTTTTTACTTCTCTCACTACTTATGACAGGTTGCAATAAAAAGAGTGAGAATCAATCACAAAACAACAATGCAAACACTGAAGCGACCAAAACAGTGAAGCAAACAGATACAACAACCAACAAAACTGCCACACAGGAACCGCAAAAAAATGTGCTTCACATGAAAGGTGTCGATCAAAAAGATTATGAATTGATTGCCGATTATCGTGGATTAATCTTCAAAGGATATGAAGGGAAGATTCTTTTGCTTGATTTTTTTGCGACCTGGTGTCCGCCGTGTCGTGCCGAAATACCCCATTTGGTCAATCTTCAAAAGAAGTACAAAGGCAAACTCCAAGTTTTCTCTATCTTGATGGAGGAGAATAAGTCCAATGAAGAGATGGAGGATTTTATCGATAGTTTTGACATCAACTATCCAGTACTCAACTCCAAAGAGAATTTCTTTCTCTCACAAGCACTTGGCGGTATTAAATCCCTTCCGACACTAGTGATCTATGATAAAACTGGTGCCTACTTTACCCACTTTGTCGGTGCGGCACCTGAAGAGATGCTTGAGAGCGCAATCGAGAAGGCGCTCAAAAAGTAATGTTCGGTTTTTTTAAAAAGGTACTCAACAAAACGACCGATCACATCAAGGAGATTGCACCCCAAAAGAGTGATAAAATCTCCAAAGAGATGCTTGAGGATATTTTACTCGAAGCGGATGTGAGTTACGATCTCGTTGAAGAGATCATCTACTACATGCCTCCCTCCAAAACGGTCTCTCGTTCGGATGTACGACGCGTCTTGTTGTCATATTTTATTGATGTGGAACCCTTAAAACAAGAGGAGCATATCAAACCTTTTGTAGAGCTCATTTTTGGTATCAACGGCGCGGGGAAAACGACGACCATCGCCAAATTGGCATACCGCTATAAAAATGAGTTAAACAAAAGTGTCATTTTAGGTGCTTCGGATACTTTTCGCGCTGCTGCGATTGAGCAGTTGGAGCGCTGGGCGATGCGGATCGATGTGCCGATCGTCTCTACCAAGCAGGGTCATGATCCTTCAGCGGTGGCGTATGATACGATCAGTTCCGCTATGGCTAAGGGGATCGACCGGGTGATAATCGATACTGCCGGGAGATTGCATACGCAAAAAAATCTCGCTTCAGAGCTTCAAAAGATCGAACGCATCTGCAACAAAGCCAAAGAGGGAACACCCCATCGCAAAATCCTGATCCTTGATGGAACACAGGGAAATGCGGCGATTTCACAAGCCAAAGCATTTCATGAAATTATCGGTGTAGATGCACTGATTATCACCAAGCTAGACGGTACCGCCAAGGGGGGTGCACTCTTTAGTATTGCCAAAGAGCTCAAAAAGCCGATACTCTATATCGGGATGGGGGAGAATGAGAAAGATTTGCTACCGTTTGATAAAGAGGCGTTTGTTGAGCCGATTCTTGATGCGATTTTTGGAGAGGAAGCCTAAGATTGGCGAAGAAAAAAGTCCTCTTTGAGTGTCAAGCCTGCGGTTTTCAAAGCTCCAAATGGATGGGAAAATGCCCAAACTGCAATGCATGGGATCAGTTTATGGAGCTCAGTGCCAAAGAGATGGAGTTGCTCAAAGAGATTCAGAGCCACGCTACAAATGCCAAAAATCAAGCCCTATCCATTACAGAGGTTCAAGAGGAGCATCACGAGCGTTTCAGTAGTGGGGATAGTGAACTGGATTTGGTTCTCGGCGGTGGTGTAGTTCCGGGATCATTGACGCTCATTGGCGGGAGCCCGGGAGTGGGGAAATCGACCCTGCTTTTGAAGATCGGTGCCAATCTTGCCCAAAGCGGTAAAAAGGTGCTCTATGTCAGCGGTGAGGAGTCGCTGGGACAGATCAAGATTCGTGCCAATCGACTCGAAGCCAATCATCCCAATCTCTACTTGCTCTCTGAAATCGATCTAGCCCTGATCTTTGCGGAGCTTTCAAAACAATCTTATGACATTTTGATTGTTGATTCGATTCAAACGCTCTACTCTCAAGCTATCAGTTCTGCTCCTGGTAGCGTGTCGCAGGTACGCGAGATCACCTTTGAGTTGATGCGCTACTCCAAAGAGAGGCGTGTCGCCACCTTTATCATCGGTCATATCACCAAGGAGGGATCGATCGCGGGGCCACGGGTTTTGGAGCATATGGTCGATACGGTGCTTTATTTTGAGGGGGATGCGAACCGAGAATTGCGACTGCTTCGGGGATTTAAAAATCGTTTTGGATCGACGAGTGAAGTGGGTATCTTTGAGATGACAGAACAAGGACTTCTCAGTGCGACAGACATCTCCAAAAAGTTTTTCAATCGTGGACGAAATCAAGCGGGATCGGCAATTACCGTCATTATGGAGGGGAGTCGCCCTATCATCCTTGAGGTGCAGGCGCTTGTGGCGGAGAGTAGCGGTTCATCGCCCAAACGGAGTGCGACAGGCTATGAGCAAAACCGTCTGACGATGCTCTTGGCGCTACTGGAGAGAAAGCTCGATCTCCCACTCAACGGCTATGATGTGTTCATTAATATCGCCGGAGGTATTAAGATTAATGAGACAGCTGCCGATTTAGCTATTGTAGCAGCAATTATCAGTAGCTTTCGAGATCGGGTGATTTCACACGAGAGTATCTTTATCGGTGAAGTTTCACTCATCGGTGATATTCGTGATGTTTACCATCTGGAAACGCGTCTTAAAGAGGCGAAAACACACGGCTTTGAGAAGGCGATCGTCGCAAAAAAGCCAAGCGCTAAAGAAGATTTGATAAAATGTTATGAAGTGAATGAGGTTGAAAAACTTATTGACTGGATGTAAAAAAGATTAAAGGTTTTAAAATGTCAAAAGAGATGTCTATTCATGCACTGCATGAAATGGAAGAGCGATATAGTAGATTAGTCATTGAGTACCATAGTTTAGAGCAGAAAGAGAAGATTTTTCATACCGTTAATGATACGATTAAGAAATTTAAACTACACCCTATGCAAATGATGGAACCACATGGAGAATTTGAGGGAAAATTTTGTCTTGAGTTTCATGACGATTATCGCAAAGAGTCAGGAGAATTTTTTGAGGAGATCTTAAAAGAACTTGATGTCGATCACTGCGATCTCGGCTAAGTAATTAACACTTTATTTACACTAAGCAGGTACAATTCACGCATGAATTTAAAGATCCCTTTTCTTATGCTCCTGCTTATTTCTTTGCAGTTTCCGCTTTTTGCCAATAAAAGTTCCCAAGAATATATTGAAGAAGCAAAGCGGGATCTTCCACCGCAATGTCTCTTCTTTTTTAAAATGTATCTCAATGCCAAAAGTCCTAAGGCATTTGCCTATGCGTATGACAACCAATCAAAATATACCTGTCGCTTTAGTTCCGGTAGCGACAGTGGACTCAAAGCGCAAGAAGTGGCACTCGCATCTTGTAGAAAGAGTAAAAAGAAGCGTAACATTAAAAGTAGTTGCCGTCTGTATAAATTGTATGTAAAAGGCTTTTTGAGTAAGAGGAGCCAAATCTTTTTGAATAAGTATAAAATCTCGTTAAATAAGATTGAAAAAGAGCTCAAGACTAGTAAAACAGAATATAAAAAAACTCAAAAAGAGGAAACAAGCCATAAGAAAGTGGATAAAGTTACATTGGCTGAAATTGAAAAGATGAAGCTACCACAAACAACTACAAAGAAAAAGGTCAATCATAAAAAAAGGGAGCCTAAGCAGATTAGCAATCTCAAAGAGTCTCTACCAAAACCTTGTCGTATTATCTATAAACTTTATCAACTTTCCAAACCCAATAAGGCATTTTATGTTGCAATTGATAATCACAAACGCTTTTCTTGCAAATTTTCTGCGAAGGCATCCTCCCTAAAGAGAGCGAAAGAGGTCGGACTCAAATCGTGTCAAAAAACGAAAAAGAGAAGAGGTGTCAAGGCAGATTGTTCTCTTTTTGAGTTTGCTGAAGCACCTGCGAAGGTGAAAATTCCACAACCGACTACTAAAGAAAAGAAAAAAGTTTCAAAAACAAAAGTTGTTTCAAAACCGAAAGTGATGCCAATCACTAAACCCCCAAAACCAATTCATAAACCTACAGTTCAAACAAAAACAGATGCACCTCGGAATATTGTTAAAAAAACACCTCGTGTGCGCAATAAAGCACTTGAAAAGGCTATCTTGGATACCGATTTACCTACGATTAAAAAATTGATAGCAGCCGGTGCCGATGTTGATACCGAAGCGGATGATCATTCGCGTGCACTCTTTGTGGCTACGGCAAAGGGTGATATTAAATTTGTAAAAGAGTTACTTGCCAAGGGAGCCAATCCCTTCTTTACCAAAGGAGATGGGAACAACCTTCTTGTTGCCGCCATCATGAGCGGAAAATTGGAGATGCTTAAACTCATTCTCGAGCAGGGAGTCGATCCCAATCAACAATGCAATGAGGGTAACACACCGTTACATTTTGCCTTTATGATGTTTGATGACAAAATGATGCGAGAGTTGTATAAAAATGGAGCTATTGATGATATACCAAACGACAAAGGGGAGACGGTCAAAGAGATGGCAAAAGCCTATCATGTTAATCTCAATAGACTAAAGCCTCATAAGTAGGGTAACGATTGGATTTAAGGCTAAGAGAGTTTGTGTAAATTTTCAAGCTTTTGATAGAAGTGATCCACTTTAGGATTGACCTTGATCACCCGATGAAGGTAGTCGCCAAAGCCTTCTCTTGAAAATTGGAGTTTCAGTTTTTGGGGATCAATAGCACGCGAGAGTGCGACATAAAATTGACTATCGGTAAAGATAGTATCGACATTGCAAAGCAACGACTCGATGCTCATTCCCTGTGATTTGTGAATCGTGATCGCATAGCCGAGTCGCAATGGAAACTGCTCAAACGAAGCAATTACTTCATCCCCCACTTCTCCTTTGCTATCGATGACGGTTTTGGTGAGTTCAAAGGTGAAGCGCTCTACCTTGATGAGTCGCCCGCCCTTTTGTACCAAGATCACATCATCATCGATATGCTCTACGATGCCTCTTTCACCGTTGTGGTAAAAGCCCCATCTGTTTGTGGTGAAAATGACTGGTACCCCCTCTTTGAGTTGGAGCATTTGGAGTGTCGGCAGACGATTGATCCATGCATCTAAGATTTTATCATTGAGTGTATGATCCTTTTTGGTGACGATACCCTCTTTGGAGATGAGGGAGCCTTGATGGGCTTGAAGCCGTGCGAGATTACGCTGATCCGCTTCACGGTTGGTACCGAAGAGTACCGTCGCGCTTTCGGGATCGAGATCGGTGTGCCTCAGGGATTCAAGGTATTCGATTAGTTGCGCATCGATCTCACCCTTTCGGATGCGGTTGAGCACCTCCATAAAATCTCTATCGGTCGTGCGTTTGATCTGCGTCAGCTCCACTGTCACAAAGTCAAAATAATCCCACGCACTACTTTCAAAGGCATATATCGCATCGTCAAAAAGGACATGAGGTTGACTGCTCTGCTTCTGCACTGGCGAGAGTTGATAAAAATCGCCCACGACCATCAGTTTGCCACGAAATTCGCCGTTTCGTAGGCGAAAGAGGATCATATCCATGAGGTTGGCGCTGACCATACTGATCTCATCGATGATGAGCAAATCAAGCTTTTTGAGAATCTTATTGAGCTCTTTGACCCTTGAGCGGTTATAGCGCTCACTCTTTTCCAACTCCTCAAAAGAGGAGGCGATCCCGAAGATAAAGAAGGAGTGGATCGTCTGACCGCCGACATTGACGGCGGAGATGCCGGTGCTACCGAGTACGACAACCTGTCTCTTTTCAGCGTGATAGTAGCGGGTGATCTGCTTGGTGAGGTAGCTTTTGCCCACGCCTGCACCGCCGGTGAGAAAGAGGTTATCCCCCTCCAAAATCTGAATGACGCGCTCAAATGTATCCATAGTGGATTATAATCAAATATCGCTATAATTCCAAATGATTTTTTCAGTAGATAAGCAAGAGGGCAATGCAAGAGCCTGTACGATCCAAACCGCACATAGTACCATCCAAACTCCTGTTTTTATGCCTGTAGGCACACTTGGAAGTGTCAAGGGACTCGATAGCGAAGATCTCCTCACACATCTTAAAGCCGAGGTCATTTTGGGCAACACCTACCACCTCTATCTGCGACCCGGCGATGAAGTGGTGAGGGATTTGGGAGGATTGCACCGATTTAGCCGATATACCAAAAGCTTTTTGACCGATAGCGGTGGATTTCAAGCCTTTTCTCTCTCCAAGATTGCCAAGGCGGATGAGACGGGGATCCACTTCAAGAGCCACATCGACGGATCTAGCCACTACTTCACCCCCGAAAAGGTGATCGAGATACAGAACAATCTCGGATCGGATATCATGATGGTACTTGATGATCTCATCGCCCTACCCGCCACTGATGAGCGCATTCAACAATCGATCGATCGCACCACAAGATGGGCGGAGAGTTCGATCAAGTTTCATCAAAAACGCCAAGATCAGGGGATCGGACGCGATCAAAATATCTTCGCCATTATCCAGGGAGGCACTTCGCAAAAGTATCGCAAAATCAGCGCCGAGTCGCTCTGCGCCATGCCCTTTGACGGCTTTGCGATCGGTGGATTGAGTGTGGGCGAAGCCAATACCCAAATGTACGACACCGTTGAATATACCACACAATTTATGCCCCAAGAGAAACCCCGCTACCTGATGGGTGTCGGCACACCGCAAGATCTGATCGAAAATATCTACCGCGGTGTTGATATGTTTGACTGTGTAATGCCGACACGAAACGCACGAAACGGCACCCTCTTCACCTCGTTCGGCAGACTCAACATCAAAGGCGCCAAACATATCCGAAGCGATGAACCGATCGATAGCCGTTGCGACTGCTACACCTGCCACAACTACTCCAGAGGCTACCTCAACCACCTCTTTCGCGCCAAAGAGCTCAGCTACTTTCGACTCGCTTCACTCCACAATCTCCACTACTACCTCACACTGATGAGAGGGGCGAGAGAGGCGATCTTGGAGGGGAGATTTGAAGCCTTTAGAGAGGATTTTTATGGGGCGCAAGATGGTTAATATTATTTGAAGTTATTATTCTTTATAATTTATGTATATTTAGCGTTCTACTAAAAGGGATAAAGGTTTTATAATGACAACTTTAAAAGTGACTATTCGAGACAGCTTTTTAGAAGATTTTTTATCGATTGTAGAGCACTATAAGGATCAAATACAAATTGAAAAAGATGAAAATCTGATAGAGGATCCCTACTTTTATAACAGGCAAAAAGAGCTTCAACAAGATCTTATAGAGTTTGATAACGGCACTATTGAGATAGTCTCGCAAGAGGAGTATGATAAAGAGAAAGAGAACTTATTTGTTGAATTAAAATCAAAATATGCAAATTAACCGCTCAAGAAGATACATCAACAGTTTATTTGAAATATTAGATTTTATTGCACAAGATAACATAAGTGCAAGTGAAAACTTTTTAGATAAGTTAGATGAGTGCATTAGTAATCTTCCCAATTTTCCATATAAATATAGAAAATCATTATATTTTCATGATGACAATATAAGAGATATGATCTATAAGGGTTATACTGTTGTTTATCGAGTGAATTTAGAAAAAAATAGTATAGATATTTTACAAATTTTCAATAAAAATAAACCGCCTTTAAATAAGTAGCAAATTTATAGGATATCAAATGAAAAAGCCATCCCCAAACATGCCCTGTCCCTGCGGAAGCGGGAAAAAATATAAAAAGTGTTGCCAACCCTACCACAAAGGTGCCCGCCCTGCCGATGCCTTGCTTTTGATGAAGAGTCGTTATAGTGCTTATGCCGTAGGAGAGAGTCGATATATCATCAACACCACCCATCCTGACAATCCCGACTATACTGAAGATACCGATAGATGGATGGAGGCGATTGAAACCTTTTCGAAAGAGAGGGAGTTTCGGAGATTGGAAATCATGGATTTTATCGATGGAGAAATGGAGTCGTTTGTGACATTTCGCGCGATATTTGATGCGGGAGAGATGGTGGAGCGGAGTCGTTTTGTATATGAAGAGGGAAGATGGTTTTATTACAGTGGGGAGTTTCTTAACTCCTCCATTGCATAGCGCAATATCTTTTCATCGGTGACGGGATCAAACCATTTGAAGTGTTTACCGCTTTGGATATCTCCTCGGAGTAGATCACCGCTTTGGCGGTAGGCGAGATCGAGTTCGGCGATCTCGAAGCCGTCGGTGGTTTGGGCGAAGGCTTTGAGTCGTTTGCTTTGGGGTTGATGTGTAAAGAGAAAGCAGTATCCTTTAAGACCGTTTCGGCTCACGCGTCCTCGAAGCTGATGGAGTGTCGCCAGACCTAACCGCTCAGGCGCTACCAGAATGATGGTCGAGAGTTTTGGAAGTGAAACACCCACTTCGATGAGTGTCGTGGCGAGTAGGATATTGCCCTCTTTTGCAAACTGTGCGATCACCTCCTCCTTCTCCTTGTCTTTACCATGCGTGACAAAGACCTTTTCAAAATTCTTCTCCCAATAACCGCGCGCCTCATCGATCGACTGATACTCAATCGTCTCACTCTCTTGCACCAACGGATAGACAATGATGATTTGATTGCCTTTTTCTATTTCTGAACGGATGTGTGCCAGGAGATCGTGAAAGGACTTTTTGCCGATGATCAGCGTATCGATATCTTTGGGAAAGGGTGTTTGTTGAATCTTGGAGATATCGATCATCTGCGACTGCATCATATTGAGTGTACGGGGGATGGGTGTAGCGGAAAATTGGAGATAGTGGGGGCGTTTCTCTCCTTGGCTGACAAGCTTTTCGATGAGGGATCGCTGTTTGGTTCCGAAGCGATGCTGTTCATCGACCATCACCAACGCGATATCGTCGGGAAGATCACGAAAAAGGAGTGCGTGCGTACCGATGATAAAGTCATATTCGCTTAAATCCTCGCCCTTTTTGCTCTTGTTTGTGACCAAGGTGATCTTGAGAGTTTTGGGGAGAAACTTCTTTGCCTCTTCATAGATTTGCGCCGCCAAGACGGTTGTCGGAGCCATCAAAATCGATCGATAGGGTCTTGCGAGCATGACGGAGGCGAAGATCACCATCGTTTTACCCGATCCGACATCTCCCATGATAACGCGTCGTGCGGCAATCGGTTGTTTGAGATCATGCTGAATCTCCTTGATGACGCTACGCTGATCATCGGTCAAGTCAAAAGGGAGCGATTTGATAAAAGGAGTTGCATCGCCCTGAAGTGAAGCGATTGACTCAAAGCGTACCCGTTTGGATGAGAGTTTTTTGAGATGGTTATAGATCTCTAAATATTTCAAAAAGAGGAGTGTTGTCCTGTCAAACCCCTCTTTTTGAAATGCCTGTACAAAATCGCGGTCTGGGAAATGGATGCGGTGTAGTATCTCCCACTTTTTTGCATCAAGTCCCTCCTCTCGCATACTCTCTTGCGTCATATACTTTTTTATGAGCGCTTGAACGGTTTTGGATTGGAGGCGTGTTTTATATTTGGGGAGTATGATACCTGCTTGAACAATGATCTGCGGTTGTGTCATCTGCCATTGATCGTTGTGGAGATTGACTTTGCCGTAGAGGAAGTGTGTGGAGGAGAGGGTAAACTTTTCATAGTGGTATTTTCTCGGATGAAAGAGGATGGCGTTGAGTCTGAGATTAAGCCGGGGTGCATAGAGCTTAAGACGCATATATTTTGGATGATAGTGTCGATCTTCTATTGTTGCTTCTAATGTGGCAAAATGATCCTCTTGGAGACTTGTTGAAAGGGTGTAATCTTCATATTTGTGTGGAATAATCAGGGCAAGATCGAGTGGGGTTTGAACCCCTATTTTATGCAATTTTTCACGATCTTCCTCTAAAAAATTCACTTTTTGGTTACAATAGAGAAGCTAAGGCGGTTGATTTCAGGATGCGATTTGATAAAGTGATTGAGCGTTTTGAGGTCAAGCTTTTCAATACGCTTGAGCATCTCCTTGGAGTGTCCGAGTTCAAACCCTTCATAATATTCATGAAAGGCACGGTTGAGTCGCTGTGAAAGAGTCTCATTTCGCAACGGTTCACTACCGAGCAAAAAGCGTTTTGCCTGATCGAGTTCATCTTGCGTAACTCCCTCTTTGACAAATTTAGCAATCACCTCTTTGACCAGCTTGATCGCCTTCTCTTGTGAGCTGATCTTTGTCTGTAGATAGCCAAAAAAGTTTGAGTGACTTTTGGTGATGGCAGCGCGACTATAGGCTGAATATGCCAAACCGTTTTTGACCCTGATCTCCTCCATCATTCGACTTCCAAAACCGCCACTTCCGAGGATAAACATCGCCACACGGGAGATGTAACGATCGCTACTGTTCACATCGACATAATATGGTGCACCGAAATAGACATAGGCTTGCTTGGTCTCTTTTTTGACCTCTTTTGTTTGTGGCGTATCAGTCGGGTTACAGTGGCAAAGTTGGAAAGGCTTTGCGCTTTTGAGTACCTCTAGCACCTCTTTGCTATAGAGTTGTGCCTCTTTTTTATCCAAATCCCCACCGATGACGACAATCGCTTCATCGACAATAAGATGTTTGTTGTGAAATGCTTGAATATCATCAAGTGAGATCTGTTCAATACTCTCTTTGGTACCGATAGAGGGATACGCCAATGGGGTATTTGCATAGAGTATCTTATAGAGATTACGATTGGCAATATAGTCAAAATCGCTCATCTTGCGATCGATTTGCGCCAGAGTGAGAAGTTTGAGCTTTTTGAGGGTATCGGGTGTGTAGTTGGGGTCTTGGAGTAGTGATCTTAGCAGTTTAATCCCCTCGGAGAACTTCTCTTTGAGCGCAGAGAGTTCAATGACAAAAGTCTCTCGTCCAGTGTTGGCACTCAGATGAATAGCATTGTCATCTAAAATGGTAGCAAAACCGACAGCACCTAGCTTTTTGGTTCCCTCATTGAGCAGTTTGGCACTCAATCGTGCAAGACCACTTCTATTTCCGTCAAAGAGCATCCCGCTATTTTGAAATACCAGTTGCATCGTCACTATCGGGAGATTGTGATCCGCCTCATAGATGAGTGGAACCTCGTGATGGTTGATCTTGACTTTACTTAGATTACTTCCCAATATCACTCCTTCTATCAATAGTATTACAAAGAGAATCTTTTTCATTATGCCTCCATGGTATCATAAATCTCTAATATATCATAATTGGTATTTCGTTTGGCAGGGATCTCGCCGATATCGGAGATGAGACGGATCATCTCCTCTTGGTTCATGCGGTTACTCGCACCTGCTGCGGCAACTACATTCTCCTCCATCATGGTACTACCCAGATCATTGGCGCCAAAGAGTAGAGCTAACTGTCCGATATAGCTTCCTTGTGTGACCCAAGAGGATTGGATATTGGGGAAGTTATCGAGATAGAGACGACTAAGGGCTAAGAGGCGCAGGTAGCGATTAGAGGATTGTTTGCTGATCTCGGGGTGCTCCTGGATGAGCTTGGTGTTATCAGACTGAAAGCTCCAGAGGATAAAGGCACGAAAACCGCCTGTTTTGTCTTGAAGCTTGCGAATATGCTCCAGATGCTCGATGATATCCTCATCGTTCTCTACGGTTCCAAACATCATCGTCGCAGTAGTCTTGATCCCGATCTCATGCGCGATCTCGTGTACTTGGAGCCAATCTTTAACATCCAGTTTTTTGGGTGCAATGACATCCCGTACTTTGTCACTGAGGATCTCTGCTCCCGCACCCGGCATCGAGTAGAGCCCTTTGGCGTGGAGTCGCTCCAATACCTCTCGCACACTGATGCGAGAAACCTTGGCGATATAGTCGATCTCAATGGCAGAAAATCCGTGAATAGTAATAGATGGGTAGTGTGTTGAGATATATTCGACCAAATCTTCATACCACTCAATCTTGAGTTTGGGGTGGACCCCGCCTTGAAAGAGGATCTGGGTGCCTCCGATAGCGATAAGCTCCTCAATCTTTTTGCCAATCTCCTCATAGCTGAGTATGTAAGCATCTTCATCTTTGGCATGACGATAGAAGGCGCAAAATTTGCAATCGACCCAACAGACATTGGTGTAGTTGATATTACGATCAACGATGAATGAAGTGATCTTGTCAGGGTGAAGTTCTCGCTTTTTCTCTGTTGCCATGCGACCTAGATCAGCTAATGAGGCATTTCGTAATAGATCTAGCGCTTCTTCATTACTTAGTCTCATTCCATCCCCTATTATGCGTGTTAGGGGATATTATAGCAGGAAATATTAAAATTCAACGCTAAGTTTCTCTGTCTGTGATGCACCGACATGCACATCCGGTAGCACCTTTTTGTTGCCGTGTTCTGTCACTTCCACTTCATAAGTTCCTGTCGGAACTGTCACCGTCGCAACACCGCTACTACGATCGGAAAACTCATAATTTATGCGTTGATGATTGTCAGTGCGATAGACACTTACCTTGACATAGAGCGGTTTTCCGCCTCGTGTGGCAACCACCTTGATCTTTCCATCTTGGAAACTGATATGTCTGGTGATATCTCCACCCTCTTTGAGGTGGATATTTTTAAGTGTTTTTTGGAGTTTACCGTCGCGTGTACGGTAGGTTGCTCGCACCATATAGACACCCGCAGGTAGTTTGATCGTGTTCATCTTGTGACCACGCATACTATAAAAGGTTTTGACGCGATCTTTGGTACCGTTTTTAAACACTTCGATCCAAGCGCTGACCGGTTTGTTGTTTTGTGTTACACGCATACTCAAGCGCCCTACTTCGTTGTCGGGATTATATCCACCACCAAGTACACGATCATCCATCTTTCCGAGAACACGACCGGCGAAGATATCTTCCTCCTCTTTGGGCTGCGGATAGTGACTCTTTTTATCGATTACCTTGGTGATGACAATCTTATTGCCCGCTTTTTGAATACGACCTTCTGAAGGTTTCTCCTCCTCTTTGGGAGGGTTAAGATCCTCATAGCCCTCTTTATAATCGGTATTGATCGTTTCGCTTGGTTGCGGTGCTTCATAAGAGGGAGTCGGCTCCTGTTTGTTTGGTATAATCGGTTTTGGCACTTCAACCGGTGACGGCACATATACCGGAAGTGGTTTTGTTGCAATCTGTGTCGGTGCCGGTATCGTGATCGGTTTAGATGTGGGGGGAGTGGTGCTCTTTTGTGTAGTGGGTTGTGGAGTAGATGCAATCGGATTTGTTTGTAGTTTGGGTGTGGTAGGAACAATTTTTTGGGAAGCACTCTTTTTCTCCTCTTTGGAGGGTTTGAACTCTTTAAAAACAGGTGGTTTGATCGCACTCTCCTCTTCGATCTTTTTATCATCAAAGAGTTTTATTTCTGTCGGCAACTTAGAAAAATCGCGACGGATGATTGTGGCTTCTTGAGTCATCGCAGCAGGATCGACAGTCTCTTTTTTTGGCTGTGGTTTTGGTGCGGGAGCAGATATCGAATGAGGCTCACTCTTTTTCTCTTGCGTCTGCTCTTTTTTTTCATTTGATTTTGCCGACGGAGTCATCGAAAAGCTTTTGATAAGATTTTTGAAAATATGGGTAAAATTACTATAAAATGAGTCTGATAGCGGTTTTGTATGGTGTGTTTTAGCAGGTTGCATTTGTGTGCTTGATAAGGTTTTTGGCTCCTCCGGTTGTTGAATGAGAGGCTGAGATTTGGGTTTGCTCTCCTCGACAAATTCACCGACAATAGGCTCTTGCTTAGGTGCGATCTTTTTTACTCTTTTTTTCTGTTTTCTCTTTTTTACCTTAGGGTGAGTTCTCTTTTTCTCTTGAAGTGCTTTTTTATAAAGCGCCTTTTTAACCATTGTCGGCAGAGCTTTTACCGGTGCAATGCGATACTGAAAAGTTCCACTATTAACATGAATTTTGATGCGATCGCCCGGCTGAACATTATCGTGAAAGACAAGATAAATATCATCAACTTGATCTTGGGCGCTATAATAGACCTTGCCTCGGTTACTCATCTCAATATCGAAATTAGCATTACTCCCACTTTGTCGTATTAGATTTAGTGAGTGCCCATCGAGAGGTTGTAGAACAACCTCCTCTCCACTATGCAAGAGACCGCTTTGTGATGCCATTAGATAGACTATCCCACCTAGAGCTATGACAAATAGTAAAATCTTTTTCAACATCTATACCATTTCCTTATGTTCAAATTCCGGTACAATCCGTTTTAGCGCCTCTATCTTATCATCACTTTGCAAAAGATTCTCTATATCGCTATTAAGACGATCGATCGCATAGGGCGTAGGCTTGGCGACAAAGATAGAGTCGTAGGTTGTTTTTTTATCATCATCATTTAGCAGTAACTCCTCATAGAGTTTTTCCCCCGCTCTCAAGCCGGTAAATTCAATTCCCAAATGCTCTTTATCATAAAGTTTGAGCATTTTTCGTGCCAGATCGACGATCTTGATCGGTTTTCCCATATCCAGCACAAAGAGTTCCCGTTCTTTGGCAATTGCCGCCGCTTGAAGCACCAATTGGCAGGCTTCGGGTATAAGCATAAAGTAGCGGGTAATCTCAGGATGTGTTACGGCAAGCGGTCGATTGGCTTCGATGAGGCGTTTGAACTTCGGGATCACCGAACCGCTCGAACCGAGGACATTTCCAAAGCGCACACAGGTGATAAGCGTTTTGCCATTTGGTACATTTTGGGCATACAGTTCACACACCCGTTTGGTTGCTCCCATGACATTGGTGGGTCTGACCGCTTTATCGGTGGAGATGAGAACGAAACGATCCGTACCGTATTTAATCGCAAGATCAATTGTATTTTTCGTTCCGATGACATTATTGAGTATTGCTCCTTCTTGATTCTCTTCACAGAGTGGTACATGTTTGTAGGCGGCAGCATGAATGACAATTTCCGGCCGATAAGTGGCAAAAGTCTTTTCTAGCAGCTTGCGATCGACTACCGACTGCATGAGTGAGATCTTGGGCACTCCCTGAATCTGCTCTGAAATTGCATAGAGGTTGTATTCACTGTGATCAAGCAGTATCAACTCTTTGGCACCAAACCGCTCACATTGACGGGCGATCTCACTCCCGATACTTCCCCCCGCACCGGTAATCAAGATGCGCCGATCTCGAATCAGCGTCTCGATCGCTTTGAGATCGAGATCTTTGGGACGGCGCGCTAGCAAATCTTCAATGGAGATATCGATGAGCTTTTCATTTTTGTCGCCGAGGAGTTTAGAGCGTTTGATGTGGGTGATGCCTAGACTTGATAGCTTTTCAAAGAGAGCATCCATTTTGGAAGGTTCAAGATCAAGCGTAATAATCGCCGACTCAATCTCATCATCTGCGACAATCTGCTCCAAATCTTCCATGCCAGATATTTTGAGAGATGCCATATATGTCCCGACAACATTCGCGTCTTCATCGACAATACTTACGGGCTCATAGGCAATTTCTCCGTTTTTTGCACTGGAGATGAGTGAAAGTGTGCGTTGATTGGCTCCGATAAAGAGTGTGCGAGGACGATCTTCGTGAATCTGCGTACCGGCAACGAGGCGTTTGGAAAGCCGCAAACTAAGAAGAAGAAAAAAAGAGAGAAGAAAATCGATCATGATGACTGTACGAGGGAAAGCACCATGATACCAAAAGAAGAGATAGGTAATAAAAAGTAGATAAGAGAGCAGTAGTGCATAGAGAATTTTTTTGCCATCTGAGAGTATAAAGTAGCGCCAAGTGATCTCATAGACTCTCAAAAGATACATTGAAACTATTTTTAATCCAACAATAATAAAAACCAGCGATGATGCGCCAAGAATATGCTCAGGAGGTATTTGGAGGTTGAAGCGCAGTAGATATGCGAGATAGAAAGAGAGATAAAAGATCAGTGCATCTGCAACGATAAAAAAGAGTGTGCGTTTCCACGGCGCACTCTTGAACAGATCAGTAATCTTCAAAACTTACCGCCTTATCAATAGTTCGCATTAAGATAAAAAGCAATATCATATAACAAATAAAATAAAGATAGAGCCATCTACTCTCATAGAGATAGATAAGACCCAACAGCACTGCAAGATTGATACCCATCGCTATCATCACCACTTTATCGTGTGAAAAACCCATTTGCACGGCGCGTTGAAACAGATGCTTTCGATGTGCGCTCATCAACCTCTCTCCCGCTAAAGCTCTTCGGATCAGCGTCACAGTCGCATCAAAGATAAAGAGTCCCAGTAGCATGAGCCACAACAGAAGGTCGTTTAATGAGTGACTATGGTAGAGTGCCATACAAAAAACGAGAAAGCCCAAAAAGGTACTTCCCGCATCGCCCATAAATATTTTCGCCTTGTGCCAATTGTGGAGCAAAAAACCACTCAAAAGCGCTATCAAGATGAGTAGCGTGGTGTCATGGAAAAAGAGCGTTGCAGCGCCGACGACAAAAATTGCTTCACTCGTTGCATAACCGTCAATACCGTCCAAGAAGTTGTAGAGATTGATCAGCCACACACCAGAGAGCATCATCAATATGGTTTGCCACCAGGCAAAATGTTCCCATAATCCCAATGCCAACATCGCCCATACTACTACACTAAACTGTATCAACAATCGGTAAATGGGCTTTATATGTTTGATATCATCTAGGAAACCGACAAATGCCAAAGGGATACCACCCAAAAGTGCATAAAAAAGTTCAGAATCTATCTCTAACCGATAGTGCAAAATCACGATCGAAATATAAAACAACACCACAAAAACAGCACCACCCCCCGTAGGTGTCGGCATCTTGTGGGAGCTTCGATGATTTGGAAGATCGTGAGGTGCATAGGTGCGCATCCACCACACCCCAAAGTAGGAGAGTAAAAAGAGCATAAAATAGATCATCTTTTTAGTCGATACACCTTTGCGTATGGGCTCATGATCACAGGTTCAAACAGATCTTTATCATAATTTTCAAAAACAAACATTTGAATAAAAAGAGAGTTGTAAAACTTCTCATCCACTATCAAAAAAGTACCGTAACTTTGCAAAAAGATGATAGAGAGCTTGGCATTTGGATCAAGTTCCTCTACTTTTTGATGAATCTTTCTCTCCTGATCGTACCCCACCACTACAAATCGCTTGAGCGTCGTAGCGCCTTTGCCGATGTGTAAAATCCCTTTCTCTTTTTCAAGTGCGATCCCGTGATCTAGGTTGAGAATCTTACCGTCATCTTTGAAGCGCCCAGTTTGATAATAGAAAGGTTGCTCACCCTTTTTACCGGTCTCAAGATCAAGATTGCTAAAGAGATCAACCGTAGGAAAGATATTGAGCATACGATTGGGCAGATAGAGGTAGATATCACGCGTTTTTGGAGGCAGAGTATAGCTATCACTTTTGAGCTCATCCAACAGATCATTGGGGCTCTCTTTGGCAAAAAGTGTGTCAGCGACAACACCGCCCTCTTTAACATACTTCTCAACTGAAACTCTCGCGAGATTGGCTGCGAGTAGAGGTGAAGAAGTGTTGAGTATCTTGGATATGATATAGTTGTCATGTCCATGCTTACCACCGTCGATGAGCGTATTGGTATCGGAATAGTACCAGATCGGATAGCCGTAGTCCCACCAAGTTAGTGTATAATCTTTGTCACTTGCGATTTTGTCCAACTGCTTGAGAACTTTTACCTCTTCGCTGTTGAAAACCGTCGGAACCTTATAGGAGATGATATGCTTGATATTGGGGTAGATCATCAGCGCTGTCAAGGCAGCGATCATTGCATATTGAAAGGGTTTTTTATCGCTTGCATTTGCAATGATATAAAATAGATAAACCGCACTCATCGCCGCAATCGGCACGGCAAAAACGGTAAATCTAAGCCCACCCATTAGTGAAAACACACCGATTCCGATGAGAGGTAACGCAAGAATAAAAGAGCGATAACGAATAACAAGTAGAATATATCCAATGAGGCTAACGAGTAAGCCGGCAACTGACCCACTAATACGATTTGCCATGACAGAAAACGGTATCTTTCCCGCTTCTCGAACAGTTTGATTAACTTGAAAAAAGTGGAGCCCCTCTTCATCCACACTTCTTGAAAGATAATAGCTCACTTTACCTATGATGAGCGAGAATACATTGCCGAAATATAAAAACCCGACTACAGCAAAAAATGCCAATATCATAAGTGGTTTTAACTCTATGCTTGCCTTTTGCAAGATGAAATAAAATAGTACCAACACAGCAACAGTAGCTATGTACGAGAAGGGTGACGGGATAAACGAATAAAAAGGCAATGCAGAAAGAGAGACCAAGATGATCGCTTTGTATGTATTCTTCTCTTTGCGATGATAGACAATGAGATAGAGAAAATAGATCATCGACATCGCAAAGACCACCGCCCTGCCCTGATCGTACAAAAAAGGATAGATAGCGATCATCACCGCCGCATAAAGTGCACTTTTGAGCGTAAAATTTTTAACTGATGCCATAAAAAAATAGAGGACAAACATCGGTGCCATCGCTGCAAACATGTCGCTATCATAATAGCCGGTCATCGTACGGTTGTAGTAACTCCAAGCGATACTTCCAAGCAGTGCTGCAAAAAATCCCCAAAGCGTCGCACCAAAGAGTCTAGCGATCAAAATCATAGGTATCACAACCAATGAAGAGATAATTGTAGGCATATAGAGTGTCACTGTCTCAAGCGAAAACGGCGTAATCTTAACTAGTAAAACTGTAAAAAATGTCACACCGTAACTAAGCCACGATGGAACTCTTGGATTTGGTTCATGCAAGCCAAAGAGTGCCTGTTGAGCTCCCGAGGCAAAGAAGTAGCCGTCATTTGTGTTGATCATAAGCTGACCATTGTAGTGAAATGGTGCATAGTCTGCAAATTGAAATACCCATATAAGTCTGATGGCAAAGCTAAAAGCATAAGCTAGAAGAATAAGTCCTATAAGTTGCTTGGTTGAGATATTCTCTTTTGGTAGATCTAAAAATTGCATAGTTTTAATTCCTCATCTTTTCTATAAATATAGTTTAACATAAAGAGCACAAATTATACCAATAAATATATCTCAACCAATCATACAAATCTATCTCTTTTTAGCTCTCTTAGCATAAGATTTAACTTTTTTTTTGTTTCTCTACCAATCTCTCTTTTAATCTCATCTCAATTTGTTCCAATAGCATCTCTTTCGCCTTTTGAAAACGCATCTCTTGCCAGGTAATCTCTCTTTGCAAATAAAATCCACATCATATGAGACTCTATGAGCTATATAGGTGCTTAGAGCCGTGCCACCGAAAAAATAGAGAGGATAGTTCTCAAAAAGCAAGCTATGTTTTATCTTCTCAAGCAATGCTTTGATCTCTTTTGTCACTTCTGCATCCTCCACCTCTCAAACTGCATAAGCGTCTCACGAATCTTTTGATAATTTTTATCCCGTCTATCCTTGTAGAGCTTCAAGCTCTCCTCTACCAATCTTGTGTATCCAAAAAGTGAATAAAGCCCCATAAGATCATCTTGCGTATAGTTTCTTAAATATGCCTTAAGCAAAGTATCGACTTTGATCCTAAATCCATCCTTAACATTCCAAAAGAGATCATTTGAAAAAAGCTTTTTGTTGAGAGGTATCTCTTTCATGGAGCGTTTAACATAGACTCTCTGAGCAGGTTTGTAAAATCTCCCTCTACCGCTCTTTACGATGATGCCCCTATCGGCCAATCTCGATATATAGACGCGAAGTTTATCACTTTGCATATCAAATACTTTATAGCTATATATAGTATCAGATTTAAGCTTTTTAACTTTCCTTAAGATTTTATCAAACTCCGACAAATAGGATACTTCATTGCTATTTTATAAGATAAATTATAACGAAAAAGTTTCGTTACAGATAGATTATAACGAAAATATTTCGTTAACGCAATGTTTTTTAGCCTCTTAAGTTTTTATATAAATATCTTTTCATTCCTGATGGTAGTAAGAAAAGCACAAAATGAGCCATTCTTTTCAACCTAAGAGACTCTTTTTTAAATAGTTTGATATTATTGTACCAATTCCAACCAAAGAACCAAAACCATATGAGATATGTAGAGTAATAAAAGTAGCAATAAGATAGAAAAATGAGTTATCTTCATCTTTTAGTTTGATTGAAAAGTATAAAATTGCAACAAGATATGCTAAAAATGAGGCTAATGAGATAATGAAAAATTTTTTATTTAATAAAGCCAACAAAGATGGTAATAGAAGTGACAATACAAAGAGAAGAGGAATTATATGGTGAAGATGCAGTGATGAGAACCTTTTTGTGATATATGGATTTAGTACTACCCATTTACCGGTATTAAAACTCTTTTTTGCCAAATCTTTTAAGCTCTCTTTTGCATAATAGGTAAAAGAGAGATCAGGTACGATATATACTTTCCCTCCTCTATCAATAAATCTCTTATTTATCTCCAAATCCTCTGTTCTCTCTAACCGTTCATCAAAGCCTCCATATTTTAAAAGTGCCTCTTTTTTAAAGCATCCAAATGGAACAGTGTTTGATCTTTTAGGTTGATCGATTTCCCCTCTATAATCTCCTCCACCTACTCCAAATTTATGACTCATAACTGCTTTGATGGCATTTGTCTTTGGGGTTTTAGTCAGTACATCTGTAACACATACTCCACCTACATTATCTGCATCAAGCTTTTTTGCCCAATATAAAAGATTGGAAAAGTACTCCTTTGGATAGAGTGAGTGTGCATCTATACGGATGATATACGCCCCTTGAGCATGTTTTATACCTATGTTCATCGCAACAGGAATAATCTTTTTTTCATTTGTATATAGTTTTATAAAAGAATATTTTTGCATATACTCTTTTACTATCTTTACGGTATTGTCACTACTTAAGCCATCGATAACTAATACTTCATAACTTCCTATTTTCAAATCTGACTCTATAACAGAGTCTAAACAAGAAGTGATATATCTCTCTTCATTTAGTGTAGGAATAATAATCGATACTTCAACCATACTATAAAACTCTCTCTATCTGTTGATAAACATACTTGACACTCATATTATTAAAACATTTAAAATCTTGGCACTTTATAGGTTTATATTTTGTATGAAAACATGGACGACAATCTATGTCAATATATATATCAAAGTTTCTATCTCTATCATAACTTCCAACCTCTTTTTCATCAGTCATCCCAAAGATAGTAAATGTTTTAATCCCAACCGCTTTTCCTATATGCATCAAACCGTTATCGTTTCCTATCAGTAGATCTAACTTTGATATAACATTTATACTATCTTCCAAACTCTCTTTAACGATCTTTATCGATTTGGCATCTTTTAATCTATCATATAAATCATCTTCATCCGGACCGATAAAAACTAAAATATTTGCATCAAACTTACCCATTAATTCTATAAACTTTTCAATATCCCATCTCTTGAACTTCTGTTTATACCCACTACCGACAGCAAAACCTATATTTTTTCTATTTTGAACTATATATGGTTGAAATGAATCACTTTTTGGGATATATATATAAGGCTGTTTAGTAATCTCTTTACAAAACGGCTTGACCATATTGAGATTTAACTCTAGTCTGTGAATGCCTTTTTTTTGAAATGTCGAGATTACATGTTTTGCACCTATCATCAGGTTTAAAAGTTTTGCCTTTAGGGGATTGGTTCCTGCAGTTACAATAAAGTAATCATACTTTTTATAAAATCTCAAAAAATCTGTTATCTTGTTGATTACAAATATATTTTTGACAAATTTAGCCTCTTTCACTATCGATCTATTTATACTATTTGTTAGTACTAAATCAACTTCATATCCATTTAATGCTAAAGTTTTCAACATCGGTGTTGCCATAACAAGATCGCCTATACCCCAACTATGAAATACTAAAATTTTCATTTCCTACACATACTCTTTCAAATAATTTAACAGCTTTTGACTCTGTCTATCCCAACTAAATTTACTAAAGTCAAAGTTATGCACTTTTTTTTCAATGCTGGTCATCATTTTATCAAATTCATCAATCTTTGCAAACTCGATAAACGGAAAATTTTTTTGTTTTAACAACTTCAAAGGGGTCGATAAAACTGTAGCACCGGACAAACCATACTCTAAAGCTTTAATTGGAAATGCATTGTTAGTAAAATCGTTTAATTTGAATGGTATCAAACCGATATCAAGGGTTTTAAAGTAGTCTCCTACTTTTTCAGGAGAGATCATACCTGTAAAGATGATATCATTTTGGTATCTTCTTTTTAACTCTTGAAAAAAGTAGGAATTGCTATCACCGACAACAATCATTGCGTTGTTATGTGATTTAACTTTCATATATGCTTCACAGGCTCTATCTATCCCTGTCCACTCATCTACTCCACCAATATAACCAAACACCTTTTTCTCTTCTAATCCAAGTTCTCTTTTAAGTGACTTTGCCTCTGCAAACCTATCGATATATACCCCATTTTCAATAGTTATAACATTTTGATTTAACTCTCTTACTTTTTCCTGCAATATATCCGTAACCGCTATAACTGCTTGTGAATTTCTTATATCATCTTTTATCTTACCAACGCGTTTCCTGCTAAGACCTATATCACTGTTTATCTCTAGATGGTCATCTACCAAATCATAAACCACAGGAACTTTTATTTTTTTTATATCAAATAACAACGCGTTTGCATTAACAACTATATCTATGTGTAATTTATCTATCAACAGGTTAAGATTTTTACTGTTTATTTGAGCTGCGAACTTCTCAGGTCGAAAAAGGAGTGGTATCTGGACTATCTTCCCATCTTGTTTATATTTTAATGAGTTGAGTTGTGATTTAACCTTCTCTTTAAATGAACTATTCTCAATCTCCCAATATAAAAAATAGCTATTTGTACTTTTTGCAAACTCATAAACGCGGTTTATCAACTTTATATTTGGTGTATGGGGGATGAAGAGGATGTTCATTTTGACAATAACCTTCCTTTAAAATATAAAGCTGAAAAAAACATGAGTAAAAAACTTATATCCAAACTATATATTATTGATTTTTCATCTAAACCAAACAGATACAAGAGAGCTATTATAATAAAAAAAGTGATATTCCCTATAACTCTCACCCAAAGTGCGAGATCAAACCTGTCGAATCCTTTTAATATATTAACAAGAAAAGATGTGTAGATTATAAATGGTAAAAACGGCAACATAAGATTAAGTAATTTATAACTATTTTGATAGCTTACTGGAAAAATCAATCCTATAACTGTCTTGGTAAAAAAAAGACCTACTAGTATTAACAAAAACATCAGTAGCAAATATTTTTGTAATACTTTTTCCATTCTTGTTACTTCATAATATCTATTTTCAGAGATAAATCTGGAGACTTCAGGAAAAGTATAAGATGCAACAGGGTGAGCAAAAATAGCAACAAGTGCAAAAAAAATACTTTTTACAACAACTTGATACTCTGATAAGATATCACTACTATTAAAAAAATAAAGCATAATTATTGCACTCATATAGATTGATATTGAACCCAAAAAAGATGTAACTGTGGCAAGTAGATAATTTTTCATAAATTTTTTATAAGTATCTATATTAACAAAATTTTCAGGCATAAAAAATATGTTTGGAGAAGTAATGTATATATATATTGTATGAATAAACATTTGTAAAATGTATGCAACTATAAGAGCATTAAGATTGTCAAAATATTTACTTAGTATTACAAAACTTAGTACTAAACTTAAAGCTTTTATGCTCTTTTCATAAAGCATAGAGTTATAGTTTTTATATGCTACATTCAAATATGAATAAAAATTTGATATTTGTGTGGCTATAAAGAAAAGTAGTAGCAAATAGACAGAAAATATTTTATTCTGATTATTTTGTAAATTATAGAGCAAAAGTAGTACTAGCACAGAGGCAATACTCACTGCTAAATAGTTTCTAACAATATATCTATATACTTCAAAAAACTTTTTTTCCGAATATACTTTAATCATACTATCTTTGTATCCTGTAAAAAAAAGAGCTACTATTGATACTAAATCCAACAAAGTATAAAAAATACCAAGTTTATCTTTAGATATATGGTAAGATAAATATATCTTAAATCCAAAGTTGATAGCTGTAACAAAAATAGTTAATAAGATTGATTTAGAGATTATGCTTTTCATTTAAATTGCAAAAAAAGTTTAATAAGTTTAACTATGTAATGGATTAACCTAACCAAAATAACATAAACCAAAGAGAAATCAAGATGATCAAAAAGTAGTCCAAGAGTGATAATAAATATCCATTTATCATAGAGTGTAAACATATCTACAATTTTGATAATTGGTCTCAACCTGCTACTCTTTTCCTGTAATGATATAGGCTGAGTTGAGTTTTCTTCCAAAGTTGATTCTGCAACCAAATTTTTTTCTAATGCAAACTCCAAAAAAGAGAGTATAAAAAATAGAGTTGTTAAATAGAGATAAAAGGTATTACTTGTTGTGTTATAGAGATAAACTCCCATAGAAAATAGAACTATAGATATATTCCATCCATCTACCAAACTATCAAATAGGGCACCAAACTTCGATGTCATTTTTTTCACTCTAGCCCATTGCCCATCAAAATTATCAAAAAGATATAATAGATTCAATAAAATAGCCGATGTTATTAAATAACCATTTATTAGTGCAAATCCAAATAACATACCAAATATTAATGACAATAGAGTAAAAAAATTAGGCGATAAATTGAACTTTTGTATTCTATAAATTAATTGGGTAGCAATCTCGTTACTGATTCGTAACCAAAACCCCCTTCCTTTTTGTGTTTGCCTAATCTCAACTATTGAGTACTTCATACCTTACCTTTCATATAGTTAACTATATATTTAGCATATAATTCGTTACTATCGAAGACTGCTTTCCTTTTATAACTATTAAGTTTTTTTGATATCGTCAACTCTGTACATCCAAATAAAATTGAGTCAATATTATAAGTATCAAATAGATCAATCAGTTGTTCAGCAAGTTGTTCAACTTTAACTTGATCATTTATTTTTACAGCTTCTATTAATTGATAAACTATTTTATTTTCATTATCATTTAAATACATTGTATTTTGAAGGTATTTATCATATAACCTTTTTGTAACTGTTACATAACCACCCAAAACAAGTGTCTTCTTATATCCAGACATTTTAATTTCATTTGAAATAATTTGTAACATATTTAGCCATGGTATATTTATCCGTTCAATAACTCTATCATAAAAATAGTGAACTGAATTACAAGGAAGAACAACAGCTTTGGCACCAACAGCTTCTAATCTATTGATTGCTTTAATAATATATGGTGTTGGATCCTCTTCATTATATAATATATATCTTGTCCGACTAGGTATCGTTATATCACTATCTAAAATAATGTGAATATGCTCCCAATCTTTTTTAGCAGGAGTTAAATCATAAATTTTTTTAGTAAATTCCAAAGAAGCATATGGTCCCATACCTCCTAAAATTGCTAATATCTCTTTATCCATCTATTCCTCTTTTTTAAACACATAATAGTAGTTAACAAGTTTATTTAAACTTGGCTTCCAAACTAAGTCTTTGCATTTTAAACACCTAAGAAGATACTTATACATCTTTTCTTGAAATAAAAAACTTAATTTTAACCTGTTTAATAGATCTCTTAACTCACCTACTCTATAAGCTAAATTCTCTTTTGTAACTAAAAGTTTTAGTTCATTTATATCTTTATAAAAATTTTTGAAACGATAATAAGCAATATATCTATCATCTATTTTATCAACTCTCTCTTTTGTCATAACACTTTCCCTTAAAACCAAAACAGCACTCTTATTTAGTATCTTATTTATATTTTCATAGATATAGTTGATAGATCTATCCTCAATATACATTAACACACCACCAACATAAATAAAGTCATATTTAACTTTACTATGCCCTATCCACTCTTCTAATGTCGCTTTATGATACTGAATATTTGTAAAATCACTATTTTCTCTATTTCGTTTGATTATAGGCTGTGCAATATCTATCGCATCAACTTTATCAAAATATTGAGATAATACTCTACTAAATCTACCATTTCCACATCCTACATCCAATGCTCTTGTTCTATTATTATGTGTTGTAAATTTATATATAAACTCTTTTAACTCTTCCTTTTCAATCAAAAAACGAAAATTATTAATTTTTGAATCATTACTTATATAACCACCGTCATCTAAATCGTTATAAGCACTATTCCAAAACTCATCAATAATTTTATTTGTTTGCATTTTTCATCATTTCAATTTGTTCTAAAAGATAGTTTTTTGTATCTCTCTGTTCTTGTAAATACTTTTCTATTACCTCCATCTCTTCATCTATTTCCAATATATACTCAGTATCCATCTTTATCTCATTTTCAATAGAGACATTGGCTATCAAATAGCCTATATCCCTTTTATTACCTTTTCTTAATCTTTCTAACAATGTTGGAAAATCATCTTTCCTAAAAGGGAAAAAATGGCGTGTTGTTCGTGGAGGATATAATTTTTCATTTAATGCTCTATCAATAACTTCAGCTTTTGAAATAGTTAAAGTTTTATCCTTTAAAAAACGATGTTTTAGATGGTTCCCGACAAAAATTGTTTCATCTTCATAATTGACATACAATACAGGTGCTTCAAGATAACCCTCTTGTAATAAATAGGCATACCTGTGAGATCCATCTAAAACAATATTATATTTTCTATCTACAATCAAAGGTTTTTTTATAAAACCATCTTTTTCTACCATATCAGCAATATTTGAAAGATGAGTAGGTAAAACTTGTTCTAATGGTCTTAATTGATCTATAGGTACTAACTCAACAGACATTTTAATATTTAAACTACTCAAAGAGAGTGCTTTTAATGCCATGCTATTATTTCGTAATTCCGTAGCACTGTAGCCTATTCCCTCCGTCCTTGGAATGAATTTAGTTTTATACTCTTTAGAGAGTTTATCTAAAACTTTTTGGTTCCCCGACAACACAGTATCTACTCCACTAGGGATAACAACCGTTCCTTTCTCTACTATTCCAGTAACTTTATGAACTTCAATTGATTTAAAATCTGCAAATACTTCATTTAATATATCACAAACTTCTGTTGTGGACATTATCTTTTTGTCTTCTGTTACACCGATAATTAACTTTTCATACTCTTTATATATCCTCAATATTGTACGAATGTGTCCTAAATGTGGGGGTTGAAACTTTCCTAAAAAGATTGCAACATTTTTACTCAAACTCTCTCTCCTACAATAAAATAGTATCTATTCATTTTGGGTACTTTGCTACCCTCATCATCCAAATAGCAGATATCTTTGATTTTAAATCCATTTGTTTTTAAAAGATACTCCCATTGAATTATGTTATACCATTTCTCACGAAAAGGAGAATCAAATGGATACATCCATCGTCCACTTATCTCATAAAAAGGCTTTAACACCCCAAGTAATGATAAAGGATTTCTATCACCGATAATCAATATTCCACCCGGTTTAAGACTATTGTAAATAGAGCTTAAGGCTTCATCAATAACTGTATGCTGCAAAACTTCAAATGTCATAATTGCATCGTATTTGCCAATGATGTTATAGATACTCCCTTTTTTGATCTGTTGATTTTCATAAACAGGATCTATACCTACAAATTTTGTTTTTTGATACACTTTTTGAAGTTCACTTATCATCACCCCTTTCCCACAACCAACATCTAAAACAGTCTGATTTTCATCCATTATATACTTTTTAATAGATGCTATATACTTTTTGTCCATCTCACTAATATTATCAGTTACGATTTGATTTGAGACATTAAAAGCATTTGAGACAAAAAACTCCTGCTCTTTTACTCTATCAATATCTAAAGCATCATATAAGATCATCGAATCAATAAAAAATTTATTACTCCAATTTACAAACTCAAACCCACCATACCTTCCCCAAAAAGGGCTACTGGCACTAAAACCACCTTTCATGATAGATGTTTTAAGTTGTTTCGCTTTTAGATAGTAGAGTGTTGAAGATGCACTTTTTAGATATGCTTCGTCTTTTGTAATCTTATATAATCGAAGTGCAACACCAGTCCACTGGGCTAAACCGGTTATACACCTCTCGCTGTTAGTACACTCAAAATTCTCATTATATTGAGAACATAGGATAAGATCTCGATCATCACCCCTATCTTTTAAAACGGCTGTATTTTTCAATACAGCTTCAAGAATATCTTTATCCTGGGTTCTATCATAGATATCAAGTAATCCTTCTAAAACATAGACAATCGTATGTAAATATGCATCTACTCCATCTACAAAGGAGCTATATTTAAAGAACCCGTTTGGTAGTTGGTTTGACAAGACCCATTTGATATTTTTCAGAGCTCTCTCTTTAAACTCCTCATTTTCAACTATTTCTCCAGCTTCATAGAGAGCAGAAGCTACACGGGAGTAGTATGTATGTTTTTGATTATTATATGCAAACTTTTCCCAACTACCGTCATCATTTTGAACGGTTATAAGCCACAAAGCAACTTTTTCAATCGCTTGTTTATATCTATCTTCTCTAGTATAACGATAGAGGCTATTTAAACCAAATAGTATTTGACCGGTATCAAAGACAAAAGGCTTATTTGTATCTATTTCATTAAAACTACCATTATCATTTTGCATATCCAAAAGCCACTCTCCAGCTTTCAAAGCAGAGCTAATATATTTCTCTTCTTTTAATTTTAATAGGGTTGGTATGATATATCCGGTCGTCTCTATATAACTGTTGTCTCTACCTGATATAAAGCCAAATTTTCTGCTATAACCACCATCACTGTTTTGCATATACAAAAGCCAATCTGCAGCCATCTTTATGTGAGTTTTATTATCAAATATCTCATCATTAAACATACTTTTAACTGAGGATATAAGTATACTGGGATACTTCAACGAGTGTAAAAATCCATAAATATTTAAAACTATTTTTTTCATAAAAACCTACAAACCCTAAACTAAGTACAAAAAACTGCATAAATCTTTAATTAAATTTAATTATTTATATAATATATAAAAATTGTTAAACTAGGCTTATCTTTGACTTATACTCCCCTCCAACACATCCAAAAACGCATCCCTCCGCATCTCCACCGCTCCCATTCTTTTTAGATGGTCCGACGGCACTTGACAATCAATCAATTCATAGCCGTTCTCAAGACAGTATTGCGCCAGATGCACCAACGCGGCTTTGGAGGCGTCGCTCTTTTTGGAGAACATACTCTCCCCACAAAAGATACCGCCGAGATCGATGCCGTAGAGTCCTCCGACAAGCTCACCCTCATAGTAGGTCTCAAAGGACTTTGCCAGCCCCATATGGTGTATCTGTGTATAGGCTTCGATCACCTCTTCGAGGATCCATGTTCCTTCATCGCTATTGACTCTGATATCTCTGCAGTTTCGCATCACACCCTCAAAATCATGATCGATTTTGAGTTCAAATTTTTTCATACTTTTTTTGAGGGATTTGGAGATCTTGATGTCTTTGGGATAGAGTACAAGACGCGGATCGGGAGACCACCACAAGATAGGATCGTTTTCATTGTACCAAGGGAAAATACCTTTTAGATAGGCGGAGATGATGCGGTTGGGGTTGAGATCTCCTCCCCATGCGACCAAGCCCTCTTCGGAGCTTTCACGCGGATTAGGGAAGAGGTAGTTAAAGCGATTGACTTCCGGTATCAAGCAACTACTTCACTTTTATAATGCAAGATGAGCTTATCATCTTCGATATCAAGCTCTACTACACCGCCATCACGCAACTTGCCAAAGAGGACTTCATCGGTGAGTGGTGTTTTGACTTCATCTTGAATGACGCGACTCATCACTCTCGCACCGAGCGTATCGCTGTATCCTTTATCGGCAAGATACTCTTTTGCCGCTTTTGTCGCTTCGATCGTCACACCTTTGTCACTCAGAAGCATCTCAAGCTCAGTGAGCTGTTTTTCGACGATATGGATCATATTCTCCCTCGCGAGTGGCTTAAAGTGTACCGTTGCATCAAGTCGGTTTCTAAATTCAGGAGCGAAGAAGTCTCCGATTGCATTTTCCGCCTGCGCACTATCATCTTTAGTAAAGCCCATTGTCGGTGCTGCTTGGGTACCGAGGTTACTTGTCATGATGATGATCACATTTCTAAAGTCGGTTTTGACACCGTCGTTATCCGTCAGTGTTGCATTGTCCATCACTTGAAGGAGGATATTCATCACATCCGGATGCGCCTTCTCAACTTCATCGAGCAGAAGCACACTATAAGGGTGTTTTCGTATAGCTTCGGTAAGCTGACCACCCTCCTCATATCCGACATACCCCGGAGGCGCACCGATAAGCCTTGCGACATTGTGCTTCTCCATATACTCACTCATATCAAAGCGCTCAAAGTGGATACCGAGACTCTGCGCGAGCTGCTTTGCCACCTCTGTCTTACCAACACCCGTAGGCCCAACAAAGAGGAACGATCCGACCGGTGCATTCGGACGACCAAGACCGGCACGACCGCGTTTGACCGCCTTGGCAAGCTCTACGATCGCTTCATCTTGACCGAATACTTTGCTCTTGAGTTCGCTCTCCAGATTTTGTAGCACTTTCACATCATCGCTACTTACCTGTTTGGTTGGAATATTCGCCATACGAGATACCACCTCTTCGATATCGGTAACGACCACTTCACTTCGACCCTTTTTATGGATATGAAACGACGCTCCCACTTCATCGATTAAGTCAATCGCACTATCGGGCAAGAAACGATCATTGATATGCTTCTTCGCCAACTCTACCGCACTCTGAAGCGTCTCATCGGGGTAGCTGATCTTGTGGTGTGTTTCATACTTCTCTTTGAGTCCTTTGAGGATCAAAAAGCTATCTTCGATACTCGGTTCATTCACATCGATCTTTGCAAAGCGTCGTGAGAGTGCCTTGTCTTTGTCAAAAAAGTTTCGGTATTCACTGTATGTCGTCGCACCGATACACTTGATGCCTCCACTGGCAAGTGCAGGTTTGAGTAGGTTGGAGAGATCCATGCTCCCGCCACTCGTTGAGCCTGCACCTACGATGGTATGGATCTCATCGATAAAGAGCACGGCATTCTCGATCCCCTCTAGCTCACTCAAGACACCTTTGAGTCGCTTCTCAAAATCACCGCGATACTTTGTCCCAGAAAGCAACGCACCGATGTCGAGTGAAAAGAGTGAAGCGTTTTTGAGGATCTCAGGTGTTTCATCATTAAGAATCTTGAGTGCAAGCCCCTCGACGATCGCCGTCTTACCCACTCCGGGTTCACCCACGAGAAGCGGATTGTTCTTTTTACGACGGCAAAGCACTTGCATCACCCGATCGAGTTCCTGATCCCGCCCGATGACCGGATCGATCTTTCCACTTTTAGCTAAAGCGTTGAGATTGACGGTATAGTTGGCTAGATCGCCATCCTCTTTCGGCTCACTCTCTTTTTTCACTTCACTCTTTTGCTCATAGCGTTCATCGGCAACATGCTCCATAATCATCAATCTCGATATGCCCTGTTGTTTGAGCAGATAGACACTATAACTCCGCTCCTCATCAAAAAGCGCAATCAGTAGATCTTCGACACTTGCCTGTTTCTTATCCGCACCCTTGATAGAGGTGAGCATATTGTCGATCACCCGAGCGAGTGCGACTGTCTCAAAGGGATCGTGATAGTTCTCCTCCGGCAACGGCTTAAATACCGAGTCAAGATGTGTCTTAATTCTCTCATACAAAAAATCGGTATCCGCACCGCATTTTTTCAGTAAGGCGATCGCTTGATCGTTTGTCAAAAGCGAGTAGAAGACATGCTCAATCGTGACATATTCGTGTTTGCTCTTTTTGGCATACTCTAACGCTTCATTTAATACCGAATTTAACTCTTTGTTTAACATTTATGCTTCCTCTATGATTGCTTTTAACGGATATTCGTTCTCTTTTGCTCTCTGTTTGACTTGAAAAGCTTTGGTCTCAGCCACTTCATAGCTATAGATACCGCAGACTCCGCGACCGTTTCGATGCACCTCGAGCATAATATTGATAGCGCTATCGACACTATGCCCAAAGAGATCCATCAAAATCTCAACAACAAAATCCATGCTGGTAAAATCGTCATTTAACAGAACTACTTTATACTTTTTGAGCTCTAATATCTGCTCTTGCGAGTCTAGTTCCGTATCTAAGTCACTTTTTGTGCTCACTTACTTTCCTCTTTTGTCATGAATTTACCTTAATTATACACACATAAAGCAAATTATTGGTTAATAAACCGGAAAAATTTTCTCCAAACACTTCAAAGTTGTAGTTTGGTAAACTTTTTGGATGAAAACACTCTTTATCACCGCTACCAATACCGATGTCGGCAAAACCTATACTACACTGAAACTGCTTGAACTCTATGCTCGACTTGGCTACCGTGTCGGTGTGATGAAACCCATAGAAACAGGTGTAAAAAATGCCCCCAAAGATGCTACACGACTCTTCAAAAAAGCATGCACACTCAACCCCGTTCTCAACGCTCTCACTCTGGATGATATCTGCCCGATTCGATTTACTCTGCCGGCAGCCCCAATCGTCGCAAACAACTTGGAGCCAATCGATCTTGCACCATTGAAAAAGAGTTATGACAAGCTCAACAAAATGTGCGATCTCATCTTGATTGAGGGAGCCGGAGGACTTTTGACACCCATCAACCTAAACTTTTATATGGCTGATCTGATCCCTTTTTTTGATGCCAAGGCGCTATTGGTCTGTGATGATGCTTTGGGCGCCATCAACCAAATCCACCTCAACCTCCACTATCTTGCATCACAAAAGATCGCTTATGAGTGGATCATCAACCAACGAGACCCACATTTCGAGCAGATTAGCAAACCCTATCTCCAAGCGCATTTTGGCAAGGTAGAAACGATCGAGCACGATCTCGCAACCGTCGCGCGCCGACTGTTGGATCAGTAGCTCACCGTTACCGTCACAGGGATCGTTCTAAGCGGTCGATCGCTGATCTTGACAATCCTTCTTCCTTTATAGTAGGCGATATTCTCATACCCTACCAATCGACTTTGCGCCCTGCTTTGGCGATATTTAGTTACACACTCCCGCTTCGTCTGGTAGGTAGGCTCTTGATAGATCTGCTGTTGTTGCGCGTGTTGTTGCGCCATATTTCCACCGACGATCGTCCCCAAGATCGCCCCGCCGATGGTCGCGACATCTTTTCCCTTGCCTTTTCCGATCTGATGTCCCAAGACACCGCCGACCGCACCGCCCAAAACCGATGCGGCTACCTGATCCTGATTCATCGTATTTGTACCACCGCCACCATAGGCCCTCTGGACTCTTACGCGTTTGTCGTAACACTCCTGATAAGGGATGCGCTCACTAGTTCGTTCATACTGCGGATGGCTCTCACTCACCCTGATCTGCTGCGTAAAACTAAAACTCTCTGCATTTGCAAGTGTTGTTAAAAGTGCTAATGTTGTTACTACTCTTTTCATTTTTTCTCCTTAAACCTTTTGAGAAATTATCCCACTCTACTGTGAAACGATTGTGAAGATTTAAACTTTTGTGCTAAAATGAACCTTATGAAACATCTAACTAGTACCGAAGATTTGAGCCTCTCCGAAGTCGAAGCGATCCTCGATCGTACCCGCCGGTTCAAAAATAATTTTAAAGACAATTCTATCCAACGAACGCTCAAAGATCGCCTTATTATCACCATCTTTTTTGAAAACTCCACACGCACACGAAGCTCCTTTGAAGTTGCTGCCAAACGACTCGGTGCCGAAGTGGTCAGTCTCGATGTCTCCAAAAGCTCCACTTCTAAGGGGGAGACACTCTATGACACCGCGAGTAATCTTGATGCGATGATGCCCGACGCGATCATTGTTCGGCACAAAGATTCGGGCGTACCGAAAATCCTCTCCAACTATATCTCCTGTCCGATCCTCAATGCCGGCGACGGCTCACACGCACACCCTAGCCAAGCCCTACTCGATCTCTTTACCATCAAAGAACATTTCAACTTTGGAGAGATAAGGGGCAAACGCATCGCTATCGTCGGCGATATCAAAAACTCCCGCGTCGCCAATAGCAATATCGAACTACTTGGCCGCATGGGCTTGGATATCACGCTCGTCGCCCCACCCCACTTTATGCCCAAGCGCCCCTCTCTCAAGCAGAGCCACGCACTAGAGCCGATTCTGGATGAAGTGGATATCATTATGAGCCTACGCACCCAAATAGAGCGACACTCCAACGCTACCTACGCATCACTCAAAGATTATGCCCGCGATTTTTGCATCACCAAAGATCGTATCGGGGATCGTGATATTTTACTCCTGCATCCAGGGCCGGTCAATCGCAATATCGATATCGATGATGAGATGCTCAGTGATCCGCGATGCAAAGTACTTACACAAGTACAAAACGGTGTTTTTGTTCGAATGTCGATATTGGAGAAGCTGATCCTTGATTCCCAAGCATAATCCCGATCTTCAAGAGAGGCTCAACCACTACGGCAGAGCGCGAACTCCGATCCTCTTTGTTATCAGCTACGATATGAGCGATTACACTATTATACCGCTTGCCGATCTCGATCCCGCCGTTCAATACAGCATCGACAACTCCCAAAGCGGACACTCCGACCGAAACAGAAAAATACCCTACACCTATCACCCCGTCTCCAAAGAGCGCTACCAAAAAGCATTTGAGACGGTTCAATCCTACATCCGATCTGGACACACCTATCTAGCCAATCTTACTTTTCCTTCACACATCGAGATTGACTATTCACTCGAGGAGATCTACCGCTATGCTGATGCACGATTCAAACTTCTCTTTAAAGATCGCTTTGTCTGCTTCTCTCCCGAACGCTTTGTCAAGATCGTAAACGACACCCTCTACACCCACCCGATGAAAGGGACGATCGACGCCACGATCCCCGATGCCGAGTCTCTGATCCTCGCCAATGAAAAGGAGATGGCAGAGCACACTATGGTCGTCGATCTGCTCCGAAATGATTTGGCGATGGTCTCCAAAGGTGTAACGGTCGATCGTTTTCGTTATATTGAAAAAATCAAGGCGGGAGAGCGGGAGCTGTTACAGGTGAGCTCACAGATTAAAGGGCAATTACGATCGAGATGGCAGGATCGCCTCGGCAATATTCTCATCAAGCTTCTTCCTGCTGGCTCCATCACCGGCACACCCAAAAAGCGAACCTGTGAAATCATCGAAGAGGTTGAGGGGTACGATCGCGGTTTTTACAGTGGTGTTTTTGGCATATTTGACGGAGAGTCACTTGATTCGGCGGTAATGATCCGCTTTATCGAAAAACAAGGTGACAAACTCATCTACAAAAGCGGCGGAGGGATCACGATCGATAGCGATTGCGAAGCGGAGTATCAAGAGATGTGCGAGAAGATCTATGTCCCTTTTCTTTGAGACGATCTTCCTCCAAAACGGCAACATTCGCAATCTCTCCTTTCACAATGCGCGCCTAAATCGTACACGAAAACTCTGCCTCAATCAAGATAGACCGCTCGATCTTGCCTCACTCGATCTTCCCTATCAAGATGATCCGCTTCGAGTGAAGATTGTTTATGGCAAAGAATTTGTGGAAATGATGCATTTTCCGATTCTCCCGCGTAAATTTGAATCCTTCAAGATCATTCACGCTGATCTCTCCTATCCCTTTAAGGCGCTAGATCGTACCCCACTAGATAAGCTTGTGGCACAGAAGGGATCGTGCGATGAGATTTTGATTGTCGATTCAGAGGGCTCTCTCAAAGATTTTTCCATCGCCAATATCGCACTCTTTGACGGTCAAAAATGGATTACACCTCGCCACCCCCTACTGCAAGGAACGATGCGTGCTTCTCTCCTAAATAATCAATTACTTTTAGAAAAAGATGTTAAAATAGAGCAATTAAAAACTTTTACAAAAATCGCAATGTTAAACGCTATTTTGGGTTTTCATCAAATTTCACGATTTCATATAGAGGAGTAGAGATGCATCGATTTTTAACGGACGCAAACTTTTGTAATTTAATGAGGCGACATATCTATGAAACGATCGATCTTCTACTTCAAAAGGGAGAGTTTTTTTCCGTCTTAACCCATATCAACAGTGTAAACTTTGACCCGCAACTCCCCGAAGAGATTAGCCGTAGATTCAAACCTGTCACACTCTTTGATATCGCTGAATATACTTTTGAGAGTGCAACGATTGATGATAAAAATTTCTACTTTGAAGCCGGTTTCGGTGCAGAAAATATCGGAAGTTTTGTCACGGTACCGCTGAGCTCAATCGTGCAAATACTTTTGGGTGACACCCCGATCTTAATCAACCTCTCGATTGAAGTAGCATCGCAAGAGGAGCATCATAAAGACGGCATCGAGCGATCAACCAATATCTTTCTCTCTAATCCAAAAAATAAAAAAATATTAAAAAAGTAGAAGTGCCTTTTACACTTTTCTACTTCGACTCATTACAAAATCTGATACCTTTTCGATAAAAGCATCATGTTTGCGCTCTTTGAGATAGACAACAGAGAAGTGTCGCTTGATTTTGACACCTTTGACCTGCGACATATACAACAATCCTTTGCTCAACTCCTCTTGAATCACAAATTTTGACATCAAGGAAAGCGTTGGAGTAGCTTTATCCTTCTTGGCGTTAATGATAGTGTTTTTGACGGCAGTTTGTGACGAAACCGTTGCAACGATATTAAAGTTACGGCACTCAATATCCATTTTGGCAAAATACTCCGTCGCAAGCTTTCTAGTATGTGAATCCTCTTCACGACAGACCCAGTGGTACTTTTCAAGGTTTTCCGGCTTAATATAGCGCGGTAACGGCATATTACTTACCAATACCAACTCATCTTCCAGCCACTGTTTGATGATCACACCATCCACTAGAACCGGTCCCTCTACCAGAGCAAGGTCTATCTTTTTTGCAAGCAACATTTCCAAAATGTGATTGGTCGTATCGATTTGAATATGCGCCTCATTTTTGATCGCATCCTGGAGTTCATTTAGACAATAGGGCAAAACATAGTTACCAATCGTAAATGAAGTACCAATACGGAAAATCAACTCTTTATTAATAATCTTGATGATATCCTGCTCGACATTATTGATACATCGCTCTAGTCGTTGTGCCACACGATAGAGCTCTTCCCCCGTATTGGTTAAAGTTATACCGTTCTTCTTTCGCTCAACGATTTTATTATCCAAATACTCCTCTAGCCACTTGATCTGCTGTGTGACCGCAGGCTGAGAAATCCCGAGCTTTTTAGAAGCCTTTGAAAAGCTCTTTTCTTTAACTACTGTCAGAAATGTCTCCAGTTTTGCAAAATCTTTTAACATAATCTCCCTTTATATACTAAACATCATCTGATTATAATATGATTTTATATCAGTTTGAGATTATTATAACCCATAATAATGTAAATTTAGATAAAATCTAAAAATAATATGCTATAATAAATAAGAATATAGTTAATACGGTAAGGGTCATGGAATCAATTTTAAACTCTCTAAACGACGCACAAAAAGAGGCGGTACAACAGATTGACGGACCACTGTTAATCTTAGCCGGTGCCGGTAGTGGCAAGACCAAGACGATTACATCCAGGGTAGCGTATCTGCTCAAAAACGGTATCCCGCCCTCCTCCATTCTGACCCTGACCTTTACCAACAAAGCCGCAAATGAGATGCGAAACCGCGCCCTTTCACTTATCGATGAGCAGTTGAGCTATACGCCACTTTTGTGCACTTTTCATAAATTCGGCTTGCTCTTTCTCAAGCATCACATCTCTCACCTCGATCGGGAAAACAATTTTGTCATCATCGATACCGATGATAAGAAGCGCATCATCAAAAGTTTCGATATCGATCTGCCAGTTTCACTCATCGCTAGTGAGATCTCTCGCTACAAAAACAATCTCGTCAATCCCCAAGAAGCGATCGCAGGTGCGCAACTCCCCAACTTCAAAAAGATCGCCCACCTCTACCAAAAGTATGAAGCCTATCTTCGTCAAAATAATTTGGTCGATTTTGATGATCTTATCGCCCTCCCCTATCAGATCCTTGATCAAAAACCCGATCTTGCACGGGAGACGAGTGAACGATACCGTTACATTATGGTCGATGAGTACCAAGATACCAACGATCTACAACTGATGCTACTCAAAAAGCTCACTACCGCCCACCACAATATCTGTGTCGTCGGTGATGACGATCAGAGTATCTATGGCTGGCGTGGTGCCAATATCAAAAATATTCTCGAGTTTGACCGGCTCTATGATGATGTCAAAGTGATCAAACTAGAGACCAACTACCGATCGACTGATCATATCCTTGAGTGTGCCAATAAACTCATCTCCCATAATCGAAACCGCCACCAAAAATCGCTCAATGGAACTAAGGGAAAAGGGGACGAAGTCAAACTCCTCAGCCACGATACAGAGAACCAAGAGGCGCTCAAGATCGCCCAAATGATCAATGACTTTCTCGATGAGGGCGTCAATCTCAACGATATCGCCGTGCTCTATCGCATCAATGCGCTAAGCCGCTCAATCGAAGAGGGGCTCAATCGCCAAGGAATCGCCTACAAAATGGTCGGCGGTGTGAAGTTTTATGAGAGAGCGGAGATCAAAGATATCATCTCCTATCTACGGCTCATCGCCAATCCCAACGATGATTTTTCGCTCAAGCGCATCATCAACAAACCCAAAAGAGGTCTCGGTAAAGCAACCATCGACAAACTCCAAGCGGGCGCACATGATCAACGATGCTCTATCTTTAGTTATATCTCTGAACATCAAACCGAACTCAAAAAAAAGATCGCCAAAAAACCTTTCGATGCTATTACTCGATTCGTCGATCTGATGGATCATTTGATAGCCAAAAAAGAGGAGGGTTCACTGGAGACGCTCATCGATGATCTTGAAGATAGTTTCGGTATCAAGAGCTACTATCAAATGTTACCAGACGCACAAGAGAGAGTACTCAATATTGAGGAATTTTATGGGCTCTATCGTGATTTCATGATCCGAAATAGCGATGCAACTCTCGATGATTTTCTCAACGACATCTCACTCCAAAGTGATCAAGATCAGATAGACGAGAGTAGCGTCTCGGTGATGAGCATCCACGCAGCCAAAGGGTTGGAGTTCTCCTATGTGTTTGTGATCGGGCTTGAAGAGGGATTTTTCCCACTTTTGGGTGACGGTACCGATATCGAAGAGGAGCGACGACTCGGATATGTCGCCTTTACTAGAGCCAAAGATGCACTTTTTCTCTCACACTCCGAAAGTCGTTTCTACAAAGGGAAGCGCGCACGACTCAGCAAGAGCAGATTTTTGAGTGAAGCGGGGCTAGTCAAAGGATCTCTCAAGCTCAACAAAGATACCGCCGGCTACAAAAAAGGGATGCTTGTCAAGCATAAAATCTTTGGGATTGGCAGGGTCTTGGCGGTAAGCAAAGTCAAACGCGAAACAAAGCTCAAGATCAACTTTGCAGGCACCACACGCGACATCCTCGCCTCATTCGTGCAAAAGGTATAGGAGGCTGTCGAACTCATGCTTGATTGGCTACAAAATCTACTCTTTTGTCTTATTTTCAGCTCCTTTTTGTTGAATAGATACGGCTATTCGCCTCAAAGGAGCTAAAAATATGCCTAAAAGATTACATTTTTCGCTTCAATCAGATGAGTCCGACAACCTCCAATCCCCCTTGCAAAATCGACTCTTTGTAGCCTACAAACCTGCTTCTATTGGCTCAAACCGTTTTCTCTCGCAGATCAAGCGAAGGTACGGCGTCAAAAAGGCGGGCTTCTCCGGTACGCTCGATCCCTTCGCCAAAGGGGTGCTCATCATCGCATTTGGACAATACACCAAACTCTTTCGCTATCTCAAAAAAGCTCCCAAACGCTACCGCGCTACCCTCTGGCTAGGTGCCCAAAGCCCGACACTCGATATCGAAAAAGTTTCGCAGATCAGCGAAGTCAAATCTCTTGATACTAAACGCATTGAAGCACTCTTTGCAGATCTGATCGGGCAGATCAGCTATCTACCGCCCAAATATAGCGCCAAGAAGATCGCGGGTAGACGCGCCTATGATCTTGCTAGAGCTGATCAAGATTTTGAACTCAAAACAGTGGAGAGCACCATTTATGAGCTCAATCTTGTTCACTACACACACCCCTTTCTCACCTTTGATATTACCATCAGTGAGGGGGGATATGTACGATCTATTGCACAGATCATCGCACAGAGGCTTGAAACGGTCGGAACACTAAGTGCTTTGGAGAGAGTGAATGAGGGAGACTTTGTCTATCAAGATGAATTACCGCTTGATCCGATCCACTATCTCGATCTTCCACGAAATCGCTACTTAGGCGATACTGAGGATATTCTACTAGGTAGAAAACTCAAAAGATCGGATTTTAAGATCCAAAATGAGGGAGAGTATCTGCTCGTTTATGATACAATTCTCTCTATCATCGCCATCACGGAGGATGGTGTGGAATATCGATTAAATGGAGTGAAACGATGTTAGTCTTAGGAAGAAAAAAGGGAGAGAGTCTTTATATCGGCAATGATATCTGTCTGCGTATCGAAGATATTTCTGCAAACATGGTAAAAGTCGGAATAGAAGCACCCAAAGAGGTCGTCATCCTGCGAAGCGAACTCAAAGAGAAGATCGCCTCCCAAAATCTCAAAGCAACGCAAAGTGCTGATGTCGATACACTCAAATCTCTTTCCAAACAGTTTGGGAAATGATGACACAACGCGCCCACGCCAAGGTCAATATCTTTCTAAAAATCACCGCCAAACGGGGTGACTACCATGAACTCTGCTCTCGTTTTGTGCAGGTGAATGATCTCTATGATGAGATCACATTTCTCCCCAAAGATCAGCCTGATTCGGCATTCGAACTGGAGGGGAATTTTAGCTGTCGTTTGAAGCAAAACAGTATCTACAAAGCTTATCGCCTACTGCTTGAACAAGCACCCCAAAAAGTCGCCGATTTTTTCCGACACCATAGAGTCAAAGTCAATAAAAATATCCCCGAATTTGCTGGACTCGGCGGTGGAAGCAGTGATGCGGCGACCTTTCTCAATCTCACCAATGAGATCCTCGATCTACGATTTGCCCCCGATCGACTTGCCGATCTCTCAAGCCGGATCGGCGCCGATGTTCCCTTTTTCATCTACGGCTACCACAGTGCCAATGTCAGTGGGATCGGTGAGATCGTCGAGTCGTTTGAGGAGGAGCCGATCGAGATCGAGACATTTACACCCGATATCAAATGCGACACAAAAGCGGTCTATCAAACCTTTCGGGAGCACTTTTTTCAAGTCTGCGATCAGCCCTTTTGTGATAAGCTCTCCGCTATGAAATCTAAAGAAATCCTAGCAAATTACGCCCCCGACCAACTCAACGATCTACTCCCCCCTGCCCTCTCACTCTACCCCGATCTGCGCCCCTATTTCGATAAGGAAGAGTGGTTCTTCTCCGGTAGCGGCAGTACCCTCTTTAGGATCAAACATGGCTAAGAAAAAAGTGACAAACGACCGCACCGTCGCACGCAACAAAAAGGCATTTCACGACTATGAGATCTTGGAGCGATTTGAGGCGGGATTGGTGCTAGAGGGAAGCGAAGTCAAAGCACTGCGCGCCGGACGCGTCAATCTCAAAGATAGCTTTGTCAAGATCATCAAAAATGAAGCCTATCTGCTCAACGCCCACATCTCCTACTTTGAGACGACCCACTCCCACTACCGTCCCGATGAGCGACGCGCCCGCAAACTACTCCTACACAGAAAAGAGATCGACAAGTTAGTAGGCAAAACCTCCAAAGAGGGACTCACCATCGTACCGCTAAGTATCTACTTCAACAAAAAGAACTTCGCCAAAGTCCAAATCGCCCTCGCCAAAGGAAAAAAACTCCACGACAAACGCGAAACCCTCAAGAAAAAGCAAGCGGACAAAGATGCGAAAATGGCGATGAAGAAGTATATGTAGATCGACACACTAGTGGATGATCTTGATCGTGCTTTTAACCCATTAACAAAACAACATACCTCACATTTCTACCGGCTGTTCCCTCTACCTGTTTTATGAGATTTTTAGTGACCAGATCAGCGATATCTCTCTTGGCTGTAGCTGGAGAAGTTTTTGCTATGGAGATATATTTTTTTGTATTTAGACCACCTTCGAAACCGTCAACTCCCGCATCGAGTAACTTATTGAGCACTTTTATTTGACGAGTGTTTAGCGGATACTCTCTTGCCCTATCCCAAAAATTGGCTTTTTGTACGGCTATTTGAACCTGTTGTAGTGATATTTCTATCGCTTTGTTTATCAAATCTATATGCCAAGATATCCACTCTGTGAGATCTAAGTTTTTATTGTACATCAGCTTTTGGCTTTGCTCTAAAAGCTCATAGTATCTCTTTTTATCCTCCACTATGGCTGTAGATATGGAGTAGTAACCGTCATTTAATCCAAGCTCTTTTGATAAGAGATAGTTTGTTATCGCTCTTGCAATTCTACCGTTTCCATCATCATAAGGGTGTATCGTCACAAACCAAAAGTGGGCTATTGCGGCTTTAGTGTAAGGCTCTTGCGTACTTGTGTTTACAAACGCCAAAAAAGCGTCCATCTCTTTATCTAAAATATCCGGTGGCGGTGCGATGTAGTGCGTCTGTTCTCTACCACCCCTATTGGAGACAATAGACATCTCCTCTTCTCTAAATTTAGCTACATTGATTTTATAGAGTCCGCTATAACCATCAGGAAAGAGCGTATGGTGCCATCCGTTAAGTCGTTCTACTGTAAGCGGCGAGTGATTTGTACTGCTATCCATAAACATAGCCACAAGTCCATCGGTATGTTTTGTAGAGCTATCTTTTTTGCTAACGCTACCGGATAACTTTTTTAAAATAGACGAACGAACACTTTGACGATCCAAAACCTCACCCTCTATTTGAGAGGAGGTAACGATTTCATTGATAAAAGATTCTACTTTAAGCACATTGCTTTTTTGAACCCCAAGCATAGTAAGTATGCCGTCTAATCTACCACTGTTTTGACTCACAGACAATAAACTTCTACTCAACCGATCTTTATCGTATCTGAAATGAGGATAATTATCATCTTGCCATATCCAAATTTTCTCACTCTGCATCTCTACCCTTGCTCTATGTGAGCCAATTATTTAAGATAATCGTATCATAATATGAGCTGATTGTCAAATTGAAACGGCTTGAAGTACAATAACTACACGCTTTATATCAATCCAAGCTCTTGGGAGATGTCTTTGATGAGTTTTGAGAGTGAGTATCTATGCAGTTCATTTTCATCAGGGAGATAGTTACCAAATAGATCTTGCTTGACCTCCTCCTCTGTTTTTTGTGTCAGTTGTGCCAACTCTCTAATACGACTATCTGGATAGGCTTTGCGTTTCTGTATCATTTCAAGTACTTTATATTTATGGTGGGCATAACGACCGTTTAGCTCAAAGACTTCGATATATTTTGAGTACAGATCGCTAAAATCCTCTTTCAACAAAAGCTCAAAATCTTTTTCATTTTCAATTATTAGATGCGGATTGCTCATAAAAGTTTTAAATCGTACTCTCTCATCAAAGTCAAAACTATTGGATGTCGGCACTCTCTTGCCGATATTTTGCTCCTTTTTTAGTTTAGAGTTGCAAATATAGCAAGAGGGGATAATATTATAAAGGCTGAGTGCCAAATGGGGATATTCTGTTTTTGGCAAAATATGATCAAGCGTATAACCACTTTTTGTATTTTTATTTGTCGTTTTAAACAGATTGATAAAGTCTATATTGCAGTAGTAGCAGGTATGAATCTCTAAATACTTTTTAAATATATCAGAGATATGTTTTCGATATTTGTTTTGATAGTCAAAAAGTTTTGCAATTTCATCATTTATACCAGTTGGCAATTTTATCTTAGATAGTTTATCAAACGAAGAGCATAGTAGAGTTCGTAAATCACATTTGATATGCTTTTCAAACTCCTCACGATATATCTCTCCAAGTGTTTTATTGCCATAGGATCGATGCTTTCTTTTTGATAGATCAGCATAATAGACATCCTCTATCTTGTGATATTCAGTTACTTTTATCACTTTTTAACTTCTCCAAATATGCTTCTGTGCGTTTGATCTCCTCTTCTCTTGCCGCATCTTTTCCCAAAAGGATTTTTTCGATTTCAACAAGATGATTTTTGATAACCTGTTTGAGATAATCCTCACCTATGATTTGTTGTATTTGCCAAAATTTATCTTTTTTAGTACTGTATTCTCTTTTGAGTTCCTCTAAGTCGCTACTATCTTTTTTGTTCTCTTCTTCAACTTTTTTATGAAACTTGATAACATCATCTATCTTGCTCCTCGCAAACTCCCCCATCAGTCCATCTTCCATAAAGAAACTATCACTTAGAAGTGTATGGATATTTTGTCCAAAAGTTTGTTTTTTAGCCATAACTTTATCATGGGGTAATACTTTACATTTTCCATTACAAGTATCCAAAAAAATGATGTTTTGTTTCGGGATGTCTGAGAGTAGGAAGGGGGAATGGGTGGTGAAGATGAAATTGAGTTGTAAATTATCGTAATTTTTAAAAAAATTTACTATCCATACAATTAATCTCTTTTGCCAGTCAGGATGAAAAGTATTTTCTATTTCATCTAAAAAAATATTAAAACTTTTAGTTTTATCTTTCCTCAAATGTATAATATTTTCAATAGAAAACAAAAGCTTAAGAATATTTTGTTCTCCACTGCTTAATTTACTAAACTTAATATCTTTTTCAGAAGCAAAATCTACTGAAAGATATGATGGTAACTGCTTTAATATTGATATATTTTCTTCATCGAATTTATTAACATCTAATTCATAATCATGTTCAGGATAATTATTTATATTTTGTATTAAATCAATTAGAGTTGCACTGTTAATTAATAAATTTACTATTTTCTCTAATTCAGATAAATTTTTTAAATAAAAATCATTGCTCGTATTACTATCAAATCTAACACTTTGTTTGAATGATTTTATTTTTATATCTATCTCTTGCAAGATAGGTTTAATATCCGATAAAATATTGTCAAGGTTGTCAATTATGTTAGAATAATCATTAAAATAGTTCTTCAATTTATAAATATACTCATAAAAATCAGTATGAAATTTTTTTGTGTTAATTACATATCTTAAAAAGAAAACTGTTTCTAATTTTAATATGCTTTCAATACTAGATTTTTTTAAAAAATTACGATATGCAACTTCTTCTTTTGTTCCTCCACTAAACAAATTTACAAAAACTTCTCTATTTAAAAATATTTTTGTTGGAAGCCAAAATTTTGTAAGTTTTTCCGGTATCCTACTCCTATTTAAAAAAAAGTTTGTAAGATAACCATAAATCTTGCCATATTCATGTTCTAGATTAATAACACCATCATATTTATTTACTTCTGTATAAAACAAAAGCTCTTCATTATAAACATATGTTGGTCTTAAAAAATCATCTGCCTCTAAATTATTGCCAAAAAAATAAAAAAAGCTTCTGTCATATTCATCATTATAGCTCTGAAGTTGCTTTATTTGTGGGAAAAAGCTACCAGAAACATAATTTTGAATGTTATTTGATGAATTTATGTGTGTCAACTTATATGGAAATTTACAAGTTATTTGTTCATCACTAACTAAAGATGAATCTATAAAAATCTGTTTTTTATCTTCACTTAAATAACAATAAAGTTTTTGTTGCCTATAGCTAAGTTTTTTATTATATCTAATGTCATTGATGATTTTTTCTACTAAACTACTCTTCCCGCTCCCATTCTTCCCCACTATCGCCGTCACATTGATATTTTCAGGGAAGATATCCACATATTCTGTGTTTTCTACGATGGTGAGTTCATTGCTATCATGATCATACTCACACCGAAACCGAGGTGAAAAGTTAAACCCTTGATTGTGGATATTTTTATACTCTTTTACCCATAGATATACAAGCTCCACTACTCTTCCCTGCTCGCTAAAATTTTAGATAGATTGAGTATGCTATAGCTCTTCATCGACGATTT
>JALVVN010000039.1 GCA_027023405.1 Campylobacterales bacterium
CTGTATCTTTTAATCTTATGAAATTGCAATTCAAGTTACTTACTTTCAATCGCAATAAAAACCTTATGTAGTTTGACCGACTCTTTTAGTACGAATCGCTTACTCAGTTTTCAGAGATTAACATTTTTAAATTTTTAAATAACGCGCCTCTAAACCCCTGTTTCTTGGGCTTTGAAGCTTCCCTTTGTTGTTGGGAGCCGAAAGTATACTGCCACAACCCTTAATAAAAGCTTAATTTCTAAGAAATTTCGCTTAATGTTTCATTTTTATTTTGGGTAGTTTTTTGGGTTAAATTTTGTTAAAGTTTAATGGGGGCTCATATCCCCCTTTTTTATTGCATGATACCGCTGATTTTCAACAGATTATCTACTTTGGGTTCACGACCTAAAAAAGCCATAAAAAGCTCACTCATACTTTGACTTCCACCTTTATAGAGTATCTGCTCTTTATAGGCTTTGGTTAATTTGGGATCGAAGTTGTTCTCAATCAATTCAATAAACGCGTCACTACTTAATACTTCTGCCCACTTATAACTATAATATCCTGCGGCATATCCCCCGGCAAAGATATGTGCAAAACCGTTTTGAAATTTATTATATGTGGGTGGCTTTCTAACGCTTGTCTCTTCTCTGATTTGATCAAGTAGCGATTGCACCTCATCACCTTGGTAGAGATGACTATGCAGCTTAAAGTCAAAGAGTGCAAATTCTAATTGTCTAAGCATTGCCATAGCAGATTGGAAATTTTTTGCATCTTTGAGGCGTTGGATCATTATATCACTAATCACTTCGCCCGTTTGATAGTGTTTTGCAAATGTTTTTAGCACGGAATGTTCATAGGCAAACTCCTCAAGAAATTGTGACGGAAATTCAACGGCATCCCATTCGACACCGTTCACACCGCTGACAAATGACTCATGTGTCTTGGAGAGTAAATGATGAATCGCATGTCCCATTTCATGGAAAAGTGTGACCACATCATCGTGACGGAGTAGTGAAGGGTTATTTTCTGATGAGGGTGGAAAATTACAGACAACAAATGCACTTGCTAAGATTGTTTTGTTCTCTTTATCTTTATGGTGACTTTGCCAATTGTGCATCCATGCTCCACCTCGTTTACTCTCTCTAGCTTCAAGGTCAAGATAGATTCGGGCAATCACTTCGTCGTTTTCATACAGGTCGTACGCCGTTGCGGTAGGATACCAGAGTGAGATCTTCACCGGCTCAAAACGGATACCGAAAGTATCATTCAGAAAAGCAAACAACCCTTTCACAACAGAGCTCTTCTCAAAATAGGGGCGATAGACCTCTTCATTCAAATCAAAGCGCTCTTTGCGGAGCTTTTGCGCGTAGTAAGCTTGATCCCATGAAGCAATCTTAGTTTTGGCAAAAGCCTCTAAGTCAGCAAATTCTCTCTTTGCTTGTGGCTTAGATTTTCGCAGAAGCTCTTGGAGAAACTCGATAACTTGTTCCTTACTTTGTGCCATTTTTGTCGCAAGGGATAGATCAGCATAACTTTCAAAACCTAAGATCTTCGCTTTTTCATTCTTGAGACGCAAAATCTCATCGATGATTTCGCTATTTTGTGGTGCTCTCGTGACATAAGCTTTATAGAGTTTCTCTCGTAACTCTCGATTTGGACCGTAAGTCATATAAGCGATATAGCTAGGCATCTGAAGTGTAAAGCGCCACCCTTTTTCACATTTGGCAGACACAAGATCACTTTCGGGAATCCCTTGAACATCCGCCTCATCTGTCACAATGAGCTCAAATGCATTGGTCGCATTAAGTAGGTTTTGCGAAAATTGATTAGAAAGGTCAGAGAGACGGAGGTTGATCTCAGCTAATCTCGATTTTTTCTCCTCATCGAGATCAATACCGCTTAGTCGAAAAGAGAGTAACGCATCATCGAGCACTTTATTTTGTTCAAGATCTAAGTTTGCAGACTCTTGATCTTTGATCTGGCGGTAAACATCAAAGAGTCTTTTATCTTGACTCATCTTTGTGCTGTACTCGGTGATGACGGGCAAGAGATCAGCATATATTTTTTGCGTCTCTTCAGAATTATTAACTGAATTGAGATGCGAAATCTGTGTGAACTCCAACTCCAACCGATCCTCCATTTCTTCTATCTCTTTGACAAAGTTTTGGTAGGTAGGATTTGGCGTGGTTAGGAGTTCTTCAATGTTTTTGTAGTTTTTTTGGATAATATCTCTAACATTTTGGTCGATAGTAGTGATATCAGTCTGAAATTCTTTGAACATTTTATACCTTATGTAGATTTTGAATGTAGATCGACTAGAATAGTATAAACATTATCGCAAATGATCGCTTAGGAGCAACTATGAAACCTTTTTCACTTATTTCTAAAAAAACATACAAAAGACTCTTTTTTATTGCCTCTTTTGCGATCTTTGTATTGGCTCTTTTGCCCAATCAAGGGGGTATCGATACGGGATGGGATAAAGCCAACCATTTTATCGCCTTTTTTACCCTCTCCCTCCTGCTTAATCGCGCCTCTTCGACACTCAATGCACGCATTAGAAATATGCTAACGCTATTGGGGTTTGGTATGCTGATCGAGATTGTTCAAGCCTTTACAAGTTATCGATCCTCCGATTGGCACGATGTTGTAGCAGATAGCGTAGGAATTTTGGTTTTTCAACTACTTTTGAGCCTCTATCGTTTTATCCAAAGCAGAAGAGTGGCAAACGAAACGCTTTGATGCGGTATCTTTTTCTACTTTAGAAAGTGTGAAATTTAAAAATCCTCTCCATTCTTAGAAGTCAAACACCCCATCTCCCAATATCTATTTCCATTATATTCAAATTCTTGGATGATATCTAACCCCAATTTACGATGATGCGCTTGGTAAGATCGTGGATTGATTTGATTGACAAAGGTGACTAATATAGGATAGCGTTCAGACATATGCTTCAATGCAAAATCAAATATAGTCGGCAACACCTCAGTGACAAAGCCATCTTTTTTATCCTTCTCGCAGATTGTATCGATCTGATATTTTGCATGAAGTTTGAGCGTCGCGTCTATATCCTCTAGTTTGCTATTTTATACCTCATCTGATCTCCTCATCTTTTTCATAATTCTCACCGTCTCTTTATCGATCGGTGTTCCACGATCTATCAGGTGATCAATAATCATCTCAAACCGATCCTTGCTCAAATGTTGTCCAAATTTGAACTTGCATCGCATCTCTTTTATCTCGATCTTTACGATCGCCGTGGCTTTAAGCGCTTTGTCGTAGGCAGTGTCGCTAAAGGGTTTATAACCGCCCTTGGGTTGGAGCTTTTTCATCAGAGCTTCGAGTAAATCAGCTTTCTCATCTCGATCCTCTACGACAGCAGCACTCCCCTCAATGCTCACCGACTTGAAAAACTGCGTCGCCGGACACGCCAACCCCTCTTTGCTCGAAAAGTCAGAGTCGATCAGGGCATAATTCTCCACGACCGAAAATGACACCGTCGGGTTTTGCACCAAGATCGACATCTTTCTGTTTTTCAACGCCCCGTGAAAATAGATATGCTCATCAATTCGCACAAAATTTACCGGAACCGCATAGGGGTGATCCTCTACGCTCACCGCTAGAGTGCCATACTCCGCCCTATCCAATAGATCGTTGATAACGGCTTTGTCCGTGATCTCAAAGTGTGGATTCATTGTTTTCCTTTTTGATGATTTACGCTATTATATGCCAAATGTGTACCTCTGTAAAGGTACAATTTATTCATATTTTACAAGGACAGATAGTGTACCTCCTCGATCCAAACAGCAAAACACCACTACACATACAGCTCTATCAAGCTATCAAAGAGGATGTCGTGACTCACCACAAAGTAGGCGACAAACTCCCCTCTATCCGCAAGATCGCCTCACTCTACAACCTCAGCAAAAACACCGTTGAGTCCGCCTATTCGCAACTCTATGCCGAGGGGTATATCGAGAGTCGCGCCAAAAGCGGTTACTATGTGAGTGAACTCTTTTTTGACACATTTGAACCCAAGGCACCGACTTTGCACGATCCTATCCAATCCAAAAGTTACAGATACGACTTCTTCCCCGCACAACTCCACAAAGAGGACTTTCCGCTCAAAACTTGGAAGCGTCTTTTTAACAGAGTCGTGATAGATGAAGTCGATTTTGGATCCTATCCGGAGGGGCAAGGCGAACGATCCCTCAGATCGGAGATAGCCCGCTACCTACAGCGATCCCGCGGTGTCGTGTGCGATGCGGAAAATATCATCATCACCCACGGCTTTATCGATGCGATGGAGCTCATCGCTAAACTTGCAAAAAGCAGATACACACATTTTGCCCAAGAGATCCCCGGCTACCACATCGCACATAAGATATTTCGATCGTATGAGTATCAGATCAGCTCCATCGGCGTCGATGCACAGGGACTTCGCATCGAAGAGCTTCAAAAAAGCCAAGCTCAAATCGTCTATATCACCCCCACCCACCAATATCCCACAGGAGCGACGATGCCCATCGCCAATCGGCTCAAACTCATCTCCCATATCCGATCCATCGGCGGACTCATCATCGAAGATGACTATGACAGTGAATTGGCATACGACAACCGACCGATCCCATCGCTACAAGGGCTAGATGAGGGCGAATGTGTCGCCTATTTGGGCACCTTTGCCAAGGCACTCTCCCCCGCTATCCGTGTAGGCTATATGGTGTTGCCGTCGTGGATGATGGAGGCGTACCGAAAAAGCTACGATTCGCACTTTGCAAGAGTGAGTCTCACGACGCAGATCATCCTCGCGACATTTATGAGAGAGGGACACTGGGAGAAGCACATCCGACGCATTCGCATCCTCAACAAAAAGAAACACCAAGCGATGAAAGACGCCCTCATCAAACACCTCGGCGACAGTTGCCGGATCGTCGCCCAAGGTGCAGGACTCGCGATCCTCATCACCCCCAGATCGGAGGATTTTAACTGGGATCGCCTCAAGCAGATCACCGAAAAAAACAACATCGCGATCTATCTAGCTAAAGAACGAAGCGGTGGAGATTTTGAAGCGGTTCGTATGGGATTTGGAGGATTTAGACTGGATGAGATCGAGGAAGCGGTGAGGGCGTTTGCGGGGTGTTGGAAAGCAATTTACAGTGAAAAATGAACTTATGGTATACTTCTCTTAAGATAATTGATGAACAATATCAAATGAGAGAGGAGAACAAATGACAAAAAATGAAATACTTTCGTTTCTCAGCGATAACAAATCTTTTTTGGAACAAAACTTTGGTGTAAAATCCATCGCTCTCTTCGGTTCATATGCAAGAGGTGAGCAAACAGATGATAGTGACATTGATATCGCCGTAGAAATAGAGAGTGAGAACAAATTTAAAAGTTTTTTTGATCTTAAATACTACCTTGAAGATCACTTTCAAACAAAAGTTGATTTAGGGATTGAAAGCACTATCAAGCCGATTGTAAAAAAATATATTGAAAAAGATATCATTCATGTCTGACAGAGATATCTTGCTCTATGTTACAGATGCCCTAGAGTCTATTGAAGCTATTGAAGATTATATCAACGATTTAACTTTTGAAGAGTTCGAAGATGATAGAAAAACTTACAGTGCTACCATCAGAGAATATATTATCATCGGTGAAGCTATATCAAAAATTATCGATTTACTTCAAGAAAAAATCCCTGATTTTCCATGGAGAAGTATCAAAGATTTTCGAAATTTTATAGTACATGAATATTTTGGTGTAGATGCTAAAATCGTTTGGGACTTAAGTACGATAGAGCTAGATGGATTAAAAAAACGACTACTAGATTTTAGAGATTTACAAATTTAAGATCAATATAACCATTGCAAATAGTTTTATGATTTTCAGATATTAAATATCAAAAGTCTTAAAAAAGTTCATTGTACTTCATCTCTGATAATAATGCAATCTGATCAAGCATCTTGAC
>JALVVN010000040.1:0-34708 GCA_027023405.1 Campylobacterales bacterium
CTTTTTTCTTGGTTGGGTTCGACACTCTCTTTGGTGAGCAATCCACTGTTGGGATCATATTCGAAGCTAGAGAGTTTGGTGATGACTTTATCGGTGTCGGATCTTCCGTATTCTACGGTCGCTTTGGAGAGTCTGCCGATCAGCCACTCCTCTTTATTGTCAGCGTATTCGTTGGTTGTTGCGGTGGTGTAGTAGGTTTCTGATCTGTTATTGATATTGTAAGTTTTAACGGTACTGGTGTGGATATTACCTGTGCCGTCGTTATAGATGCTATTTTCTGTAAGGGTACCGGCTCCTGTGAGGTGATCACTATTGTAGCCGGTCTTCAGGTAGACATCATAGACCTTTGCATAAAAGTTAAAATAGTCCATACTGTTTGAGGTGGAGGAGATGACTTCACCGCTGTAGGGTGCATTGATGGGTAGTGCAAATCCACTATAGATATAATGCACCATCCCGATATAGGGAAATCCCTGATAGTACTCTGTAACACTTTGGATATTTTTTGAGGGATCGGTGGTTGTTTTATGAATCTTTTTTACTCTCTCAAAGCCGAGCGCTCCCCTGACTCTATCGACCCTATATCCACTATATCGGTATTCATCGACAACTTCATTATCGATACTATCCCCATCATGCACCGCGACATTGGAGACGACCAGCATAGGCGGGGTGAGTGTGACACCGTAAATACTCTCTGAACCCTTTTGATAGATATTATCTACCATCAAGGAGGAGTAGTAGAGTGTGAGTGACTGATCTTTGTGATTGTTAAATGCCGTCACTACATGAAATCGCTGATCGGAGATGTATTGGATGAGTTTATGATCTTTGAAGCCGACGATATCTAGTGTGCCGTCGTTGTTGATGTCATACAAACCTCGATAGGTCTCTTTCCCCCACCCTTTATTGGTGGAAAAGTCATCGATATCATTGATATACTCAAATCCTTTATCCGTTTCTCTTTTACCGTTGCCGTAATAAATATAAGTCTTGTCAGCTCCGAAACCTACAATATCAGCATATCCGTCATTATTGATATCGGCTATGATGCGTTTGCGCAACCCCTCTCTCCAATTATCGTCATATCCAAAATCAATACTTGCATGATAGGGTGCCTCAAATCCGTTACCGGCATTGATAGCTACCTTGACACCAGTTTGATCAAATCCGATGAGATCCAGATATCCATCACCGTTGACATCGGCAAATCTTCTTGGAAAGTTATCTTCTCCATAATCATTTGTGCCTTGCCATCCGTCAGCTTGGGTGAAGCTTTGCCCAAGATCTACGACTGTCTGAAAAGGTTGAAAGTGACCATTATCGTTATAGGATATCTCAACAAAGTTTGTGTTAAAGTGGATGATATCAGGCAATCCGTCTTTGTTGAGATCTACAAGATAGATCGGTGTATCTGATTTTTTAAGGTTTGTGAGATCGAGACCTTGAACTTTTTTGGGAGCAGGAAAGCTTGAACCGGTACCCAAAGAGATGTAGATACCACCCTCTTTCGCCGCGACAAAGTCACTCTTTCCGTCATTGTCCACATCGATAAAAAAGATAAAGTTCGGATCAAATCCCATATCTTTACCGATAGTGGCTATCTCTTTATACTTAAGCTCTGTATTTATTCCGCCAAAAGCAACATGGAGTGTTTTATCGCCTTGAACATCATACAAAACTTTATCGATAAAACCGTCACCGTTGATATCTGAGAGTGTATGAACCGTAGCATTTTCATTGACAATTGACGCCAAATAAGCACTTCCGTTATTTTCCCAGTCTGCTAGAGCAAATATTTTATTTACACTATTGAATGTTTGCTCTTTCATCTGATAACTTGCAGACTTATAGCTCTCTTCACTCCATGTGATATCGAGAGGTTGAATCTCTACACCGTTGATTAGATGACGAATTTTTGTTAACTGCGTATATTTCGTATTCGTTTGATACTCTAAACCGTAAGTTTCGATATTGTTATCCTCAGTATCATAAATCCTGATCAGAGACAGTAGCTTAGATATCTGATATCGACTTCCGGCAAGATATCCACTTATCGTATCTCTTCGAGTACCGCTTCCTTTGTCATATTCAAACTCAACTCTCCCACCGGAGTAGGTGATCTTTTTGATGTATCTCTCTCTGTTTTTTTTATCATAGTTGTAAAAAAACTCTATGATATTGCCATTATCGGTTCTATCTCGGATAGAGGATACCGCCCAAGACAGCACTATCTGATCAGCATCTACCGACTGAGAGAGACTTTTACTTCTTTTTGTATGGACATCATGATAGTTTGCGATGATTTTAGAGTAGTTTTTTTCCGTACCACTATTGGATTCGACGACACCGTACTCATAGATGAGACCGCTTTTGGTATATACTGTCCAAGACTCCGGTCCATAGCGACTCCTATCGGTTTCATGGGCTATCACCTTTGAGTAGTTGTTGATCTGTGTTCTATACTCTGTTTGTGAACCGTTCGAACCAATCTTGATAAGTCGTTGCCCGTCAAGACAGTATTGATCTTGTGCGTCAAGATGAACAGCCCGCACCTTTTTATCCACCGCTACTGTACTTGGACACCTTGTGATAACGGAGAGCCCACCTATTCCCCAACCTTTACCGAGGTAGCCGTTTCCTCCGGCTGAGTTATACTCTAGTGAGATCTTCGGCTCCATCCCACCCGAGCCCGGAGGTACCGGTATATCCAGCTTATATCTTGCCTTACCTTGTTCGATGACAAGCTCCCCTTTTACCGTACTTACCGTCGGATCATTTGTGACATCTTCAGTAGTGGTTATACTTCCGCTATTTTCATCACTGAGATTATTGGCATAGGGCTTTGAAACGGTATGTTCATCTTTTACAGGAGTATCTCCATCATCCGGAGTAAATTTAACCCAAATTTTGCATTAGAATTAGCAAAGATTTAGCAAATGCTTTGGTTTTGGGTGTTAGCAAAAAATTTGAGGTTGACCAAGAGGTTAATCGATGATTTTTTGTAAATGCCCATAGCCAAATGATTTGCTAAGATTGTTAATCTCTAATGCAAATTTTGGGTTTAATATGCATCGAATATGCACTATGCTTTGCAGGTACATATATAGGGCACCTCTAAAAACCCTAGATACTCATAATGGGCTTAGCAGATGCAATCTTTTACAAAATGCAAAATCTTACATCTGCTAAGCCCACCCGTGGGTATTATACCCCTTCCCCAAGATCACCACCCCCTCACACGGTATCGTCAACTCTGCTTCCAACTTTTGTGCCAACCACGCAAAGGTTTTGGGGGTAAAGAAGTTGATATGTGTTAGATCGCGTTTGTAGTACCATGAAGCAAAATCATCAGGGCGAAATCCCGTCATCAATCCCAGCACCCCATCATCATTGAGCATTCCCCACAGTCGCTCGATCTCAAAGAGCGGGCGATGGAGATGCTCGATCACTTCGGTGCTCGTGATAAAGTCATATCGTTTGGTAAAAACACTCAGATCATTGTGGTAAAAGATATCGTAGATATCCATCTTGAAGCCTCGTTTTTGCATCAGTTGATGGAGTGTCGGACCGGGACCGGAGCCAAAATCAAGTCCTTTCGCTTTGGGCTTCAAAAGCGCTTGCATCGGCAGAAGTAGCCGATCTAAAAATTGACAATACCCTTCATTTTCGATACTGTTTTGATGGTTGTCATACTTCGCTTTTTCATCCGATTGATTGACAAAAAACTCTGAAGGCACAAAGACGAGATCGCACTCCCCGCAGAGATAGTAGTCACGATCTTCACTCTGATGAAAGAGCGTCGTTTGCTCACTGTGGCATAGCCGGCACCTCATCGGTAGAGTGTTTTGAGATAGTCCATTTTAGCGCTCATATTGAGCAGTACCATATCTGCTAGTACCGATGCCGCCATCGCTTCGGCGACGACCGATCCGCGGATCGCTACACAAGGGTCGTGTCTGCCTTTGAGTGTGATCTCTCTCTCATTGCCTTGTGTATCGATGGTGCGTTGGGGTTTGAAGATCGAAGGGGTGGGTTTGAAATAGACTTTAAGCACGACGGTATCGCCGTTGCTGATCCCGCCGAGTATCCCTCCGCTATGGTTGCTCACAAAGCCCTCTTTGGTGATCTCGTCATTGTTCACACTCCCTTTGAGACGGCTCGAATGAGCTCCGTCGCCGATCTCCACCCCCTTGACGGCATTGATCCCCATCATCGCTTCGGCAAGTTTGGCATCTAGTTTGTGGTAGAGCGGTTCACCCAAGCCTACGGGTACGCCACGCATCTGCACAAGCACTTCACCTCCGACCGAATCATGTGCTTCTCTGGCACGATCGATTGCCTCCATTTGCTCCAGCTCTTTACTCGGATCAAGCGCATAGATCGCACTCTCTTTGGCATATGCAAAGTCGCACTGCTCTGCTTCGATACCGTCGATCGCTACCACGCCACTCTCGATACTCACACCGATCTCCCTAAGCATCAGCTTCGCCACGGCACCTGCCGCCACTCTCGCCGCCGTCTCTCTCGCACTACTTCGACCCCCGCCTCGATAATCCCTGATACCGTACTTGTGAAAATAGGTAAAATCGGCATGTGCGGGACGAAAGAGATCTTTGATATTGGAGTAATCTTTGCTCTTTTGGTCGCTGTTGAAGATCACCATCGCGATCGGCGTACCCGTGCTCACTCCCTCAAATATACCGGAGAGTATCTCAACACTATCGCTCTCTTTGCGTTGCGTCGCAAAGCGGTTTTGCCCCGGTTTTCGCCGATCGAGCTCACTTTGGATAAAGGCTTCATCGATCGCCAATCCCGCCGGCACACCATCGACGATACATCCGATCGCCTTGCCGTGCGATTCACCAAAAGTCGTCACACACCACTTCAGACCGAAGCTATTGGTCCCCATCTTTGTCCTTCTCCAATATTTCAAGCGCTTTTCTTGCCGCCTCTTGTTGAGCCTCTTTTTTGCTTTTGCCTTTTGCCGTAGCCAGTCCCTTACCCGCTACCTTGACCATGATCTCAAACTCCTTTTTGTGATCGGGACCCGTCGCTTTGAGAAGCTGATACTCCGGTGTCACACCGACTCTTGCCTGTGTCACCTCCTGGAGCGTCGTCTTGTAGTCGCGAAAGATCGAGTTTAGTGTCAGATCAGGATAGACACTCTCCAGCAATCCCGTCGTGATCCGCTCCACCTCCGCCAATCCACCGTCGAGATAGACCGCACCCATTACCGCTTCAAAGGCATTGGAGCAGATGGAGGCTTTTTGTCTGCCTTCATTGTTCTCCTCCGCAGCGGAAATATAGATACAATCTCCTAAACTCAAGGCTTGCGCAAACTTTTGAAACCCCTTTTCATTGACGATAGAAGCCCTGAGTTTAGAGAGATCCCCCTCATGATATTTTGGAAATTTTTTATACAGATACTCACCGACCACCAGATCAAGCACCGCATCACCTAAAAATTCCAATCTCTCATTGTTATAAGGTTTTTTGCAACTCTTATGGGTCAATGCTTCCTCAAGAAGCTCTCTACTTTTAAATCGATATCCGATCCGATCTTCCAAACTACACCCTTGATCCATACACACCTCCTTTACAGTTTTTCTGCCTCTTCTTTAGCTATTCTATCACATTTTTCATTCTCAGCATGTCCTGCATGTCCTCTCACCCATGTCGCATTGATCCTGTGGGGCTTAGCGACTTCCAGATACTCTCTCCACAGATCCGGATTTTTCACCTTTTTAAACTCTTTTTTGACCCAACCATCCAACCACTCATTGATCCCCTTGACTACATAAGAAGAGTCACTGACAATCTCGACACTACACGGCTCTTTGAGCGCTTTGAGCCCCTCGATGACCGCTTTGAGCTCCATTTGATTATTCGTCGCATCGTTTTGGGCTCCGCTGATTATCTTCTCTTTGTCCTGATAGCGCAAAATCGCACAATACCCTCCCCGACCGGGATTTCCCAGCGAAGATCCGTCGCTAAATAAATGAACCTGTTTCATAATTTCTCTTTATTAAATTGGTCTCAATATCCGTCGTATCGATCTGCTGACACTTGGGGCATCGGTAAAAATAGATCGGGAAAACATGCTTGCAGTTATCACACAGATAAGAGAAACTCAAATCCGCACTCTCTTCATGAATCGATCGCAACTTCAACAGTACATTCAACTCAAATACATCACTCTCTTTGGCAAGTTGCACATCCCCTTTTGCACTAAATACCTCTGCAAGCAGTCTATTTTTTTCAACATACTTCGGGTCAAAGATATGATAGTCACTCATCCACAATAGATCGATGAGATTCTTAAAGTTGAAATGTTGAAGCATCTCCTCATCAAACGAGAGCTGATGAGACTTGACAAACTCAAAAATCTTTCGTTGCACGATTCGCTTATCGAGTCCTAACGACTTGAGGGTTTGGAGCTTTTGCTCATCAGGCATCTTTTTGTCATGAATGATTTTCAGTGCTTGAAAATAGATCCGCTTCTCCCCCACATTAATTCCCATAGCCTCTAGCGTATCCAACACTTCAAGCGCTTTATCATACTCTCGCAGTATCTCATAAATCACACTCAAATAGGTCAAAGCCTCTTCATTTTTGGGATAGAGCTTCAGTGAAGTAAGCAGTGTATCTTCAGACTTTTTCAAAAAACCGGCTTTATAGTAGGTTTTGCCCAAAAGCGTCAAAAGATCTTTGCGCTTTTGAGGACCGAGCATATTTTTCAAAAGCGCCAAATAGATCTCAATCGCCTTCTCATACTCCCCACTCTTCTCAAAGGTCAACGCCATCAAGATCGCCGATTCTGTCGGTAAATCTTTCTTGACGATCAAAGTTTTGTAATCATTGAAGCTATCATACTGATCAAACTTCTTGACAAATTTCTTGATATTGGTCTCTTCCTCTTTACTCTTAAATATCCCCCACCAATAGGTACTAAAAGAGATGATCATCACCAGAACAATAAGAACAATAACCCCGTAAATCGGATCGCGATAATCAAGTGAGAGTAAGTCCAAGCGTAGGTTCCCGTAATATTTTTTAGATTGATTATATCACAAAGATTCAGAGAACCCCTTAAGCAAGAAGAAGGTAAAATTATTTTAAGCGTACCTCTAAGGAGAAAATATGAAACTCTTCCATCTTTCACTCTTATGGCTCATCATAATCGTAGCGATCGGATGTGGTCGAGCAGGTGACGGCTCCTCAACACTTCGCACCACCAGTGCAAACTACCCCAACGGTGGGTTGGTCGATTTCAAGATCATCTCCAAGACCAACACCCTACTTGACAAAGAGGGAAATTACAGAGATAGCGGTCACTACTCTATCCTCTACCAGGCCAAAACACACAAACATGATCTTCCGCTTGCCGGACTCGATCAGGATGAATTTTACACAATGTATGAGAATGATAAGCACATTGACGAATCCAAATTTCGCGTCAATAAAGATAATAAAACTGTCTCCAATAAAATTCTTCTACTCCTCGACTTTTCAGGTTCGATAGTCAGTGATTGCGATGAACTCAATGCAACCAATGATCCCTCCAATCTCTGCTATCAAATTGTCTCCTCTTCCAAAAAGTTTATCGATTCTATCGTCTCCTCCAATCAACTCATGTCTATCTACTACTTTAACTCTCAACGAAAACCTCTCCCACTCTCCAACAACGCCGATCCGACGGATGACAAAGAGTTTCTCAAACACTCACTCGACAAACTCTACGATCGTGCATGGCGCAAAAAATACCTAGAGGGATACAACTCCACCAATCTCTACGGTGCCATCAAAGTCGCTGCGGATGACATCATCTGCAACTGGTTCCAAGACTGCATCCCTCATAAATCCTCCAATATCGATGAGAACAACAAAAAACACTACGACTTTGCTACACTCGTCGTCTTTACCGATGGACGCCATACCGTCGGAAACAATGTCACTCCCAAAACACTCCTCTCCGATCTGAGTCTCTATCAGCGCAACTACTACTATACTATCGGTCTGGGGAATGATGTCGATGATGCGATTCTCAAGCAGATCGGCAAGGACGGTTATCTCAAAGCGGATGAGACCAAGCTCCTCGATACAGAGTTTGAAAATCTTGCGCAACGACTCAATGCCTTTGCCAATAGCTTTTACAAGATAGACTACTGTCCGGCACAACAAGAGGGAAAACTCGATCTGAGATTCGATATGCACGATCCGGAGCGAAACTATCACGGAGTGATAGAAGATAGCATCACACTCTTTGACAATATTGACTTTCGGTGTGATATCGAATGATTGCGCTTTTGGATGCTTTAGAGAAGATCGATGCATGTTCGTTTCATCCCTCAAAGGAGCGCGTCACACTTAATAATGCACTTAATCGCATTTGCGCTATCACCCTCAAAGCGACCCTTGCACTCCCCTCTTTTGACAACTCTGCAATGGACGGCTATGCCGTCGGCGGATCGCAAGAGCCCTTTGAGATCGTTGATAAAATCTTTGCGGGATCAAGCAAGGAGTGTCGTCTCGAAGCTCACCAAGCCGCCCGTATCTTTACCGGCGCTAGAGTTCCTCAAGATAGTTACGCCGTCATACCCCAAGAGATAGCGACACAAAACGGCACTCAACTCACTCTACAAAAATCGCTTCCCAAGGGTGCAAATATCCGACGAAAGGGGGAGGATATCGATATCGGTGAAACGATTCTAAACACCGGCGATCGCATCACTGCTGCCCATATCGCCCTCTTAGCCAGTCAAGGTATCACAGAGGTAGAGGTTTTTCGCAGACCCAAAGTTGCCGTCTTTGCAAGTGGGAGCGAACTCAAACTCCCCGGCGAAGTACGAAAAGAGGGAGAAGTTTACAACTCCAACACCCCCTACCTCATCGCACGCTCCAAAGCTTTCGGCGCCCAAGCGGAATTTATCGGCAAAACAGAAGATAACTTAGAGTCAATTGTTTCATTGGTACAGCAGGCACTCGAGAGTGGTGCCGATCTCATCGTCACCAGTGGTGGCGTAAGCGTCGGAGAGGCTGACTTCACCAAGGAGGCGTTTGCAACGCTGGGGATGCAAGAACACTTTAGTCGTGTCGCTGTCAAACCCGGCAAACCGACAACATTCGGCAAGATCAAAGAGACTTTGATCCTTAATCTCCCAGGAAATCCGCTCGCAAGCGCACTCAACTTTGAAATATTCGGTAAATTTCTCATCAAAAAACTCTCAGCAGAGCGATCAGCCTATCCCGACTTTATCTTCACGCCGCTCCTCAAAGAGATCCAAAATCCCCGTGGCGTTACCGACCTCATTCCCGGCAATCTCACCCATCAAGGGTTTCAACCGCTTGCAAAATTTGCTCCCGGAAGTGTCAATGTGCTTAATCACTGTAACGGATTTATTGCTGTGGATGGAACAAATAAAAGTATAGAAGAGGGAGAGTTAGTAAAATTCTTACCGATTAATTGGGATCTTTCACAAGAAAAATTCGAGAGATTCACCTCATAGGGCGAACGCCCTATAAAGTTTTTTAGACTACTTAAGTGTAGAGATATACGCAGCTACTGCTTTGATATCATCATCGCTAAGTCCAGCTGCTTGACCTTTCATGACACCTTTCATCGCACCACCGTAAGTACCGTCTTTGTAGCCGTGAAGTGCTTTCTCAACTTTCGCTGCATCCCAGCCACCGATCACATGACTTGCACCAAGTGCTTTTTTCTCAGCCTTTTGTCCGTGACATGCCGCACATTTTGTAAAGATTTTCGCACCTGCTGCTGCCGCGTCACCACCTGCTGCTGCCTCTTTTGCCGCACCTGTCGCCGCTGCTGCTGCGCCTGTTGCTTTCTCCGCACCCTCTTTCGCTGTATCAGCTGCTTTTTTAGCTGTCTCTTTTGCAGCGTCAGTCGCTTTTTCAGCTGTCTCTTTGACTGCCTCTTTTGCACTACTTGCCGCATCTTTTGCACCTTCTACCGCTGCACCTGCTGCATCTTTTGCTGCATCTTTTGCTTTCTCAGCCGCATTTGCAACCGCATCTTTAGCCGCATCTGCAACACTTGCACCGTTTTTGACTGCGTCCACTGCACCGGCTGCTGCATCTTTTGCACCCTCTTTTGCCGCATCTACCGCACTACTAGCTGCCTGTTTGGCGCTATCGACTGCATTTCCTGCTGTCTCTTTCAATGTATCACCACATCCTACGAGTAGTGAAGCCACAACCAATGAATATAAAAAAGTTTTCTTCATTTGTTCTTTTCTCCTAATTAAATGAATTTGCATGGACATTTTACCCCCTTTTTGTTAAAAACAACTTTGCTTATGATTTAAATTCTAATTTTTTGGGGTTCTCTATGAAATAGGTTTTGGATTTTCAAACTCTTCTCCGGCAAGCAGTTTCTCCCACATTTTTGGATCTTGCCACTCTTTGCACACTTGCTCACTAAAGATGATCTCTTTGAGGTCAATTTTACCCATCTGTTCATTGTAAGCATCTTCTCGAAAACCTTGCGCATATCCCGTATCGGTTTCATGGACGATCACACTGTGAAGTCGCACACCCTTCTCGCCGTTTTTCATCTTGGTTTGTGCCAAAATACGATCCACCGCTAAAAAAATCACCCGACTAAACTGCTCCGCAGACGGAGAGACCGGCAACATCACCCAACGCAATGAATAGCGCTTAATTGCCTCAATATAGTCACTATCATCTCCACTCCAAATCGCCGTCGCATGATCAAACGAATCGATAAAATCCTTAATTGTCGTCTTTGTCAAGCCAAAATCATACACCATCTGCCCCTGATCAAGATAGTTTGACTCAAAGAGAACTTCTATCTTATAGGAGTGCCCATGCAAACTAAATTTGCACCGTTCACTCGTACAGTTACGCACAATATGGGCATTTTCAAACTTAAAAAGTTTTCGTATGATCATCTCCCCTCCTCATTGCTCCATAAGCGAATATGCATCCTATCAACATAGCGGTAGCCGTTTTGGATGCACAACTGTGCGACATCTTTGTCATATCTGGTGAGCTCCTGTGCCGTACTTCCCATCGGCATACAGTAGATAGGTACTGTTCCAAATGCTTTGGTAATCATCGCGATCTCTTCCCTCTCCTGCGCCTCACCTCTCACAACAAACTTGAAAAATGACTCTTTCACATTTGCCACAATCGCCTCAATCGCTCTATGGTTGAGGCGCTTCTCTTGAGGTTCGCCACTATTTTTAAGCTTGACACTCATCGAAAAGATCATCTCTTTATAGATAGGATAGCGTTCAAAATCGATAAAAATCGTCGCATTGGTTTCAAAAGTCACACGAATACCCTTTTGGCAACAAAACTCCAAAAGCCCAATCAACACCGGCGACGGGTAATGAAGAAGCGGTTCACCACCCGTGATCACCAGATCGGGTAGAAAATCGACCTTTTGCAGATAACTCTCTACAATAGCGACAAGATCATCAACCCGCTCCCAACGATCGCCAAACTGCTTCTCATGTACCGCCTTGAGTGAATCACATCCGATCACCCCATCGATCTCCACGCCAAAACCTCTGCAACCCAAGTTGCATCCGCCTAGTCGAATAAAGATCGAAGGTACCCCCGCATAGCGCCCCTCACCCTGAAAGGAGTAAAAGTGCTCCACCAAGGGAACGGTTTTAGCCACCTGTTTCATAAAAGGCTCGATTTGAGAGCTCATTCTCATCTTCATTCCAGCGGTTTTTCTCCGGCTTGTCACGAAGCACTTGTCGTAGCACTTCAACCGCTGCTTCAATATCCCCTTTTTGCACCGCATCTTTGATACTCATCGCCTCATCAAAGTAGAGACAAGGGATCAAAAAGCCCTCCGCCGTGAGTCGAATGCGGTTACAGCTCTCACAAAAATCATGTTTGTGCGGATCGATGAGCCCGAAGCGATACCCATCCTCCAGCTTATAGGCAAAACTCGGACTACTTCCCTGACGGCCGATCTTCTCGATACGATATTTTTCTTTGATCTTCTCAAGGATCTCTTTGCCGAGTAATCCTTTGATCTGATGATTTGCCATCGCGTTTTCCATATACTCGATAAAACGAATCTCAATCCCTCTCTCTTTGGCAAAATCGAGCAGATCCACAATCTCATCCTCATTGACGCCTTTGAGCGGCACCATGTTGATCTTCACCCCAAGTCCCACGCGAAGCGACTCTTCAATCCCCTCCAACACAGAACCAAGCACCTCTTTTTGAGCGATCTCCTTTGCCACTTGCGGTTTGAGTGAATCGAGTGAAATATTGAGTCGTTTCAGCCCGGCATCTTTAAGCTTTTGCGCCGTCTGTTTCAAGAGATAGCCGTTGGTCGTGAGGGCAAGATCGACGGCTGGGTTATGGTTGTAGATCATCGCGACAAACTTATCGAGATCCTCTCTCAGAAGCGGTTCACCACCCGTGATGCGCACCTTCGTGATCCCCTCATCCATCGCCGCTTTGATAAAGAGAAACAGCTCCTCAAAGCTCAACAGATTCTCTTTGGGCTTCCATGAGAAGGGTTTATCAGGCATACAATATTGACAACGAAAATTACACCGTTCCGTCACCGAAACTCTCAAATAATCCACTTTCCGCCCGTGACCGTCTATCAGCATACTTCCCCACCCCTAAAAAGATTTTAACTATTGACGATATTGTAGCATAGAAATCAACAAAAAAGGAGTTTACGATGAGTAAACCGATTCCCACCAATCAGGAACGGGTCATGAATGTGGATGATTTTATCGTCTCAAAGACCGATCTCAAAGGTCACATTACCTATTGTAATGAGATCTTTATGGAGATGGCAGCAATGACGGAGGAGGAGCTACTTGGCAAACCTCATAACATTGTTCGACATCCTGAGATGCCCAAAGCAGTTTTCAAACTTCTGTGGAATTATGTGCAAAACGGCAGAGAGATCTTTGCTTATGTCAAAAACCTCTCAGCGGACGGATCTTTTTACTGGGTCTATGCCAATGTCACCCCCTCTTATGATCACAACCACAATATTATCGGTTATTACTCGATTCGTATCAAACCCAATCCTGCAGCACTAGAGATCATCAAACCCCTCTATGCCAAAATGTTAGAAATAGAGAAAAGCGAAGGGGTTGATGCCTCTGTTAACTATCTCGCAAATGTATTAAAAGAGAAAGGAGTTTCAAGCTATGACGAGTTTATCATCAACATCCAAGGCTAAAAAAAGCACTAAGGCGGTTCAGGACGATTTAGGAGAAAAAATTTCTTATGTAACCGAACAAGCATCTTTGGGCAATTTAGAAGTTCGTATCACCGGTATTGATCCCACACACCCACTTGCTCGTGCCGCTTGGAATATCAACAACATGCTCGATCAGATGGAAGCACTCATGCGAGGGACAAGTAGCGCTATCAGCGAAGCGAGTAAAGGAAACACTTACCGCAAAGTCTTTTGTCAAGGGCTTAAAGGGAGTTTTAAAGAGACTTGTAGTGTCAACCAAACAGCGGTTCAAGCGATTAGCGATGCGGCAAAAGAGCAACTCAAATCCAATCTCGCACTCGAATTTGAAGAGATCAGCGGTGGCATCGCAAAATCTATTAATATCATACAAAATGAGATTTTAGAGGCGATGGATCAAATGGAGAAGGTTGCAGACTTATCAACCGAAACTTCCAAAAAGTCGAATGATGCCCTTCACACCACACAAGAGCTCTCAAGCAAACTTAGTAATTTAATGGAGCTTATCAACAATGTTGCAATGGCTATCAGCTCACTCGCCGATCGTACCCAAGAGATCTCAACCGTCGTATCCCTCATCAAAGATATTGCCGATCAGACAAATCTTCTCGCACTCAATGCCGCTATCGAAGCGGCAAGAGCGGGTGAGCACGGTCGCGGTTTTGCCGTCGTCGCCGATGAGGTAAGACAGCTGGCTGAACGCACACAAAAGGCGACAAGTGAGATCTCCATCACCATCCAAACCCTCCAGCAAGAGACGACACAGATACAGTCAGATGCCGAAGAGGTCAATGAGATCGCCAACACTTCAGGAGAGACGGTAGAAAACTTCCAACTCGCACTCGAAGAGTTTAACAAAAATGCGAACGAAACTGCCAAATTGGGTGAGAATACAAAAGAGAAGATCTTTATCACCTCTATCAAGTCTGATCATATTGTCTTTAAAGCCAATGCGTACAAAACCGTTCTACACGATGCGGGCAATATCAGTACCCAAGTCAATCACCATCAGTGCCGATTCGGTCGATGGTACGAGGGAGAGGGTAAAGAGAAATACGGCAAGCTCAAAAGCTTCAAAGCGATTAATAATGCACACGCGGATGTACATACATTTGCCAATAAAAATATTGACCTCACAGATGAGGAACTCACACAAGAGATGGCGCCAGAACTTATTCAAAACTTTAAAGATATGGAGAGTGCTAGTGAAAAACTCTTTGACGATCTCGATACCTTCTATGAGGAGCTTATCTCCACAAAAGAGGCATAGAGGAGAAGAGTCGATGTACCGTGGTATCATCAATAAAAGAGAGATTGTAGGGGTGGGGCATCGTATGCTTCACCATACCTTGCGTCTGCTCAAACTTTCCCAACAAATCCGCCATCTTCCCAAACAAAATCAGCTCAATACCCTCATCTTTGATCGCCCCCAACAGTGACTGCATAAAGGGTTTCCATGATTTGATATGCTTTGTACTCTCTTTTTTATCGGTAAAGACAAGTGCTGTATTGAGTAGCATCACGCCGCTTTTTTCAAAGTTTTTGCGAAGTTCATCGGCGGTTTGAATCATTCCGATCTTATCAATCTTTGCGATCGCCTCTTGACTGCGATCCTCGTCCAGTTTCCCCTCCAAAACCAAAAGCATCTTGATAAAGTTGCGCAAACTTGTCGCACGATTGACCTCTTTGCTCAAGCCAGTTTGGGAAAAAATATTATTGACTTTACCATCGATAAAGGCATAGCCAATCGCACTCTCGCGTCTAGGATAGGGATCCTGACCAAAAAGAATATAGCGCGTCTGTGAGAGCGGGAGGGTAAAGGCATTGAGAAAATTAGATTTGTCGGGGAAATAGCCACGATCGTTCTCCAAAAAGTGACGATAATCCCGATCGAGCGCTCCATACGCCTCTTCTAAGATCGGGTGCCATGAGGGGTGGGCTTTGGAGATCATTTTTTGAGTTTTGCCAAACGAAGCATCAAATCGATTTCACCCACACCGATACGCGTGAGTTTTGAAATCTCTTCGATACTTTTTCCCTCTTTATAGAGTGTGATGACGCGCTCCTCGTAGCGACTTGTGTCCGTGAGATTCTCTTGCGTTCGTGGTACATTTCGTATCTCACCGATCTTCTCATCAACCTTTTTTTCCAGTTTTTCTAGTCGATCTTCGATTGCTTTGAGCGCACGAATGGTACGAAGAAGCGGTTCCCCTACTTCACTCAATTTACCGTCAAATCGATCTTCGAGTTTGAGTATCAGCTCTTTGAGATCACTCTTAGACTCCTTTTGCGGGAGGGGTTGATTTTCAAGGCGATGGAGTCTGCTTTGAATATCATCGATCGCACTCTCATAGGCTTGCAACTTTTGAAAAACACTCTGATCACGAAAATAGAAAAAGGCAATGAGTAACAACAACACAATCGCAAAAGCGATAAAAATCAACATCTCAAACACGCTGTTTTCCTTTGGCTTCTCGAATCATCACCCTCTCTCGTGCCGCGACATAGGCATTCCAATCTTTTTCATCTTTGTCATGAATCCGTATGAGCTTTGCGATCTTCGTATCGATCCCTTCGATGAAAACCGGAATTTCTCGTTTCGGGAAGAGAGGCATCTGAATACGCATATAGTAGTGCACCCCCTGCTCCAACCGCTCCTCCTCCAAATGAATATGCTCAAAACCGATCGCATCGATCTCTGTTTGTAGTGGGAGAGAAAGGAGTAACTTCTCCTCATCTTTTACGATGTCGGTCAAACGATCGATCTTTTTGTGTAGCTCCACTAGGAGTGTCAAGAGTACCTGATCACTCTCACTCGTCTCTCCTTTGGCTTTGGCGATCTTCAGCCACTGCCCGATAGCATCCTCCTCATATTCGCTCATCGATTGAAACTCTCGCTCATACGCTTCTTGATTGGTCTCGATAGGAGCATAGTGACAAACTAAAGGGGCATTAACAAATCGAATCTCACTCATACTTTAAAAGACCTCATCTAATATCACAAAAATTAAAAATATTATACCAAGATAGCCATTAAGCGTAAAAAATGCTCGATCGATTTGGGTAAAATCGCGTGCAACGATCCGATGCTCCATCGCCAATATTGCACCACTCATGCCCACAACAAGATAGGTCAAAAATCCACTATCACTCGTGTAAGCAAACCCAATCCAAAAGATCACCGCCAAAAGATGAAAGAGTTTGGCGATCAAAAAGGTCTTCTCTTTGCCAAATCGAGAGGGGATGGAGTGGAGATTGTGCTTTTTGTCAAACTCGATATCCTGCAGTGAATAGAGCAGATCAAAACCCGCCACCCAAAACATCACACCCATCGCCAGTAGCACCGACCACAGTGTCACCTCCGCCTTGACCGCAACCACCCCCGCGATCGGTGCCAACCCGAGTGAAAGCCCCAAGATCAGATGCGCCAGTGATGAAAAGCGCTTAAAAAGGGAGTAGGACGCCAATATGATCAAAATCGGTACAGAGAGCTTAAACGCAAGATCATTGATTAGATATGCGACAAAGACAAAGATCGCCCCGTTGAGTAGTGTAAAAATTAGCACACTTTGCGCACCCAAACGCCCATCCACACTCGGTCGCGAAGCGGTACGGGGATTTTTCGCATCTATATCGCGATCGGCGTAGCGGTTAAAACCCATCGCAAAGTTTCGCGCACTCACCGCCGCCAAAATCCCCAAACCAAAAAGTTTCCATCCAAACCACCCTTTTGCCGCAACCACCATTGCGATAAAGATAAAGGGGAGTGAAAAGATAGAGTGCTTGAACATGACAAGTTCATTGAGATTACGAAGTAACTTTACCAAATTTTGCAATTTTTCTCTCTAATTATGAAATAATTATGATCTTACAGAAAAAAAGCTGAAAAATAGATAGATTTTTGTAAAAAAAAGTTTTCTTTTTGGCACCGCTAGTAAAGCGGGTGCCAAAAATTAATTGGTTTTGATAGATTTGGTTGTAGACGCTGTTTTGCCCTCATCATCCGTCACTGTAAGTGTAGCATTAATTTCACCATTATTAAGTGCTTCATTTTGGCAAGTGTCATTGGTATCAGTGTTAGCAAATCTGAAAACTGCCTTTACACCGGCACTCGTATTGATATCAACACATGCAGGTGAGAAAGTATGTGAAAAGTGCCACTGATATTTTGTGATACTCTGATTGTTCTCATCATTATCCTGACTTCTGCTGCCATCATAGATAAAAGGATTCTCAATGTGCGTTCTATCAATGGTATATTCGCCAAGGCTTGGTACATAAGTGTGTGTTGTAGAATTCAAATCAATAATCGCTACCGGATCTTTATACTCTATTTTAGGAGCACCTACTCCCTCGGTTGTTCTTTCGCAATCTCCACCTCGATCACCACATCCACTTAATAGTGCTACTGCCAATAGTGTTGTTGCAAATATCTCTTTTTTCATCATCTCTCCTTAATGCTCTATCACCGCTTCGATGCGTCTATTTTTTGCTCTTCCTTCAGCCGTCTTATTGGTTGCGATAGGGTTGAGCGAACCTAGTCCGTAAGCTCTGACTTGAGAGGGTTTGAGTCCCGCTTTGATCAACGCTTGTCGTACCGCAAAGGCACGATCTCTTGAAAGCTTTTTATTCTTCGCTTCATTTCCGCTACTGTCGGTATAGCCGTTAATCGTCACAATGGTATCTGCCCCCAACGATTTGATATATTTGGCAAAAGCTTTGATCTTCTGCATCGCCTCCGCTTTGATATCTGATTTACTTGAATCAAACTTGATGTGTAAGTCTATCTTGTCACCCATATCTGCATAGTTGGTCTCTGTCTGTATCGGTGTTGCAACTGCTTTAGAGCAACCGTTTGCATCGACATTTTTTCGCTCTTCAAAAGGGGTATTTGGGCATTTATCTACATCATCCGTTAAACCGTCATTATCTGTATCCAAAAGGATAATTTGCACACATCCGTTTTGGGCAATACTCTCATTTGCTTTGAGATTTTTAATATCTGTACCGGGGCAATCATCATGCGTATCAGGGACACCGTCATGATCACTATCAATTTCACTGACTTGTTTTGTATTTATCACCTGTGTTACTTGAGCCGGTGTAGACACTTTCATCGGTGCAGGCTTTGAGAGATTCATCGCGCCGAGTAAAAAATTGACCCCCACAGAGGCAAGTAATTCATTGTCTTGGTTATCCCCACCTAATACTTGAAGCCCTTTGACCTCTCCCAATAGGTTGATCTTGGGAGTCAAAGCATATTTCAGTCCCGCCCCCAGTTGTAAAAACGGGTTGGAATCAAAACACTTCACACCGTCTGAAACACTCTCATAACCCAATCCGCCAAAAACATAAGGGGATAGTTTATAGTCTGTACTCGTCTCATATTGACCGCTAAGAGCGAGTTGCAGCGTAGAGCTCACTCCACCCCATCGCTTGCTGTCATCAACATTGACATAGACCAAATCCACACGCGGATCGATCACATACCTCGTATCATAGACACCGTCAAGTGAGAGGGTTGAATTTTCAAATTTTGTACTGCTGTCATTCTCAAGAGAAGTTAAACCATATTTGAGTGAAATACTATGGTTTCCTTGAGCCAAAGCGCTGAGTGCCGTTATCAGTAAGATAGATAAGGATCTTTTCATTTACTTTTCCTTTGACTTAAATTTAAATCATAAAGATCCTACATAAATTCGTATGAAAAGTAAATTATTTTATAATTATATTGGAGTTAATTTAAAAACTAACTCCAATAATTAAGAAATTATTTTGAATACTTTTGAATAAGTTGCTCAAGATCAGCTTCGTCGATATATCCTGCTTTGATAAACTTGACATTCCCCTTCGGATCAGTCACCACAAGAAACGGAATCGCCCCTTTCCAACCTGCACGACCGGCGACATACTGATAAAACTCTCCGGCACCGTCTGTACTAAAAAGATGATAATTGATTCCCTTCTTTTTTCCAAGCTCTTTAAGTTGCACATCATTATAACCTTGTGCCTCAATGGCAAACATTTCAAATTTATCTTTATACTTTTTTGTGAGATCAATATAGTGCGGGATCGATGCCATACAAGGAGGACACATATGCCCAAAATACTCCAAAAAAACTACCTTACCTTTTGCTTCATCAATCTTAAATCCAGCTTTGGTACCTGTAACATGGAACTGTTTCCCATTAACATCAGTAATAATCATCTTTTGCTCTTCAGCACCAAAGAGGAGTGATGAGAGAAGAAAGAGAGAGATAAATAAAATCTTTTTCATAAATAAACCTTTTTATTTTAAATTATAGAACAAGTATAAATCTTGTTCGTGTAAAAATCGTGTAGCATTCTAGTGTAGAAATCTTAATAGATGATTAACACCGACTATGATTGAAAGTATGCCAAGAGCGCTTCAATCCGCTCTACAAATGCCTCTTTCCCTATGATCGCCATCGTGTCATAGATCGAAGGGCTCACTGCACTACCGACCATCGCAATACGAAGTGGTTGCGCCAAATGCTTGAGCTTGAGATCGTGTTTTTCCAAAAAAGCTTTAGTAAAGGTTTCAAAATCCTCACTCTTCTCCAATGCATCTTGCGCTTTGAGCTCTTGCAGGTAGTTAGCTAAAATCTCAAACGCACTCTCATCCAAAAACTTCTTCACCGCTTTTTCATCATAGGCAGTCGGCTTCTCGATGATCTTCTCCGCCATCTCTTTCATCTCGACAAGCGTCTTAGCTCGCTCTCGCAATGCATCGACGATTAACTCTCGCTTAGGATGCGACGCGATATCCAGTCCAAGCGCTTGCAAATCATTCAATATGCGATCAGCAGGCAAACTTTTCATATATTGCGCATTGATCCAGAGAAGTTTTTCAGCATTGTAAGCGGATGCGGAGCTGTTGATATCTTTGGGATCAAAGTATTCAAGCATCTCATCCATACTAAAAAGCTCCTGATCCCCGTGACTCCAACCAAGCCGGATCAAAAAGTTGAGCAACGCTTCGGGGAAGTAGCCCATCTGCTTATACTCCATCACATCGGTTGCACCGTCTCGCTTTGAGAGCTTTTTGCCCTGCGGATTGAGGATCATCGGCACATGATAAAACTTGGGAATCTCAAATCCCAACGCCTCATAAACAACGATCTGCTTAGGTGTATTGGAGAGGTGATCATCCCCACGAATCACATCAGTCAATCCCATCAGCGCATCATCGATCGCTACGACAAAGTTATAAGTAGGCGTACCGTCACTTCTAGCGATAATAAAATCATCGAGCATATCCTGAACATTGAAAGACAACTCCCCTTTAATCCCGTCTACAAAGCTGATCGTTCCCTCCGTCGGTGCTTTGATACGCACGACTGGATCGACACCGGAAGGCGGTTCACCGCAAAAGTCACGATATCGCCCATCATATCTCGGCCGCTCTTTTTTGGCTTGTTGCGCCGCACGCATCTCATCTAGCTCCTCTTTTGTCGCGTAACAATAGTAAGCTTTTCCCTCATCCAAGAGCTGTTGCACATACTGCTTGTAGAGATCGAATCGTTGTGATTGATAGATTGGCTCACCGTCATGCTTCAAGCCACACCATGCAAACGCCTCCTCAATCTTTTGCGCTGCTTCGGCAGAGTTTCGTTTGAGATCGGTATCTTCGATACGCAGCAAAAATTTTCCACTATTCTTTCGTGCCCATAAATAGCTATATAACGCCGTCCTCAAACCTCCGATATGTAGGTATCCCGTAGGACTCGGTGCAAATCTCGTAACTGTCATTAAAATCCTTGTTTATGATATATTCACGATTTTATCATATTGTGTTATAATCTTTGGTAGAAGCTTAAAATAAGGATAAGTTTAATGAAAATATTTTTATCGCTTTGTCTACTCCTGGGCACATTACTTGAGGCGCGTATGATCGGCGCGGTTGCAATGAGTGTCAATGATGAACCCATCACGACAACAGAGATCAAACAACTGATCAATCGTGCACATATGAGCAAAGAACAAGCAATTCAAGCGTTGATTCAGCAAAAGCTCGAAGCCCAAGCGATTCAAAAGAGCGGTATCTTTGTCAATGATATCGATATCGATCATGCTATCCAAGAGATCGCCAAACAAAACGGTGTCACCGTCGAAAAACTCAAGCAGGAGATCGCCAAACAGGGATTGAGCTACAAAGAGTATCGCCAAAATTTAGCCCAACGAATTAAAAAAGATAAACTCTACAAAAAGGTGCTGGGAGGGCGCATCAAAAAGGCAGATGAAGCCGATCTCAAAGCCTTTTACAATGAGCATAAGCAAGAGTTTCAAACACCGCCAACCTATACCCTTTTACAGTATAGTGCACCCAAAGGGGAGTACCTCCAAGCACTTCAGCACAATCCTATGCTCAACCCAAAAGGGATTAAAATCCAAGAGATCACTATCGATCCCAGACGGGTCAATCCAAAACTCCTAGCCCTTATCAAACAGACTCCGGATGCAAAATTTACCCCTATCATCAATACAGGGCGAGGATTTGTGATGTTTTTTGTCAAGAGCAAAAACCCACCCAAAACCGTCCCCTATGAAAAGGTCAAAAATCAAATCTTTGCGGCAGTGATGAAACAAAAAGAGGCGCAACTCCTCGACGCCTACTTCCAAAAGCTCAAATCCGAAGCAGTTATCAAAACGGTAAGAAATTTTTAAAAAGGAGTCAATAGAATGAAAAAATTAGCACTTTTATCCCTTGTGGTACTTTCACTACACGCCGATCTCTTTAAGGCGGGGCAGAAAAATTTCGGTTTTAGTGCCGGAAGCAGTACGGGATTTGGCAATACCTATACCGTAATCGGTGCCAACTTCAACTACTTTCTCATCGACAACTTCTCTGTCGGTATCGGTTACCAAGGGTGGTTTGGTCACGATCCTAAGATCAACGAGATCAGCATCCCTGCCACCTACTACTACGAATACACACCCCAATACTACCCCTATGCCGGATTTCGTTATGCACACACCTCTATCGATTCACCCTACAAAGATTACGATACCTACGGTGTGAGAGCCGGATTAGCGATGAGCTTTGGCGGGAACTCCTATATGAGTGTCGGATGGGTACAAGATTATCGTGATCGTGATGGAGAAACAGATAGCGAAGGGTATCCTGAAATTAGTATGGGATTCTCATTTTAACCCAAATTTTGCATTAATTGGGTTTATCGCAAGAGGAGATTCTCTTGCGCTTCTTCCAAAGGGCTTATTTTCCTAACGCACCTTTGACTTGACTGACCGCGCCGTTTGTCTTTTTGTCACCGACTTCGACCGCTTTGTCAATCGCTTTGCTTTTGAGATCGCCCACTTTACTTTTTGCAGCATCTTTTGCGCCACTAACTGCTCCGTTTACGACACCTTTACCGTTTACCACGCCACTTTTGGCACCTTCAACCGCACCGTTTACCACACCATTTGCGGATTCGCCTACATTTGTCGCTTTGGTCGCTTGACCTGTCACACCGTTTGCAACACCTTTTGCCGCATCTTTCGCACCACTGATCGCACCGTTTACCGCACCTTTACCGGTGATTGCACCCATAGTCGCACCTGTCTTGGCAGCGTTTGTCACTTTTTGTACGGCACCTTTGGCGCTACTCGCCTCTTCTGCACATCCTGCAAATACCATACCGGCAACCAACAAAGATAGATAGATCGTTTTCATCATATAACTCCTCCAATTTTTGAATTTCACTATCCATTATAGAGCGTCTCCCTTAACATTCACAATTTATTCACCCAAAAGGAGTATAATGGGGATAAAAGGAGGAAGTGATGAAAACAAAAACTTTTTTAGCTTCAATGACTATTCTAGCTACACTTGCTACGCTCAATATCGGTTGCGCACAAAAAGTACTCGATGCAAGTCGCGCAGGATCTATCAGTGAATCTTATAGCGGAGTTGTCGTCAGCAATGAAGCTGTTCATATTAAAGGAGACGGTAAATGGACCTCGCTCTTGGGTATGATAGGTGGCGGTGTTCTCGGCAATCAAATCGGCGCAGGTGAAGGTAAAGATCTCGCGACAATGGCGGGTGTCATGGTCGGTGCGGCGGCAGGTGAGGATATGGATGTGCGAAATGCCCAACGCATCACTGTCAAACTCGATAGCGGAAAAACCATCACAACCGTTTTACCACTTGACGGCAACAATCCTACAATGTATCCGGCAGGCAGTCGAGTGACCCTCTTTATCACCAACGGTCGTGTCACTGAAATCCGTTAATCTACGACCATTTTTAGGTGGTTTAGGTGTCGCATTTGTCGTAGCAGTCAGCTTTTTACTCTACCACGGTGCGACATTTAAAAGTGCGCTGTTTGGTTTTTTTTACCTCTTTGTAGCCCCCGTTTTAGCTATTCCCTCACTTCCAATCTCCCTAGTAGTCATGCTACTCCTACTGCTTCTCTTTCGGCGCGCTTCTAGCTGTATGCGATCTTCGTTGCGATTTTTAGCCTATGCTGTTTTATTGCTACATTGGTTGGCATGGGGGCTCTATTGTTTGCGTGTGCTCTAAATCTTTTTTGATAAGTGTCGATGTTACTTGCAACATTATCACATAAAAGGGGTATAAAAATTATGTTTGCACTATCCAGCGATACTACGACATCCAATGATGTAGAGGCTCTCCAAGAAGAGAACAGGATACTAAAAGATCGTGTTGCTCAGCTTGAGAGCGCACTTCACAACACAAATAGTAGCGAAGCACTCTTCAAAGCGTCTCTTTTAAATTTGTTGCTTGAAAGTTATCAAGACGGTGTAGCATTTTTACAAGATACGATCGAAGATAACCTCGATCAGCTTGAGGATGTCAATCATCGAACCAGTGAGACTTTTGATATCGTCTCTCACACAAAAGAGCAGACGGATGTCATTATTCACTCTGTCGAAAATATTCAGCAATACACCAACCAACTCAAAGATGACTCCAATTCACTCAGTGAGAGTGTCACCTCTATCGCCGAGATCATCAACCTCATCAAAGATATCTCCGATCAAACCAATCTCCTCGCCCTCAATGCCGCTATTGAAGCAGCTAGAGCCGGTGAGCACGGTCGCGGTTTTGCCGTCGTCGCCGACGAGGTACGAAAACTGGCTGAGCGCACCCAAAAAGCGACACAAGAGGTCGAGATCAACATCAGCGGTCTCAAGCAAAACTCCAACCAAATGATCGAAACCAGTGAAATCTTTAATAGAGAATCCGATGCAATTATGCAAATTCTTGAAGAGTACACAAGCGGAATCAACTCTATTGAGAAAAACAGTGAAAATATCAAAAAGAGTGTTACTCATATTTCCCGTGAAATTACTGTTAGCAACAGTAAAATAGATCACATTAATCTCAAACTGCAAGGTTATAAGGCTCTCTTCAATAATGAAAAAACAACCGTTGCGGATCACGCAAGCTGTCGATTCGGAAAGTGGTTTACTTCCGCATCAAAAGAGTTCCTCTCTACAAATCCTAAAGCTATTAGCAGTGTCAATAAATATCATGAAACCGTACATAACTCAATCAGCAAAGCCCTTGATCTCTACTTTAAAGATAAGAGTCAAAGCCAAAAAGTACTCCAATATTTCCAAGAGGTTGAACACGCTTCGAAAGAGGGTTTTGAAACACTACTTGATGCTATCAAAGAGGCAAACAGCGCTGATTTTAAGTGATATTTGAGGAGCTTATTTGATCGCCAAAAAGCCCTCAAAGTTGAGATACTTCTGTATCGACATCACATCGACAAAACCCGCCCTTTTGAGCAGGTCAAGATTGGCTTGGGTCGAGAAGGGCTCTAACACCCCTTTAAGACTCATCGTTTTGGCAAAAATCTCCTCCGCACTATACCCCCTATCGATCTTATACTCATCATAAAGCGTCGTGACGATATCCTGAAACCGCGCATCGGGCGCACGCACCTTCTCATAGAGGATAAACGCACCGCCCCACTCCAGCCGATCGTAGATCGTATCAAAGAGCTTTTGACGGTGTTTGGGATGCACAAACTGCATCGTATAGTAGGAGATGATCAGATCGCTCTTTTGAAAAGGATATACCGTCACATCCTCCCGCTCAAAATGGAGATTCTGCGATCGATAGTGACGCGTCGCATAGGCGTGCATCTCCTCCTCGATCTCCAACCCGACAAACTTCACCCCCTTTTGACGATGGCGCGACGCCAAGGCAAAAGAGAGTTTTCCCGTCGAACTCCCCAATTCGTAACAGATCGAATCCTCCTTGACAAAATAGTCGCTGAGTTTGAGGATCAGTGCATGCCCCTCTTCATAAAAAGGCACCGATTTTTGAATATGCTCCTCAAAACGATCAACCACTTCACCACTAAATTTCCATGATGCATTCTCTGCTTTGATCCCGTCACCCGCACCGGACATGGCATATCCTTTTGAACTTTTAGTGATATAATAGCACTAAGCATAGTAACAGTCAAGAGGGAGGGAAAATGCAATATGATCTTCTAGTTATTGGATCGGGTGGTGCGGGACTCAGCGCAGCGATCGAAGCCAAAGAGAGAGGGGCAAATGTCGCGATTGTGAGTGAAGTCTATCCGACACGAAGCCAAACCGCTATGGCGCAGGGTGGAATCAATGCCGCTTTGGGAAATGTGGAGGATGATTCCACGACCCTGCATGCTGAAGATACGCTCAAAAGCGCACAGGGGTTGGGTGATACGCAGATGATAGATCGACTCTGTGCACAGGCTCCTCAAAGTGTAGAGTGGCTCAACCGATTAGGTGTACCCTTTTCGCGTCTTGAAGATGGAAAGATAGCGCAAAGAGCTTTGGGAGGTGCCAGTCGCAAACGCGCCTGCTACTGCCAAGACTACTCGGGACTGAAGATTATCCATACGCTCTATGATCAGATACTTCGTTTAGAGATTCCTCTCTATAGCGAGTATCATCTGCTTGAGCTCATCACACAAAACGATCACATTGCCGGAGCTACCTTTCTCGATCTCAAAGCAACTCAATGCCATACTCTCTATGCACCGCGCGTCATCCTAGCTACCGGCGGTTATGCGGGACTCTATCAACCCCATACGACCAATACCCGCTACTCCACAGGTGACGGAATCACCCAAGCCTATGAAGCGGGGGCAACACTCAGCAATCTTGAATTTGTTCAATTTCACCCCACCGCCCTCAAAGGGAGTGGGATACTCATCAGCGAGAGTGCTAGAGGCGCGGGTGGCAAACTCATCAACCAAAACGGAGAACAGTTTGTCGATGAACTTGCTCCACGAGATAAAGTTGCCCAAGCGATCAAAGCACAGATCGATAAAGGAAATGAAATCTTTTTGGATATTCGCCATTTGGGAGAAGCCTTTATCGATGCCAATCTCCCCCAAGAGCGTAATCTTGCCAAAATCTATGCCGGCGTCGATCCTGCTACCGATCCGATCCCCATCGTACCCGCCGCACACTACACGATGGGAGGGGTAGCACTCGATCAGCATTTGATGAGTTCGATTCCCGGACTCTTTGGTGCGGGTGAGTGTAGTGACGCGGGGGTGCACGGCGCAAACCGACTCGGCGGTAACTCTCTATTGGAGATTGTCACATTCGGTCGTGATGCAGCGCATTTTGCCCTCGATTTTGAAGCTTCTACGATCCAAAAGAACGATGATGCGAAACGATCACAAGAGCAAATCGATCGGCGCTTTGAAACAACTGGCGATCGCCCGCTCTATCCCGATCGCAATACACTCTCTCATCTGCTCTTCTCCGCTGTCGGCATTAGCCGAAACGAAGCCGATCTCACCCAAGCACTCCAAACAATCCACTCGCTCCAATCCCATCTGCCCGAGATCGGTCTCTTTGACAAAAGTCGCGTCTACAATACCCAACTCCTTGATTTACTCAAATATCAAAACAGCCTCACACTCACCCGATTGATTACCACAGCGGCAAAAGATCGTAAAGAGAGTCGCGGTGCACACTACCGAAGTGACTATCCGCACAAAGATGAAGCCTTCACACACAATACCCTCATTACCAAGGAGCAAGGATGAAACAGATCACCGTCAAACGCTATTGCAAACATCGCACCCCTACCCCTAGCATCGATGCAACCTATTCACTACCGCAAAAGGTAAAGTTTCTCCTCGATGCCTTAGATTTTATCAAAGAGGAGATCGATCCCTCGCTCACCTATTCGCACGGTTGTCGAAGCGGTATCTGCGGAAGTTGCGCCGTGCGGGTAAACGGAAAAGAGCAGTTAGCGTGCAAATACAAACTAGAATCCAATGATCATATCGAAGCACTCGACAAACTCCCTATCATCAAAGATCTCGTCGTGGATCAAGAGAGGGCACTTGAGAGTCTTAAGCGTGCGCACACCTTTTTTCAACCTCCCGCCAACAGCGCGCAATCTCCCCAAGAATTGGAACGCATCGAAACGCAAAGCGACTGTATTCTCTGTGCTTCCTGCTTTAGCGCCTGTCCCGTACTAGAGGTCGATAGCGCCTTTTTGGGACCCTTTGCTCTCACACGCGCCTATCGCTACATCAACGACAGTCGTATCGACAACGCACAAACGACGATCGACGCCATCCAAACAAAGGGGGTTTGGAACTGCACCCTCTGCGGTGAATGCACACTCGTCTGCCCCCAAGGAATCGATCCCAAAAATGATATTTTGATGCTTCGCACAAAGAGTGTCCAAGCGGGATACAGCGATCCCACTTTTGGTAGTGGCGGAGGAGATGATTTTTTGAGTGGCGGGTTGGACCCCAATTTTTAAATGCAAATTTTGGGTTAAAGCAACATTCCCCGCATCATAAAGAAGATCATCGCTGCTAACAGTGCCGCCACCGGTACGGTGATGAGCCACGCGGCGACGATTTTGGTCACGGCATCTCGCTTGACATACTTCTGCTTCTGCTTTGTTTTGAGCTCTTTTTTGGCGACTTTGATCTGATCTTGCAGTTCATCGATCTTTTGATAGAGTAACACAATGCGCTTATACTCATCTTTGCTCTTTTTCTCTTTCTCCTCTAGTTTCGCAAGTTCACTCTCATGTGCTTTGAGTTGACTATTTTTCTCCTCCAGTTTCGCACTCTTTTGAGCAATCATCTCTTCGGTAGATTGTGTACTATCAAGCCACTCTCGTAAAAATCCAACACCAAATACACCGCCCACCGCAATATGTGTCGAGCTGACCGGAAGCCCCAACTGACTGGCAATAATCACCGTAATAGCCGCTGCCATCGCAATACTAAAGGCTCTGGTTTGATCCAGTTGTGTAATCTCACTACCGACGGTACGAATCAGTTTGGGTCCATAAAGTCCCAAACCGACGGCAATACCAAAACCGCCCACCGCCATCACCCAAAAAGGGATCGAGGCTTTCGCATTGACACCACCGCTAATCACCGCATCATTAATCGCTGCCAACGGTCCTACCGCATTGGCAACATCATTGGCACCATGGGCAAAACTCAAAAGAGCTGCGGAGAAAATCATCGGAATTGTAAAGAGGAGATTGACACTCTCTCGATTGTTTTCCATTGATTGGGCACTTTTACGCATCCGCGCAACCATCCACAAATAGACCAAAATTGCCACTATCAAGCCCAATGATAATGCGGTCAAAAAGGAGGGTTTATGACTCTCTTGGAGTGAAAAAAAGAGGTTGTTATTCACAAATGCAACAATTTGTGGCCATATTTTCTTGAATCCTTTGAGTACAATATAGGTCATAAATGCCCACGACATAATCGCAATATAAAGTGGTACCCATTTTTTCGCAGAGACTACTTTATCGGACTTAAAAATAATCGTGCGTTTAATGGCATAGAGAAATCCCGCGGCAATCAATCCGCCTAAAAGTGGAGAGATCACCCAAGATGCGACAATTTTCCCCATCGTATCCCAATGCACTACCGAAAATCCCGCAGCGGCAATTCCACCACCCATCACACCGCCGACGATTGAGTGTGTCGTCGAAACGGGTGCCTTAAAATAGGTCGCTAAGTTGAGCCAAAGCGCCGCCGCCAAGAGCGCCGCCATCATCGCCCAAATAAAGATATCGCTATTACCGCCGAATGCACTCAGATCGATAATGCCTTTTTTGATGGTCTTAACCACATCTCCGCCGGCGATCAAGGCACCACTCGCTTCAAAAATCGCGGCAACCAAGATTGCACCTCCCATCGTCAATGCCCTACTTCCTACCGCAGGACCGACATTGTTGGCGACATCATTCGCACCGATATTCATCGCCATATAGGCACCAAATACCGCCGCAATCGCTAAATAGATGTTGTTGGGGATGTTACCGCTTGTCGCAAATGAGTAGAGTAGTACCACGACAATAAAAAGCAGAGCCAAACCTAATTTCACAAAATCAAATTTACTTGATTTTTGTGCCTTTTTTTCCAGTTTTTTGAGTGTTTCTATCTCCATAGGGAACCTTTGCAATGTGTTTATGTATTATATTAAACATCGTGTTAATCCTCTGTTAATCATTAGTTAAGGCTCTCAACAAGTAATAATGTATACTTTGCATAATTCACTACAAAGGACACAGTATGAAAAAGAAGTTTTTGTTACTTATGCCTCTTATCGCTGTAACAGTTGTTTTAAGCGCCAAAGAGACGCTTCACAGTGTTAATTTTACGATGGCTGATCCAACGCCCAAGAGAGTCACACCTAGTGAAGGAGATGAGATACTCTCCTTCTCATCGCGTCTGCAAAAGAGCATGAAGAGTGTTGTCAATATTAAAGCAATCCAATCCGATCCCAACTCGGAGCGCCTTCAGGAGTTAATGCGAGATCCCTACTTTCGGCGATTCTTTTCGATGCCCAACCACCATCCTCGCGGTGCGCTTGGAAGTGGTGTGATCCTGACCCAAAACGGTTATATTGTCACCAATAATCATGTTGTCGAAGGGGCGACGGAGATCACCGTCACCATTCCCGGAAGCACCAAAGAGTACACGGCGAAACTGATCGGTACCGATAAGGATAGCGATCTTGCCGTGATTAAAATCGATGCAACTGATCTCAAACCGATCCAACTAGGAGATTCCAACTACCTCAAAGTAGGTGATGTCGTCTTTGCGGTAGGAAACCCTTTTGGTGTCGGTGAGACAGTCACACAAGGAATCGTCTCTGCACTCAACAAAAACCATGTCGGTATTAACCAATATGAGAACTTCATCCAAACCGATGCCTCAATCAATCCCGGTAACTCCGGCGGTGCGCTCGTCGACAGTCGCGGTGCGCTCGTGGGAATCAACTCTGCGATCCTCTCTCGAAGCGGAGGTAACAACGGTATCGGTTTTGCAATCCCTGTTTCGATGGTGAAGCGGGTTGCTACCTCACTGATCAGTAACGGAAAAGTGACCAGAGGATATCTCGGTGTCACCATCTCTGATCTCAATAGTGATCTCAATGCGCTCTACAACCATAAGCAGGGTGCGGTTATCGTCAATCTTGAAGAGAATGGACCAGCTTACAAAGCGGGACTCAAACGGGGTGATCTCATCTACAAAATCAACGGCAAAGCGATCAAAGATGCCGCCTCACTCAAATCAACCGTCGCTACACTCAAGCCGAATAATCCTGCCGACTTTGAAATCGAACGCAACAAAAAAGAGATGAAAGCCAAAGTCATTATGGGTTCACGAGACGGTTTTGTGCTCGGTAAAACACTCGATCGCGCACTCGGAGGAATGAAGCTAAGTGAACTCAACCAAGAGAATATGCAACAGTACCGTCTGCCACCAAGCACAAGCGGTGTACTCATCGAGGATGTCTATCCCCGAAGCCAAGCCGAGAGAGCCGGTTTTCAAGCCGGAGATGTTATAATCCAAATAGAAAACAGCAATATCGCTAGCTTGAGTGATCTCAAAAAGGTTGTACGACGCTATAAAAATCGACCTAAGCGCATCTATGTCAATCGTTACGGAACTATTTTGATGTTTGCGATGCGTTAAATCAGAATTAAAGGAGTGAGTTTGATGATAAAGGTGCTGATGATCGAAGATGACCCCGAACTTGCGTCTATTATCACCAAATTTCTCAAAAAGCACGGCATTGCGGTTACCAATGTTGAAACACCGTTTGAGGGGATTGAGGAGCTCAAAAAAGGAGATTATCGCCTCTTGATCCTTGATCTCACACTTCCAGAGCTCGACGGACTTGAAGTGGTTCTAAAAATCAGAGAGTTTTCAGCGATTCCTATCATCATCTCCTCCGCCCGTGACGATATCGTCGATAAAGTATTGGGACTTGAAAGAGGTGCAGATGACTACCTGCCCAAACCCTATAACCCTAGAGAGTTGGTCGCACGAATCAAATCGCTTCTTCGTCGAGAGGAGAAGAGTCAAAAAGATGAATACGCTGAAGATCTCTTTGTCGTCAATGAAGAGGCACTCTCGATCTCTTTCAAAGGTGAACCACTAACCCTCACACCTGCCGAATATGACATACTCCGTCGCCTTATCAAATACAAAAACCGTGTCGTCTCTCGACTCGATTTTATCTATGAGAGTGACTATATCAGCGATGATGCTAGTGAGAAAAATATTGATGTCATGGTCTCACGCATCCGCAGTAAACTCGCTGAAATCGATCCCGATACCAACTACATACAGTCGGCAAGAGGAGTGGGGTACACGCTCAATTGGTAAAACGAGAACTACAACCCAATCAGCTGATGAAAAATATCTCCATCACTGCTTTTATTAATACGATTTTTATCATCTCATTTGTTGCTATCCTGGCCACATTTTATCTCTTTGTCAAATGGGATAAGGAGCGCTATATCAACTATGAAAAACAGCGCTATACTGTGCTGGCAGACTCCTTTCTATCGGGACTACAATTTTATCCGACACAAAAACAGCTCCAAAGTCTTTATCACTACTTCAAAGTTGCTCCCGTTATGTCGGATAAAGATCGACTCGATATCATCAACAACGCCAAACTCATCTATATCAAAGAGTCCTCCTTTGGGAGAGTGCGTATTTTTGCGACCCCCACAGCAAAATATATCTATGTCCAAAACTTCGGCTACCACCTCATGCTCAAAGATCTCAAACCCAAAAAATATAACCAAGAGATCGCCCTCTTTCTGCTCGGACTTATCTCGGCGGTGATCGCCTTTTTGTATGTGACAATTATGAAAAAGTTGTTGCCGCTAAAGCGACTGGATCGGCAAGTCAATGAGTTTGCCAAGGGTAATTTAGATGTCGAAATTGATTGTCAAGGAGATGATGAAATCGGAAAGATCGCCAAAAGCTTTCAAAAGGCGATCATCTCTATCAAAAAGCTCATCAGCTCCAAAAATCTCTTTATGCGTAATATGATGCACGAGCTCAAAACCCCTATTACCAAAGGGCGTATCGTCGCAGAGAGTCTCGAGGATGTGGAGGATCGGGAGATCTTGATCCGCGCCTTTGAGCGGATGAATGAGATCATCACCTCACTCGCACAAGTCGAGAAGATCACCGCTTCCGATCTCGCACTCGATCTCAAAGAGGTACGATTGAGTCAGATTCTTTCGCGTGCAAAACAACTGTTACTCGATCGAGATGAGCATATCAGTGAGGAGTATGAAGATTTTACACTAACCGCAGATGAGAAGCTGATGAGCATCGCTCTCAAAAACCTCATCGACAACGGTATCAAATTTTCTCATGACAAACGCGTCCATATCAATGCGGATCCAAAGCAGATAGCTATCATCTCCCACTCTGCCAAACTCAAACATCCCCTCTCCTACTACACCGAACCCTTTTCACAGGGGGAGAAGCGCAACAGTGGCTTTGGACTCGGACTCTATATCGTCAAATCTATTCTAGATCTGCATCACTTTAAACTCACCTACCGTTATGAAAACGGGCAATCGATTTTTACGATTGTGCTCTAAGTTCGCCACAAGAAATAGGCAACTATCGAGACAACTATGACCCCGACAAGATTGATCACCACACCAACCTTCGCCATCTCTTTGATGGGAATAATGCGACTACTCATGATAATCGCGTTGGGCGGTGTGGCGATAGGTAGCATAAAAGCGTAACTCGCTGCGATTGTCGCTACCATCATCAACACGATTCCGTCACTTCCTAATCCATGCGTAAACTGATAAAAGATCGGCAATGCGATCGAGGTAAGCGCGGTGTTGGAGGTGACTTCGGTCGAGAAGGAGACAAAGAGTGCAACGACAAAGAGCATCCAAAAGAGCGGAAGATCGGAGATAAAAGAGAGCTTGTGTGCAATCTCACTTGCCAAACCGCTTTTGCCAAAGGCGGTAGCGATGCTAAAGCCGGCACCAAATAAAAAGATGATCTCATAAGGAAGTTCTCGTGTATCTTCCCACTCCAAAAAGCCGATCTTGGGCACAAACATCAAGAGCCCAAATCCAAGCAGGATCAACTTTTCATTCAGCCCTAGCCCCATATACCATGGCTTAATTGGTGTATTGATAATCAAAAGCAGAGAGAGTACTCCTAAAATAGCAAGCAATCTTTTTTGCGGAGTTGTCAAGGTAATCACCCCCTTCTCCCTTGCTTTGAGCACCTCATCTTTGACACTTTGTGAGAGCCAAAAAGGCACAAAGAGTAGCATCGCCATGGCGATAGGTGACACTTTCACAATCCACTCTCCAAATGAGGGTGCCACAAGATGTTGGTCCTCCAAAAATCCAAGCAATAGCATATTGGGTGGTGTACCGATCGGTGTGATAATCCCGCCGATACTTGCTCCATAAGCAATGGCGAGTAAGAAGCGGGTTTTGAGCTTGGGATTGTCACTCAAAAAGAGCCCTAGAGGCATCAGCATCAGAGTAATGGTCGTGTTTGAGAGAATGGAGCTCAAAAGCGCTGAAGTGACGGCAAGTGCATAAATGATCCCGCGTGGAGTGTGTGGAAAAAACGAGAGGAGTTTTTGACTCAAATACTTATGCAATCCGGTCTTTTCCATCGCGATCGCTAGCATAAAACCACCCAAAAAGAGGAAAATAATCGATTTGGAGTAGTTGGCTGTCACCACCTTGACATCAAGAATCCCTAAGGCGGGGAAGAGAAGGATCGGAAGCAGGGAAACAACACCCAAAGGGAGTGCGCCGTTCGTCCATAGTGTCACTAAAATCGCAACAATAGCAATGATAAGTGCGTGAGTCATCGAAAAAAAGGGGAGGCTTATACCCCCAAAGAGTAAGCCAATAAGCAGAGCGGTGAGAATCCCTTTCATATGCACTCCTTGATAAATAGCTTGATACCATTATATCAAAATGTGCAACTCAGTAGGGTTACCCAAATCTCGAAATAGAATTCTTTGAATTTGTATTTCGAGATTTGAGGGTTAGGCAGTGGCATCCTCAAATTGAAGTTTAATCGCCTCTTGCAATGAAACAGTATCTAATCCATAGGACTTCGCAAGTTCTAGTGCATTTTGAATCTTTTGTTCCTGCTCTATGGCTTGTGT
>JALVVN010000040.1:34808-79288 GCA_027023405.1 Campylobacterales bacterium
AGGGTTAGGCAGTGGCATCCTCAAATTGAAGTTTAATCGCCTCTTGCAATGAAACAGTATCTAATCCATAGGACTTCGCAAGTTCTAGTGCATTTTGAATCTTTTGTTCCTGCTCTATGGCTTGTGTTGTCGTCACCGTTTTAACAACCTGAAGAATTTGTGAATAGACTTGGATATCTGCAGGAGCCTCTTCTGGATGGTTCAAGTAGCGAATCGCATTACACATATTTTCATCAAAGTTCCACTCCTCAAAAACAATTGCCGTTACCTCTTCATTGCTAATTCCACAAAACTCCTTTTCGAGTGCTTCAAGCTCCAAAAGAGTCATTGTTTTCTCTGCTTCAGCTGTGAATGCTTGTGTTGCCCCCTCCTCTTCAAGCAAGTTTGAGATGATGATTTTACCCATGTCCATTAAGAAGGATGTGAGAGAAAGGATATCAAGCTTACTACGATCTTTTTTCATCCAATTGACCGTCAATGAGTTTTGTGCCTCCGTCAGTGCGATAAATCCTTTATCGTTGAGTCCGTAGGGTTTGATATTGAGATCGAGTTTTTTTTGCAAAAAAGATGAGAAGGCGAATCCTTTGACCGTATCCATCCCAAAAATCGAAACAGCTTGTGTAATGCTTTTGACCTCACGACTAAAACCGTAAAGCGGGCTATTGGCGGCTTTGAGGATATTTGCCATCGTCATCGGATCGGACTCGACTGCTTTGGCAAGCTCTCCGACCGAACCGTTTTCGTCGTTACAGATCGCCATTACTTTTGAAACGGTGTCATCAAGCGGAGGGAAGGATTTTACTTTTTCAACTATTGCATCTCTTGTCATGGTGGTTCCTTATGTGGAGTAATGTTATGTAGAGGTAATATCGGATCAAATAGACAAAAATTTAGGTTTTCGCCCTTAAGAGAATTACATACTAAAATATTTCACTTTTTATCCGATATTGAAATAATTATTTTAAGATTTAGGAATTTTATGCTTCGATATCTCTTTATCCTATTTTTCTCACTCCTATTCATTGGATGTGGATCCGACAAAGAAGGACCTACCAAAAGGGTGATCGCCTCACAAAATATCTATCGATCGGCACATAATGCACCCAAAGATCCGCTCTATGAAGATCAGTGGTATTTGCATGATCGATTTGGTATCGATATCGGTAATCTCTGGCAAAACTACCTAGGAGATGGAATCCGGCTCTCTGTTGTAGATGTCGGGATAGATATAACGCATGAAGATCTCAAAGGGAGCATCGATTTTGATGCTGCACACCGTTTTAGCGACAATAGCAACGATCCCTCCCCCACAACCCAAGAGCTATATGATCCGCAAATTGATGCCAATCACGGCACTGCGGTGGCGGGTGTCATCGCTGCGGCACACAACGGTATAGGGATGATGGGTATCGCACCCAATGTATCACTCATACCGCTTAATGTTTTTAGCCGAGCCACTGATCGTTCCTTTGTGAAAGCTATCTCTCTTGATGATGTGGATATCTCATCCAATAGTTGGGGAGAGGATCTCTCAAGAGGATTTATTGACGATAGATTAGTTTTAGATGCCATCAATCAAACAATGAAGAAGAGTCCGACAATCTATCTCTTCTCTAGTGGCAATGAAGCCTCCAATGCAGAGTTTAGCTCCCTGCTCACCAGTCGCTACACACTTGTCATCGGAGCAAGTACCAAAGGAGGTAGTATCGCTCCTTATAGCAATCGAGGGGCTAATCTTCTTTGCGTCGCGCCCGGAGGTGGAAATTTTGGACTTCTAACTACCGATCTAACGGGTGAAAAATTTGGGTATGATACCAAGTGGCACCACTTAAATCTTCCAGAAAATTGTGCCTATAACTATACCGATAGTTTCAAAGGTACCTCAGCATCTACGGCTTTGGTCGCCGGTGTTGTTGCTTTGATGAAAGAGGCAAATCCCACACTCGACTATCGTGATGTTCGCTACATAATCGCGCACACTAGCCGACAAATCGATCCTAACCATCCCTCTTGGATTGAAAATGACGAGGGGCTCTATTACAGTACTGCCTATGGATTTGGGCTGATCGATGCACAAAAGGCGGTTGAAGAAGCGAAGCATTTTCGCCACTTGCCACCAATCATCAAAGCCCAAAAAGCACTCACCAAACTTAGTCTACCTATCTCTTCACAAACGCGTAACGGTGTAAGTCTCTCTTTTGAAATAGATCAAGATTTTGTCGTAGAGTATGCTGTTTTACATTTAGATGCTTCGTATAAACAGATCGGAGATTTAGATCTGCTATTGACATCTGCATCGGGAACGCAACTCCCGCTTTTGGAACATTCACCTCGTTTTGATACACCCTTGAAGCGTTGGGATTTTGGTGCGATCGGCTATATGGATGAATCTGCCAAAGGATCATGGGAGCTTCGACTTATCACTCACAACCCACATCTACAAGGTCTTTTAAGAAGTGCCTCCCTCACTCTCTATGGGCATCAAAAGTAGGTAGAGAGCTCATCGAGTGCCTTTTCGAGTGAGGGTCGATCTGCGTAGGTGAAACTGCTCACACTATGATCTTTTAAGTGCACAAAGATAGCATAGTGTACAATATCGATCTTTTGATCATTTGCAATCTGCTCATCAATCCACTCGAGGCTGATTTGTGTCACTTCATCTCCATAGCCTGTTTTGATAATTGCAGCCGGATAGAGTCGGCTGATCTTATCCTTGTAAAAACTTTGACCTTGAATCTGAAACATCGATACTCCTAGCATGTAAAACAGAGAGTTAGCACTCCTATGTTACAATAATTTAAAGAATTTATAAAAGAGGTTCAATAATGATACAAAAATTCACTTTTTCCATCTTGGTTGCCCTAGCACTGTCCGCGTGCCAATCTAGCTCCGAGAAAACAGTTTCCAGTCTCAATTTACCACATAACTCAACCTCTAGCGATAACACTACGCAACTACCCATCGTACTTATAGGTCCCTCAACCGTTTATATCATCAGTGATCTTGACAATGAACATCACGCAGATAATACACCATGTCAGCTTATCGGATGGGGTGATCTTCTCGCAGATGAAACGCTAAAAGGAGCCGATGTCTATAATTTTGCAAGAGCCGGTAGTAGTGCGGGAAGCTATCTCAAATCACCGCAAGAGAGCAATGAAAACCCCCGACTTTACGGACCCAATCGCGATCACTATTGGGCAAAGGCAAAAGAGCAGATGCAAAAATTGGGACATGGTATTTTATTGATCCAATTTGGAGGCAATGATGCCCATCATTTAGAGAGACAATTTCCGTTACGAGATACCAACGGTGACATTATCGACTACAACCATGACGGAAAACGCGATCTCAAAAGTGACAACGATGCAAGATGGCAACTCAAATATGACACTTTCGCAAAAAATCTCAAATTTTATATCGATGAAGCCAAGCAACTCAACTTTATACCAATCCTCATCACTTCACCCAATGCTCGTATGGTTCAAAACGGATCGATCCCAAATTCACGAGGAGATTACCCTAAAATCATGAAGCAACTTGCTCAAAAAGAGGGGATCGAAGTACTCGATCTACACCAAAAAACTCTTGATGAATACAACAATCTTCATACCAATCAACAACTTAACCAACTCTTTCCACCCTGCTATCGAACCAATAACTCAAGAGATTTTATCCATTTTGAGAAAAAAGGCGCACAACAAGTTGTAAAGTGGATTAAAGAACTATCTTGCAAGAATCCTCAAAGCAGGATCTGTAAAGAGTTTCGATAACTCTTTACGCTTGGAGTGAAGCGATCCAATCCTTGATCTCATCGACACTTGGAATTTCCAAATTGTTACTATTGGGATATTTATCATAATATTCTTTGAGTTGGGCATAGAGATGATAGGCATCCGCTTTTCGAAGATCTGCACGATTCTCAACACCGATTGCATAAAGCACTTCCGAAAACTCGCCACTAATCCCTTTAACTCTCATCAGATCCGCCATCGAAGCCCATGAACGAATCGTATCAAAATCGATATCAAGTTTCTGCGAAATCTTTTTCGTCGCCTTATCATCTCGTAGAAACTTCTCTGCCAAATAACAGCTATTAAAGACTCCTCTCTTTTTTAAACGCAGTGCAAAACCGGGACCGATTCCCTGAACCTCTTCAAGTTCATAGCACTCCGCATCTTTGTTACTAGAGTTCGCAGATGCTGAGAGTAGTGCCTGTTTATGATCGTGCTCTTTTATCTCTACTTCTTCCAAACTTGCTTCCGGTTCCTCCGTGCTAGATATCTTTTCCTCACTTGTTTTCTCTAGTTCCGGCTTTGTTGAAATCTCTTGTTCTTCTAAAAGTCGATGTTTTCGTACCCAAAAATCTTTTTGGCTTTTCAATTTCTCTTCATAATCACTGCGAAGCGTCTCGAGCTCCTCTTGACATTTTGCATCCTTCTCTTGTAACGCCTCTTTCAGTTTTTTATTTTCCTCAAGGCTGTGTTTATCTTTACCTCGCAACAACCAACCGATAATCCCACCAATTAGTCCGGCAAGCATCAAGCATGCAACGATCTCTGCTAAAATATATCCCATTATTTCATCTCCTTTAATATAATTTCTACTCTTCTGTTTTTTGCTCTTCCTGATGCTGTTTCATTATCGGCAATCGGATGAGTCTCTCCCAATCCTTCTGCTTTAAGACGCTTAGCATCGACACCTTGCCGTATGAAAAATGCTTTGAGTGTCTCTGCCTTTTGACGGCTGATCTCAAGATTTTTCTCTTTTGTACCGATAGAATCGGTATATCCCTTGATAGTGACCTCTGTATTTGGACACAACTTTAAAAGTTTTGCAATCCTTTTTGCAATCTTCTGACTCGCTCGTTCAATTCCTTTGCGATTGAGCGTAAAATAAATTTTCTCTTCAGAAAGGATACGATTAATAATATTTTGACATCGTACAAGGTGCTTTGCCGTCATTGGTGGAACACTTTTTTCTTGAAAGTCTTGTGTTTTATCTCCCATCTCTTGAGTCTTATCTTTCACATTTTCCAGAGACTGCTTTTTCACCTTGGAACCCTCGACTTTTATTCGATATGCCTCGTAATCTTCTTGAATCTTTTTTAATTCATCAGCGCTAACAATATGAAATTCGATGCGTCGATTGCGTGCTTTATGCTTAGCTGTGTCATTCGCAACAAGCGGTGAAGACTCACCATATCCAAGCGCCACCACTTGGTCCGGCTTGATGCCCTTTTTGACTAAATATACTTTGACAGCATCGGCTCGTTTTTGACTCAATTTTAGATTATACCCTTCACTACCGTCTGAATCGGTGTGTCCGGCAATAACGAGATGGTTAAGATCGCAAGACGCAAAAACTTCTGCTAGTTTATTCAGTAGTGGATAGCTTTGAGATTTGATATGTGCCTTGTTGTAATCGAAATGTATCTTATGTGTTTTAAGTAAATGATTGATCTTTTCTTGACACTCTTTTTGACTCACATTGTTCATCTCTTTTTGTGCTACTTTGGGAGCCTCATTGTGTGCCTCTTTTTCGATCACTTTTGAAGCCTCTTTTTGAACCACTTTTTGAACCTCTCTTTGTACCTCTTTTTTCACAACTGGTTCACTTGTCTGATTCACTTCCTCTACATTACCTGTATGATGCGAGGCCATATCTTTTTTAGCTTCCGGCATCATTTCGGCAACAATTTTCGAGACATCAAGTGGTTTCATTTTGGGTGTTGCATGAAGCTGAGAAACGAGGTGATAGCCATGTGAGAATGTTTTGTCTATTGAACGCTCAATCCGATCTTTTTGTGCATCACTCTCTACCTCTGCATGGAAAGTTAGATTGTGATCAAGTAAATGAAATTCACCGCTTTTTGTCTCTTTGAGCACATCCAATGCAGACTTGAGATCTTCAACTGACACTTTCCCAATATCAGTACCTATCGTCAATTCATTGTTGACTTTCACATCACCAAACTGCTGTTTGGCATATGCGACTAACGCTTCTGAACTCTTGAGATTGGGTACGATGCCTTTTAGATAGATAGTACCTCGTTTATCTTTGACGACATCGATTCGACTTGGCATTGTTACCACATGTTGAATCGGTTTGGGTTCTGTATGCTTCTCTTTTGAGTGGGTTATCTCTTTGGTGACATTCTCCTCTTTGGGATGCACTTTTTCAATCAAACTCTCTTTGAGTTTCGCCATTTTCGGCGTATCAGAGAGGGGCATTACCTTTGCATGGTTGATAACCTTAAAAACACCTTTGTCTAAAAGTGCCAACCTCCTTGCATCTTGAATCGCTTCCGAACTAGGCGCATTCCCCTCCAGTATAAGCTCTCTCGTCGCAGTTAATCCCTCTCCTTTGAGCTTCACTTTTGCCCATGATGCACCATTGTCATCAAGACGATGTTGCACATCTGCTAAAATATGTTGACGAATATGATCCACCTTGTCTAAAAAACAAAAATAGGATATCGCTCCTAATAATCCTATGCCAAACAACAGTAACAACACCTTTTTCATTCAAAAACCACCTTTATGTTAAAAATATGGTGAATATTATATAATAAATACTGTTTCCTAAGTGTTAAAAGTTTATTTTAATTAACTTAAAAAAATATTTTATATTTATTGAGGTATTTTGTGAAGAATAACATTATTTTCGGTCCTCTTAATTCTCGTAGGTTTGGACTCTCTTTGGGTATCGATCTCAGTCCCGATGAAAAAAGTTGCAATTTTGACTGTCTCTACTGTGAATTGAGCGTTGCTCCTCTTTCCGACACAATCTCAAATCCACCGATGATCACTGCCGTCATTCAGGCACTTCAAGAGGCACTCATCCAACATCCCGATATCGATGTCATTACCCTTACCGCCAACGGTGAACCGACACTCTACCCGGAGCTCAAGACACTTGTTAGAGAAATCAATCAAATCAAACTGGATAAAAAGCTTCTCATTCTCAGCAATGCTTCAACGATTACCGATCCGAAAGTACGAGAGGCGTTGCAAGAGATCGATATTGTCAAACTTTCACTCGATTGCGCAACCCCAACCTGCTTCAAAAAGATCGATCGCCCTCTCAAAAATATCGATCTTGAGAAGATCATCGAGTGCATGAAACTGTTTCGAACAGAGTTCAAAGGGGATCTGATCATTGAAATTCTTATTGTCAAAGGGATTAATGACACCCTTGAAGAGATGCAAAAACTCAATGAGGTATTACAAACCGTTCAACCCGATAGAATCGATCTGGGTACAATCGAGAGACCGCCGGCATATCGTGTAGAGGGAGTCAGTGAAGAGAGATTGAGAGAGCTCAGCCAAGCTTTTGAGAATCTTCCGATACATATTATGCATCAGCATCCACCCAAAACCAAACTCGACTTTAACGAGGATGAGCTACTCAATCTGATCGCTATGCGTCCGCAAAGTCAAAATGATGTGGAAGTGCTCTTTAGCCCCCAAAGCCAATCCTCACTCAAAGCACTTCTCCAACAAGATCGCATCACTACGACAAAGATCGCGGGGGTGACTTTTTATCAATCCAAAGAGACCAAACAAAAACGCAAGGAGCCTTAAATGACCTATTATAGTTGGATCTTAGCTTTTCATGTCATGAGTGTAATCTCATGGATGGCGATGCTCTTCTATCTGCCCAGACTCTTTATCTATCATGTCGAGTATGCCGATAACGGTAGCGCCTTTACAGATGTGATCAAAATTCAAGAGGAGAAGCTCTGGCGTATCATCGGACAACCGGCGATGATCGCTAGCCTGCTTTCGGGGCTATTGATGATCTTTCTCAACCCCGCCCTATTTCATAGCGGTATCTGGCTCCACATCAAGCTTACTGCCGTTACACTCCTGATTCTCTACCATCTCTCACTCAACCACTACCGCAAACAGTTAGCCCAAGGAAGTTGCACCAAGAGTGGAAAGTTTTTTCGCTTTTATAACGAAGTACCGACCTTACTCATGATCGTGATCGTTATTATGGTTGTAGTAAGGCCTGTTTAACATGAAAGAGCGACTCAATTTTTTACTTTTGGGCATTTTTATTACCTCTATCATTGCGCTCTTTTCAAATCGAAGGCTTTTTGCCCTCCTCTCTGTAGGACTTCTTATCTATTTTATTGTCATTGTGAGTTTGCACTACCGACAAAAACGGCAAGCCAAACGCAAACCCCAATCCTCTCCTCGCAAAAGCAAAACTGAAAACGCACTCTCTAAACTCAAAGCAAAACGCGCCAAAGAGCAACAAAAAAGGCATGATTTTATCCACTCCCAGATCGACTATATCGCAGACATTTGGGATCTGACAAAACAGCAGGAACGTACTTTCTACCGCTTTATCGATAAACGCGCCTATACCCAACTCTACTCGAGACTCACAGCGGCACTTCTGCCTCAACTCATCAAAATGATTGAAGAGTGTCTTGAGCGGGAAAAACGCGGATGCCAAAAGGAGATCAACCGACGCATCAATGAACTTGTAGCAATTATGAAACAAGAGATCAGCAATAAGCAAAAACGCTCAAAAGAGAATTTTGAAACGCTGACAAGCGTTTACGATCACCTCATCCAACAAACAAAAGAGGGATGATTACTCTTCATTAAACGCTTTGAAGGCACCTCGATGTTGTGGGATCGCTAACTCCTCTAAGAGTGTCTTTCTGGACATCCGATCAAAAATCGGCGAACGCTTTTGAAACGCTTGCATATGTCTCAAGATGAGCTGTGTCAAGTGATAGACCGATGCTTCATCGTGATCTTTATTTGTCACTAGTAGCGACTTCAAACTCAGTGTAATGATACTGTGATCTAATGATGGATACGCTTGTGCATCGATACGGGTTTTCGAAAGATAAGGATATTGTCGTACAAGCTGACTGTAAGGTTTGCCTTCGAGCTGATGAAGCGTCATGTGAGTGGTTTGCAACAACGAAGCAACATAGGCAGAAGGCTCTCTATCAATATAAAGAGCTCCTACCACCTCGCGCTTTTTGAGTGCTTTCTCAAGTGCTGTGTCATTGAGGTCAACTAGTGTTGTCGAAGGGAGCTTGAGTTTGTCTCTCACTATCTCGATCAAGCCCTGAGAATTATCAATATGGTATGCAACATGCACACTCTTTCCTTTGCACATTTCAAGACGAGTACACTGACTCTTCGGATCGGTAATATAGAAGAGTAGTAGTTTATGCAGTGCAACAATAGAACGCAAAGAGTCACTACCTGAACTTTGTTGAAAATTGTACGCACGATCATTTCGTATGACGGCAAAATCGGCTTGATGCTTCACAAGTGCATTCAAAGGATCTTTAGTCGTTACAACGCGACACTCTTTTGCTTTGTTCTCTTGATTATACAGTTTGCATAGGTAAGTTGCATCAATCGATTTTTCATGGGAATTTTGGGTAACAGCGATTATCAACTCTTTTTCTCCACCAAAAAGAAGCGTTGACAATAATAACCACCCCAAAAGAGATCGAACCATAGATTCTCTCCAGCATCTTTTTGGATATTATATCTAAAAATTTAGGAATTTGTTTAATTTTTTAATTTCCATTCCACATATTCGTTTGAATCGTACGCTCTGAATTTCGAAGCTTTTCACGAATTTTGATAATCGCTTTGTCTGCGACAGGTTTATCACTGGATACTTTTTCAGGATAGCCTGAAGTTAAAATGATTTCAAGAGCCTTCTCACTACCATTATAATGGACACTTTGAATAAACGCATACCGAAACTCTTTATGCGTACCGCAGCTATCCTTTATTGCCCGTTTTTTATCTCTCCCATGCCTTTCATAATAGCAGAGATGGAACTTCGGACAACCGGTCGCTATCGTGAGAAAGCCGTCACTTAAAAAAAGGAGGCTCAGTTCATACTCTTTTCTCGTACTCTTTTTTAAAATAGTATTACAAATTGGACCTTTCTTGCTTAACACAAGTGCTTCTACATCATCTGCCAACTTTAAACTCTTTTTCGCTTTATTGATCAACATCTTTTCATAAGATTTTAATCTCTCACCGGAAAAATTCACATAATAAAAAAGCGCTATAAGTAGCAAGAGAATTGATAAAATCAAAAATATAACCGCCTGCATACCATCTACCGATGCCAGCAATATAAAGAGAAGCATCATACCCATAAAGATTCTTGGAGCGAAACAAGCTATCCCAAACTCAATCGTCTCAAAAAATCTCTTCATTCATGCCCCTTCACTATTGTGCGTTTGAAGTATATCAGAAGTGAATTTAAGCCATCTTTTGCAACAATACCTCAAGGGTACCTCTAATAAAAAGGGAAAATCGATGCAGAGAGTCACTGTTTTTTTGCTACTACTTGGTATGGCGCTGTTTGGTCTCTCCTACTACAAAAATTATCTACTTACACACAATATCGACCACACACTGACACAAGAGGGGCTTGTCCATCAAAAAGTGACTTGCAACGGCTTTGTCAATAGCACCTGTACTATCGATAATCCCTCGTACAAAGGGCACATGATTGCCAAGCGTCTTATGATAGAGTCTATCGATCCTCAAACCCTCATAACACTGCAAAAGGCTCAACAACATCACACTTTCAAAACCATACCGCTTCACCTCACTCTCATCGGTGTCAAAGATTCACTATGGGGGCTCCTTGCTCAAAAAGGGAATCGCATTACAAAGCAGTTTTTAGCACCCTACACCCAAGAGTACAACCTCACCGCTTCTCTCAACCTACACACCGATACTCAAACCGTTCAATCGATACAAATCACCAATCTCAAAGCCGATGAGAAACTCATTCCCTATGAGATCAAAGGTGCGATCAACGATCTCGACAAAGCAACATCCATCCCCGATCTACAGATTTGTCTAAATCTCTCTCACAAACGCAAACTTTTTGATGATTTTGCCACACAGATGAGAGCCTGTTGTGCCCAAGATTTTCCTATGGAGTTTCAAACGATGGACAATGATCAACTCTATCACATCTTTCTTGACAAACTATCACAATTCCACTCTCCCATCATACCACTCAATGAGGCGATCAATGTCCTCAAAGATCCGACCAAAAAATCCCTCACCTTTACGCTCAAGGCAAAACAAAAAATTGCACTCAAACAACTTGCCTTACCGCTCTTAATGCTTGGTCCCAATGCACTTGAGCGCTATTACGATATCAGAGTCAAGGCGGAATAATGGAGATAGAAGATCGGGTATTGTTACTGGGGATTTACAAGCGAAAAGAGGATGAGAGTCTCAAAGATATTCTCTTGATGCTCGAAGAGACAGGGCTCTTTAGGCTCAAAGAGGGCAAACAACGACTCAAAAAACTCAAGACAGAGGGTTACATCGATGCAGATCGTCTCAGCGTAACCGGTATCAAGAAAGCGCAAGAGATCGAACAGGAGTTCAAATTATGATTATCATCACACCACTCTTGATCCTCCTCAATCTCCTCGCTTTTCTTGCTACAAACGGGGACTATCAAGCCCATCTCAAATATGGACTCAATACCCTCTTTTTTCAAAACCATTACTATTGGCAAATCTTTAGCTCGATGTTTATGCACGCAAATTGGAGTCATCTGTTGATGAATATGGCAGTACTGTTTCAGTTTGGTATCTTGCTAGAGCGGGATCTCAATGCCCATTGGCGCTATCTTTTTATCTATCTTGTCGGGGGTGTACTTACTTCCATCATCAGCCTCTATTACATTCGTCACTTTGATCCGAGTGTCAATCTTGTCGGAGCTTCAGGAGCGCTCTCCGTCCTCTTTGGGTGGTTCGCACTCAAGATGCCCTCGATGCGAAACGGGCTGATTGTCACGATCCTGCTTATCTCGTTTGTTCCGCTACTCATCGGTATGCCGATTGCGTGGTATGCACACCTCATCGGATTTGGGATCGGCTGGCTTATGGGCTATATCATCTAAAAAAAGGAGAACAATTGAAAGAGTTAACACTAGAAGAACTACTACTCAAAGCATCAGAGGAACCGGAGTATCGAGATGCATTTTATATCAAATTACTCGAAAGCAATCTCTATGTGATGGGAGGAGACGGCGCTGTCGCAGGTGAAGAGGTCGAGGGAGAAATCGCACTTATGGAGTGGATCAGTGAAGAGGGAGAGGCGGCGATTCCTTTCTTTACCTCTTATGAACTATTAGAGAAAACAGCGGGAGATCAGCAAGTCTATCTGGAGATTAACGGTGCCGTTCTCTTTTCCAGTGCAAAAGAGAACAACTTTGTGATGAATCCTGGTTTTGAAAGCTCTAAAATGTTTTACCCTGATGAGATCGAGATGATGCTCACGACTGAATTTGAACCCTATGATGATGAGGGACCGGAATTTTCTGAAGATATCGCCATTCGTCCCATCACTAACAAACGATCAGTTGAGATGCTCAAAACACTCAAAAGCTACTTTACCCATACAAAAGGGGTTTTTAGAGCCTATGTCGCCGCGATGGATGAAAAGGGAAATGAGGATGAGTCGCACCTCGTCATCGGTGTTGAGATCGACGAGAATGTAGCATGGGATCCTATCTTCAAGGATACAACGGCAATCATTTTAGAAAAGGCTCCCGAAAAAGAGATCGTCGATCTCTTTCAAATCGATCCTACACAAAAAGAGGGAATGAGTGCTTACTTCATCCATGAGATGAAACCTTTTTATCTGCGAAAAGGTTAGCCTTTTCGCACCATCAAACCTGCGACTACTATCAGTACAATCCCACCGACAGTCGCAAGATCGGGGATCTTATCTCCGAGCAAAAATCCAAAAAGTAGCGAAAGCGGAATGATCGTATAACTCACGATCCCAACAATTCCCGCCTTGGTAGAACTATAAGCTTTGGTCAAAAACCATTGTGAAGCGGTCGCTGTCACTGCCATCAAAAGAAGCAATCCCCATATACGCCATCCCACCGGAAAGACAAATTTTGCCAGAAGAAAATCGAGTCCTTCGGGAGAATAAAAGTGTGCGATCACAAAAAGAATCAAAGGGATCACCACTCCAATTCCCATAAATGAAAGCACAATCACCCGTGAGTCATAGATATGCTTGATCTTACGGATCGTCGTGTAAGCCGCTGCCGCCAAAAATCCACCTAACAATCCCAAAATATGCGCTATACCCACTTCCGCATCAAATGGTTTGGTAATCAGTACTACACCGCCAAAGCCAATAAGCAGTGCAAAAATCCCTTTGAGATCGAGTCGCTCTCCCAATAATACAAACGCCAAAATCGCAACAAAAAGTGGAGAAGTTTTGTTGAGTGTCACTGCTTCACCAAGTGGGATAGTCGTAATCGTATAAAAGAAAAAGAGCATCGCACTAAATCCAAACAACCCTCTCCAAATCAGAAGCTTCAAGTTACCCCCTTGGAGTGTCGGAGGGGTATGTCGCAAAGTGTAGAGGATAATAAGCACCCCGAAAAGGTTGCGGAAAAAGACGATCTCTAATGCACTCATATCTGAGCCGAGTATCTTTGCCATCGCACCGTTGAGTGCCGAGAGCATCGATGAAAAGAACATAAATGCCACACCGGAATCAATACTGCGCATTACCCCTCCTTGGAAAAGGAAGTATTGTAGCGACTTTTTCTAAGCGTGGACTAAAAACCGAAAGTAATCAAAAGTGACCCATCATCCACAGAAACATTTTTGATAAAAGAGTTCATAAACTTTGAACGATCCACTACATAGATAGGATTTTTTGCGAAGAGTTCATTGATCATAGGTTGCAACGCATCAATCAACGGCTTCTTCACATAGTCGAAGAGATCCACGCCGTTGAATTTCATCTGCTCTATTTTGGGAGCGCGTAAAAATATCTCACCCGTTTGGGCATTAAAAAAAGGAGCACCCGATAGGTAAAGTGACCCTTGTTGCTCCGCTAGAACATCGTTAGAATAACTCACTGTCGTACCCGCTATGACACGATTGGAACCTTTTTTCAAAATCGCCTTAGGATGCGTTAACTCAATCTCACCGTAGGGGAGATTATCGACAATAGGAAAGATATCCTCTAATCGAGAGCTCAACTCATCTTCCGACACCCGAAGTGTGACTCCTTTGCTAGAAATATTTTCAATATTTTGGATATTTTGCACACATCCCGTCATCCAAATCGTGACAATCACTCCTATAAAAAGAAAATATTTTCGCATCATAACCTCTCTCAAACTGTTTCTAAAAGTATACCAAAGAAGCCCTTTATGCAAAATTTTTCATATTTTTTTGAAAAAGCCTTGACAAGTCGAAAGATTTGTTATATAATACCCGCTCTTAAATTAAGGTATTCCGGATTAGCTCAGCGGTAGAGTAGGTGACTGTTAATCACTTGGTCACTGGTTCGAATCCAGTATCCGGAGCCACTTCATAACTAATATAAAAATCATGCACAGAAATTTCTCTTTAATATATATTGAGTACTTACATTGATTCTATTTTGAGGAACACACTATAACCACATTTTTCGATGATGAGTATGCACTACGCCTATACTGTTTTTAGAGGTGCCCTTAAGGTATTGTTTGTATGCTATAATCGATCTTTTATAGGAGAAATTATGAGAGTAGAACAAACAAATAGTGTGATGCCCCATATTGATCTCGGACTCACCTCCAATCGTAGCTGTCCGTTGGCTTGGTTCGTTCTTGTCTCGCTTCCGGCGCTACTTTTTGGTTTGGTGCTGATGGGGTATTTGGGGATGATCTCATTTCCGGTTCATCTGCATAGTGTCGTGATGATTGGGGTGATCTTCTTCATCTATCTCATCTTTGTCAAGCACAATGCCTACTACGCGGGGTGTACCTTTAGCAACGCGATCGACGATCTTGAGGAGTCACTCGCTCACTATATCCACAACAACCGCCTCCAACTTGCCAAAAAAACCAAATCAAACGCACCCTTTGACACCTTTATGCAGGAGTACACACAAACCTTGCGAAATGACAACTTCGCTTCTGTAGCTTCAACTATATTTCCCACACTCGGTATTTTGGGTACTTTTATCTCGATCGCACTGACGATGCCGAGCTTTGCAATGTCTCAAAACGGTGCGCTAGAGAGGGAGATTGCCCAACTTCTTAGTGGTGTAGGCACCGCATTTTATGTCTCGATCTACGGTATTTTTCTCTCTATTTGGTGGATCTTCTTTGAAAAGGGTGGTATGAGTCGCTTTGAGAAGCTAATCTCGCGTATCAAAGAGAGGACAAGGCACTACTTTTGGACAAAAGAGGAGATCGAGCAGATCCATTTTGTCAAGAGTATCGAAAATTTTGAGCACCTCAACCAAATCTTTGAGAAGATCACGGCAAATGAGTTTATCGACAATCTTCAGCATATCCTCCAACAGCGCGTCGATCTCTTTGAGAGCGTGCTCCATCATGAGCAGGAGATCCTCCAAAAGAGCACCAAACATTTCAATCAAATTATGCGCACGACTCAAGCGACAACACAAAAAAGCACGGAAATGATGGGTGCGTACGAACAGATTGCTGACTCTCTCTCAAATATGACACATCAAGTCGATCTGAGTACACAGCTACTAAAAGATATCTCACATAAATTGACGACAAAAGAGTCCAATCTCGATCTTGCATACCAAAAGATTCAAGAGAGCTTGAAAAAACTTGAAGCTGACAGCGAACGGCTGATTCGTCGTGCCCAAGAGCCGAAAATCATTGACAACCGGTAAATAACAATGTATCAAAACAAGCGATCAAATGACGATCAAAACTTTTGGATCTCCTATGCCGACTTGATGGCGGGACTGCTCTTTGTCTTTATCCTCATTGTGGGGGCGATCCTGATCCGTTATCTCTTTGCCAAAGCGGCTCTCGCACAAAAGATCGCCGATCTCAACCAAAGCAAAACCGCGCTCATACAGACAAATCGTAAGCTCAATCAAAAAGATCACGCCCTGCACTCTCTCAAAAATCGTATCTCCAAACTCTCTAGTGATCTCTCTAAAGACAAGAGCAAACTCGCCCAAACCACCCAAGCGCTCAATCTCAAAAACAGCGAACTTGCGAAGCTCAAAGATCTCCTACTCGGATATGAACTCAACCAAACCAAACTTGAGAGCAACCTCACCCAAACGGAGCAAAAATTGTCGCAAAATGAGCATATTCTTAGGCTCAAAGATGATGAAGTGGCGATGCTCTCCAAAAAGCTTATGGAAGAGTCCAAAGCACATCAAGCACTCGTTGAGGAGCTTAACATCACCAAAGTCAAGATCAAAAACCTCACCGGTATTCGCATCAAAGTAATCAAAAACCTCAAAAAAAAGCTCGGTAACTCCATCGATATCGATGCCAAAAGCGGAGCGATCCGTTTCTCCTCCAATATCCTGTTTAATAAGGGCTCCTACAAGATCAAGCCTGAAGCTAAAAAACAGCTCCAAAAGGATATCAAACGCTACATCGACGCCCTACTCCTTGATCCGAAAATCCGTGAAAATATCGATAAGATCATCATCGAAGGACATACCGATACAGACGGTAGCTATCTCTACAATCTTGAACTCTCACAAAAAAGAGCTCTCTCGGTTTTGCAATTCATTTACAAGAATGACCCAAAAAATCGGGATCTTTATAAACGCTACCTCAGCGCAAGCGGTCGATCTTTCTCCGATCTGATACGAGATCCTCAAGGTAGAGAAAACAAAGAGGCATCAAGGCGTATTGAGGTAAAATTTCGCATCAAAAATCAAAAGGCAATCCGCGAGTTAGAAAATTTTTTAGATCGGTAATTTTATGGTATAGTATTATGATGTCAGGCTGTGTTTTATTTAAAACTAAATTATAAAGATAATAAGGAGAAGATATAACAATGGATGCAATCGATACGATCAAGGTTTTAGGAAGCTTACTCGGAAGTGGTGGACTCTCAAAAGGGAGCGGTGGAAATGTACTGGGTAATATTTTGGGAAGTGCACTCGGACAATCAAGCCAACAACAAACCCAAGGCGGTGGAATGCTCGGTGATATTCTTGGAAATTTGATGGGTGGCGGAAATGCCAAAACTACAACCGGCGGATCACTCGGTGATCTACTCGGTGGATTGATGAAAGGTCAAAATCAAACCCAACAATCCCAAGGTGGCGGTTTGGGTGATTTGCTCGGATCACTCTTAAAAGGACAAAACACTCCCGCGCAAGCACCTGCAACCCAATCAAGCGGTATGGGCGACATCCTCGGAAATCTTTTGGGTGGCGGATCACAGAGTAGTAGCGGTGCGACTGCCGGTGGATTGGGCGGTCTTTTGACGGGCGCATTGGCAAAATATATGCAATCCCAACATGCCGATCAGCCAAATCCTACACCAGAGAGCGCTGATCACCTTCCTCAAGGCGTCAATCCGCAAGATGCTATGTCACAAGCAAATATTCTCATCAAAGCGATGATCAATGCTGCCAAAAGCGACGGACAACTCGACGAACATGAACAGCAAAAAATTCTTGCTAAACTTGGTGAACTCTCCCCTAGTGAGATCGCATTTTTGAAAAAAGAGTTTAGTGAACCACTTGATATCGATGCCTTTGTGAAAGAAGTTCCGCGAGGATTGGAGCAACAAGTCTATGCCCTATCTCTTTCTGCTATTGATCTTGATACCAATAAAGAGGCACGCTATTTAGCTGAACTTGGTCAAAAACTTGGTATCTCTCCTGAGATGGCAAATGCGATCCATGAACATTTAGGTGCACCAAAACTCTACGCATAAACGCATACTTTTACAAATTGTGTCATTGGTTCCACTTTTGGTTCCGATGACCTCTTCTCAGCCAAAACAAAGTAAAAACCAATATAATAATTTAATATTTTTATAAGGAGTATGCCGTAATGGGTAGAAAAGTCGGAATAGTCGGAGCAGGAGCAGTCGGAGCAAGTGCAGCGTATGCATTGGCAATCAAGGGAAGTTGCGATGAGATAGTGTTGTATGATATCTTTCCTGAAGTGGCACTAGGTAAAGCGATCGATATCGGACAAGCGGCAACATTTGCGCCAAATGTAGCAACCGTTACTGCGGCAGAATCTCCCGAAGGGCTCAAAGATTGTGATGTGGTAGTCGTCACGGCGGGTGTGCCTAGAAAGAGCGATATGACCAGAGCGGATCTGCTCAATGTCAATGCCAAGATCGTCAAAGATGTCACGGAAAATATTGTCAAATATTCACCCGATGCCGTTGTCATTTGCGTCTCCAATCCTCTTGATGTGATGACCTATGTGATGCAAAAACTCACAGGCTGGGATCGAAGCCGTGTCATCGGTATGGCAGGGGTACTTGACGGTGCGAGAATGGCATATCAAGTCACCAAAAAGTTAGGCTATGGTGCACCGACAACCCGCACAATGGTGATTGGCGAACATGGACTCAAGATGATCCCTTATGCCGATGTATCGAGTGTAGGCGGTATAGCTCTCAAAGAGCTTTTGAGTGAAAAAGAGCTCGAAGATGTAGCGATCAAAACCAGAGACGGCGGTGCGGAGATCGTTAGCCACCTCAAAACTTCCGGCTACTATGCGCCGGGTAGCTCAATCGCCTATATGGTAGAAACGATTTTAGATGATACCAAGGCAGTACTTTCAGCCTGTGTGATGCTTGAGGGTGAGTACGGCTACAAGGATCAGACACTGGGTGTACCGATCGTCTTGGGTCGTAACGGTATGGAGAAGATCATCGAAATGGAAATGGATAAAACGACAAAAGCCAAGCTAAATGAAGCGGCGGAATCAATCAAAAGCGGTATTGAAATCCTCAAAGAAGAGGGATTTTTCAAAGCGTAATCTTAACTCTCCATAAAGCTATAGAGGAGTCTGATCTCCTCTGCCCAAATCGTCTCATCAATCGTCTCTAAGATGAGCGGTATATCATCCATTCGCGTATCATTCATAATAAATCGAAACGCATCCAATCCGATCTTGCCTTTTCCCAAACTATGATGACGATCGACTCGAGATCCCAAATCGGGTTTGGAATCGTTTATATGCATCCCCTTAAGATACTCAAAACCGACGATCTCATCGAAAGAGTGCCAAGTTTGTTCATATGCCTCTTTGGTACGAATATCATAACCGGCGGTAAACATATGACAGGTATCGATACAGACACCGACTCTGCTCTGGTCGATACTTTTGTCGATAAGATAGGCGAGATGTTCAAATTTATATCCGAGATTGCTCCCCTGCCCTGCGGTGTTTTCGATAACCAACGAAACCCCCTGTGTCTTTTGGAGTGTCTCATTCATCGACTCAGCGATGCGATCCAAGCACTCCTCTTCACTGATCTTTTTGAGATGGCTACCTGGATGAAAATTGAGCCGATCAAGTCCAAGCTGTTCACAACGGGTCACTTCATCAATAAATGCTTCGAGGGATTTTTGGCGCTTCTCCTCTTCCGGATGACCGAGATTGATTAGGTAACTATCGTGAGGAAGGATATGTTTAGGCAATATCCCCAATACTTCAAGTCTCTCTTTAAATTTGTCAATCGTCTCCTGTTCATAGGGTTTGGCTTTCCATTGGCGCTGGTTTTTGGTAAAGAGCGCAAAGGCTTTTGCACCGATCGACTCTGCATTTTTAGGGGCATTAAAGACCCCACCACTCGCACTCACATGCGCCCCGACAAATTTACTCATTTAAGGCGTCTCAACTTGATAGTAAGATGATTTTTCGTATCTTTGAAGTAGATACTACCCGGTGTGGTCTTATAGCGAATTGTATATTGAGGCGTATCAATCTTTTGCATAAAACCACCGGTAATGCGTCTAAGATTTTTCCCCCCGAAAATAGGTTGCTTTGTAAGCACTTGGTTAATCAATTCCGGCGGATAAGCGGACGAAAGATAGTCTTGGTTAAACTCCTCTTTGGAAATACAGTTGTGATCTACACATACATCACTAGAGATTTTGAGTGTCACAAGCGGTTTTCCCGCACTCAAAACCTGTAAATCAATCACCCCGTTCTCCTCATGCATAAATGCCGCATCAGCATAAGCAAAGCGCTTGGTTTTGAGTGTCGCAACATAACTTTGAGAAATAGTCGGATCCATCACCGCTTCATCGCCCGCTTCAAGCGTAACCGGTGTCTGATCGATCTCCGTGCCGAGACTTGGTTGATCTGCGGAGGGTGTCGTGACATTAGTTTCATTTGTTTCTGTCGTTTCGACAACTGCACCCGGGATTAGCTCAGGATTGTTCAGGGGGTTGGAATTTTTTGCCGGTGTACCGAGTATCTGATGTTGTTTTGAGTTTGATGCTATCTGTGGCATATGAGGTCTATCGAGTTTTCCTCTGACAACAATAGGCTTTTGTCCACAACCGACTAATAATGACAGTGCAATGAGTGTAAATAGTAAATTTTTCATACTTACTCCTTTCAGTAAAGATCTTAACATATCAAAAGCAAATTTTAGATATATTCTCCCAATTTTAAATAATCAGAATAGTAAAGGATAACAATGAGCATAACAGCGAAAAAGATCGATTCTGCGAATGCAGAGATTAAAAGTACCATCAGCGCGGAAATAATTGATAAAAAAGTAAATGAAGTTGCTAAAGTTGCAGCCAAAGATATGAAAGTTGATGGTTTTAGAAAAGGGAAAGTGCCGGTACATGTCGTTAAGGCTCGTTATGGTGATAAACTCCAAGAAGATGCGAAAAATGAGGCAATTCGAGAAGTTTATGAGGAGGGGCTTAAAGAGCTCAAACTAGATCCATCTGTCATTATCGGAGAGCCACAAGTCACTAAGTTTGAAGAGAAAGATGGAGGATATGAACTAGAAATATCTATCGCAATGCGACCGGAGATCAAACTAGAGGGCTATAAAGATCTCATTCCAGACTTTAAAAAACCGTCCGTTACAAAAGAGGAGGAAGAGAAACGCCTTACAGAGATGCTTGAGTCCGTTGCGACACTCAAGCCCATTAAAGATAATAGAGCACTCAAAAAGGGTGATTTTGCACTTTTCGATTTTGAGGGATTTTTAAACGGTGAGCCATTCGCAGGCGGTAAAGCGGAGGGCTATACGCTAGAGATCGGAAGTGGTCAGTTTATTCCCGGTTTTGAAGAGGGCATGATCGGGATGAAGGTCGATGAGGAGAGAGATATCGAAGTCACTTTTCCCGAAAACTACAACTCTAGTGATTTGGCGGGCAAAGATGTTATTTTTAAAGTTAAATTGCTTGAAATTCAAGAAAAAGTGGTTCCTGCCGATCTAGATGAGGAAGTGCTGAAGAAGTTACTTCCCGGTGAAGAGAAGCCCACTGAAAAGCTACTCAAAGAAAAAATAAAAGAGCAATTGGAGAATGAAAAACTTGCTAAGCTTTACCAAGAAGAGGTGAAGCCAAGATATGTTGAAGCACTTGTCAAAAAGTACAAGATTGACCTACCGAAGAACATTGTCGAACAAGAGGTTGATATGGCATTTAGAAACGGGCTCGCTTCCATGAGTCAGGAGGAGATTGAGAAAATTTCCAATGATGCCGATGCAGCCAAAGAGAAACGAGAAGAGTATCGAAAAGATGCGGAAGATAGTGTCAAATTGACTTTTATCGTTGATGAGCTTGCAAGAGAAGAGCAGATCGTCGTTGATGATCAAGAGGTCATGACTGCAATCTATATGGAGGCGCTACAAACTGGACAAGAGCCTCAAGCTTACATCAAGCAATATGAAGATCAAGGGCTATTACCGGCAGTTAAGATGGCGATCATCGAAGATAAGCTCTTTGCAAAACTATTCAATGAAAAGAGTGAAGCACCGAAGAAAAGCACTTCTTCAAAAAAATAATTTTATTAAGGGGATAAAGAGATGAGTTATGTACCGATAGTCATTGAAAAAACAGGTCGAGGAGAGCGAAGCTACGATATATACTCTCGACTTTTAAGAGATCGTATTATTATGCTAAACGGTGAGGTCAATGATGCGGTTTCCGCTTCTATCGTCGCGCAACTCCTCTTTTTGGAAGCTGAAGATCCGGATAAAGATATCTACCTCTATATCAACTCTCCCGGCGGGGTGATCACTTCAGGTATGGCAATGTACGATACGATGAACTATATCAAACCGGATGTGAGCACTATCTGTATTGGTCAAGCGGCATCGATGGGGGCATTTTTGCTCTCTTCGGGCGCTAAAGGAAAACGATTTGCGCTACCCAATGCACGAATTATGATCCACCAGCCGCTTGGAGGTGCGCAAGGACAAGCCACCGATATTCAAATCCAAGCCAAAGAGATTCAGCGCATGAAAGACTCTCTCAACCAACTCATCGCTGAACAAACAGGAAAACCCTTAGAGCAGATCGAAAAAGATACTGATCGTGACAATTTCATGAGTGCACAAGAAGCGGCAGAATACGGCTTGATCGATAAAGTACTTGAAAAGCATTAAGAAGATAAGAGAGGAAAAAAGATGAGTATCACGCTTGATGAAAAACATAAACTCATTGATAGAAGTGTAGATCAAAACAAAAATAAAGCTGACATACTCAAAAAAGTTAATCTCACTTCAAAACAGGCATTGGCAGCAATGGCAAAAGAGAAGGTCATTGCAACGCCTGCAAACTACAAAAGTTACTTTGAAAATCAACTTGAAAAGTGCGATCCTAAAGAGCAAAAAGAGCTTCAAGCTCTCATTGCATCTGAAGAAGAGGATGAGAGTGCCTATATCGCAACACTTGAAAAAGAGATTCACAGTGCCTACCTACACATCAAAAAGATGGCAGAGATCATAGCAGCTTCCTATGTCAAGATCAATGAGACAAAAAAATTGACCGCCGATGTGATAAAAAATCCTTCACCGGCACAATTAAACGCCTATCAAGAGAAACTCACCAAAACAGTCGCACTTCTCAATAAAGAGCTCAAACAGACGAAAGAAAACTATCGTAAAACTGCGGAGATAATCTCTACATTCAGTAAAAATACGATGTTTGACAAAAAGTATGATGTTTATAACAAACAATATCTCCTCAAAACATTAGAGAGTATAATCAAAAATGCCGAACTCTTTGACTATGCCAATACTCTCTTGGCTGTTCGAATCAAACCGGATATCTTCTCGCATATCAAACTCAACAGAGACAAAGAGATGCTCAACCGTACTTTGGCAAAACTCCTCTACAAACGATCACGCCGTAGTGATATCATTGCACACTACGAGGATGGAATCTTTATGATCGTTCTTAAACATACAGATGTGAAACTTGCAAATATCACCATTGAGAGAATCAAAGATATGCTTGAGAGTGCAAATTTTATGATAGACGGCAATGAGATCGAGATCGCGTTGGATTTTGCGCTTCGTCCTATCGACAAAGAGGATATTAAAGAGCTCATCATTACCGAAACGATAGATAGTTTACAATGATACGAGAAATTGTCACCTACCCTAATAAACTCCTTAAAACGCGTTCTAAATCTGTTGAACAATTTGATCAAACTCTCCATACCCTGCTTGACGACATGTATGAGACCATGATTAACAAAAATGGTATCGGTCTAGCCGCCATTCAAGTTGCAGAGCCGATCTGTGCTCTCATCATCAATCTCCCCGATGAAGATGACAAGCAAAAAAAAGAGGACTTGCTAGAACTCATCAATCCTGAAATCATTGAGATGGAGGGGAGCACAATTTATAAAGAGGGGTGCTTGAGCGTTCCCCAATATTATGAAGATGTACAACGGGCAGAATGGGTGCGAGTGCGCTACTGCGATCGTTTTGGAAAACAATATGAAATGGAGTGTGATGAGTTGTTAGCCATTGCGGTACAACATGAGATGGATCACCTTAAGGGTGAACTCTTTATCGAGAAACTCTCCTATCTAAAACGAAAGAAATTTGAAAAAGAGTGGAAAAAACGACTCAAAGAGAAGAAGTGATCGATGAAGCGTGTCAGTTGCGCCACGCTTGACGGTTTTGATGCGAAAATCGTCGATGTTGAGGTGGCATTTGTCAGGGCACTCCCCTCCTTTGCTATCGTCGGCTTGGCGCAAACTTCGATCCAAGAGTCAAAAGAGCGTATCAAAAGTGCGCTGAGTGCTATCGATTTTAAGTTTCCTCCCCAAAAAGTCACCGTCAATCTCTCTCCCTCCGATCTCAAAAAAGAGGGGAGTCACTTTGATCTCCCTATTGCCCTTTTGATTGCCCTACAAAAGGAGGAGATCGATTTTGATAATTTTCTCGTATTGGGTGAATTAGGGCTAGATGGAACTTTGAAAGATACGCATACCATCTTTCCTTTGGTGCTCTCATTGGCACGAGATCAGCAGATCAAAAAAGTGCTTATACCCGAAACCTCTTATGAAAAAGTATCTAAAATTCCTCATTTAGAAATCTTCTGCGCAAACAATCTGGAAGAAGCGATCAATCTCTTTAAAGATCCGCAAAACCGATCCAAACTACCCTTGCAAACCCAAATAGATGCAAAAAAAATAGTGCTTGACAAACCTTACTACTATTTGGAAACCTATCCTGAAGATTTTTATGATATCAAGGGGCAGGAGAGAGCCAAGCGTGCCTCGCTTATCGCCGCTGCCGGTATGCACAATATCCTCTATGAAGGAAGCCCAGGATGCGGAAAGAGTATGTGTGCGAAACGATTACCCGCTATCTTACCGCCGATGAGCCTTGATGAAATATTGACCAATGCCAAGCTTTTGGCACTTGAAGGTAAAGAGGCAGATTTTCTACCAATACATCTTTCTCGTTCTCCCCATAGAAGCGCTACACTTGCAAGCATCTTGGGAGGCGGTAGCAAAAGTGCCAAAATCGGCGAAGTCGCCTTGTGTGGTAATAACGGTGTGCTATTTTTCGATGAGTTACCCTACTTTTCCAAAGGTGTGCTTGAAGCACTTCGAGAGCCACTGGAAGAGAATCGTGTTCTCATCTCACGCGTCAATACCAAGATCGACTATCCTGCCAAATTTCTCTTTGTCGGGGCAATGAACCCCTGCCCTTGCGGAAATCTTTTGAGTTTGCATCGTGAGTGTCGATGCTCAGATCTAGAGATTCGTCGCTATAAAAATCGTCTCTCCGATCCGCTCCTCGATCGTATCGATCTCTATGTGCAAATGGAGGAGAGCGATCCCGATGATGAGAGCAGTATTACCTCCCAAGAGATGCACCACCAAGTCATCATAGCCTTTCAAATGCAAAAAGAGCGCGCACAAACTGACTTTAACGGTAAACTCAATGATCAAGAGATTGTGAAATTTTGCACACTGGATAACGAATCGCAAACACTGCTTGACGAGGCAAGTCGTCGCTATCACCTCAGTCAAAGAGCGATCAATAAGATTATAAAGGTCGCACGAACAATTGCAGATCTAGAAAAAAGTCACCTCATTGGTAAGCGTCATCTACTCGAAGCACTCTCTTTTCGCACAAAAAATCAAAAATAAAAAAATCTGTTACGATCTGATAATACCCAAATCTCGAAATAGAATTCTTTGAATTTGTATCATGCTCGTATATGTAAAGCCCAAGGATGCAATGATGATACAAAGTCATGCATTTCTATTTCGAGATTTGGGTAATAGTCTAAAATTTTTTTCATTTTGCTATAATGAAACCATGAAAGAGATAGCTATCATTGGCTCAACTGCTTCAGGGAAAAGTGCCTTAGCGGTAGAGATCGCCCAAAAAGTACATGCAAATATCCTCTCGCTGGACTCACTCAGCATCTATAAAGGTGCCGATATTGTGTCTGCCAAACCGACGATAGAGGAGCAAGGTGGCATTAGACATTTTGGGTTGGATATTTTAGAGATTGATGCACATTTTAGTGCGGGAAAATTTATCGATCTCTATCATGAGGCACGAGATCAGTCCCGACGAGAGTCCAAACACCTCATCATTACCGGAGGAAGTGGTTTTTATCTTAAAATGCTATTAGAAGGCCTATCACAGAGGGTTGAAGTGAGTCAAGAGGTACGAAATGAGATCGCTGTTATCTTGCACGATCTTGAAAGTGCATATGAAAAAATCTTGCGGATCGATAGTGACTATGCCCAAAAAATCTCTCCACATGATCGCTATCGTGTCGGTAAATGGTATGAGATCTATCTCTCTCAAGGAGTAAGCGCAACTGACTATTTTCAAATGAATCGACCACAGCCAAAGGCACTACCAATCGAAATTTTTGAAATCCAAACCGATCGAAAAGAACTAAGAAAAAAAATAGAAAAACGCACTCAGCAGATGATCAGTTTAGGCTTAGTCGAGGAGATCTTTCATTTGGAAAAACAATACGGCAGGGCACCTCATCCGATGAAAGCTATCGGGATCGTAGAGACATTAGGTTACCTAGACGGTCAATACAGCTTGGAGAAAACAGCTGAACTGATCACAACGCATACCGCACAACTCGCCAAACGACAAGAGATTTTCAATCATACGCAATTTTCTCATACGCATAAAGATATTATATATAACTTAAAAAATAAACTACTTAATTATTTTTAACAAAAAATAATTATAGTAAACTTAAACTATTTAAATTTTCACTTAATACACAATAATTTAACTTTTAAGATTTTAAATGCTACTATTTTAAACACTTTTATTAAAAGGATATAAAATGAAAAAGTTATTAGCGGTTTCAATTTTATTATCTTCATTGTTAGTTGCATCACAAAGACCTTATGAATTTGGTCTAACGGTAGGTGCAACATCAATTGAGAATGAAGATAGTATCAAGCTCGATAACCCAACAGTGGGATTTAGTTTTCAAATGAACAAAACTGATGTCAAACCTCGGTTTGATATAGAATACGCATCACTCAATGACACAGATGAGCTTTTTAGCGATCCAAGAAAAAATACTGATAGTCTATTGCGAACATCAATCAATGGAGTTTATGAATTTAATGATGACAATATGCATCGTTTGCTTCCTTATATCCTTGCTGGTGCCGGGTATGAGCGAGTCGGTCACGGAACAAAAAAGTATGCCTTTGACTCTAATCCGTTTGTACAACTTGGCGGTGGATTAAAATACAATATCAATGACAAGGTTGCTACACGCTTTGAGCTCAAAGCGCTTCAAATTGTCGGTGGTGATAAAGAGGAGAAAAATGAAATTATAGCACTGCTTGGTCTCTCATTCCCCTTTGGTACTTTTGAGGAACCGAAGCCAGATATCACCGATAGTGACGGGGATGGCGTAATGGATGCACTCGATAAGTGTCCGAACACTCCAAAGGGTACCAAAGTAGATGGATCAGGATGTAAATTGCCTGAGATGGTCAATAAAACGGTCGTTCAAAAGGTTATCGAACCAGCTCCTATGTCATTTGACAATGAAGAGTGCCCTATCAAAACCGATCTGCCCGATCGTGATCGAGATGGTGTAGAAGATAGTATTGATCAATGCCCCAATACCCCATGTGACTTCTCTGTCGATAAAAAAGGTTGCCCACTCAAAGCGATTCTTCGTATCCATTTCGATACAGCAAAATGGGATATCAGACCTGAATCACTACCGAAAGTGGAGAAATTTGCTGAGTTCCTTATTAAAAACAAAGGTTCACTCGTGCGCATCGAAGGACATACCGATTCACGAGGTAGTGACAACTACAACATGGTACTCTCTAAGAAGAGAGCGGAAAGCGTAAGAAAGAAATTGATCGAATTAGGTGTCAGCCCATCACGATTAACAGCAGTAGGTAAAGGAGAAAAAGAGCCTATCGCAACCAACAAAACAGCTGAAGGAATGGCAAAAAATAGAAGAATCGAAGTTCACTTAACCTATCCTACAGAATTACAGAAAGGGAGAAATTAGAGATGAAAAGTTTAAAATATAGTCTTTTATCGATATTAGCATGCTCATATCTTTTGACTATGAGCGGTTGCTTGGATGATAGAACAAAAATATCACGAGGTGTAAAAGGATTAGGAGTGACAAGCCTTAATCCAACGCCAGATGACACAGATGGTGACGGACTCAGCAATGAGCGGGAAAAAGAGCTTGGAACCGATCCTAATAATCCTGATTCTGACGCTGATGGATTGAAAGATGGCGGTGAAGTTGATGTAACGAAAACTGATCCCAAAAATCCTGATACTGACGGTGATGGATTGAGTGACGGTGATGAAAAATTGAAATACAATACCGATCCTCTCAATCCTGACACTGACGGTGACGGGCTAAATGACGGTGACGAGATCAATAAATACAATACCGATCCACTCAAACCTGACACAGACGGTGACGGGCTAAATGACGGTGATGAAGTCAACAAAACGCATACCGATCCACTCAAAAAAGATACTGACAATGACGGTGTGAGTGACGGACTTGAAGTGAGAGGTGCAATCACCAAAGATACTTTTAGAAAAGATCCAAATGGAAATGAATATGGTGTAGACAATCCTGCCAATACGCATCACAAAGATAACCCGGATGTGATCGATGCACTCGATCCGATGAATGACAGCGATATGGATAAGCGACCCAATAGACCTGAGACAGTTAAAGGAACCGATCCGCTTGATCCCAAAAGCTTCTATCCTTGGATTTATGAAACAAAAAAAGGTAAGAAAATGGTTGACGCCGGATTTGTTTATGTGCCGGCAATCGACGGCAAAGGTGGATTTTGGATGAGTCAATATGAAGCGAGAGCAACACAAGATCCGGCTACACCGAACTTTGAGAATTTTAATACCTATATCAATTCACACTTCAAAGTACTCAATTCAGGTGAGGCAACAGGATTTACCGGTGCAAACACTTCAGGTATCGATCTCAATAAAGTTGTCTTTAATGCTAATGGAGACTCATACAAAGGTATCTATGCCTTTGAAGCAGCGGGTGTCTTGGATGAATCTCAAATTGACGGCGGTTGGAAAATCAACTTGCCAAGTAAAGAGGAGTATGAACAAGTCCTCAAACTCTTCAGCGTAAGCGGAAAAGTAGATACAGTCAAAAACGGCATCCTCTATACCGATGGGCTAGTCGAAGAGGATTATGAGCGTCAAGTCTATGAGCTTCACAATAGTGTGCATGAATTTAGCTCCACTCTTGTCAAAGTAGACGGCTTTGTCAAGCCAGACTGGTGGACAGGCAAACTCTATGCCCCAGCACCGGATGAGAAGGCTATCGCAGGATCAGCAAACAACGGTGAAACAGGTGCCAACGATCCTTATGCGGATGTGATTCAAAGAAATGACGGTACAGATATTCGATTTGGTGTATCCTATGGTGACACAAAACGAATAGGCTTTAGAGCTGCATCTGAGTACATAAAAGAGTCAAATAAGTAACATTTTCCCTCCAAAATATGTTAGAATTTGGAACATCAAATTCTAACGGAGGGTAATTATGATAAATGTCGTCTGTCCAAACTGCCTACAAACCAATCGCATTCCAAAAAAAGATCACTACACCAAAGCCAACTGTGGCAAATGTAAACACTCACTACTAGACACCACTCCCAAGAGCGTTGATCACGAAGCCTTTTTGAAACATATCACACATAACGATATTCCGGTGATTGTTGATTTTTGGGCACAATGGTGTGGACCGTGTCGTATGATTGCACCCGCTTATGAGAGTGTGGCATCCAAGCTCCCGCTCAAAGCGAGACTCATCAAAGTCAATACGGAAGAGAATCAGATCACACCGGCGGGTTATAATATTCGAGGGATACCGACCATTATCGCATTTCAAGGGGGAAAAGAAGTTGATAGAATCAGCGGTGCATTGCCTGAAGATCAACTTTTGGCATGGGTTTCGAGATTTGTGTCATAGGGAAGAGTTACTCCTCCCTATTTCTCCTCGCATCAGTAGATTTCAAATAAAATGAGAGCCCAAAGAGGAGCATCGTTACACCTGCTAGAAGCAGTACTGCAAAGATAATCTTCTCCGGACCTATCAAGGCAAACTTAAAGACCAACATCAACGCTTCAATAGAGAGTGCAATAATAATCGAGCCGAGAAATTTGATCATCGTACGATGAATATCACGCGACTTGGGATCGTGATGCCCCAAGACCTCTTCCTCAAAGATCGTTTTGACCAGATCGAAAATTGCTAGAGAGAGGGTGATGAGAATCGTAGATTCAAACATCTGTTTGATCTCCAACTTCTCAATCGAAAATCCATAAGTACTAATACTCTTGATACCATGAAAGAAGAGCAAAAACGAGACAAAAGCAAGAGCGGCGGAAAAAAGTGTATAAATCACCTTATTGCTATAACCAAAAACGGTGTCCAATCCAGTAGGGTGTGCGAATTTAATAATCTCTTTGAGTGCAATATCGATACATACCACATAACGCAATCTCTTTTTCTCATCATAGATTGGATAGGATGCCGTTACCGTCAATTCATTGGTCAGTGTCGATGGATAAGGGTTGGTAATCACACATTTTTTCGTACGAACCGCTTTGTAGTAGTAGGCTCTGGAGCTTTGATTGGTACCTTGATTTATGATTTGCTTGGTTTTGGTGAGCGTGTCACTAATCTGCACACCGCTTTTATCCAAAATGTAAAATGCCTCAAAATTGATATTTTCTTTTTTGATATGCTTGAGTGCATCCATGATAACCGTAATCTTCGGATCAGGTAGATAATTGGGAATGCTACGACTAAGAAGTAAGCACATATAAGCTCTTACTTGTGGGCGAACGGCTTCAAACTGTGCAATCTCATTGATATTAAACATCTCTATTTCTTCCTAAATGATTAAAATTGCACTATTATATCGATTGGATGTTTTAAACAAGTTATAAGCATCTAAGGTTTTTAGAGCTGCCATTAAGTAACTCTTTAAAATAATCTTATAATTTTTACCCATTAACCCCCATGTGCTATAATATTCATCACTTCAGATATAAAGGATAGATATGGACTTAGGTGATATTATCAATATGGGATCAAAACTTTTGCAAGACAAAGTGGGTGACAATGTGGATGCAAACTCCATTCAAGATGCATTGAGCGGACTGCTCTCCAACGAAGAGGGAGGATTTGACTTGAGCAATATTCTCTCCTCTTTAACAGGCGATAGTGACGATGGTGAGAGTGGAGGATTGGCAGATATTGTCTCTTCATGGATTGGAAGTGGTGAGAACAAGTCAATTGACAGCGGTATGCTTGGTAATCTGCTTGGAAGCGATAAGATCTCTGAGTTTGCTGAAAAATTAGGTGTTGATCCCGATACGGCAGCGAGTGGTCTTGCAGATGCTCTACCAAATATGGTAGATAAAGCAACGCCCGAGGGTGACTCTCTGCTTGATCAAGTAGGAGGTCTTGACGGTTTGATGAGTATGGCGGGAAAACTCTTCAAATCATAAACTATATTTAATAGGAGTTAAAAACTCCTATTAAATTTCTATTAATAAAAATCCAAGATATTACGATATACTATCCTATATGCAATAGTGCATAGTGTAAAAATTGTTTCGAATCAAAAAATAGAAAAAAGGAAAGAATATGGGATTGTATGATAGAGATTATATCAAATCAAATGCTGATACGCGTGTAGATATTCCGGCACAGGAGCAGGGATACGAAGGTGGATTGGCACAGTTTATCAAGGAAACTTACCAGCTTTTTGCCGGTAGTTTGCTTGTCGGGGCGGCGGGAGCATATGTCGGTATGGGAATTCCGGCGATTGCTCACTACTATTGGGCATTTGTTATTTTAGAATTTGCCTTGATTTTTGGTATCGGCTTTGCTAGACAGAAGCCGGGCTTGAACTTGGCAATGCTATTTGCATTTGCCCTTGTTTCTGGGCTTACAATGTCTGTGATGATTGAGAGATTTGTCAGTGCGGGGGCAGGAAGTATCGTTGCTAATGCGCTCATCTTGACGACAGTAGCATTCGGTGGGCTCTCTATGTTTGCGATGAACACCAAGAGAGATTTTACGACGATGGGAAAATTTCTCTTTATCACGCTGATTGTCGTTGTTGTTGCGAGTTTGCTCAATGTCTTTTGGTTGCATAATCCTTGGATGCAAGTAGGGATTGCCTCTGTGAGTGCTATCCTCTTTTCGGCATTTATTTTGTATGATACGCAAAATATTATTCAGGGAAATTATGGTCATCCGATAGATGGCGCATTGGCACTCTATCTTGACTTTATCAACTTGTTTACTTCATTGCTACAGATTCTTGGAATCTTCGGGGATGAGGATTAAGAAAAAGAGCGTTTAGCTCTTTTTCGACCTCCCCCACACAAATATCACTTCAAACTCCAAATACTCCAGTGGATATGCTTGGATGAGCTTTTTTGTCTCTGTGTAACTTAGTTGACGATCCCCTCCACTCACGCCACTCCTTTTGATATAACGAAACTTTGAGAGATTATCCTCAAATGTAAGTTGGTACTCCTTGATCTCATGCTCAATATCAAAATATTTATCTACACTTTGAAGGAGCTCTGCACTATTTGGCAAAAAACTTTTTCGCTTTGTCAGTCGATAGATCGTCTCAAAAGTCTTATCACAAAAGATTGCAAATGCAATGTGATCGGTGTGGTGACTGATCTGCCCAAGTGTCTTTTGGAGGTGTTGCGACCACTGAAGCGCAGAGGAAGAGATGACTAAATCAAATCTGCCCAAATCTTCATAAAGAAGTGGATCATCAAAATTGGCACAAATGATTTCAATAGAGTGGTCGTTGGGATGCTTTTTACACATTTGCGGTGATTGATCAACTGCGACAAAACGCTCAAGCTCCCAATCTATCAGTCGATAAATCGCTCCACTCCCTGCTCCAAGATCGAGAATCGAACGAGGCTGATAATCAATCTTGGCAAGAAGCGCCACAGCAACCTCTTTTTGGACAATATTGTACGCATCATAAGAGTCGGCACTCTTTGAAAAAGCTTTGATATGATTGGGATTTCTGGGCATGATTTAACATTACTTTCAAAAAAATTGGGTATAATCGCCCAATTATATCAAAGCAAAGGTTATTTATGACTTCCGTTTTATTGGTTTTACAATTTGTGCTTGCAATCGCACTGAGTATCATTGTGCTACTTCAAAAAAGTTCTTCGATCGGGCTAGGTGCCTATAGCGGGAGCAATGAGTCAGTCTTTGGCGCAAAAGGACCTGCCGGATTTTTAACAAAGCTCACTTTTGCCCTTGGATTGGCTTTTATTCTCAATACTTTGGCATTGGGCTACTACTACAATCATGCGAAGAAAAGTACCTTGATTGATGAAATCGACACCAACAAACTCGTACCGCAGGCACCTAAGAGTGTTCCGACAAATAAAAATGCATCGGATGCTCCAGTAGCACCGAAGGCACCTACAGAGAAAAAATAGGAGGGTGGATATGCCGCTAAATGAGATATATAAACATCAAAAAGAGAGTAACGATAAGGCGCTTGAAGTATTGAAAAAAGATTTCTTGACCTTAAGAAGCGGGAAAGTCTCAACAACTATCTTGGATAATGTCAAGATCAACTACTACGATACTCCTACACCGCTTAACCAAGTCGGTTCTGTTTTAGCAACAGATGCAACAACGATTACGATATCACCATGGGAAAAAAATCTCTTGCCCGATATCGAAAAAGCGATCCAAGAGGCAAATATCGGGGTCAATCCTAACAATGATGGTGAAACAATCAAACTTTTCTTTCCTCCAATGACAGTCGAACAGCGAAAAGAGAGCGCCAAACAAGCCAAAGCGATGGGTGAAAAGGCAAAAGTCTCCATCCGAAATGCACGACAAAATGCCAATAATAAAATAAAAGCACTCGAAAAAGAGAAAGAGATCACAGAAGATGAGAGTAAACGAGCCCATGATCAAGTGCAAAAAAATACCGATGATGCAGTTGCCAAAGTAGATGCGATGGTCAAAGAGAAAGAAGCTGAATTGTTGAAGGTGTAAACTTTGGGTATTGATTTAGCGCAAGTGTACAGAGATGCCGGTGCGCTTTTAGAGGGGCATTTTCTACTCAGTAGCGGTAACCACTCCCAATACTACCTCCAAAGTGCTAAAGTGCTTGAAGACCCTGCTAGAGCGCAACTTCTTACAGATGCGTTAGCACAAATGATATCAGAGAGTGGGATTGAGATCGATACAATCTGTTCTCCTGCCCTGGGTGGTATTTTAGCCGGATACGAACTCGCAAGATCACTCAAAAAACGCTTTATCTTCACGGAAAGAGTTAAGGGTGAAATGACACTTCGGCGTGGATTTTCAGTCGATAAGGGTGAACGCGTGCTAATCTGCGAAGATATTATCACAACAGGTGGATCAGCATTAGAGGCAGGGAAAGCACTCGAACGAGACGGCGCAAAGATCGTCGGTTTTGCAGCATTGGCAAATCGCGGTTTTTGTCAGAGAGTCGGAAGTGAAAAAGAGATCAAACCAGAGTGCAAACTACCTCATGAATTACCCTTTTTCGCTTTGGATGATTTTGAGTTTGAGATCTATGAACCGCAAGCGTGCCCGCTTTGCAAGGACGGAAGTCAAGCCTACAAGCCCGGAAGCAGGGGAAATTAGTAACACACCTGCTTCTACTTTGATAAAAAAATCTATTTCTCCTTGATCTTTTCAAAATTTATTGTATGATAAAAGTATTTGCAACATAACTATAAAAGGGATTTCATGAAGATACTCGTTACCGGAACTGCCGGATTTATTGGACACAATCTTGCCAAAAAACTTCTTGAGCGCGGAGATGAAGTAATTGGGCTTGATAATATCAATGACTATTATGATGTCAACTTGAAATATGGAAGATTGGCTGATCTGGGTATCAAAAGAGAGGATATTAAAGAGGGGCAATTTGCCACATCCTCCACCTATCCACAACATAAATTTATAAAGCTTGATCTTGCCGATCGTGAGAATATGGCAAAGCTTTTTGAGGAAGAGAAATTTGATGCAGTGTGTAACCTTGCCGCTCAAGCGGGTGTGCGCTACTCTCTTGAAAACCCAAATGCCTATATCGATTCAAATGTTGTTGGATTTATGAATATCTTGGAGGGATGTCGACACACAGGTGTAAAAAATCTCAGCTTTGCCTCAAGTTCATCCGTTTACGGTTTAAATAAATCCCAACCCTTCCGAACATCCGATCACACCGATCACCCGGTAAGCCTCTACGCAGCTACCAAAAAATCCAATGAGATGATGGCACATACCTATGCTCACCTCTATAGCATTCACGCTACCGGTCTTCGTTTCTTTACCGTCTATGGTCCTTGGGGTCGCCCGGATATGGCTCCAATGCTCTTTACAGATGCGATTTTGAATGATCGTCCTATCAAAGTGTTTAATCACGGTAATATGAGTCGAGATTTTACCTATATTGACGATATTACCGAGGGCGTCATTAAAGTCATTGATCATCAGGCTGAAGTCGATCCTGCTTGGGATGCAAAAAATCCCGATCCGGGACGCTCAAGTGCACCCTACCGTATTTACAATATTGGCAATAATGAGCCGGTAAGACTGATGGACTTTATTCAAGCACTTGAAACAAAATTGGGTAAAGAGGCGCAAAAAAACTTCATGGAGATGCAACCGGGAGATGTACAGAGCACTTATGCTGATGTCAGTGACTTAATTGCCGATATGGATTATAAGCCTGATACTTCTATCCAAGAGGGTGTCAGCCGATTTGTCGATTGGTATCGAGAATTTTATCAAAAATAGAGAAGGAAAGTTAAAATGAATATAGCAGTTGTTGGAACAGGTTATGTAGGATTGGTTACGGGAACATGTTTTGCAGAGATGGGTAACAATGTAATCTGCGTTGATATCGATGAGAAAAAGGTTGCTGATCTGAAAAAGGGTATCGTCCCCATCTATGAACCGGGCTTAGAAAAGATGGTGCTCAAAAATCATGAACTCGGTACGCTTAATTTTACTACCGATATCAAAGAGGCACTCGATAAGAGCGATATCTGCTTTATCGCTGTCGGTACACCGATGGGTGAAGATGGTAGCGCTGATCTTCAATATGTCTTGGCTGTCGCGAAAGCGATCGGTGAAAATATGTCACACCATATGTATGTGATCGACAAATCAACTGTACCTGTGGGTACAGCAGAGAAGGTGCGAAAGGTACTACAAGAGACACTCGATGCAAGAGGAAGTGACTTAACATTTGATGTCATTAGTAATCCTGAATTTCTCAAAGAGGGTGCGGCGGTTGCAGACTTTATGAAGCCTGATCGCGTTGTGATTGGTGCAGATAATGAGAAAGCGTTTGAAGTGATGCGAGAGCTCTATGCTCCATTTACACACTCCAGAGAGCGCTTTATCGCTATGGATATCAAATCTGCCGAAATGACTAAATATGCAGCAAATGCTATGCTTGCAACTAAGATTAGCTTTATGAACGAGATCGCAAACATCTGTGAACGCGTCGGTGCGAATGTCAATATGGTACGACATGGTATTGGAAGCGATAGTCGAATCGGTTATAGTTTCATCTACCCCGGATGCGGATATGGTGGAAGTTGCTTCCCAAAAGATGTGCAAGCACTAGCCAAGACGAGTAAAGATTTCGGTTATGAGCCTAAACTCTTAGATGCTGTAGAAGCAGTCAATTATGCCCAAAAAAGAGTTTTGAGCGATAAAGTAATCAAGCGATTCGGTGAAGATCTTAGCGGTAAAACCTTTGCTGTATGGGGATTGGCATTTAAACCAGAGACTGACGATATGAGAGAGGCAAGTTCAATCACAATTATCAACGAGCTCACCAAAAGAGGCGCTAAAATCAAAGCTTATGATCCAAAGGCAGAACACGAAGCCAAAAGCTTCTATCTCAAAGATAACCCCAATGTCGAATATATGCCCAATAAATATGATGCTCTTGACGGTGCTGAGGCGATGATCTTAGTCACAGAGTGGAAAGAGTTTAGAAGCCCGGACTTTGAAGAGATGGCAAAACGACTCAACAATCAAGTCATCTTTGACGGACGAAACCAATACAATCGTAAAAAACTTCAAGAAAACGGCTGGGAGTATTTTGAGATAGGGGTATAGTTGATCGTTATTGAAAAATACAACCTCATATTCGAGGTTGTATAACCTTATACACAAAGAGAGAAAGCCTATGCTTGCCCTTTCTTTGCCATTCTTTTTCGTGTCGTCGGATCAAGATACTTTTTGCGTATCCTAATACTCTCCGGTGTGACTTCTACAAGCTCATCCTCTTCAATCCACTCTAGCGCACTTTCGAGTGTCGGAGTCCTTGGCGGAACAAGCTTGATCGCTTCATCTGCACCACTGCTTCGGACATTGGAAAGTTGCTTTCCTTTGATAGGGTTGACATCCAAGTCGTTGCTTCGTGAGTGTTCGCCAATGATCATTCCCACATAAACCTTATCTTGAGGTTTGATAAACATCACACCGCGATCTTGAAGGTTAAAGATAGAGAATCCGAGTGCGACACCTTGTTCCATCGAAACGAGTGCACCGTTCATTCTGCTCTCTACGCCACTCGTAAGCGGTCTATACTCCAAAAAGGAGTGGTTCATCACGCCCTCACCCTTGGTGTCGGTCAAAAACTGGCTACGAAAACCAATCAGTCCACGCGCAGGAATTTCAAACTCGATCCGCGTCTGTCCGTCACCCGTCGGCGTCATACTCTTCATCTCACCTTTTCGCTTACCAAGCTTTTCGATCACCGTACCGGTCAAATCTTCCGGCGCATCGATCACCAAATGCTCGTATGGCTCTAATTTAACCCCATTCTCCTCTTTGATAATCACTTCAGGACGACCGAGTGAAAATTCAAACCCTTCGCGTCTCATATTTTCCGCCAAAATGGTAATCTGAAGCTCCCCTCTACCGGAGACTTTGAAGCTACCCTCTCCTGTACTCTCATACTTCATCGCGATGTTGGTCTGCATCTCCTGCTCCAATCTCTCAGCGATCTTGTTAGAGGTAACAAACTTCCCTTCTGTACCTGCTAGCGGAGAGTCATTGACGCTCATCACGACTGAGAGTGTCGGCTCTTCGATATGGAGCGGATCAAGCCCCACCGGATTGGCACTATCAGCAACCGTATCTCCTACATCCAATGTATCAAAACCGGCTATCGCCACGATATCACCACTCATCGCTTCATCGATATCAATGCGATCGAGACCGTGAAATCCAATCAGCTTGGAGATACGACCATTGATCTTCTCTCCATCCGCTTTAACAAGCGTGACGCTCTCATTCTTTTTAATGCGACCGTTAAAGATCCGGGCGATACCGATTTTTCCTACGAAGTTGTCATAGTCGAGTGTAAAGACTTGAAGTTGCAAAGGATTGTCCACACTGCCACTAGGAGCAGGCACCTCTTTGATGATCGTATCAAGGATCGGCAGGATATTGTCATCCGGATCTTCAAGATTGTACTTGGCATATCCATTTTTCGCTGCGGCATAGATCACAGGGAAGTCAAGTTGCTCTTCATTTGCACCCAACGCATCAAAGAGGTCAAATATCTCATCGACCACACGATCGGGCTCTGCGGCAGGTTTGTCGATCTTGTTGATGACAACAATCGGACGAATACCAAGCTCTAATGCCTTCTTGACCACAAACTTGGTTTGAGGCATAACACCCTCTTGCGCATCGACAAGCAACAGTACACTATCGACCATCTTGAGCACCCGTTCTACCTCACCACCGAAGTCGGCGTGTCCTGGAGTGTCGATGATATTAATCTTAAAACCTTTATAGCTAATCGCTGTATTTTTTGCGAGGATTGTAATACCCCGCTCCTTTTCGATATCATTACTATCCATCACCCGTTCATCTACTTGCGTGTGTTCCGCAAATGTACCAGACTGCTTCAGAAGCTCATCTACCAGTGTCGTTTTACCGTGATCGACATGCGCAATCACAGCAATATTTCTAATCTCTTGCATAAAATTCCTAATATATGTTTAAAATTTGCGCGATTATATCACAATTTTATAGATTTTACATCTAATCGCTTCGATAAACCTAAAAACTCTTCATTTTTCGTCTACTTGGCACACATCGTGCTCCAATCATAACAATTCATACAGGGCAAAAGGAGCTTCAATGAACGGTTTAATTTTAAGTACTCCAACTAATCATAAAGATATTAAATATAATGACAAGAATAGTCAAAATGCTTTAAATATATCAGATAATGCACTCTTTGAAAAATTGGTCACAACACTTATTTCTGAAGAGAAGAAGAGCAAAAACGGCGATTTTTTACTTGCTAAACTGCTCAATATTCCAACTGAATTTGAAAAAAAGGGTAAACTACTCTCACAATTTTCCAAAGATGATCTCAAATCACTTTTGGATGATACCAAAAGTAACCCTTTGACACTTTCAGATGATAGTATAAAGCAAGATAAAGATGAATTACTTATCGGTGAACTCTTTGCCATTACTCTAGCACTCAAAGAGGGAGTAGAACCCTCTAAAATAGAAACTCCCGTTAAACATCTTCAAGACAAACTCAAAGATAAAAAGGTGTTCCAATCACTCAAAAAAGCAACCTCTCTCAAAGAGTTGCTCTCTATCGCTGAAAAAAACGGTATCAAAATCAAAAATTTTGAATTTTTTCAAGAGAAACGCGCACTTGACCCCAAAGACCAAAAACTTGTCCAAAAAATCACCTCTGCCAACCTCTTTCAACATGTTCAAAAAGAGGAACATAAAACTGTACATACGCATAAATATACAACAGAACACCGTCCAGCTAAACAGAATATACTGAGCAAACTTATCAACAAAAGTGATGAAACTTTAGCCAAGGCTTCGCCACTCAAAACAGAGACATTTACGCTTTCAAAACAACATACTAAAAAATACACACCAAAAAAACTATCCTCTGAATCAAAAGCAACTATCGAAACGGTATCAACGGTAGATACTGAGCTACAAAAACCGGATAGTAACTCTTCACATAAAACCACACACACTACCAAACATAGCCACACACTCCAAAATACCAAACAAGATCAACCATTAAAACAGCTTTTCGAAACTGTGAATCATACGGAAATAAAACCAAAAGAGGATCAGACCATACAAGACAATCGGGAGAAACCGCATGCACTTGAACGACCAGAACATACCATCACACATGATAGCCCCAAAGTAGAGGCACCCTCCAAAGTGAAAGAACCTGTCGAGATCAAACGATCTCTCAATACTTTTGCACAAGAGTTCAAAGAGCAGGTAGATAGTTATAAAGCACCGTTGATGAAAGTCAAAATGCAACTCACACCGCAACACCTCGGCGATGTCGATGTGACACTGATAAACCGTGGTTCAACACTTCATGTCAATATCACCTCCAACCACAATGCCATGGCGATATTCATGCAGAACCAATCCGAATTTAAAAACTCACTCGTCAATATGGGCTTTTCCGATCTTCAAATGAACTTCTCTCAAAACGATCAGGGTAAAAATCAGCAAGAAGCGGATCAGAAGAAACGACAAAACGGTTCATTTGAATCTTTTGAAGATGAAGAGGCACTTGATACTATCGATATCACACTTCCAAATTATATATAGGAGATCAAAATGGCTATCACCAATATCAATCCTAAAACAGGTTTAGACAGTTTCACAGGATCGGTCAATCCAAAATCCATACTGGGCAAAGATGACTTTATGAAACTTCTCCTTGCAGAACTTCAACATCAAGACCCAACTTCACCGATGGATACGGATAAGATCCTCAACCAAACTTCACAACTTGCCACACTCGAAGCACAAACCAAAACCAACAAAGCACTTGAGAAGATTGCCCAAGCATTCGGTAACAATAAAAACTTCTCCGCCGTCTCAGCTATCGGCAAAATGGCAAAGCTCAAAAATGAGATCACACTCAAAAAACAGCAAGACGGCTCACTTAATCCTGTCACCTTTAATCTCCATTTTGATAACGATATCAAAGAGGGAACGATCTATATCTATGATGAGGAGAAAAATACCCTCGCTAAAACACTACCTATTCCAAAGGATAAAAAAGGCGTTCATACTTTTACATGGGATGGTAAAACCTCCAGTGGAGAAGACGCTAAAACGGGTAAATACAAAATTGTCGCAAAATATCAAGATAGTGATGGTAAAAATCTCCAAGGATCATTTGGCTCCAACAAAATTGAAGCGGTAAAATTTGAAAATGACAAAACATTTGTCAAACTCGGTGGAAATTATGTTGATTTTACCAATGTTGAAGAGATATATCAAGCTGATGGAGGTGCTTCATGATAACCTCTCTCTACAACGGAATCGCTGGTATGAAAGCACACCAAAACGGTATCGATCTAATTTCTGACAATATTTCTAATGTCAATACTACGGGTTATCGAGCTACTACTCCTCTTTTTTCAACAATTTTTTCGCAACAACTCAATAGTGTCGAACTTGCTGATGACCCTACCGCCAATGATTTGGGTTACGGTTCAGTTTTCAACGGTTCTGAAACAAATTTCAATAACGGATCACTCATTGACAGTGACAATCAGTATGATCTTGCGATTCAAGGAAGCGGTTTTTTTGGCGTCAAAGATACCAATGGGGAGATACTCTATACTAGAGATGGGAGTTTTTCGAGAGATGCCAAAGGAATGCTTGTAAATAGTAACGGTGATTATGTCATGGGTATAAGTGCTTATAACATCCAAGGTGATCGTATTATCAACAATCCACATACAACAATCAAATCGCAAAAAGCAGGAAATGAAACCCCTATCCATATACCTGACTCCCTCACCTACCCTGCAAAACCCTCCACTTTTGTAAAGTTTGCCGGCTCACTTGATCCTTCCATCAAAACAAAAATAGACAAAAATGGCAAACGCGTTCAAATCCCCAATCTTGAAATCTTTCAAACCGAAGTACAGGACAATAAAGGAAACACCAATAAACTTGCTATCACCTTTACCAAACAGGTACCCCAAATCGGAGATTCAACAACATGGGATGCAAAAGCGGAATTGCGAGATGAAAACGGGGATCTGATTAGTACCAAAGAGGGAACAGTAAAATTTAATGGCTTTGGTGCACTCATATACAATAATCTCACCTCAATTGATAACAATGGTGCTCCACTTCGTATCGATTTGGGTACTACCTACAAAAGAGGGGTTGCACAGACAGGATATGATGGACTACGATCGATTCAAGATGCACAAGAGAGAAGTGTGCAAAAAGATGGTGCTAAATCGGGTGAACTTGAGCAATATTTCATCAATGAGAAAGGTGAACTTCTTGCTTCATTTAGTAATGGTGTGAGTGTGCCGATTGCGAAAATAGCTCTTTATCATTTCAGAAATGAATCGGGACTAGAGAAAGTCGGTAGCAATCACTTTAAAGCAAGTGCCAATAGTGGTCAACCCACCTTTTTTATCGATAAAAAAGGAAATTTTGTCGATCCAAGCACGATTCAAAGTTCTAAGTTAGAGACATCAAATGTTGATCTCACCACTGCTCTAACAGAGTTGATTGCCATGCAAAAAGCATTTGATGCTTCGTCTAAAAGTATCACCACCAGCGATCAACTGATACAAAATGCAATCAATATGAAAAGATAAATTCAAATAGTTCAAACACCCAATTTTTGGGCACACTAGTTGCTATATCACTAGCAAAACCAACTCAAAAGGATGTAAAATATGATGAGATCATTATGGTCCGGTGTCTCCGGGCTCAAAGCACACCAAATTGCCATGGATGTAGAGGGTAACAACATCGCCAATGTCAATACAATCGGATTTAAGTACTCCCGCGCCAACTTCTCCGATATGCTCAGTCAGACCAGTAAAATCGCTACTGCCCCGCAAGGCAAATCAGGTGGTAAAAACCCACAACAAGTCGGTCTAGGTACACAAGTCAACTCTATTACTAAAATGTTTGCGCAAGGATCGGTGCAAACAACAGGGAAAAATACCGATCTCGCTATCCAAGGAAACGGTTTTTTTGTCTTGAGTGATGATGGTGGACGAACCTACAAATATACTAGAAACGGTGATTTTGTCTTTGATGCCAACGGTAACTTTGTGAACAATCAAGGTCTCATTGCACAAGGGTGGGTGAGAGACCCAAAAACGGGTAAAATTGACAATACTGCCCCTATCGGTGATATTATGATTCCACCAGGGTTAACCACTCCCGCGAACCCAACCTCAACACTATCACTTAAAGCAAATCTCAATTCAGGAGATCATATTGTTACCAAATCTCCTATCAGAGAGCTCGATAGCACCGATGGTTTGAAAGGAGGAAGAGATCCGGAAGAGGTTGATGATTTTAATGTGCTTTTTGATGCAGAAGGAAACTCATTTAATATCAAAAAGGGGCAAGGTGTCACCATCTCATTTGACGGTGGTGCTACACAAAAAGATTTTGTCTATGAACCTGTATCGACTCAAATCGATCTCACCGGAGCAAGCGGTGAATATAAGTTTCGAACAACTGAAGATCTTCGTGCTGCACTTCAACATTATATACACCAAACATCCCCTACAGCAACAGTTATTGTGAATGAAAAAGGAAAATTTGAAATTTCCAATGCCGATCCGGCAGGTAAGGATCTCAATATTCGTGTGAGTGGAATCTCAAATGCCACCGTCGATGAAAATAAACAGCTCACAACCGTCATGAAGTCTTTTTCTGGACAACTCTCTGCAGGTAGTAATGGTATCAAAATTACACAAACTATTAATGCAGCAACCAATGCAGCTAGTATAGATGTCTTTGATTCACTCGGTACAAAACACACAGTACGAATAGAGTTTAGAAAAGAGGGATATGTTTATGATGCAAACGGAACCAAAACCGGTGCACAATGGGCAATGAAAGTAATTGTTCCAGAGCCAGGTGAGATAGGCGGAACAATTCGTCCTAATCAAGTAGAAGGACAAATTGTTTTTAACTCTGACGGCTCATTAGCATCGTATACACCTGCTAGTATAACATATACTGCCAACAACGGATCTGCACCCAACCAAACTATTCAACTAGACTTTGGAACAACCAATAAATTTGACGGTATAACTAGTTTTGATCGTGAATCAGCCAACTCGGGAAGAAACCAAGATGGATTTGCCGGTGGTGATCTTGATGGCATTCGTATCGATGAATCAGGTACACTTATTGGTTCCTTTACAAATGGACGAAGTTTCGGTCTAGCACAAATTGCAATGGCAAAATTTACAAATGATATCGGTCTAGAAAGCGACGGTGGTGATGTCTTTATACAAACAGCTAACTCTGGAGATCCGGTTATTGGTCAAGCAGCAATGGCAGGAAGAGGATTTATCCAATCGAGTGCGCTAGAGATGAGTAATGTGGATCTAAGCCGTTCTCTGACACAACTCATCGTTGTACAAAGAGGTTTTCAAGCCAACTCAAAAACAATTACCACATCTGATCAGATGCTCAATACCCTCTTGCAACTCAAGCAATAAAATATAGGACAGCTCTAAAAATATCCGATCCAATTGAGTCGGGTAAAAATAGATAAATAATAAGAGAAGTTAAAAAAGTAAG
>JALVVN010000041.1:0-8382 GCA_027023405.1 Campylobacterales bacterium
TATCTGCTAGAGCATCGTATATTAGGAGGGAGTCGCAGGATCGTTTTGACGCTTATGGGAGATTGAAAAATCATTGTGGAGCGGGAAACCGGACTCGAACCGGCGACCCTCAGCTTGGAAGGCTGACGCTCTAGCCAACTGAGCTATTCCCGCATATAGAGTAGTAAATATTTTTGAATTGGTTGCGGAGGATGGATTTGAACCACCGACCTTCGGGTTATGAGCCCGACGAGCTACCAAGCTGCTCTACTCCGCGCTATGTAGTGGATGGGGTAGAGGGATTCGAACCCCCGCATGACTGGACCAAAACCAGTTGCCTTACCGCTTGGCTATACCCCAACACTAAATTTGAGATGAGATTATATACAGTTTTTGCTTTTTTGTCAAGAGGTTTTTTAAAAAAAGTGAAAAAAAGATATAATTTGTGAAAAATTGTAAGGAACAACATGCCGATTCATCGTGTTAAACAAGCCATAGAGGATATCAAACAGGGGAAGATGGTCATCATGATAGATGATGAGGATCGAGAGAATGAGGGCGATCTTGTCTATGGGGCTACCTTTTCCACACCCCAAATGGTGAATTTTTGTGTCAAGGAGGCACGAGGTCTTGTTTGTGTCGCACTCTCAAACCCTATCGCCAAACGACTCAACCTTGAACCGATGGTGACACAAAATGACTCCTCTTATGAGACGGCATTTACCGTCTCTGTGGATGCGAGAGAGTGCAAAACAGGCATCTCTGCCCATGAGAGAGATATGACCATCAAACTACTTGCCTCTCCCACCTCTAAAGCGAGTGACTTTGTGCGACCGGGACATATTTTCCCGCTCATCGCCAAAGAGGGTGGTACACTGATTCGCACCGGTCACACGGAAGGAAGTGTCGATCTGTGTAAATTAGCCGGTATTACTCCCTCTGCGGTTATTTGTGAGATCATGAAAGAGGATGGAGAGATGGCAAGACGAGATGATCTTGAACGCTTTGCCAAAAAACATCAACTCAACATCGTCTATATCTCCGACATCGTCGCCTATCGTTTAGAGCACGAATCGCTACTGAGAATCGTTGCCGAATCCAATACGACCTTTTTAGAGAAGCCGGTCAGGCGCATTGATTTTATCGATCACAATGGGGATCATCATGTCGCCTTTCTTTTTAAGCGCGACGGTGATTCAAACTGCGTGCGTTTTCACAATATTTCAACCGATCTGAGTTTCTTGTCCCATAATCGTCTCCCCGCGATGCTCAAAAGTGTCGAGATTCTCGATCGTGAAGGGGGTGTGCTGATCTTTTTGCAAAAAGCGGAAAATGAAAATCCCTATATGAAAGAGTACGGCATCGGCGCGCAAATACTACACCTACTCGGTTTTCAAAAGATAAAACTACTTGTCACGCATAAAAGAAGAGAGTTTGTGGGAATTAGCGGATTTGGATTAGAGGTGATAGATGAGATAGCGATCTAAACGGCTATCTCTGGAACATTAACCTCTTGGAGTGCTTTTAGTTTTCTTGCTAGGACTTTCTTTCGTACTTCACACTCTAACATCTGCGAACGAATTTCACGCTCCTTTTGGATAGAACGACAAGCTACCAACTCTCTTGATAGCGCCTTAAACTGTGACATGATCTCATCGATCTGCTTTTCATATTGTTTGATAGAATTGTTTTGACTCACACTCTTTCCTTTTTGAGAATTAGTGCAAAACCTCTTGTAGTTTCTCTATCGAGAGGGACTTTGCTTTCGTATGCGATTTTACATACTCCACAACTTTACCGTGAAATCGTGAAGCAATTGTGAAACAATTAACCTCCTCTTTATAGTGAGATTTAATTTTATCACATTGGCTAAAAATCCCATCAGCCATCCACTCTTGTAATGCATCATAGCTCTCAAAGTGATATCCAAACTCCCCCAACAACCGAACAGTGTAGTTATCGACGACCATCACCGGACGCATACAGCCGTAACAGAGGATAGAATCGGCACTCTCAAAGCCTATTCCATTCTGTTTCAAAAGCCACTCCCGATTGACCTCTTCTTTAAAATATTCAAAATTATCAAAATCTTTTTTAATATTTTTAACTAATGCCTTTAAGACAACTCCCTTTTTATTGTAAAATCCGCTCGGTTTGATCGCCTCGACAATCTGCCTCTCATCCGCTTCCACAAAGCGATCTAGCTCCAAAAGATCTGCTTGACGCAAATTCTCTAGTGACTTCTCTACACTCTCCCATCGACTCTGTTGCGTTAAGATCGCCCCCACGATCACCTCAAACGATCCGGTACCCTTCCACCAATAGGGTTCACTCCCCTCTTGGAGATACCCAAGCGCTTTTAGTGCATACCACAGTTCATAACTACTGCTCAACATAGGCTTTTTGACTCACAAACGGAGGCTCATTATCGTAGGCTTTGAGCTTAAAAGCATCGATACACTTCCCATGCGCATCCAACTCCATTACTACACACTGCAAAATCTTTTTACACTTTTTGGGCACATCAAAATGGGAGGAGTAACCCTTGAGACACTGGTCAATCACCTCTTTGGTATCAACTCCCAGCGAATTGTCTCGACAACCGGTCAATCCTACATCACTCACATAGCAAGTCTCGCCGTCAATGACGAGATCATCGGTGCCCACATGGGTATGACTCCCGCAGATCGCTGAGACGCGTCCCTTCAAGAGTGCCAACAGTGCCCGTTTCTCCGCCGTCGCTTCCGCATGAAAATCGATAAAGATATGCCTAATCCCCTCCTCCTCCAACTGCTCCACAACTTCCAAAATCTTCACAAACGGGTTATCACACATCGGCATTGTAAAGTGCCCCATGAGGTTGATCACCGCGACCCTCTCCCCCGACACCTCCCCAATCCACTTCCCGCGACCAGGAGTAAAAGAACCATAGTTGATAGGTCGCAAGATGGGATACTCATCCATGATAGAGACGATCTCCTTTTTGTCCCAAGTATGGTTACCGCCTGTCATCACATCGATCCCCAATCCCAAAAGCTCCATCGCATTTTTGGGACTAATGCCAAAACCGTGACTCGCATTTTCATAATTCACTACCACGAGATCAACACCATACTCCTTTTTTATCGCTCCGATATGCCGTTTGAGCATCTCTCTCCCCGGTCTGCCGACGATATCGGCGCAAAACGCAATCTTCATCCCTATCCTTAACCATAAATTTGGTAGATTATAACAAAATAAGATACAATAGCGCTATGAATAAATTAACACTTATACTACTTATAGCAATTATATTTCTTGGTTGTGAAGATAAAACGGTGACGCATCTTTATCAAAAAAAGATAATCGGTTCTCATATCAAAACACTCTCTCTCGCCAATACCGAACCCCAACTCATCACACTCATCAAACCGGCGATAAAAAAGGCTGGATTCACACTCAAGGATGGTTCACCATATACTATTATGATTGAGAGTCGAAAATATTCACATCACTGCAACAATCCCCTCACCCCTGCCTACGATGCAACCTATGATGGTTTTATCAAACTCCACCTGAGTCAGGGTCTCAAGGAGCTTTATAGCATCCAAGAGGATTTTCACGGGGAATTGGATACAGACAAGATAGCCTCACTCCTACAAAAGATGAAAAATGACCTCCAACTCAAATGAGCAGACTCAAGATCTTAATCGTCGAGGATGATGAACTCTTTGCCCAAACGCTTGAAGATTTTTTGGAAGATGAGGGGTTTGAGGTGACGATCGCCAGCGACGGAGAGTCTGCCTATACTATCAACTATGAAGAGCAGTTTGATCTACTACTACTGGATGTCAATCTTCCACAACAAAACGGCTTTTCTCTTCTCAAAGAGTTAAGAGCCGATCACCATCTTACTCCTGCCATCTACATCACCTCCTACCGCGACAAGGAGAGTCTCCAAAAGGGGTTTCTTGCGGGAGCTGACGACTATCTGACCAAGCCTGTCGATCTAGAGGAGCTTCGACTGCGTATCCAAGCCCTGCTTCGCCGTAGCCACAAACTCGATCACACCCTCACACTTCACGGTCTGAGTTATGATCCCCAAAAAGGTACATTAGGAGGGAAGAGACTAAGCAAGAAGCCTAAACTCCTTCTCGATCTACTCCTCGAACACCCCCAACAATGCGTCCCGAAATCACTCATCTTTGAACGGGTGTGGGAGTGGGATGAGACCCCTAGTGATGCTTCTCTTCGCGTCTATATCAACACACTCAAAAATCTTTTGGGAAAAGATGCTATCGTCAATCAAAAGGGCGAAGGATACCGCCTTGAACTCTAAACTCCACAGCTTCTATCTCAACGCCTTTATCCTTATTGTTAGCACCCTTGTTCTTGCACTCATTTTAGATAATCTACTACTAGGCTATCTTCCCTCTCTATGGTTACGCATCACCCTCATCACTCTCATAATGAGTCTCTTTTTTCTCCTGCTTTCTCACTTTCTCATCGAACACTTCCAACACTCCCAAGAGAGGCTCAAACAGCTCCTCGATGAAACACTCCATGAGCTCAACACCCCCATCGCCACCATCAAAGCCAACCTCACACTTCTCAAAAAAAATACCACTCACCCCAAAACTCCCCAAAGACTCCAGCGACTCACACTCGCAAGTGATCGCCTCAGTGCGCTCTACGAGAGTGTAGAGCGCTCCATTCGCGAAGAGATTGATGAAACACCCAAGGAGCACTTTGATCTGGCAGAGATTGTCAAAGAGAGTATGGCGCTTTTTCAAGAGAAGATCGAAAAAAAGGGAGTGACACTAAGACTGGATCTCCCTCCACAAACCATATATGCCGACAAAGAAGGGTTTCGCAAAACCTTAGCCAACCTCATCGACAATGCCATCAAATACAACACCCAAGGCGGTACACTTGCAATCACCTTCTGCGCACCTACGCTCTTAATCCGTGACAGTGGTCAGGGTATCGAAACCAAAAACCTCTTTATCATCTTTGAGAAAGCTTACCAAGAGAACCCCGCAACCAAGGGATTTGGTTTGGGATTAAGCATCGTCAAGAACTACTGCGACAAGGAGAAGATCACCATCAAGATCGACACCCATAAAGGAGAAGGCACAACGATTATGCTCGATCTCAGTCAAGTTATGAAATAATTAAAAAAGATAAAAAGGTATGACTATGAAAAGCGTTTTTTTCATCATCTCACTTCTTTGCCTCTCCCTCATTGCTGATTCCAATACAACAAACGATCACAATCGTAGCGATCATAATCGCTCCAAAAGTTTGGAAAAAAATCTCAAAAAGCAGATGGAGTTAGAGAAAAAGTATAAAGAAGAGCAGAAATTTTATATGGGAAAGGATTACGATCTCAAATCCAAAGAGATCGATCCCGACTCACTCAAAGATATCAAACCGATTGAGCCAGAATATGACTTTGATATCACTAATATCTTTGTCAATTAAGGTAGGCTAAAAACCCACCCCATCCACTTTTCCTCGCTTGCACCCGCCCTTGGCGCGTTTGGCCTTTTTGAGCAGTTGGTCAAGGGGTGTTTGGGGTGTAATTTTCCCGTTGAGATTGATCCACAGTTCCGTAACCAACCCCTTTTTGCAATTCATCCGCACCTTTCGTCCGCTTCCCTTTCCAAAACTCTCATCAAAGGCGTGGCTAACCTGCTCAATCGTTACACTTTTTCCGATCCGCTTAGCAAAGAGATCGGCGACTTTTGAGCGATTGATTTGATTGAGCAGTGCAATCGCATCTTTGAAGTACCCCGCCTGATCCTTACCGTAGCAAGTGCCGTGCTTTTTCCACTCATGGTTTTGTAGTCCGCTTTTTGCCGCAGGCATCGCTTTGAGCAATTCTTGATAGAGATCATTGTCGAGCTTTACTTTTCTTGGTCCGCGACAATCAGTCTTGCTTCGCGGTTGGGGCCAAAGACCGTGAAGTGTGAAGTGCGTCGCATGATAATCACTTGCTTTAGGATTGCGACACTCTCGTTTGTTTCGATGTGTTTGACAAAAGGCGTTTTGCCATGAAATCGCAAGTAAGTTATCAGTCGAAACTTCATGAACAAAAGATTGCTCTTTGGAGCTATGATGCCCGTGTGAAGCTTTGTAGTGGTAAGCATAGGCACTTAAACTCATCATTGCGGCAATCAAAAGCGTAAAAAACTTTTTTCTCATAATAGACTCCAATCTTTTTTGGTTATAATAGCACAAATTTTTAAAGAGAGGTTCTGTTGAATGAAATATGATGTGATCGTGATCGGAGGGGGACATGCCGGTGTAGAAGCGGCACTGGCGTCCGCGAGAATGGGAAAAAAGACCCTTTTGATTACGATTTTGGTCGAGCGCATCGCCGCGGCAAGTTGCAACCCGGCTATCGGAGGACTCGCCAAAGGGCATCTGGTCAAAGAGATCGATGCACTCGGAGGTGAGATGGGCAGGGCAACCGATGCGACGGGTATCCAGTTTCGTATCCTCAACGCCTCCAAAGGACCCGCAGTTCGAGGTAGTCGCGCGCAGATCGATATGGATCGTTACAGTATCTATATGCGCACCGTCTGTCTCAACACCCCAAACTTAACACTCACCCAAGAGTTTGCCGATGAGCTACTGATCGAAAACGATACGATCAAGGGTGTCGTCACACATCTAGGCAACCGCTACGAAGCCTCCAAAGTGATTATCACCGCGGGTACCTTTTTGGCAGGACTCATCCATATTGGGGAGAAGAAGCAAGAAGCGGGACGCCAAGGGGAGTTCGCATCCTATGAACTCGCACGATCGATCCGTAATCTCGGACTCAAAGTGGGACGCCTCAAAACCGGTACCTGTGCGCGAATCGACGCAACGAGTATCGATTTTTCCAAGATGGAGATGCAAGGGGGCGATGAGAACCCCATCCCCTTCTCCTTTCAAACCGACAAAGAGCACTTCAACCCAACCCAACTCCCCTGCTACATCACCTATACCAACCAAACCACCCACGATATCATCTCGGGAAATTTCTACCGCGCGCCGTTGTTTACCGGTCAGATCGAGGGCGTGGGACCTCGCTACTGCCCCAGCATCGAAGATAAAATCAATCGCTTTAGCGACAAAGATCGGCACCACCTCTTTATCGAACCGCAAACCTTAGAGGCGACGGAGTACTATATCAACGGACTCACCACCTCCCTTCCCGTCGATGTCCAAAAGGATATGATCCACTCCATCAAAGGGTTGGAAAATGCCCGAATCGTGCGCTACGGCTATGCGATCGAGTATGACTATGTCGATCCGACCGAACTCAAACACACCCTTGAGACCAAAAAGTACAAAGGGCTCTATCTCGCAGGGCAGATCAACGGCACCACCGGCTACGAAGAGGCAGCGGCACAAGGACTCATGGCGGGAATCAATGCCGTCTTGGCGATCGATGAGAAGGAGCCCTTTATCCCCCGAAGAGATGAAGCCTATATCGGGGTGCTGATCGATGATCTAGTGACCAAAGGTACCAAAGAGCCCTACCGTATGTTCACCAGTCGCGCCGAATATCGCCTGCTTCTACGCGAAGATAATGCCGATCTACGACTCTCGCACTACGGTTATCATTTAGGCTTGATTGATGAGAAGTTTTATCAAGATGTGGAGCGCAAACGAGAGGGTATCCAAATGATGATGGCATTTCTACAGAGCACATATCTCACCCCATCCAAAGAGAACAATGCCCTCCTGGAATCACTCGGTCAACAAAAGATCAGCGACAAAACCACCTACAAAAATGTTCTCGCGCGAAAGGGTGCCACTCTCCAAACCCTCTTCGCACTCTATCCCGAAGCGGAATCCTTTGATGATGAAGTTTTGGAGCAGATCATGATCGAAGCCAAATACGCCTCCTACATCGAAAAGCAGAGCCAACAAATCGAAAAGATGAAGCGCCATCTACATATCAAGATACCGGAAAATTTTGACTTCAAAAAGGTCAAAGGACTAAGTAATGAGATTATCGAAAAGTTTGAGACCTTCAATCCCCCTACCCTCTTTAGTGCCAGTCAAATTCAGGGGGTCACACCAGCAGCGATCGATATCCTACATATCTATATCAAGATCTACCAGAAAGCACAAAGTAAGGCAGGTTTATAGATCTTGAATATTAGTTTGCTATAATGTCGCCTATGAAACATTTGGATAGAGTTGACGAAACCATTGCACTACTCTTTTTAACGACGCAGACGCTTGATCTACCCGTTGCCAAGCGGTGCAACTGTATCTTTAATCAGCGCTGTCGTCTCACACTAAAGCGCACCAAAGAGCGTGGCAAACCCAAATGCAACTGTAAACACTTAAATCACCGAAAAACCGGTATCGCTCCTCCGCAACTCTCCTATTAACCCAAAATTTGCATTAGCCTGCACA
>JALVVN010000041.1:8482-66303 GCA_027023405.1 Campylobacterales bacterium
CTCACACTAAAGCGCACCAAAGAGCGTGGCAAACCCAAATGCAACTGTAAACACTTAAATCACCGAAAAACCGGTATCGCTCCTCCGCAACTCTCCTATTAACCCAAAATTTGCATTAGCCTGCACATCATCTGCATTAATCATCGGCGACATGGGCGATTGAAGTAAAGCCTCGACGAACCCTACGGGTGCGCCTGCGTTTTACTTCAACACCCCTGCACACCGAGCATCAACGCATCTGATGTACCTTCTAATGCAAAATTTGGGTTTAACCTACAGCTAACCGTACACTACATTACAAACACTATACAGATACAAAAGGATGATACATGTCAAAAAATTATGTGATCGGCTTTCCGAGAATCGGAGAGAAGAGAGAGTTGAAGTTTGCCCTAGAGGATTTTTGGGCTAAGAGAAGTGATTTTAGTGAAGTTGAAAAAGTCGCCAAAATGTTAAAAAAGCGCCATTGGGAGTATCAGAGAGAAGCGGGAATCGATCATATCAGTTCCAACGACTTCTCCTACTATGACAATATGCTCGATACGGCGGTGATGCTAGGGGCGATTCCTACACGCTTTCAAGATATCGAAGATCCGACTGCACAATATTTTGCAATGGCTCGCGGAGATGAGAAGCGAACGGCGATGAGTATGACCAAGTGGCTCAATACCAACTACCACTATATCGTGCCGGAACTAAGTCTAAGCGATAACTATGGGCTTAACCTGACCAAGATCACCGATGAGTACAATGAAGCAAAAGCACAGGGGCTCAAAACCAAGATCAACTTGATTGGACCTATCACCTTTTTGGCACTCTCTCGACGCGTCGATAGCGGTGATACCTTTGAGCTATTTGATAAAATCCTTCCACTCTACAAGGAGGCACTGGAGAAGATCGCCTCACTTGATAGTGATATCATCGTACAATTCGATGAGCCGATCTTTGTGAAAGATGTCAGCACAAAAGAGCTCTCACTACTCAAAAGAGCTTACGATCAACTTGGAAGTGTAGAGGGTATAAAGATCGCCGTTGTGACCTATTTTAATAGTGCCAATGAGGCGACCAAAGTGCTGGCAAATACATCTGTTTGGGCGATCGGTCTTGATCTGATTTACGGGGAGTTGGATGAGGGAGCAACGCAGGCAGTTGCACAGAGTGGAAAAGTCTTAATCGCGGGAATTGTAGATGGGCGCAATATCTGGATCAATGATATCGATGAGAGCCTCAAAAAACTCCATAGCTTGGGATTGCCAAAAGAGCAGATCATCGTCTCTAGCTCCTGCTCACTTCTGCATCTCCCTTTCACACTCAAATATGAGGAGAAGCTCTCGACGGAAATCAAATCGTGGCTCAGTTTCGCGCTTGAAAAGCTTGATGAACTCTCCTTGATCTCTACGCTCTTTTTTGAGACAGAAGCGGAACTGGATCAGCAAAAACAGACGCAACTCACACAAAATCGCCAAGCGATCTCAACACGAAAGAACTCAACCCTCATTCACAAAGAGGAGATCAAGCAGAGAGTCGCCAATCTTACAGAGAGTGCATTGGGAAGATCGACCCCCTTTGAGGAGCGTATCAAAAAGCAAAAAGCCACACTCAAACTGCCGACACTACCGACAACAACAATCGGTTCATTTCCCCAAACCACAGAGCTTCGATCGGCTCGAAAAGCGTTCAAGCAGGGCGAGATCGACACAAACGCCTATGAGCAGGTGATGAAAAACTACATCGATGAGTGTGTCGCCTTTCAAGAAGAGATCGATCTCGATGTATTGGTACACGGTGAGCCGGAGCGAAACGATATGGTGGAGTATTTTGGAGAGATGCTGGAGGGGTTTGCCTTTACCCAAAACGGATGGGTACAGAGCTATGGAAGCCGATGCGTCAAACCGCCACTCATCTATGCCGATGTCTCACGCCCCAAACCGATGACGCTCGATTGGATCACCTATGCGCAGAGCAAAACTGATCGCATTATGAAGGGTATGCTCACCGGTCCCGTCACAATTCTCAACTGGTCTTTTGTGCGCGACGATCAACCCCGAAGCCTCACGGCAAAGCAGATTGCCCTTGCTATCGCCGATGAGATCGACGATCTCCAAAAAGCGGGCATCAAGATCATCCAAGTCGATGAAGCGGCGTTCAAAGAGGGGTATCCACTCAAAAAGGATCAGGCGAGTGAGTATGAGCAGTGGGCGGTAGAGAGCTTCAAGATTGCCACGGCAGTCGCCGATGATGAGACGCAGATCCATACCCATATGTGCTACAGCGATTTCAACGACATCATCCGAACGATCGAGGCGATGGATGCCGATGTGATCTCTATCGAAACGGCACGAAGCGGAAACCGACTGCTGAAAATCTTCAAAGATCACGGCTACAAGCAAGAGGTAGGCCCCGGCGTGTATGACATCCACTCTCCAAGAGTACCAAGCCAAGAGGAGATCGAAAAGCAGATAGCCCTTCTCCTTGAGGTACTCCCCAAAGAGCAGCTCTGGATCAACCCCGACTGCGGACTCAAAACCCGAAAATGGGAAGAGGTCAAACCAAGCCTTGAACATATGGTCAAAGCGACGAAGAAGTTTCGCTAAACGGCAAAGGTAGGGAGATCCTGCCTTTGTTGTTCTATTTAGAAACTCTCTACAAACCTATGCTATAATATCTCCGGCATAGCGGGTGATTGCTACATGTGTAGAGGAAAGTCCGGGCTGCAATAAGAGAGGATTCCATCTAACGGATGGCCGGGGAGGCTTGTTGAGCTTCTCTGAGGGCTAGTGCAACAGAGAGTAGGTAGCTATCTTCGGATAGTGATAGTGAAAGGGTGAGGTAAGAGCTCACCGGCTCTTTGAGTAATCTTAGAGGCCAGGTAAACCCAATCCGCAGCAAGAGGCGTATGGTAAAACTCTTATATTTTTGCGTCTCGCTTGAGAGCTATTGTAAAATAGCTCCTAGATAAATAGTCACCCACGACAGAACCCGGCTTACAGCTATGCCACCCTAAGTTATTTCAGTTATAATATAGAAATACAAATTAAACAATTTAGGTAAAAGATGAAATTTTATATAGCAACCGATCATGCCGCCTATCGTATCAAGAGTAGTGTCATTGAGATGCTTCAAGATTTAGGGTGTGAAGTGGTGGATCTCGGTCCACAAAACAGTGATAGAGTCGATTATCCTGATTATGCGCATAAACTCTGCAAGGAGGTATTGAGAGATGTGGGGAGCTTTGGCATCTTGATCTGCGGTACGGGGATCGGTATGAGCTTGGCAGCAAACAAGCATGAGGGGATCCGCGCAGCACTCTGCCACGATGCCTATACCGCACAAATGGCACGAGAGCATAACGATGCCAATGTGCTCTGTTTTGGAGAAAGAGTCGTAGGGCTTGGCGTCATCGAATCGATAATCGACACCTTTGTTAAAAGTGATTTTGAGGGTGGCAGACACACACAACGGGTGCAAAAGATCGAGGAGATCGACTGATGTTTTTTTCATGGATCGGCTATACGCTACTTATTTTTGCGATTATCTATCTGCTGATCCGTCTCAACTACATTCAAGCGCTCTATCAAAAGGAGCAGAAACTCAATGCCAAACAGAAAGAGGCGCTCAAAGAGGAACAGTTGCTCATACGAAAATACAAAACACAACTTCAAAGGGCAATCGGAAATATCGATATTTTAACGGATGAACTCAATAAAGTTCGAAACGATATTAAGTCACTGCGTGCTAAAAACTCGCAAGCAAAATTAGAAAAAGATCAACTACAAAAGCGCATCAAAGAGCTTGAAGATCGTATTGATGCACTAATTTAAGGAGAAGTTATGGATATTCAAACGGTAGGTTATATCGCTTTAGGGCTCACTATTTTGCTCTTTGGAGCAATTAAATTTTTTATGTTTAGAGATTAGGAGAAAAGAGGGTTGGAACATTTGGATCAAGCGGACAAAGAGTATCTACTCGAACATATTCGAGATATCAAGGATTTTCCAAAATCGGGGATCGTTTTTAAAGATATTACCACACTGCTCAATGATGCAAGGGCATTTGGGCTTCTCATCGATCATCTCACCGCCCGTTATGAGAAGCAGGATCTCGACTTTATCGCGGGGATCGAGAGTCGCGGTTTTATCTTTGGTGCGGCGCTTGCGGCAAGGTTGGATAAGGGATTTGTACCCATTCGAAAAGCGGGAAAACTCCCCTATACCACTATCGGCGAAAAGTATGCCCTAGAGTATGGCTTTGATGAAGTGGAAGTACATATCGATGCATTTGAGAGTGATAATGTCAAGGATAAAAAGCAACCTCGCGTGCTACTTATCGATGATCTCATCGCTACAGGCGGTACAGCGGTCGCAGCGACAAATCTCATCAACAAAGCGGGTGCACACTGTATCGAAGCGTGCATGATTCTCAATCTTACCTTTTTAGAGGGGCGATCGAAACTTGAAAAGATTACCTCCGTTTACAGCGTATTGGATATTTGATGTTTTATATACCGACACCCTCCCCTTACGATCCGGATGAATTAGGTCACTTTGGCATCTTCGGCGGTCGCTATGTGCCTGAGACACTGATGCCTGCTCTCTTAGAGCTAAATGAAAATTATCAAAAGTATCGTTTTGATAAAACCTTTTGGAAAGAGGTCAATGACTACTACCAACACTATGTCGGGCGCCCCTCACCACTCTATTTTGCATCCAATATCTCAAAGGAGTTGGGTGCAAAGATTTATCTCAAACGAGAGGATCTCAACCACACAGGAGCACACAAGATCAACCACACAGTCGCCCAAGCACTACTAGCCAAACGACTCGGAAAAAAGAAGGTGATCGCCGAAACCGGTGCGGGTCAGCACGGCGTTGCTACGGCAACTGTCGCGGCGCTTTTTAACCTCGAGTGTGAAATCTTTATGGGTGAAAAAGATGTGGAGCGCCAAGAGCTCAATGTCTTTCGGATGAAACTATTGGGTGCAAAAGTACATCCTGTCAAGAGCGGAAGTCGTACACTCAAAGATGCGATGAACGATGCCATCCGCCACTGGGTCACACATGCGCGCGATACCTTCTATATCATCGGTACGGTCGCAGGTCCTCACCCCTACCCGATGATGATACGAGATATGCAATCGATCATCTCGTGGGAAGCCAAACAGCAGATATTGGAAGCTGAAGATCGCCTACCTGATCTCGTCATCGCCTGTATCGGCGGGGGAAGTAATGCGATGGGGATCTTTAACCACTTTTTACAAGAAGAATCGGTCGAATGTATCGGAATTGAAGCGGGCGGTCTAGGGCTTGATAGCAAACACGGAGCATCTCTGGCAAAGGGGAGTCCCGGCGTGCTACACGGACAGATGAGCTATCTGCTTCAAGATGATGACGGACAAATTCTCGAAGCACACTCTATCTCAGCAGGCTTAGACTATCCCGGGATCGGGCCAGAACATGCCTATCTCAAAGAGCTAGGCGTGGCAAACTATGAGTCGATCACCGATCAGGAGGCGCTGGATGCCTTTGTGTGGCTGAGTCAAGCGGAGGGAATTATTCCTGCTTTTGAGAGTTCACATGCAGTTGCTCACCTCAAAAAGATACCCAAAGAGAAGATCAAAGATAAGCTCATCATCGTCAACCTCTCCGGACGCGGAGACAAGGATATGATCCAAGCCAAAACTCTTCTAAAGTTTGAAAGCTGATCGTGGAGGCGTATCTACTTAATCTCCTCAAGGAGTATGGCTATATCGTGCTCTTTTTTTGGAGTATTTTAGAAGGGGAGCTGGGGCTCATTATGGCGGGCATGTTGAGCTTTGCGGGTCATATGAATTTGGGGCTGGCGATCTTTGTCGCGGGACTAGGCGGTTTTACGGGTGATCAGATCTACTTTTACATCGGTCGTTACTCCAAAAAGTATATTCACAAAAAGTTTAAAAAGTATCGCCGAAAATTTGCCATCGCACATCTGTTGTTGCAAAAGTACGGTTGGCCACTTATCTTTGCACAGCGCTACCTTTATGGGCTTCGTACCGTAATACCGATGTCGATCGGCTTGACACGATATAGCGCTAAAAAATTTGCCTTTATCAACCTTATCAGCGCTTGGGTGTGGGCAGCGATCACTATTTCGCTCGCCTACATCTACGGTGAAGAGTTGATTGGGGTACTGCACTGGATGAAACGCCACTGGTATGTCGCCCTGCCCTTTGCGGGTGCGATGCTCTTTGGGGCGCATCGAATGGTTGCAAAAATGGAAGAAAATTTAGTTAAAAAAAGGGGAAGATAAATGTTAGAGATACAAATCAGTGAAAAAAAGCTGGATGAAATCGCAAGCGATTGTGAAATCATTTTGGTGCTGGAGAAAAATTTTGATCATCGGTGGGTCAAAGATAAAACTTTGCTAGAGAAGCTCCACTTTAAAGGAGAGGGTTTTGAGAGTGCATTTTTGGTCGAAAAAGATCGTATCTATGTTAGTATAGAGAAATTTGAACGAGACGCAATCCGTCGCGGCGTAGCATCGGCGCTAAAGCGCATCAAAAAGAGCAACTACAAACACGCTAAGATCGGAAGCTATGTCAAAGATTGTCCGCCGATCTATACCAAAGCGATCGTTGAAGGAGCGCTTTTAGGTAGCTACTCCTTTAATCGCTATAAAAGTAAGGTAACGCCCTCCTCTTTACAAAAGCTCACCATTAGTTTAGAGGAGTATCACGAAAAAACACTCAACCCCGAAAGTGCTCAAAAGGCAGTTGAGGAGGCGAAGATCATCGCCCAAGCGACCAACTTTGCCAAAGATATCGTCAATAGCACACCTGACGATATGACACCGACGCAACTTGCACAAGAGGCGGAAAAACTTGCTAAAGATCTGGAGGGCGTAGAGTGTTTTGTCGGAGATGAAAAGTTTTTGCAAGAGCAAAAGATGGGAGCTTTTTTGGCAGTCAGTCGTGCAAGCGCTCATCCCCCTCGCTTTATTCACCTTACTTACAAACCGCAAAATGCTGTCGCAAAATATGTCTTTGTCGGCAAGGGGCTTACCTATGATAGCGGTGGCTTGAGCCTGAAGCCAAGCGAGCACATGGTGACTATGAAAGCAGATAAGAGCGGAAGCGCTTCAGCATTGGCGATCTTAAAAGGTGCGGCAGAACTTAAGCTCCCCTTTGAGGTACACGCGGTCATTGGTGCATGTGAAAATATGATCGGAGGCAACGCCTACAAGCCAGATGATGTTTTGGTTGCAAAGAACGGTGTCACGATTGAAGTGCGAAATACCGATGCGGAGGGGAGATTGGTCTTGGCGGACTGTCTCTGCTACGCAAGCGAACTCAAACCTGACTATCTTGTCGATCTCGCGACATTGACGGGTGCGTGTGTCGTAGCGTTGGGTGAGTATAGTAGCGGTGTGATGGGACACAGTAGCGAACTCAAACATCAGATGCTTCAAGCAGCACAAAAGAGCGGTGAACTTGCCGGCACACTCCCCTTTAACGACTATCTCAAAAATCTACTCAAGAGCCAAATTGCTGATATCTCCAATATCTCCTCTTCGAGATATGGCGGGGCGATCACGGCAGGGCTCTTTTTGGATCGTTTTGTAAGTGATGAGCTCAAAGAGAAATGGTTGCATCTCGATATCGCCGGTCCCGCTTATGTCGAAAAGGCGTGGGGATATAATCAAGCTGGTGCAAGCGGTGCAGGCGTGCGAATGGCACTCTATTGGCTCAAAGATCACTACTATCAGCACAATAGTTACCACAAAAAGGAGAAAAAATAATGGGACTTAGTGTCGGAATCGTCGGTTTGCCCAATGTCGGTAAATCCACTACTTTTAACGCACTCACCAAAGCGCAAAATGCCGAATCGGCAAACTACCCCTTTTGCACGATCGAACCCAATAAGGCGGTGGTACCTGTGCCCGATGAGAGGCTAGGTGAACTCGCCAAGATCGTCAATCCGGAACGGATTCAATACTCTGTCATCGATTTTGTCGATATTGCAGGATTGGTTAAGGGAGCAAGTAAGGGCGAGGGGCTTGGCAATAAGTTTCTCTCCAATATTCGCGAAGTTGAAGTGATCTTGCATATGGTGCGATGCTTTGACGATGGAAATATTACCCATGTGGAGGGGGAGATCGATCCGATTCGAGACATTGAGATTATCGAAGGAGAGCTGATCTTGGCAGACTTAGAGCAGTTGGAGAAAAAGATTGAAAAACTCACCCGAGAGGCAAAGAGCCAAAAAGATGCACGCGCAAAGCTAGAAATTGCGCAAGCACTCAAAGCGCATTTGGATGATCTTCAACCGGTCTCTACTTTTGAAAATCGCAATGAAGATTTTGAAGAGCTCAACAAAGAGCTTCGATTTCTCTCAAACAAAGAGGTTATCTATGGTGCAAATACCGATGAGGATGGATTGCTTGAGGATAATGAATATGTCCGGTCGCTCAAAGAGTATGCCCAAAAGCAAAATCGAGAAGTGATTAAACTCTGTGCAAAAGTGGAAGAGGAGCTTGTCGCACTCGATGAAGAGGAAGCTAAAGAGTTCTTGGAGTCATTGGGTGTCAATGAAAGCGGATTAGAAAAGATCATCAAAACCGCTTTTGCAAAACTCAATCTCATCTCTTATTTTACAGCCGGTGTCAAAGAGGTTCGCTCATGGACCATTACCAAAGGTTGGCTTGCGCCCAAAGCGGCAAGTGTGATACATAACGATTTTGAAAAGGGATTTATTCGAGCGGAGGTGATTGCCTATGATGATTTTATACAATATAAAGGTGAAAATGGCGCTAAAGAAGCGGGGAAAATGAGATTAGAAGGAAAAGATTACGAAGTACAAGATGGAGATGTCATGCACTTTCGATTTAATGTGTAAACATTGCGATCTTCAAAGAGATCGCAATCAAGCAAAGTGCTATTAAGCACCTGCTCCTGTCGCACCGGAACCACCTGTAGCACCAGACCATACATCGTGAGGATCTGGAATGTTTGTCTTCATATCAATATAGAAGTGAACCTCACCTACATCACTTAAGCCATGACCGTTAAGAGGTACCCCCTCACCATCTTCAAATGACACATAAGCGTGATGCTTTGCATCATCATGATATTTCAACTTAGCTATTTTATGAGCAATAGCGACACCATCTTTATCTGTAACAATAACCATCACATTTGACCCCTCAGGAGCTGTATCGCTATTTACATAAACACCTCTACCATCTTTTCCTAAGACACAGTCAAAATCAACTGCAATATAAAGATTGCAACTATCAATATCATCTTTAGTCACATTTGCAAGTGAACCGCCATATCTCCACTCATTGCTGTCATGATAGACACTATCCTCTACTTGTGTAAGTACCGAGAAACCACCTTGAGGATTTTTTCTTCCATCAACTGTCTCATTCTCACACTTTGCCTGCACAACTACTTCACATGGATCATTAACTTTTGCTGCTTCTTCACAACTTTTTCCTGCGCCTACACCGTTACCATTTTTATTTCCTGTAACATTTTTAAGTGTAAAAGTAATAGGGTTTTTATCATGACCATCTTTTTTGATCGCTACTTGAATCTTTTCGCTTTCACCAGCATCACTAATTTTTATTGACTTTTGCTCAGAATCCTGAATATTACTTTTTTTAAAAGTATTAGGATTACTATTATCTGTTCCACTATTTCCACCACATCCACTCAACGACAACACACTAACTACTGCAAAAGCAGCAACAGAACTTACTAAAATACTTTTTTTCATAACTATACTCCTTGGGTTTTACTTAAATTAACTAAGCTTCAGTGTGATGATAACAAAGCTAAGTTTAATTTAATATAAAACTATATCGGCATCTTAGGCTTAATATTTAATAGTTGGCTAGAATATCGTAATTATAGTATCGCAAATCATATCAAAAATTAAATTATTTGAATTTTTATTCAATATTATAATAAATTTTTAAATTTTATTTTTTTTAAATTTTTTCATCTTTTTTTGATTTGTATCTACTTATAACTTAAAATAGTTTCCTATTTCTATTTCTTTCTACACCTCTTATCCCTTTTTGCCTACAATCAACTTAATAATTGCATCGTTTTATCAAAAAAGACCGCAGTTTGAATCACAATGCAAATAAAGGATTTGTTTACATGAAAAAAAGTTTATTGTTGCTATTTTTTATCGCTGTGCTACATGTTTTTGCTTACACACAAGGTGAATTGGCTACAATGGCTGCTGAACATCCTGAGCTTTTACAAACACCTCAGGCACAGGAGTATCTAAAGAAGAATCATAATGTGGGATCATCTAAAGATTCTCAAGCCAAAATAGTTCAACCCACAATTCAAAATAATATTGAGGAAGTGCCATCATTCGATGATACACCTTCCGCACCGAAACAAACAGCAGAAGTTTTGACTGAAGACAAAAAACTTACGCAAAAGGTCAAATCGGAAACCATACTGCATGATGGTTCATTGAGGTTGTCACCTCTCAAATACAAAAGCACCAATGCCCAACTCAAGGCAATTAAATCTGCACAAATGCATCCACAAGGCGGTATCAAACTTGAACGCTACTCCAAAGAGTTTTTCCGCAATAAAAACAAAATCCAACAAAACACTATTTCAGTACCTCAAAACTACACCCTTAACCGTGGCGATATTATTCGTTTTTGGATTTATGGAAAAACCGAAAAGCATTTTGAGCTTACTGTTAATAACGAGGGAAATATCGATATTCCCCAAGTAGGACCGGTCAGGGTAGCGGGAGAGAAATATGCGGAAGTAAAAAAGCTTCTTACCAATTATCTCAGCTCCTCCTACAAAAACTCCAGAGTTGTTGTTTCACTCAATGCCTTCTCCAATGCACAAGTCACCGTTACCGGTTTTGTTAACGCACCGGGAATTTACAACACAACCTCCGTCTCCAGTCTCAAAGATATTCTCATTCAAGCGGGGGGTGTGAGTGATGTTGGAAGTGTGAGAAATATTGAGATTCGCAGAGATGGTAATGTTGTCAAAGTGGTAGATTTTTATGATCTCATCACAAACGGTATTGATGAGGGTGATTTCGTGCTCAAGCCTAACGATGTGATCCATGTACCGCGTGCACAAGGTCTTGTGTCGATTATGGGTTCAGTCTATAAACAGGCAATTTATGAGATTAAAGAGGGTGAATCAATCTATGATATCCTCTCTTTTGCCGGCGGTCTTCGTCCCGATGCGGATGGTGTCAGCATCAGTCTCAAGCGCTATATCCGCAATGCTCAAATTCAAAACATGACCTTGAGTGTTTCACAAGCGATGCGGATGCAAGCTAGAGACGGGGATGAGCTCTATATCTATGGACTCAACACGACACAGGATAATTATGTCATGATTACCGGTAATGTGGTACGAGAAGGGAAACGATCCATTCGTGGCAGTCGCATGAGCCTTCGTGCACTCCTCAAAAGAGAAATCCATGGGGATCTCAACTCCTTCTTTTTAGAAAATACACGATTTGACTATGCGATGATTAAACGCATTGGAAAAGATACCAAACCAAGAGTTTTTAAAGTAAATCTTAAAGCGATCCTTGACGGAAGAAGTGACTTTATGCTACACAATCACGATGAACTTTATGTCTTTAATGAACTCGATACGGGAGCCTCACCGTATGTAACGATAGAGGGAACACCGCTAATTAAGCCGGGAAAATATATCTATCATCGTGGAATGACACTGATGGATCTCATTAACCAAGCCGGTGTAAAAGAGGAGTATGACAAAAGTAAAGTGCGTATCGTCTCTAAACAGGATCAAAACGGAAAAAGCAAAGTACGCGTCGTCAATCTGAATCAAGTAAGAAACCTTCCTCTCCATGAACGAGACAGCGTGATGCTCTTTGCACTCAAAGAGACCCATCCTATGCCGAAGGCAACTATTAGCGGTGAAGTAATTAAACCCGGTAGTTATCCTGTCTCTGATGGAATGACACTTGCCGATTTCATTAAACTAAGTGGCGGTCTTAATGAAAAAGCCTATCCTTATGATTGTGAAATTATTCGTTATCGTATCGAAAACGGAGAGAGGAAAAAACAGATTATCAATCTTCCTCTCAAAGAGGCACATACATTTCTCATCAAAAAACATGATGAGATTAATATCCGTCGTATCCCTGACTGGAACAAAAGAAGAACCGTTACCATTCAAGGTGAAGTGCGTTTTCCCGGTACTTATGTAATTCATTCGGGTGAAAAGCTCTCTTCAGTCATTGAAAGAGCCGGCGGTTTTACCGATAGAGCCTTTTTATATGGTGCTATTTTTACACGAAAGAGTGTACGAGAGCTCCAAAGAAAAGCCTTGCAGGAACAACTCTCAAGATTAAAAGAGCAAGTTATCTTAGTCCATGTAAGAAACAGCTCTGTACCAAACCGTACTCCATCAAATCTTACCAGTATTGTCCAAGCAGTTGATTCGCTCATCGCTGAATCAAAGCGATTTCAACCTCAAGGTCGAATTACGATCGACCTCGATCGCGATTTAGCACTCTTTGAAGATTCACCAAGTAATCTCACACTAGAAGATGGCGATGTTTTAAGAATACCATCCTATAATGACACCGTAGTTGTCAATGGAGAGGTAATGATGCCAACCACCCTTACTTATCAAGGTGGAGATATCAAAAGCTATCTCGATAAAAGTGGCGGTTTAACCCACTTAGCTGACAATGAACATATCTATGTCATCCATGCCAACGGCGAAGCAGAGCGCGCCAATATCGGCTCTTGGCTCTTCTCTTCTAATGATGTAGAGATACGAAAAGGAGATGTCATTACCGTACCGAAGAAGTTCTACTATGATACACGGAATATTGAGCTAACCAAAGATATTGCGGATATTCTCTATAAAATAGCACTCACTGTTGCCTCAGCGCATACAGTTGGTGCACTATAGGAGTAATGATGCAAAATCAAAACTGCTATCCCCCACAAGGTTTCTACCCACCTTCCACCTATGTGGAAGAGGATGAAATAGATTTAAGAGAACTGTTTCACACGATCAAAGCAAATAAATGGAAACTCTTTTTTACAACACTTTTCATTACATCACTTGCAGTTGTTTATACAATCATTACACCAAATAGCTATCAATCCAAAACCATTCTTGTGATGAAAGAGCAACAAAAGCCTTCTATTGGAGGGAGTGCCGCAGCACTTGCATCTTTGGCTGGTGTTAATCTCGGAAGTACCGGGGGAGGTATAGATGTAGCAAGTATGTTTAAAAACTTACTGAATGATTTCTCTTTTAATCAAACCATTATCAAACGCTACCATTTGGTACAGCGACTCTCACCTGAGACGATGAGTCAAAATATGGTTTATGTGCTCAACGGTCAACAGATGGCACATGACATCAAAAACTTTTTTAGCCAAAAAAAGAAAAAGCAGAAGAGTGAAGAGGAGAAAATTTTTGACACCTATAAAAAATTAAAGAAAATTCTCTCTATCAACAGCGATAAAGAATCCGGTGCCATCACTCTCGCAGCAACACTTGAGGATCGCTTCTTAGCCAAAGATCTAGTCAATATCTACCTCAAAGAGATGAGTGAGTATATGCGCAGACTTGATATGAAAGAGTTAGCTGAACAGGAGGCGTACTACAATGAAGCGATTCAACATGCAGAGAGTATCGAAATCAAAAAAAATCTTGCAGAACTTCTCTCAGCACTGACAAAAAAGAAAGTGCTTAGTCAAGCCGGTGAATATTATATGGTCAAACAACTTACCAAGCCTGAAGTTGCCTTTATAAAGGACAAAGTCAAACCCAAAAGGGGACTCATCGTCATTGTTGCCTTTATCACCTCCATTATCTTAGGTATCTTTATGATATTCTTTAGCGAATTTTTAAAAAATAGAGATGAGGAGCATGAATTGGCAGAAGATACAAAGGAGCTTGAAAGCGATCGTGAAAGTCATATCTCATTTTGAGATTTTAGAGCAATTGCAATATAATATGCCTACTTCGATTTTTAAGGCATATTATGAAATTTTTTAAAAATATCTCGTTACTTTTTCTTACAACACTTACGCTCATGGCTGAGGATGTGACTCCTTTTCAAGAATCCGTTAGTGCTTTTGCACTACCACAAAATCTTTTTAGTATCAATGCAAACTTACACTACCTAGATAAAGATTTTGATCTCTTCCATACCATCTCCTCACCCAGCGAGACAAGCTTTGGCAACCTTGGAAAACAGACAGCACTCGATTTGACACTCAGTTATGGATTGCAACGCCATATCTCACTCTACTACAGACTCCAAACAACGAAGATGGATTATGATACGAGTGATCTTACCAATATCCAAAATAGAATCTTAGCTCGTATTAATTTCTACGATGTTCCTAGCTATATTTTTGATGATTTCAGTTTAGATATCGGGCTCATACGAAACAGTAGTGATGATATTGATATTAAAAAGACCCCCTATATCCAAGCCACTAATGAATTAACCGGTTCAACCATTCATCCCAAAGTACATCTCTCCGATCTGAGTGATAACTCACTCTTTTTTCGCTTTATTTGGGGAAATCGATTCTCTGGAGCACTATTAAACCTCTATAGTGGTTTTAAATATAGTAGTGTGAATGGAGAGATGAAACTCCAGCCCAACAATCAACAACTACCGAACTACGATCACTATGTCGCCACAAAAGATTTTAGCAGGGATGAAAAAAATCTCTTTGCCGGTTTCAACTTTGCCATAGAGACGGAGAATTTTATCTACAACACCAACTATCAGTATCTTCGCATATATGGTCGTCCAAGTAACCTAAAAGGGAAAAAGGATAATAGTATTTTCGATCTCAGTATCGCATACAAAGCACAAAAAGATCTACTCTTCTATATCGGCGGTCGTTTGATGCTTCATAGCTACAATGGACTTATCCCCTATCTCTATAACAACTATGCCGACAATAGTCTCAAACATCGATACGGCTATGCTACTATCGGTGTTGTCTATAATTTTACCACAACAAGCAATCTCCTCAATCGCTTAGAAGAGTAATTCATCATCCATCTCATCCACACTCTCCTTTGCATCACTCGGGGGGGAGGAGAGATCGGTAAAATACTCTTTTACCCCTTTTGCAAGTTCTACTTCTCGTACACCCTCAGGCTTATCAAACTCCCGCTTGGTTTCAGGATGAATCTTTAAGTATCCCTCAAAAAATTTTGCAAATGCAGGAGCTGATGCCTTTCCTCCGGTCTCCTTATGCATCGGCTTACCGGAGTCTCTACCAAACCAAACTGTTGCCGTTATCTCAGGAGAATAGCCACAAAACCACGCATCTTTGTACTGATTTGTCGTACCCGTCTTACCGGCCAACGCAATTCCGTCCACTCTGGCTCTTCGACCGGTTCCTCTTTTGACGACATCCTCCAAAATCGTTGTCATCAAAAAGGCTTGTTCCGGTGAGGTTACCGGATGTGCGATCGTTTCAAACTGCTTTACACCGCCGTCAAGCCCCACCACTTTAGAGACCAATTTTGGCTCAACACGCGTGCCTTGATTAGAAAAGATAGTATAAAAACCTGCAAATTTAAAAGGAGAGATACTAAAAGTCCCTAAAGAGATCGAGAGATCTTTTGGAATATCTTTAAACCCCATCTTAGTCACTTCATCGTGAATATAATCCAATCCCAACTCATTGACTAAGTTAATCGTCGCAAGATTTCGAGAGTGCACCAACGCTTCACGCAGTGTAATGAGTCCCTTAAAGTTTTTCTCATAGTTGCTCGGTTTCCACTCCTTATCCTCATCCCGATCTTTATAGCTAAAGGTGCGTGAAATATCGGTCAGTTTACTTTGTGTCGAGTAACCTGCATTGAGAGCACTGAGATAGATAAAGGGTTTGAAACTTGAGCCCGGTTGTCTGCGACTCTGTACTGCTCTATTAAATGCGCTCTTCTTATAATCCACACCCCCTACCATCGCCAACACATCACCACTTTTACTCTCCAGCACCACCATTGCACCGTTGAGATCGCTATAATCTATCTTTTCTCCACTCTTTTTCTCATACGCCTTTCCTCTCTCTAAGATGCCTTGATAGGCACTTTTTAGCGCCTCTTGCGCGATGCGTTGAGTCTCTAGATCAATCGTCGTATAGATCTTATACCCACCGGTCATCAGGTCGGGATAGATCTTCTCTAACTCTCGCACCACCTCATTTGCGATATAGGGTGCGCGATTTTGTTTGAGGGTTGAGTTGTAGATCTTCGGGCGAAGTGCCTGATACTTCTCAAACTCCTCCTTGGATATCCAGCCCAAAATATACATTCGCCTTAATACAAGATTGGCACGCGAAAGAGAGTTATCATAGTGTCGCGTCGGATCATAGGCACTGGGTCGTTGCGGGATACCCGCCAAAATTGCTATCTCTTTGAGATTAAGCTCATCCAAACTCTTATGAAAATAGCCCTTTGCCGCCGTCTTCACACCATAGTAGCCGTGCCCGTAAAAGACCTCATTAAGATAGCGCTCCATAATCTGCTCTTTACTCAGTGTCCGCTCCACCTTCATTGCAAGTAGCGCTTCGTTAATCTTTCTTTTGAGCCGTTTTTCGCGACTAAGCAAGGTAAGTTTAACTAACTGTTGCGTGAGTGTACTCGCCCCCTCTTTGAGCTTCATATGACGAATATCTTTGATGAGCGCCCGCAAGATCGCTTCGGGGTTGATGCCGTTGTGCTCAAAAAAGGTGGTGTCTTCAATCGCCACAACCGCCTCCACCAAACGAGAGGGGATCTCGTCAAACTTGGCATACTCACGATTGACATTGCCAAAAATATTGGAGATCAATTCCCCGTTTCGATCATAAATTTTGGTCGTAATTTTAGGATTGTAATTGACGAGTTTTTGGATATCGAGCTTGAGATCTTTGGAGAGATAGAGATATCCCCCGATCAATCCCAATACCCCTACGATAAAAAGTGCCACTATCAGTTTTAATAAAAATTTCACGCGCGCTTACCTCGATGTTTAAAATTTGAACCTATCAAAAGCTTTGTATATGCTTCTTGGGGATTCATTAAAATCGTTTCCGTCTCACCCCACTCTACAACTCTACCCTCTTTGAGTACCACCATCGTGTCACAAAACCACCGGCTCAGAAAGATATCGTGTGTCACAAAAAGCGTCTTAAATCCCAACTCTTTTTGCAACCTGGCGATCAACGCCATCACCAAATCACGACTCCTTCCATCCAGTGCCGTCGTCGGCTCATCCAAGAGCAAAAGCTTCGGCTTGAGCGCCAATGCAAACGCGAGTATCACCCGCTGTAACTGCCCGCCACTAAGTTCACTCGGATAGCGCCCGAGTAATCTATGATCTAATTCTACCATATCAAAGTAGCGCTTCGCTTCATCGGGACTAACAAAAAACTGTTTTTGGATTGTGGTAAGCGGTGAGAGTGCTGAAAAAGGGTTTTGTACCACCATCGCCACACTTTTCCCGCGCTCAAGTTCAAAAGGAGCTTTGACCTTAAGAGAGAGGTCAAGATTGGTCGGAAGCATTCCTAAAAGCGCCTTAAGCGTGAGTGATTTACCGCTTCCGCTCTGCCCCACCAGCGCCGTCGATCGATCAATCTCGAATGCGATATCCACCAGCCGTCGATCCCCCTCTCGAATGAGAAGTTGCTCTACAACAAACTTATCCATCTGTCACCTCTTTGACTCGCCACAACGCCCCCTCTAAAACCTCCACATCAAGATGCAGACGCAAAATCAACCGAATGATTGCCTTCTTTACCGTCGGCGGTCGGATCGCACCGACAAGAATCCCCCATTCCAAAAGTATATCTCGCATCGCTATTACCCTTTGACTTTCACCAATTTCAATCTTGACAATCGCAGATTGTGGTTTGATCCCTAAAACCCTCTCACACAATGTAAAGTTCTCCTGCCGTTGTGTACGATACCTCTTTTGGTGTTCCTGCAAATACTTCATTCCCTCATAAGCCAACGCAATATCAAAAATAGAGGGTGCCGTCGCATAGATAATCGCTTTGGCACGGTTTTGTAAAAAGGTAACAATCTCCTCCGTCGCTAAAATATAGGCACCGTAACTCCCAAAAGCTTTGCCGAGTGTACCCATCTTGATATGGTTGGCTTTGGGGATAATACCGTAGTGCTCAAAGATACCCAAAAACTCCTCCCCCAAGACACCGGCACTATGCGCCTCATCCACGACCAAAAGTGCACCAAATTGTTCAGCAACCTCAAAGATCTCCCGCTCACAAAGGTCTCCTTCCATCGAATAGACACCCTCAACCGCTACAATCGCACGATGATAGTGCTCACTCTCCAAAATACGCGCCAAATCCTTTGGGTCATTATGTTCAAAATAACAGACTTTCGCACCGCAAAGTCGTGATCCCACAATACCAGAAGCGTGATACTCACGATCAAGGATCAGTAGATCACCTTTTCGTGGCAGCGCTTCTAATAGTGAGAGATTTGCCAAAAAACCGCTCCCCACAACAATTCCCGCTTCAAAACCGTTTCGCTCACACAGATAAGCTTCAAATTCACGATGAATCGGATGATAACCGTTGACAAGTTGCGAAGCTTTGGGTGCGTGAGCTGCACTTCGTTGAACTTGTTGATAGGCACGATCTAACAGTTTTGGCATATGGGCAAAGCCAAGATAGTCGTTGGAGGCAAGATCAAGTAGATTCTCATCATAGATCATCCTCTCTCGCAGACGCGAAGATTTACGCAGTGCCTCCAACTCCTTTTGATACATCACTGCTCCAAAAAGGGCAAGAGTTTCTCCATACACAGCCCCATCGCCGTACTCTCATACCCTACAACCTCGCGGATATACTTTTTGCAAAAGCCCTCAACCATACAGGCACCCGCTTTCCCCATCCAGATACCCGAATCCAGATAGCACTCCAAATCCGCCTCATCAAAAGGAGCAAATCGATAGTGGGTTGCAGAGATATCCATCAGCTCCAAACAACGATCTTTGTAGATCATACAGGTGATGATAGAGAGACGATTTCCGCTCTGCTTCATCAAGATTCTTCGGGCATCCTCGATATCTTTTGCTTTTCTGACAAGCTCACCATCGACCTCAAGCACCGTATCGGCAACCAAAATAGGCTGATCGGTTTTGGGGCACGCCTCAAACTTTCCCTTTGTCGCTTCATAGACAAAGGATTTAGGCGTTTTCGTCTTGATCTTCTCCTCATCAAAATCTACCCCTTGTTGCACAAACAAAATACCGTAGTTTTGTAGAAGTTGCGCTCTTGTCTGTGAATTAGAAGCTAAGATCAGCATCACTGCCTCTGCAAAATCAAACCAAAATAGATAGCGCACAACCCCAAAAAGATATTAATCCCAAAGAGATAGTGTGCGATCAGGCGAAGATTATCTCCCGCCAACTCTCGCTCATCCGCCATACACTTCTTTTTCGTATCACCGAGTTTGTAGTAAACAAAAAGGAGATTGAGAAACATCAAAACCCATATCGCCTCCTTCGCCCCGACGATTGCACCGAGCGTCGGTGATTTATCCTCATAATGCGCTCCAAGCTCCATCACTACGCCACTAAGCGCTAAGAGGATCGTTGAGGGAAAAAGAAAGCCAAAGAATCGCGTGAGGATACGATAGGCGGTGCGAATCATCATCTTTTGGTTGGGTATCTGTTTGAGTGAGGGATAGACACTAAAGAGAAAGAGGATCATCCCACCGATCCAAATCATCGCCGTAATGAGATGGAGTGGCACGATAAACGCGCCAAAATGGGTATAGAGATACTCAAACACTAGGCACCTAACTCTTTTTTGATCCACAAAAGCGCTTGAGATTTTGCCTTTTCAATCTGTGACACATCTTTACCACCCGCCTGTGCAAAATCATCCCGACCGCCACCGCCGCCGCCGACAATCGGTGCGATCTCCTTGATCCACGCACCCGCCTTTGCCGGTGCATTTTTTACTCCAGCCACTATCAAGACCTTCTCCCCTTTGGGCTGTAGAAGCATCACCGCGACACGATCTTTTTGATTTTTCAGATCATCGATCATCAATTTGATATCACCGCTCTCGACGATCTCCACCGCCACATCGACACCGCCGATAGACTCAAATGTAAGACTCTTTTTGGATTGGGAGTTGAGAGATTGGATCTCACTTTTGAGAGAGCTAATCTCTTTTTTGAGGCGATTGACACCAAGGATCGGATCGCTATTTTTAACCTCTTGTGAGATCTGTGCCAACTTTTGGCGCATCTCTTTGGCATACGCCACCGCGGAGAGTGAACAGACCGCTTCGATTCGTCTCACACCGGCACTCACACCACTCTCTTTGGTGATAAAAAATGCGCCGATTTCACTTGCATCCTCTACATGGGTACCCCCGCACAGCTCTTTACTCTCTCCGATAGTGACTACACGCACGCTGTCACCGTACTTTTCGCCAAAGAGCGCCATCGCCCCACTCTCTTTTGCCTCATCGATACTCATCACATCGGTTTGTGCTCTACCGCCTCGCGCGATACGCTCCTGCACCCAAGCTTCCACTTGCTCAAGCTCATCGGCACTCAAAGGCTTTGGATGGGTGAAGTCAAATCGCAACCGTTTATCATCATTGAGACTTCCAGCCTGACTGATATGATCTCCCAATATCTCTCGAAGCGCTTTGTGTAAGAGATGTGTCGCGGAGTGGTGTCGGCGAATCTCCAAACGGCTCATATCCACCTCTACCTCCACCTCATCACCGATCTTCAACGGCTTCTCGCTTTTCACTTTAGAGAGATTGAGTCCGAAAAATTTCTTTGTATCGAGCACTTCGGCACTGCCGATGCGACCGCGATCCCCCACTTGTCCACCGCTCTCCGCATAGAGAGGAGTCTTGTCGAGCATCACCCAGCCTTCACCCTCAAGCGTCTCGACCTCTTTGAAACTACTGTCGAGCAACGCCAAGATCTTAGAAGTTCGTTTAGTCTCATCATAACCGGTAAAGAGATTTTCTCCATACTTTTCCAAGAGCGCCTTGAAGTCACCGCTAACCACTTCATCACCGCTCCCTTTCCAGGCCGCTTTGGCTTTGGCTCTCTGCTCCTGCATCAGCGTATCAAATCGCTCAAGATCGACCTCTAAGCCACGATCTTTGAGCATATCCTGCGTGAGATCGAGCGGAAAACCATGCGTGTCATAAAGTTTAAAAGCAACATCTCCACTAAAGAGATCGGTGCTCTTTTGGAGCTCTTGGTTAAAGATTTCGATCCCTTCGCTAAGTGTCCTTAGAAATCGCTCCTCTTCAAGTCGGATCGCCTCCTTGGTTTGGGGTGCTTTTTCGATGATATAGGGGTAGTGATCACCCATCATCTCACCCAAAGTATCGACAAGCTTGTACATAAACGGCTCTTTGATGCCTAGCAGATAGCCGTGTCGGATCGCGCGTCTAAGGATTCTTCTGAGCACATATCCCCTGCCCTCATTGGAAAAATTCACTCCCTGAGAGAGTAAAAATGTGACACTTCGAATATGATCGGCGATCACCCGAAAACTCGCTCCCTCCGCATAGATATAGGTTTTACCGCTGAGCTTCGCCACCTCATTGATAAGCGGCATAAAGAGTGAACTGTCGTAGTTTGAGCTTTTCCCCTCCAAAAGCGCTGTCACTCGCTCAAGCCCCATTCCCGTATCGATAGAGGGTTTGGGGAGTGGTGTCAATGTACCGCTAGCATCTCGTTCATACTGCATAAAGACCAAATTCCATATCTCTAGGAAGCGATCCCCGTCTCCGCCCATCACATCCTCTTCTGAGTTGAAGTGCTCCGCTCCCTGATCGTAAAAAATCTCACTACACGGACCGCACGGACCGGTATCTCCCATCTGCCAAAAGTTATCTTTGTCGCCAAATCGCATGATGCGATCGGGTGAGACAAATCTCTTCCAAATCGCCTCCGCCTCATCATCACTCTCGTGTACCGTCACCCATAGCTTCTCTTTGGGAAACTTTAAAACCTCCGTCACAAACTCCCACGCATAAGCGATTGCAACCTCTTTGAAGTAGTCACCAAAAGAGAAGTTACCCAACATCTCAAAAAAGGTGTGATGGCGATTGGTGTAGCCGACATTTTCTAGATCGTTGTGCTTACCGCCCGCTCTGATACAAGTTTGCGAAGAGGTTGCTCTTGGAGGTGTGGGTGCAGGCACTTCGCCCGTAAAGATATTTTTAAACTGCACCATACCGGCATTGGTAAAGAGAAGTGTCGCATCATCGGGGACAAGGGGTGAGCTAGGCACCACTTTATGCCCTCTCTTCTCAAAAAACTCTAAATACGCTTTTCTTACATCCATAAACAAATCCTATTCAACAAAATTGGGATATTTTAGCGAAAATCTGATAAAAAGAAGTGACTATCGAAACCGCTTAAAAATTTGGTGAAAATCTATACTCACCTCACACGGCAGATCACTAAATGAATATTTCTCATTAGTCATATCACCCTCTTTGTCATAGTGTGAGCCTTTGAGTTTGTAGAGTTTTGCGACCAAATCATCCGGATAGACGATGATATAGTAAGCGACCTTCTCCCTCTCATACAACTCAAACTTCACCTTCTCATCTCTTCGTGCTGTTGCCTTGGAGATGATCTCGACAATGATCTTCGGCGCTTTGGTCAAATGATACTCATTCTCCTCCCCGAAAGTGAGCACTATATCGGGACGCACAATCGTATCATCACTGATCTTATAGTCCATCTTGCTTAAGACTTCACACTCTTCGCACTCCTCCTGATCTTCAAGTGCTTTCTTTAAGGCAAATAGAAATTCAGCAGAAAGGTTTTGATGTATTCGCATCGGAGATGGTGCCATCGCTAACGCAAAGCCGTCAATCAACTCCCAATCCCCCTCCCACTGTTTATACTCATCATAGGTATATTGTTCAACAACTACACTCATATGATTCTCCTCAATGTCATTGCGACTATTATACCATACATCTACAAGCAAATTTTAGCTATCTTTTTCGGTAATGAAAATAAACAAGATCAAAAAATGGTTTAAAGAGATAGCAGTGACGCTGATCATTGTCTTTGTCGTCGTCAATATCATCAGCTACTTTCGTCAACCCAAACCAATAAACCAAACTTTTCCCAATATCGGTGCGACTCTTACAAACGGTGCGCAATTTCACACAAAAGATCTCAAGAAAAAGCCCTTTATCCTACACTTTTGGGCAACTTGGTGTCCTACCTGCAAACTGGAAATCTCCAATTTTGAAAATCTATCCAAAGATTATCAAGTGATCACCGTAGCGGTTAATTCGGGTAGTGCTAAAGAGGTAGAGCAGTTTTTAAAGGAGCGAAACCTCCACTTGAAGGTGATCAACGATCAAGAGGGCAAACTCGCTAGCTACTTTGGGGTCAAAGGTTTTCCCACCACTTTCATCTTTGATAAAGAGAAAAAGGTTCTCACGGCGGAGGTGGGTTACACTAGCACTTTTAAACTCAAAGCGTGGCTTTGGTATTTAAGAGCACTCCAAAAACCCTAGACGCTCATAAACCGATAACATCTCATCCACAATCTGCTTTGCACCATCGCGTTTAGCTAAGTGCTTCAATTTTTCACTGATCTCTTTTAAATCTAATGCCGTAATCTCCTCTATGAGACCCTCATCAAGCTCCTCTTCTCTTCGAAGAAGCGCTAATCCTTGATCTGCCAATGATTTCGCATTGTAGTATTGGTGATCTCCCGCTGCATAAGGATAGGGAACAAAGAGTGCAGGCAGACCGTTTGCCGTCAGCTCCCACAAGGTACTCGCCCCTGCCCGGCTAATTGCAAAATCGGCACGCTCCATGTAGGAGATGAGATCATCACTAAAAGGAAAGAGTTCCACCCCAATCCCGCTCTGCGCATAAAACTTCTTTAAATCCTCATAATCATTTTTACCACACTGATGCATGATCCTAATTCCCCTACTATCAAGTAACGGCGCAATCTTTTGGGCAAAGCGGTTGATCGCGCTTGCACCCTGACTTCCACCCAAAAAGATAACCGTTTTAAGATCTTCTCTCACACGCGCTTTTTCAAAAAAGATCTCCCGAATCGGAAAACTAAAACGATCAGCCTCATAGGCACTAAAAACTTTTGTCGCAAAGGGTTGAAGCAGACGATTGAGCGATCCCATGACGGCATTTTGCTCTTGGATGTAGAGCTTAGTTTGCGGGGTGAGCAGTGCTGCAAAGGAGGCTGCGGCGGCGGAGTATCCACCTACACTCAAAACCGCTTTTATGCCCTCTTTTTTAAAATAGGATCGAAGCTTTACACTCTCTTTGAGAATATGCATCAGCGAAATCGCCTTAGAAATTCCCCGCTTATTGACTACACCACTTGTCTCCAAAAAGAGCTTCTCGATCCACCCATCATCCTCACCGAACCACTGCCGATCCTGCCCCCTGCTAGATCCGATAAAGATCGGCTTGATATCGCGTCGATTAAACTCCTCTTTGATCGCTTTGGCGATCGCCAGATGCCCGCCTGTACCGCCACCGGTAATCACAATACTCACTGCTCTACCTTTTTACTCAACATCACTACCATACCGATAGCCAATGCATGTGCCAAAATACTACTCCCTCCATAACTTAAAAAGGGCACCGCAATTCCCTTGATTGGTGTAATACCCGTAATACCGAATGAATTGATAAAAAAGGCAAGCGAAAAGAGCAATCCCACACCCAACACAAAGAGCGACTCCATCTTATCTTCAAGACGATTGGCGATGCGAAAGATGCGATAGACCATAAAGAAGAAGAGCCCTACCACCATCAAAAGCCCGACAATCCCGATCTCCTCCGCCATCCCCGCCAAAACAAAGTCGGTATGCACTTCTGTTAAAAACCCTAACTTAATCGTACCGTTTCCCAGCCCCTGCCCCAAAAATCCACCATTTTTAATAGCATAAAAGGAGTTGGAGATTTGATAGGACTCGACCATATGACTCACACGAAGCTTCTGTGCCAATGAATCGGGTAAAAAAGAGAGCACAAAATCCTGAATATTGCTCCACCATAATTTAATCCGCAAAATCCGGTGCTCACTTGTGACAATCGCCACCACAAAGACTATAATCGCCCCCAGCGTCGAAATCATAAAAAATCGCGCACTCGTCCCCGCCATAAACGCCATAATCGCCAAAGTCATCCCAAGCACAATCACCTGCCCCAAGTCGTTTTGCATGATCGCTATCAGATAAACCACCACACCAAAGGCGAAAATATAGGGAACAAAAGTGACAAGCTCCTCTTTGAGACTTTGTGAATAGTCACAAATCTTACGCGAAAAACTCCACGCCAAAAAGAAGACAAACCCTACCTTGAAAAACTCCACCGGTGCGATCGAAAAACCGGCAAGCTTGATCCAGCGCTTCGCACCACCCACCTCCGTCACCAGTGAAGCGGGTAAGAAGTGCATGATCGTCATCAAAAAGAGAAACACAAAAAAGATCAAAAACCCAAGTGGTTTAAATGCCTTGTCGGGGTTCATAATCGAGACAAACCACATCAAAAAGATCGCCAACATCACGGAGATAAACTGTTTTTTGAAAAAAAAGAATTGATTCACATCGTGCACAATCGTAACATAGGTTGTCAAAGAGTAGGAGAATACCAATCCAATCGTCATCAACAGTGCGGCAGTATAAAAGAGTATCTTGTCGGCTTGCAATATTCGAACAACCTTTCCTAAATTGATGAGTTGTGAGCTAGTTTAAAGATATTACATTAATTTTGATTAAGTGTAGCTCCAAAAGCTCTGTTCATACCACCCTCTTTTTCAAACCATATCAGGTTGCCACTGTCAAAGAGTGTAATAAAAAAGTCTATCTTAAAAAAGAGATTGAACCTACATTTTGGGGAAATGTAATCCTTGGAGGATTGCTCGGCTCTACAACGGACTTCGCATCCAACTCTATGTGGAAATATGAACCAAGCAATATTGATGTAGAGTGTAAATAAGTTCCACTCAGATGTGTAAAAGAGTCCTATTTCTCACTCTTTTGCTCATCCTCTCCACACTACATGCAGGTCACATCAGCGATCGATATCTCCAACGCGCACAACATAAACATGTAGCTGAATCTCATCGATGGCTCGGTCTCATCCACGCAACACATCACAAACACCCCTCGATTAATGATCCGACATTTTTGTTGAGCTACCCACACTTTACACCTCAAAGAGAGCTTCGATTGACACTCAAAGCGATTTTGGACACCAATCTGACCAAACGACAAAATGCTATCTGTAAATATCCGGCAAGAAGCTATTGGCTCATGCAGAAACTACACTTACCCGCTCAAACAATCTCCTTTCAAGAGTGTAAAGGTTTTGCAAAATATCTCCAAAAAACTTCCGATGAGAATATCTCTCTGGTCTTTGCATCAGAAAATGTCGCTAACCCCTCCAGCATGATGGGGCATACCTTTTTTAAACTCTCCGGACACAATGCGTCAGGCAAAAAAGTCTCTCATGCTATCTCATTTTATACCGTCATCAATACCCTCAATATCCCTTGGCTTATTTTAAAAAGCACCCTCTTGGGCATGCCCGGATTTTTCTCCTTGCAACCCTATCAAGAGCAACTCTATCGAAACAATATCTTGGAAAATAGAAATGTATGGGAGTATCTATTGCGCTTGGATGAAGAGAGCAGACGACTACTTTACTACCATTTTTGGGAGCTCAAAGATACCCATCTCACCTATCTTTTTACCGGATACAACTGCGCCACCATCATCAATGAGATGCTCTCTATCACTTCACTCGCACTCGTGGAATCACACGATTTGTGGATCACCCCGACAGATTTGGTCAAATCGGTCAATCGCCAAGAATGTGTCCAAAGTAGCAAGCTACTTCCCTCTGATATATGGTATCTCAAAATGCTTTTGCAAACGATCCCCACATCGCAAAAAGATGAGATCTATCACATTTTCCATGCACACGCTTTTCAAAAACTCTCACACCTTACATTATCTCAAGATCCACTCCATAAAGTCGCAGAAGAGGCATTGATCATACACTATCAAAACTACCTCTATCGACACCACAAGATCAACCATGCTACCTATCAAACAATTCGACACTACACCGCTCAGATAGCCAAGAGCCTTCATCACAAAACCATCGATCTCTCCCACTATAAAAATCCGCTCAAAACTCCCGGTGATAGTCGCTTGACTCTCGGCTACCATTCAGGAGGAGAGATAGCGTTCAGCTTCCTCCCCGCCTCCCATACCCTCTCCTCAGACAATCGACAATACTTCAGCGAAACCGCATTAAAAATCGGTGAAATGCGTGCATCTCTTGCCAATCACTCCCTCCATATCGAACAAGTAAACCTCTATAGTGTCACCTCGCTGACACCGTGGGATCCCTTCACACAACAAAAATCTTTTCACTTTGCATTGACCTATGAACCACACTATGATACAGATCTCACCCCTTACCATGCCTATAACCTCACTTTAGGAGCCGGTCTAACCAAACAGATTGGTAACGATCTCTTTCTCTTTTCACTCTTTAATGTCGGTGCAGCCTACGGTAAAAAGAGAGGATATTGGTATCTCTATCCTGATCTCGGCTTTATCCTCTACGAAGTGTGGAATATGAAAAGCCTCTTTCATTACAACTATGTCTATCATCAACACAACAGCCACTCTGCCTATCATCATCTCACCCTTACACAATCACTCTTTTTGAGTCCAAAGCATAGTTTAGAGCTGAAAATGGATGCACGACACAATAAACTCCATACACGAAAAGAGTATGCGTTTGAGTATGTTTATACATTTTAGACTTCAAGTAACTTATGGTAAAAAATTAAAATAATTTAATTTTTTACACAATTTGGCATAGCTTTTGCTTCGCTTGCTTAAACAGAACTTGTCAAGGAGAGGTTTAATGGGAATTTTGGATGTCGGTGCTTATGAAAAACTTGCGTCAAAGGCACTCCACTATCGACATATACGCTCTGATCTCATTTCGAGTAATATTGCCAATATCGATACACCTTTTTACAAGGCAAAAGATATCTCTTTTGAGCAGGCACTCGCGCTTGAGGCGCAGAAGCTTGAAGCGGTCAAAAGCCCTACACTCACACTAGCCAAAACCGATCCGGCACATCTTTCGCCCTTGCCGACGGACGAGAACGCTTTTGATCGCGCAACAATCTTTATGCGCCCTAATCATGCCCAGAGAAATGATGGAAATAGCGTCGATCTGGATATCGAAACGACACAAATGAGCAAAAATGCCGTCATGATCAACGCCCTCAGCAATGCCCTCAAAAAGAGGATCTCATTAATGAAAACGGTCATCGATAGCACTTCGAGAGTCTAAATAAGGAGATAATAGATGGGATTTTTGAGCAGTTTTGACATCAGTGGATATGGGCTCTCGGCAGAGCGAACCCGTATGAATATCATCTCCTCCAATATCGCCAATGCCAACACCACACGAACTGCCGAAGGTGGTCCCTACCGACGCAGGGAGGTGATCTTCAAAGCAGTCAGCTTCGATGATACACTCAACCGCGCACTAAGCAGAGAGCTTCATCTCAAAGAGGATGAAAATGCGCTGGATGATCCACTTCAACCTCGCTTTCCTACACCGCCTCTATCGACCGTTGTTGTAGATAAGATTGTGCGGGACGATTCACCGTTTAAGTTACGATTTGACCCAGAAAATCCCGATGCGGATGAAAATGGATACATTCAGCTCCCAAACATTAATCCGGTGATTGAAATGTCCGATCTCATAGAAGCGACGAGAGCTTACCAAGCCAATGTCAGTGCTTTTCAGAGCACCAAAAATATCGCCCAAAGTGCGATAGATATGTTAAAAGGATAGTAGATGAACCCGTTCGCGATACAGCCGACCACCTTTGATAACCTCACACACAGCAGTGCACCGGGCAAGGTGGAATCTTCCGGATCAGACTTTATGTCGATCCTCAAGTCCACCATCGAAGATGTCAATCACAAACAGCAAGTCGCTGACAAAGCACTCGGCGAAATCGCCACAGGTGAGGTCAAAGATCTCCACCAAGCCGCCATCGCCATCAACAAAGCGGAACTAAGCATGAAAGTGATGCTAGAAGTCCGCAACAAAGCCCTCAACGCCTACAAAGAGATCCTCAAAACACCGATGTAATATTGATGTAATATTTTTGTAGGGCACCTCTAATAATAGATTCATTATAATCAAGTAATGAATCCGAATGAAAGCAAACGATTAAAAATCACCTTTATTTTTTTCCTGATCTTTGTCGCATTTTTAATCTTGGTCGGGGCGCTGATCCACATCGCCACCGACGATCGGAAACTCCCCAAGCTTGTCATCAGTGAGAGTGACAAGGCACTCAGAGGTTCGATTCTCTCTGCACAAGACTTCAAGATCGCCACGAGTAAAAAACTCTACAAAGCCGCCGTCGATACGCGCAATATCGATCCCGATAAAAAGGAGCTCTTCATCGAACTCTTCTCACTCTATAGCCATATGGACAAAGAGGAGGTACGCGAAAAAATCGACTCCAAACAGGGCTATGTGATCCTCACCTACAAGCTCGACTCTCTCACCGCTCGCTATGTCAAACAGCTCGCCTCCAAACTCTTTGCACTCAAAGTCTTTCGCGAATATACCGATCAAAAAGCGGGCATCAAATTTCTCCACGGTCTAAGTGTCATCGAGAGTGGAGAAAACCGCATCTACCCCCTCAAAGATACCCTCACACCCATCATCGGCTATGTCAAGAAAAAAGAGGTTCACAACTACACCACTATTAGCGGTAAATATGGTTTGGAGAAGTATTATGACAGCGCGCTCGAAGGGCTTCAGAGTACCAAGATCAAGGGGCGAAGAGATGTGACGGGTCATATCATCCTCGATGATGAGAGTGTCGTCAAAAACCGTTACGACGGTTATGATGTGATCACCGCTATCTCTATCCCACTACAAAAGTCGATCGAGCAGATTTTGGATCGCTTCAAGGAGCAACTCCAAGCCAAAGAGATCATCGCCGCAGTGATGGACAGTGAATCGGGCGATATCATCGCAGTTGCCAGCTCTAGGCGTTATGATATCACTCATGTCGAAAATGCCGATGCCCTGACCATCTCCGCCATCCGCTATATTTTTGAGCCCGGCTCCGTGATGAAGCCGATCATCTTCTCGCTCCTGCTCCAAAACCGACTCGTCACACTCGATGAGATCGTCCGCACCTACAACGGTTCCTTTCAACTGGGGAACAAAATAATTACCGATGAGCATCGAAAAGCCTATATGAGTGCCCAAAATGTCATCGTCGAATCAAGTAATATCGGTATGGCACAACTCTCCCAACGCCTTGATGAACTGAGCTATTTTCAGGGATTGAGAGATTTTGGATTTGGGCAAAGGACGGGGATCGATCTCGCCTATGAACTACGAGGATCGATCCCCTCGATCCATCAGCTCAAAAACTCCGTCTTCAAAGCGACCGCCTCCTATGGATACGGTATCAAGGTCAATTTTTTTCAGCTACTCCAAGCCTACAATGTTTTTAACAACCGCGGTATCCTCCTCCAACCCAAGATCGCCCGCTACCTCCAATCCAAACTCAAAAAGCAGAAAATTGTCAGAAAAAAACCGATTCAAATCCTGAGCCAACGCGTCGTCGACGAGATGTACCGAACGCTTATCAAAACTGTCAATGAAGGTACCGGTCGCGCCACAAGAACAGAGGGGATCATCGTCGGAGGTAAAACAGGAACCGCACAAATCGCCGTGCACGGTATCTATGAAGATCTCTACAACAGCTCCTTTTTCGGCTTTGCCAACGGTCGAAACAACCGCTACACCATCGGTGTCACCGTCATCGAACCCAATCCCGAAGGCAATGTCCACTTCGCCTCACACTCTGCCGTACCGGTCTTTAAGGCGATCATCGATCAGATGCTCTCGATGCACTACCTCACACCGCTACAAACTACTTCTGCTCCTTGATACTCTCATAAATATCATGCACTTGCAGATGCAACGGCACTGCTTTCATATTGCTCACACCTTCCCCTAACGGCATATTGCTCACGAGCGTGAAGTTGAGCCGATCGGGGATCTTCGTCCCTAAGATATGTAAGCGGTAGCGATGATCGGGATTGATCTGAAACGCGATCTGCTCTTGGGGATCGAGATGGTTGGGTTTGGTCTGCTTGGCGTTGCGATCTGGGAAAAACTCATTTAGCGTATAGGGATAGATATGCTTACCGCTATCCAAATCTTCCACATAGCTGTCAATATCATAGACCAACGCATCGCTGTCATAGACACTATCGACCCACGCAACTGTCACCCTCAAATCCCGATCATCGGATGATGGCACAAGATCGTAGGTGATATGCTCATTTTGGCGAATCTCTTCGAGCTTGACCAGATCACTCCCCTGCTCCATCGAATCGATCACCTTTACCGCCTTGAGCGCATCCAACTCTCCAAAGCCACTCTTGAAATCGGGTCCCGGATTTTCGATATCTCGCGCTGTGTTGAAGATGATCGCTTTGAGTGTATCGACCCTTGGATTGGCGCCGTTGATCTCCTTGTAGCGCTGACTCAAGAGCGTGAGTGTTCCCGTGACTGCCGGTGCCGCCATCGATGTTCCGTAGAGTCTACCGTAGGAGTCATTATCCACTGCGTCGGGATTGACGATCGTCGAGAGGACATTGTAGCCATCTAGTGCGATATCGGGCTTGAGTCGTCCCCCTTTGATAGGGCCACGACTGCTAAAGTCGGCAACAGTATGGGTATTGTCATCCACTGCGGCGACGGTGATCACATTTTTGGCATTTGCGCCTCCTTTGATCAAGCCCCAGCGCGTAAAAGATCGATCATGGCGATACCTGCGCCCGTCATTGCCCGCCGCAATCACCGCAATGATATAGGGATTTTGAAAGATCAGCTTATCACATGCTTCGGAGTCGCGATCATACTCGCCAATCCCCTCACTCCCCTCAAATCCGTAGGAGTGGTTGGAGATGAGTACATCATATTTGAGTAGCTCTTTAAGCGCATCAGCAAAATAGAGCTTGTGATAGTCCAGTGTATAGAGCTGTGCATCTACCGCAAAACCGTGCGACTCTTTGACCCTGATCCCACTCGATACCAGCGTACCGGCGGTGTGTGTTGCATGTTTGTTGAGCGGAGCATTTGAGAGATTGTGAATCTTTCCTGCCAACTCGATATGCGTATCCAAGACACGCCCTCCATCTACAAGACCGATACGCATCCCTTCACCGTTGAGATAGTAAGGTGCACCCCACAACTTATCCACTTTCGCCTCTCTGGCACTCTGAAGATTTTCAACATGAAAGAGCGTTCCTCGATCCACCGGAGCGATCTTCCGCCCCTTAAAATCCGGCAAATACTCGAGATCATTACTCTCTATATCCCCCTTGATATCCTCTACCACCAACCCCTGATCTTTGGCATAATAGCCCACACTCTCAGGGCATGTGATCTCCAGAAGATCGCTATAATGATGATCCTCCCTCTTCAAAGTATCAAGATGCTTTGTGACACGACACTCACCCTTTTGAAAGCTCACGGTTTCGTTGATATCGACATAGGCATTGAGTTCAAACCCCTTTTGGGTATCCCCCTTGTCAAGACTCACCTCAATGACGGGACGATCCCCCTCAAGCCCCAGACGATAATCCACCTTCCCCTCGATCTCTACATCCGACGCCAAACGCACCAATGCTCGATCCCCTTGGATCTCATATTTGAGCGTTTCACTCTTTACCAAATGTCCGTTTTGATACTGATACGCAAAAATACTTCGACTCTCTTTTGGAGAGAGATAGTCCAGCAGGGCATAACCGTGGCGATACTTTTGACTCGTATCGGAAATCAACCCATGCCCTGAAGAGGAAGAAGGATTATCACCACTAGCCTCCCCTGCGGAACCACCACCGCCACAACCTGCAAAAAGTATCGTCACCAAAACTATGCTTGTCAATTTATTCATACCTTTATATCGGAAGAATGGAGGGTGACTTTAGGATAAGATTTGAGTATCTCTTTCTCTACAAAATTGTCAGAGACTTAGAAGGTACCTACTTAAACCCAAAATTTGCCTTAGAAATTAACAATCTTTAGCAAATCATTTGGCTATGGGTATTTACAGGAAATTAAGGTTTAATTAACAAACACTTTGTTTGTTATTGCCAAATATGACAATTAACACACATTTTATGCGTCAATCAACAAACTTCTGAGACAACAACTATTTTAAACTTGAAATTATTTTAATTCTCTACTGTAATAATTTAAATTTACAAATAGTTGCATCTTGGACATTATTATTGTGCATTTTTTGTGTGTAATAATGATTGGTTTGGCGGGGTGTTTTAGATATAATGTGTATTAATAACTAGTTAAACTAAAATTTTAGGCAAGTCAATGAAACAAAAAATAGAGGTATGGTGTGAAGATAATTATGACTACATGAAAGATAAGAATTATCCTGCAAAAGTGGCAGAATTTTCAAGTAACAAAGAAGCATTAGATTATATTTATAATAAACTTGATGAGCAATTGTTGAAAATAGCTAAAAATTTTGAAAGTGTAGAAGACTTGATAAGAGCATATAAATTTGGTGGCACTAATTATTATATTCAAGATTCAACAAACGAACCAATAGGATTTTCTAGTTGGGATTATGTTGAAAAAAATGCAAAAAAATATTTAAAGATAGCAAAAAGTAGTGGATTGGCAGAAAAATAAGCTTTTGTTTAACAAATCCTTGGATGATGAAGAAGCTACCCTGTCGAGTTTTCTAACTTTACTTTGCTAAAACACTTTTATGAATTAAAAAACTTGATTAAGCAAAACCGCTTATTCATCAAGTCAGTCGTCGTCTCGGACGCTTCGCTTACCGTTATAAAATCATTTCCAAAATAATTTTTCTTCAAATCTTGACAAAATGAATATTTTTGAATACAATATCAGTAATAATATCGCAAGGAGCTATTTTTATGAAAACCGTAACAATGAGAGTTGATGATTCTATCTATCAAATGATAAAAAGAGCTGCTGATGGAGAGCGAAGAAATATTTCTAACTTTATCGAATATGCAACGCTTCAATATCTAACTTCATCCCAATATGTAAGTGATAACGAAATGAATGAGATACTAAATGATAAAGAGTTAGTTAAAAATTTAGAAATTGGTTTGCAGGAAGCTAAAAACGGAGAGTATGATATTGTATGATTTTAAAATAGCTGAAACAAAAAATTTTCAAAAAATTAAACAACGAATCGATCAAAAACTTTATGATAAAATTGTAAATATTGTATATCCTCAATTAAGATTAAATCCATATTTTGGAACAAATATAAAGAAACTTAAAGGAAAACTTGAAGGATACTATAGATATAAGATTGGTAATTATAGGCTTTTTTATCTTATTGAAGATGAAAAGGTATTGATTGTCGTAACAGATTTTAGACATAGACAAAATGTATATGGCTAAGATTTATCACAAATCATTGGAGAGAAATATTTATATAGAAGAATATAGGGTCAGGGCATGAAATTTAACTAATCCATACTAAAGTGTTGAAAATGGCGAATGGGAAAGTCGTGGAAATATCGATAATAGAATAAAAGAGTTACAATCATATATAAAAAACCAAAAGAAAAAAGCTATATCTATCCAGAGTTGGAGAAAATGATATATATGAGCTTAAAAAAAAAGCTTTGGAAAATGGGGTACCCTATCAAAATATTATTCAGATACTGATCCATCAGTTTGTATCAAATAAAATTAAGCTAAGCCTGTAACTCCGGATATAAGTGCACTAAATCCTCTCCCCTCCAACATAAACCCCCTCAACCTTTTGCGTATGCAAGATCAGCGATATCGCCACCATCGACTCCTCCGTCTCTGCCGGAATAGGTACGACAATCAAGTCGCTCTCATACCCCTCTTTGATCACCCCTTTTTGGAGTCCTAGCGCACGCCCAGCTTCTCTTGTGCTCCCTAGCAACAATCGTTTCGCAAGTTCAGCAAGATCAAGATCGCTATGCATCATCAATGCCCCTCGCATCTCATCCCACAGTGAGAGAGAATCATTGGAGCTCAAGCCGTCGGTCGCCAGATGAAATGCGGGAAGTTTCTCGATCGCCAAACGAGAAGATCCGAGGTAGCGATTTGATCGCGGACAGTGGGTGATCGCCTGATCTTGTGCGAGTATCGCTTTGATCTCCGCTTCATTTGCTTCGGCGCAATGCGTGTAGATCGTCGATACGCCCTTAAAAAGTCCAATATACTCCAAAGGTTTGATGAGTGGCTTGGGATCGGGAACAAAGGCTTTGAAAAACTCGGCAAACTTCCCCTCCCCCCGATCGAGCCACGCCCGCTCATCTTTAGACTCCATAAAGTGTGTCGATACGACGAGATTCTCCGCTTTTACCGTCTCCAATACTTTACGGATCAAGATCGGATGCGTCGAATAGGGAGCGTGCACCGAGATGGCGGGTAGAAAACTTTTTGAAGCAAATGCCCTGCTCTGCTCATAGCGCTCTAAGAACTCCCCATACATCGTATCGACGACCGCCGGATTGCTTCCGAGTATCTCATTAAAGTAGATCACATTGATCGGACTTTTAGCACAAGACTCCATATCAAGACCGAAGCTACTGATCGCACCAATCGTCGTCGTACCACTTTCTAAAATCGTATCAAGCGCGCGATCGATACACTGCTTAGCTTCACACTGCGCTAGCAACCCCTCTCGCTTCTCGATCACACTCTCTAGCCAACCGACAAACGATCCCAAACGCAACTGCGATCGGTTTGCCGAAAACTCCAAATGGGTATGGGCATTGATCAGCCCGGGCATAATCACCGCATCGCCGAAATCCTCAAATTCCGCCTGCGGATAGCGTGACTTTAGCTGATCTGCGCCATCTACCGCAATGATCCGCTCATCAAAACAGATCGCCCCATCCTCTACGATACCAAACGCTTCATCCATCAAGAGTATCCATTTTGCTGCTATGATCTTCACGCTTATCCTTTAGTTTTGAAGTGCTATAATGAGATTATTACACACAAAGGATAAAACGATGAAAATACAAGTCATACAAGGCCCCAATCTCAACATGCTAGGTATCCGTGAGCAAAATATCTACGGTCCGATGAAGCTGGAGGATATCCACAAACAGATGAAAGCATTTGCCGATCAGAGCGGTGTAGAGATTGAGTTTTTTCAATCCAATCTTGAGGGAGAGTTGGTCGATAAAATTCAAGAGTCATTAGGTGAAGCGGACGGTATCATTATCAACGCCGCCGCTTATACGCATACATCTATCGCTATCGCCGATGCGATCAAGGCAGTCTCCCTCCCGACTATTGAGGTTCACATCTCCAATATCCACGCACGAGAGAGCTTCCGCAAAAAATCTCTCCTCGCCCCTGTATGTGCCGGACAGATCAGCGGTTTTGGTCCCTTCTCCTATCACTTGGCGATGGTCGCGATGATCCAAATCCTCAATGAGATCAAAGCGATGCAAGAGCAACAAGCACAAAACACCCCATCTGCATGAATTATCTCCTCAAGTCAGAGAGTAGCGTCTATTACGAATGTGGCTACTCTTGTGAGAGTGAAATCTTTATCGCACTCTCCGATGAGCGCTTCTTTATCACCGACGGTAGATACACCATCGAAGCCAAAGAGGGCGTCAAGGGTGCAGAGGTAATTGAAACCAAAGAGAGCCTATTGGAGAGCGCAAAAGAGATCCTCAAAAAGAGTGCTATCAAAGAGATTATCTACGATCCCAAAGAGTGGAGCGTATTTGAGTTTGAAAAGTTAAAAGCCGATCTTTCCCTAAATTTCAAGGCGATCAAAAACTTTTCACAAAAGAGGCGCATCATCAAGAGAGATGAAGAGATCGAAAAGATCAAAAAGAGTGTGCAGATCGGTGCGGAGTGTTTTGACCGCTACGCAAGATATTTGCAAAATGCACTAGGCAAGGAGGAGTTTGAACTTCACTTTGATGCGCTCGATATTTTCGGTGATCACGGTCGGCGTGCAATCAGTTTCGATCCCATCATTGCGCTCGATCACAACAGCGCCAAACCTCATGCACACCCTACCGCTACCCCGCTCCGCTCTGACTCCTTCATTCTTTTGGATGCCGGTGTCAAATATGAGCGCTACTGCTCCGATCGGACACGATGCAGTGCCTTTGCGTCCGATCTCAACTTTGACAAAACGCAACACTTCAACAACCCCACGCACCAAAAAATCTACGATATCGTCCGCAAAGCCCAAGAAGCGGCGATCCAAGCGATCCGTCCCGGTGTCAAAGCCAAGGAGATCGACCACGCCGCCAGAGAGGTGATCGCCAAAGCGGGATATGAGAAAGCCTTTGTCCACTCAACCGGACACGGTGTGGGGCTTGACATCCATGAAGAGCCGTTCATCAACCGCAAAAGTGAAACTATCATCGAGGAGAATATGATCTTTACCGTTGAGCCGGGTATCTATCTCGAAGATCAATTCGGTGTGCGCATCGAGGATATGATCCGTGTGACGGCTCAGGGAGCGGAGATTTTGTAGTGGAGAAAAGGCTTCAACTCTTCTACGATCGCTACTACCCACACACTCCGCGCACTCACTCTCGAAAAAAACACTGCGCGACAATCGGTGTCGGCGGAAATGTCGGAGATGTCAGAGCGCGGTTTCAGAAGCTCTACTTTTACCTTCAGCAATCTTCACAGGTCGATATCGTCACCACTTCTCCAATCCTCAAAAATCCCCCTTTCGGCTACCTTAATCAACCCGATTTTTACAACGCGATCATCCTTCTCAAAACCGATTTGAGTCCGCAAGATCTGCTTCGTTATCTCCTCTATGTGGAAAAAAGATTTAAACGAATTAGAAATTTCAAAGATAGTCCACGAACTTTAGACTTAGATATGATTTTTTATGATAGAATAGCAATAAGTACAAAATATTTAACCCTCCCCCACCCTCATTTCAGCGAGCGGGATTCGGTCTTGATACCGTTAGGGTTACTAGAGAGGCGGTGTAGCGTATGAAACTCTATACTTTTATGGGCAACTCACCGGCGGAAGCACTCCAAAAAGCGCAAAAGGTGTGCGGTAAGGATGCGCTTGTCGTCAGTACCAAACAACTCAAGAAGAAGAGCCTCTCCTCCCCTGCACTTCACGAAGTGGTCGTCGCACTCGAAAATCGGGAAGAAGAGCCCAAAATTGACCTCCAAGATCTCGTCGGTACAAAACGGGTTATCGAACCAAAACAAAAAGAGAGTAGCGAACGCCTCTCGCGTACCCGCTCTAAGAGTGACAGCGTCATCCTCGAACTCTCTTCACAGGCCAAGACACTTTCAGATCGCGCATTCAAAAGAAGTGCTGAACAATCCTCTTCCATCAAAGCGAAAGAGAACCTGAAACCTCAACTCTCTAAGATGCAACACGCCTTAGAGCAGATGGAGCAAACACCCTCTGCCAAACCGGAAAATCTGAAACAGGAGATCGAGACACTTCACCAAAAGCTCGACACACTTACCTCTCTCATTTGGGAGGAGAAGCGCGATCACAAAGAGAACTTCATCGTGCCACCGGAATTTGCCCACATCTATCAAATCACCAAAAAGAGCGGTATCTCCCCCAAACACCTCGAGGAAATTATGCGCGCAACGATCCAAGAGATGCCCTCCTATATGAAAAATAGTCCCACTACCATCACTCGATATTTTCAGGTACTCTTGAAAAAGATGGTGCCTATCCGTCAAGAGCGACTTCTGCTCGATGCTCCCCAAACAATTATGATGTTTGTCGGACCGACCGGTGTGGGCAAAACTACCTCTCTTGCCAAACTTGCCGCACGATACGCCTTTCTTTCTTACAGTTACAAAGTGGGCATCATCACACTCGATAGCTACCGAATCGGCGCTGTCGAACAGCTCTATACCTATGCCAAAATGATGAAGCTCCCCATTGAAAGTGCGCTTGATAGCTATGATTTTAAGCGCTCACTCGATCGTTTGAGTGATTGCGATATTATCCTCGTCGATACGGTCGGTAGCTCCCCCTATGACCGTCAGAAGCTTGGAAAACTGGCACAAGTTGCACAAGAGAGTGGCAAAAAGATCGATGCCTCCTTGGTGTTAAGCGCGACAACCAAACGAGACGACTTGGAGGAGATTTATGAAAACTTCTCTCTTTTACCGCTTGATAATGCCATTATTACCAAGTGTGACGAGAGCAAACGATTTGGCAATATCTTCTCCTTTGCACTCGAGACCAATCTACCACTCTCCTATATGGGTGTCGGTCAAGAGGTACCGGATGATTTGATGAGCGCATCGAGTGATTTTCTCGTCGATGCTATCTTTCACGGCTACCGCCACGAGGTACATGTATGAATGAAACACCAAAAATCCTCTCACTTGTCAGTGCTAAAGGAGGTGTAGGAAAGAGTGTTCTGGGTGCCAATCTCGCACATCTACTCTCCAAAGAGGGTTACAAAACGCTACTTATCGATCTCAATCTCGGGCTGGGCAATCAAGATATACTCTTGGGAGTGAATCCCAAATACAATCTACTCCACTACCTCAAAGATCAGGTTAACTTTGAGCAGATTTCAATAGAGATCACCCCAACCTTGCAGCTTCTGCCTATCGATAACGGAGATGAGATCTTCACTTTTAGCCATGGGGAGATTATTTCGCGTATTTTAAATGAAGAGAAGGTAAAAGAGTTTGAATATATCATCTTGGATCTACCGTGCGATATCTCTCCCCAAATGTCGCATTTTTTCAAGATTTCCGATCTCTTTTGGCTTGTGAGCGAACCGACACCGCCGGCTATCACCAATGCCTACACCTTTTTAAAATTGGCACAGCAGTTTCAAGCACCTATCGCCTTGATTTTCAACAAAATCCGAAATGAGCAAGAGGCAAAAGTGCTCTTTGAAAAGATGGAAGCCCTCGCTCACAAACATCTCACACTCTCGTGCGATCTCTTTCTCGCAGGCTCTATCCCCTCTGATCCGCTCATTGAACGATCCACCAAAAATCGTTACCTCTTTACACAGAGGTCTCCCAACGCCTACTCAACCTTTCAACTTTATAATATTTTATCTCACTCACTCTACAAATTGGAACACAAAGTGCTTCAAAAAGAGCGAAGGAAAAGTTTCGCCGTTTTGGTGCGCCAACTCATAGAAAAATTGTAGGAGACCCTCATCTTAGAGGTACCCTAAGAACTTTCCATCTAAATCATTAAATTGAAGGAAACCCGCAAATGAGAAGTGAGAATTTTGTTGCCTTTTTTACTGTTTGTGGATTTTTTATCGGTCTGATTTTTTCGATCGTGACTTATGATAATATGATGGATTTTATCTTTTATACCGCCACCATTACGCTCTTTTTTCATATATTTATTCACCTAGTACTGATCTTTTTTATCAAGGCAGATGAGAACTATCCAGTCGCCTTTGACAAAGAGGAGTACGAGGCGTCTATCAGTGAGCAGATCGAGATCCTCAAAACCAAAGAGGAGATGATCACCTCACTCTTTAAAAGTATCAACGAACCAAATACACAAGGAGCTTAAAGCAGATGTCCGTCACACCAGAGAAGTACCAGCAACATAACGATGTTGTCATCCAATTTTTACCCGCCGTCCGTGCCATGAGTTTTCGACTCAAAGAGAGACTCCCCTCCTCTGTTGATGTCAATGATCTCATCTCTATCGGAATCGAAGAGATGGTCAAACTCTCCAGAAAATATGATGTAGAGCAAAATGACTCCTTTTGGGGATATGCCAAAAAACGCGTCTACGGTTCGATGCTCGATTATCTTAGAAGCTTAGATGTCGTCAGCCGAAACAACCGCCGTCTTATCAAGGCGATCGACACGGAGATCAGCAAACACCTCGCTGAAAACGGTACCGAACCAAACGATGCTATGTTGGCAAAACTACTCGGAGAGAGTGAAGAGAAGATTCGTGAGGCACGATGTGCTTCGGAAATCTCTACCTCGGTTCCCCTCAATGAGCAGATTATTCATAAAGGCGAAAGAAGCGTCGAAGAGCAGATTGAGCGCGATCAGATGATCGAAGCTGTCAAACGAATCTTAGGTGATCTCAATCAACGAGAGCAAACTATCATTCAACTCTACTACTTTGAAGAGCTCAATCTCAAAGAGATAAGTGAAATCTTGGATATCTCCGAATCACGCATCTCTCAACTGCATAAAAAACTGATGCAACAAATTCGTGTCAGATTAGTAGGATAAAATGGCAGATATTCTCTCCCAAGACGAGATCGATGCGCTCTTAGATGTTGTCGATGATCCCAGTGATGAGGCGGTGGTTACCCCCACCCCTGTCACACAAGATCGACAAGTCACACTCTATGACTTCAAGCGTCCCAATCGCGTCTCAAAAGAGCAACTGCGTGCCATCCGATCCATCCACGATAAAGTCGCGCGAAATATCGCCTCTGAAATGTCCACCATGCTACGATCGATTATCGAAATCCAGCTCCAATCGGTCGATCAAATGACATACGGTGAATTTCTCATGTCACTTCCTAGCCCCACCAGCTTCAATGTCTTCTCTATTAAACCGCTTGACGGTAGCGCTATTTTGGAGATCAACCCCTCTATTCTCTTTCCGATGGTCGATCGACTTTTGGGTGGAAAGGGAGAGAGTTATCAGATCGAACGGGAGCTGAGTGATATTGAGTTGGTACTGCTTGACAATGTCCTGAAGGTAATTATGCAAAAACTCAGAGAATCATGGGAGCCGATCGTTAAGATGCTTCCCGTCGTGGAATCCAAAGAGTCCAGCCCCAATATCATTCAAATCGTCGCACAAAATGAGATTGTGATTATGATCGTTTTGGAGATTACGATTGGAGAGAGTAGCGGGATGATCAATATCGCCTACCCTGTCATTCACCTAGAATCCATTCTCTCCAAACTCGCCACCAAAGATTTGGTACCCGGCGATCAAAATATCAAGAAGAGTCGTAACTTAGAGCTCAAAGAGCTTGTCAAACGGGCGGATATCACACTTGAAGCAATCTTGGGAGAGACCTCGATGAGCTTTGCTAAAATCCTCGATCTCAAAGTAGGCGATACCATACAACTCAAACAGAGCGCCTCAAACAGAGCGACCGTGACCATCGACAACAAAAAGATGTTTCAAGCCGAAATGGGACTGCAAAACAGCACCAAAACGATTCGTATCCAAGAGAAGATCAACTCTTATGACGATCATATCAAACAGATTCTCAAACAAAAAGAGCAAGAAAGAGATGCTATAATTCGTAAAAAACTACGAGAGAGTAGAAATAAAAAGGTATCCAATGGATAAATTTATCCAACTATTAGAGAGTGAAACGGTTTCGATTGTTGAGGGTTTGACCGGACAAGCCCCTACGGTCACATTTGAAAAAGAGCAAGATAACAGTAGTGAAATCTTGGCTCCTTTGGCGATGATCCGTATCGGTGTTGAAGGAGAAAACGGAGGTCAACTCGCTCTCGCACTTCCCGTTGCGCTTGCGACGGCACTCGGTGATCTGATGCTCGGAGGTGAGGGAACGGAGCTAGAGGAGATGAGTGATGATGATCTCGATGCGACCAAAGAGATCGTCTCCAATATCTTCGGCGGACTCACCACTGCCGTCTCTGCGCAACAGGAGCTTCCTAAACTGACCTTCAATGTCCAAGATATATCCTATGTTCAAGAGGGGAAGATGCCCCTTGAAGCGTTTGAAAAAATCTTTCTCTACGATATCAAGATCGCCTCAACTCAGGCACAGATGATCCTCGCCGTAGATCACGCCTTTCTCTCCAACTTTCAAGCACAAGAGGAGAGTGCCCCAACACAGAAACCGACACACGCCGTCGCTTCCCTTACGGAAGAGGAGATGAAAAATATCCACCTCCTCATGGATATCAAACTACCGGTACGCGTACGAGTCGGAACAAAGACGGTCCTGCTCAAAGATGTCCTCACTATGGATATCGGATCAATCGTCGAACTCGATCAACTCGCCAATGAACCACTCGATATCTTGGTTGGCAATAAGGTCATTGCACGCGGAGAGGTTGTCATCGTCGATGGAAACTTCGGCGTCCAAATCACCCAGATTGGCACCCCAAAAGAGCGCATCAGCGAACTCTGCTAAGCCTATTTTCTCAGCCAATCGATAAAAAATTACGATAATATACCTTATAGAAATTTTCAAGGAGCTTCGCTTCTTGAAAAGGAGAGATAAAAATGGGAAAAAGGGTATTGGTCGCCATGAGTGGCGGGGTCGATTCGACTGTTGTCGCCTATCTTCTGCAACAAGAGGGGTATGAGATCGAGGGGCTCTATATGAAGCTACATGACAACCCAAGCTATCACGAAAAAAATATCCAAAATGTCCAAACCGTCGCCGACTATCTCCAAATTCCTTTTCAAGTACTTGATCTAGGGCAAGATTTTGATCGCTTCGTCTATCAACCCTTTATCCAAAGCTATATGGAGGGGCTCACCCCCAACCCCTGCGTCATCTGCAACCGTACGATTAAACTCGGTGCACTGATGGAGTATGCCAAAGAGAGAGGGTTTGATGCCCTTGCCACGGGACACTACGCCCAAATCGAAGAGGGGTTTATCAAAGAGGCGCTCGATAAGAGCAAAGATCAGAGCTACTTTCTCTCCAATGTCAAACCCGAAGCACTCGACTTTATGATCTTTCCGCTAGGAAACCGATACAAAACAGATATCAAAGCGATCGCCTCGCAAATCAAACCCTTAGCAAAAATCGTCACCCAAAAAGAGAGTAGCGAAATCTGCTTTGTTGAAAAGAGTTATACCGATATTCTCAAAAAGTATCAAGATATTGATCGAGAGGGAGAAGTACTCAATAAAAAAGGTGAAGTGATCGGCACCCATCGGGGCTATATGCACTACACCGTCGGACAGCGAAGAGGCTTTCAACTCCGCGTCGCACACACACCCCACTATGTTCTCGAAACCGATGCGAAAAACAATACAATTACCGTCGGGGAACGACAGGAGTTGGCACAAGATCGCTTTCATTTGCGCGATCTCAATCTCTATATCGATCAGCGTGAATTTGAAGCAAGCGTCAAAATTCGCTACCAAAGCCCGAAGATCCCCTGCCGTGTCACTATTCACGACGGAAAAGCCGAAGTGGTTGTTTCAGAGCCCCTATTTGGCATCGCACCGGGACAAGCGGCAGTCTTTTATGCGGATGATCGGGTGATCGGGGCGGGATGGATTACAAAAAAGGAGGAGAGATGAACTTAAGCCAAATCTATGAAAAACTAGGAATCTTCTATCTTGGAAGAGAGTTGGATATCAAAACACAAGAGGAGAGTGAAGATCTCTTTTTGATCAAAAACAACACCCTCACCACACACGCCGCGATTATCGGTATGACCGGTAGCGGTAAGACGGGACTGGGTGTGGGGATAATCGAAGAGGCGGTACTCGATCAAATCCCCTCGATCATCATCGATCCCAAGGGGGATATGGGTGATCTGCTTCTTGCGTTTGAGGATTTTGATCCCAAAAAGTTTGAACCTTGGATCGATGCCACAGAGGCGCAAAAAGAGGGTAAAACCATCCAAGAGGTGGCTCAAGAGAAAGCAAATCTTTGGAAAAAGGGGCTTGAGAGTTGGGGAGAGGACGGCGATCGCATTGCACGATACAAATCGGGTGCCGATTTTACTATCTACACACCCGGTAGTACCAGCGGTATTCCCCTCTCGGTGCTCAGTAGCTTTGAGGCACCCTCGCAAGAGATTTTGGAGGATCCCGACAGCTTTGCCAATATCCTCGGATCAACGGTCGATTCTCTTTTGGCACTCATCGGCGTCAAAGCCGATCCGCTTACCAGTCCCGAATATCTACTCCTTAGCACCATCTTCCAATACTACTGGAAACGAGGCGAATTACTCAACCTAGAGGCGCTCATCGGCAATGTCACCAATCCACCCTTTGAGAAGATCGGCGTGCTTCCGCTTCAGAGCTTCTACCCCCAAAGCGATCGACTCAAACTGGCGATGCTTCTCAACTCCATCCTTGCCTCACCTACATTCAATGCCTGGACTCTCGGTGAGAGTCTCGATATAGACGCCCTACTCTACACGCCTGATCTCAAACCGCGTGTCTCGATCCTCTCCATCGCCCATCTCAATGACAAAGAGCGAATGTTTTTCGTCACCCTCTTTTTGAACAAATATCTCTCATGGATGCGTCGTCAAAGCGGATCAGGGAGTCTCAAAACCCTTCTCTATATGGATGAGATTTACGGCTTCTTCCCCGCTACCTCCAACCCACCCTCCAAAAATCCGATGCTACTCCTGCTCAAACAGGCGCGTGCCTTTGGAATCGGTGTGGTACTCAGCACCCAAAACCCCGTCGATCTTGACTACAAAGGGCTCTCCAATATCGGCTCGTGGTTTATCGGACGACTCCAAACCAAACAAGATGTGGAGCGGGTGATCGACGGTTTGAGCAAAAGTGGAGAGGGAGCGATGGAGAAGAAGCAGATCGCCTCCCTCATCTCCAACCTCAAAAAGCGGGTCTTTCTCTACAAAAGCGTGCATGCCGATCATCTCACCCTCTTTACGACACGCTGGGTGTTGAGTTATCTGAGCGGTCCCATTACCAAATCGGGAATCGCACGGTTGATGAAAAGCAAAAAAGAGCAGTTGGAGGATAAGCAAATTGATGAGCACTCGAGTACAAAACAGCATATAGCGACACCAAGCGTATCACAAGCACCCATTTTGAGCGATGCGATCGACTGCTACTATCTCAACCCCGCACAAGCCGATGAGGAGTGCCATTACGACCCCTACCTTCTCGCCAATGCCACACTCAAATTTTATGACGCCAAGCGCTCCATCGATCAAGAGGAGAGTATCTATCTGCGCCTTTATCTCGATCCCGATCTCAAAGATATCGATTGGGATGAAGCGGAGCCTAATGATGACGACTTTAATCTCTATGATACCGACCCAATCAGCGGTTGCGGTTACGCGCCACTCCCGGAGCTTATCCTCAAAAGCAAAAACTTCAAGGCGATTGAGAAGGATTTTAAAGATTTTCTCTACCACAACAAACGACTCACCCTCTACCGCTACCCCAAACTCAAACTTGAATCAGAGGTGGATGAATCCCTGCAAGCCTTTCAAGTGCGTGCACTCAATATACTTAAAGATCGCAAAGAGGAGGAGATCGAAAAACTTCAAGAGCGCTTTGCCAAAAAGCGGGAGCGCTTTGAACAGAAACATCGTCGCGCCCTCGAACGACTTGAAAAAGAGGAGGAGGATGTCAGCCACAACACCACCAATGCCCTCCTCTCTTTCGGCATGACACTACTTGATGCCTTTTCGGGCAGGAAAACGGTCAAGCGAAGCACCACCTCTAAACTTGGTATGACCCTCAGAGGTGCAGGTCGTGTCTATCGCGAAAAGGGAGATGTCGAACGCGCCAAAGAGCGTGTCGAGGAGATTGAAGCCGATATGCAAAAACTCCAAGATGAGATGGAGGAGAGTATCGAAGCATTGGATGAGCAGTATCAATTGGAAAATTATAAACTAGAGGAGTTCTATATCAAACCCCGCAGAAGTGATATCTACGATGTCGAAACAGGGCTTTTGTGGCGGTATGAGGGGTGAGAGAGGAAGGGGAAGCTTACAAAAGCCCCGCCTCCTCCAAGATCGGCTTGATCTTTGTCGTAATTTTCATGAGCTCTTCCGCCAAGATCCCTAATCCCTTATCTTCGGCATACCACTCTTTGATCTTTTCCACCGCCAGTGATTTTTCACTGGGATCAAGATCACTCTGTTTGACAGCATTTTCGATATGCTCTAAGTGCTTTAAATTTGATTGACTCATCTTTTTTCCTTTAACAGTAGTCGGCTAATAAACCTTTTTTGAGGTTTTGATAGGTCTCTTCTCCAACCAACTCACGAACGATCTCCAGCCCAAAGCAGATCGCCGTACCGGGACCTCTTGAAGTGACCACATTGTGATCCACAACGACATTTTGGTTGTCTGTAAATTTATTTACGCCAATCTGCTCCTCATAACTGGGGTAGCATGTATAACGATCTTTGATCACTCCCGCTTGATTAAGCGCAATCGGTGCGGCGCAGATCGCCCCGACCCGTTTTCCCTGTGAGTCGAACGATTTGAGAATGCGTTGTACCCGCTCACTCTCTTTGAGATGCACGGCATTGTCATGTCCACCGGGGAGTACGATCATATCAAACTCATTCTCATCTACATATTCCAGGCGGTTATTGGCAACGATCGTGATACCGTTGGCACCCGTGACCATCTCATCCTCAAGTGAAGCGATAGTCACTTGCACCCCACCCCGTCGCAACACATCGACAATCGAAACCGTCTCAATCTCCTCAAACCCTTGTGAAATCGGAACCAATACTGATGCCATTTTTGCCTCCTTTTAAGACTTAACCTTCTCTAAATACTCGCCTTTTGCCGTATCGACCTTGATCTTCTCGCCCTCAAGTACATGAAACGGCACCTGTACCACCGCACCGCTATCGAGTGTCGCAGGCTTTTTACCGCCTTGTGAATCTCCTTTGAAATTCGGTGGTGTCTCTACCACCTCATAGACTGCCGTTGCCGGTGCCTCGACATCGATCGCATTGCCGTTGTGAAAGAGGATTTCGACATTCATACCGTCCACAAGCCACTTGGCGGTATCTCCCACCATATCATGCGTGAGTCCGATCTGATCATAAGTCGCCGTATCCATAAACTGCAACATCTCACCGTCATCATAGAGATACTGCATCGTCTTTTGCTCCATATTGGGCTGTTCGCACTTATCACCTGCATGAAAAGTCTTCTCAATGACTTTGCCGTTGAGGTAGGACTTGATCTTACATCGCACAAACGCAGCACCTTTACCCGGCTTGACATGTTGATACTCTACAATCTTATACGGTTTTCCGTCAAGCTCAATCTTGAGCCCCTTTTTCAAATCACCCATCGAATAGGATGCCATCTATTTCTCCTTTGTATAATGAATCTATATGTCTTTATTATAGCGAAGATTGTTTGAAACAAAATCGTGTTATTATCTCCTCCATGAAAAAAGCGATACTCTTTTGTAATCTCCCCTACGCATTTGCCATCCTAAAACCTCTCAGTGATGAACTCCAAAGAAGAGGCGTTGAAATACTTTGGTATCTTTCACCCAAATTGGAGAAACATTTTCCTTATCAGCTCCCCTACACAACACAAATCGCCGATCTCAAGCACTTTGAAAGTGATGCGATCTTTGTACCGGGAAATGATGTACCGTGGTATCTACGGGGCGTGAAGGTAGAAATCTTTCACGGTATGGCGGGTGAGAAGAAGGGGCATTTTCGTATAAGAGGGTATTTTGATCTCTATCTTACCCAAGGTCCCTACTTCACCGAGCGCTTCAAAACGCTTCAAGAAAAATATCAGAACTTTGAAGTAAAAGAGACCGGTTGGTCCAAACTGGATCCACTCTTTAGCCCGCCCACAGATCTTTTACAAACCAAAACAGCGATTCTTGCTAAGAGCGGAGCAAAAAAGCTACTTCTCTACGCCCCCACTTTTTCCCCTTCGCTAACCTCTGCTCCCGCACTTTTAGAGCAGTTTGAGAAACTAAAAGACAATCCACACTTTTATACGATTGTCAAATTTCATGACAAAATCGATCCCTCAATTCTCAAATCGTATGAAGCGCTGCAAAGTGATCGTCTGATCATCGATAAGCGAGATGATATCACACCCCTTTTACAGATGTGCGACCTGATGATCAGTGATACCTCATCGGTAGTCTATGAGTTTCTTCTACTCGATAAACCGGTCATCACACTCAATAGCCGATCGGAGCATATTCGCTGGAGAAATATAACTCACCCCGACCAACTCTGTAAAGAGCTTGATTCCTTTTTAGAGGGAAGCGATCCAATGCGAGAAAAACGCCGTGAAATTATTGATCTTTATCACCCCTACCAAGACGCTCAATCCTCCAAACGAATGATCGAAGCGACCCAATCCTATATCAATAATTTTGGCATTCCCAAAAGACGCAAACTCTCTCTCTTGAGAAAATATAAAATATGGAAAAAGTACGGTTGTTAATTTTACGGCAAGAAATGTGCTATAATTTTTTTACTGACACTTTCTGAAGGATAATTTCTTGAATTTAAAACAATTTTTACTCAATTACGGTGAGAAAGTACCCGGTTATGAGGGTAGTGTTATCAATGAACGAGAAGCAAGAGCGGCGGCGGGTATTCTCTTTATGCTAGGAATGATTGTGATCTTTGTAGGGATTGGCTATAACCATATTATCGTAGCGCGTGTCTATCTCGCTTTTCTCTTTTTAGACTTTACGATTCGGCTTTTTACACCAAGATATGCCCCTTCACTCCTGCTTGGTCGCTTTTTTGTGCAAAATCAAGAGCCTGAATATGTCGGAGGGATTCAAAAGCGTTTTGCCTGGACAATCGGATGGTTTATCGCCATTCCAATGATGAATTGGTTTGTGTTGCACTGGGATATCACCTTTTATAAAGTGCTCATCTGTATTTTGTGTTTGAGTCTCATGTTTTTGGAGTCTGCTTTTTCGATCTGTGTCGGATGTATCCTCTATAAATGGATTTTTCAAAAAGATCCCAAACACTGTCCCGGCGGTGTCTGTGAAACTCGGATCAAAGAACCGATTTTACGCTACAATCCCATCCAAAAATCGATTGCTATCTTGACGGCAATTGCTCTGAGTATCGGAATCTACCTCTTCCTTGCCAAAACCGAATCCAAAACCTTTTTCGGTGAATTTTTGCATGAACTTGTGCTGACCAAACATCAACTTCAAGTTGAAAAAGACAAGGCTTTCGATCAAGCCTTTGAAGACTCAGATAATGAGGATGATGATTTTTAGAGATACTCTACTCTAGGTTTTCCTTGATCCTAGAGAGAATCTCGATCGCATGATTGAGCTCATTGAGGTCAATCGCTGAAAGTGCTTTGAGCGTAGTTTTGAGTTCTGTGGAGCTAATACCTTTGGTTCGTGGTAGATAGATCACTTCGCATAGATCACTTAATTCATCAAACTTACCTCGCCAATCATCACCCATCACAAAGTGCGTCACGCCATATCGCTTGATATCCTCTCGCTTCTGCTCCCAACTCTCCTCCGGTATCACCCTATCGACATACTTGATCGATGCGACGATCTCCGCTCTTTGGCTGTAAGGGATAATCGTTTTTTTGCCTTTGATGTGGTTAAATTCATCCGTAGAAACACCGACAATCACTCGATCTCCCATTGCCTTGATTCGTTTTAACAGCTCCAAATGACCGATATGAAACATATCAAATGTTCCGTAAGTTAGCATCACTTTTTTCATAGACTTAGTCTAGCATAATTGTGCTTTTTATGCTTTTTGAGTTAAAATAGAGGAATGCTACAACGAAATCAACTTCACAACTATCTTATCGTTGCACTCTATTTTACTTTTACAATCAACACCTTTGCCTCTTTCGCCCTCACTTTTCTCATTACGCTCTTTTGGTTTATCACCGGTGATTTGCACAAAAAGGTAGCTATCATATTGCACGATCCTCTCTCCCTTACTTTTTTAGCTCTTTTTGGTATGCATCTTATCGGGTTGATATGGACCCAAGATATGCATGATGGACTCAAAATCCTCTCCAAACAAAAAACCTATATTTTGGCACCACTTATCCTCTCCTTTTTTCATCCAAAATTTACGAGAAGTGCTATCATCGCACTTCTTGCGGCGATTTTCATCTCAGAGTGCTACTCCCTCTACCTCTATCTACACAGTGTCCCCGATGCGAGAGGGCTACTCCCTAGTGCTTCCCCCTTTATGCACCATATGCACTTCTCTTTGATTCTTGCCTTTACTTTTGGATATCTCATCTACATGATCGATTTTCACGCACTCAAAAAACCGAAAAATATTGCCCTACTCCTCTTTGCCCTCTTCACGATTGTGATCCTCTTTATCAACAAAGGGCGTATCGGTCAAGTTGCACTCTTTGCCGTTATTTTTCTGCTGGGTATCTATAAATTTCATTGGGGAGCGCTTAAAAGTACACTTCTGCTACTGGTGAGCATTCTTACCATTGGAACCCTCGCATACCGTTTTAGCTACCAATTTCAGAGCCGTGTCGCTGAAGCAGATTATGAGTATCACAAAGTCATAGGAAAAGGGAAGAGAGATAGTATCTCATGTCGTTTTGAAATGTGGAGTTATGCGAAAAAACTTGGTGACTCTGCACCGATCATCGGTGTTGGTACAGGTGATAGTATTCCAGAGATGGAACATCTCATCGGCAAAGAGAGTCTTGATAAACTCTATGATGATTGCGGTTTGGGTATTCGCTATCAGCTCAACCCACATAATAACTTTATGCTCTACTATATGCAATTTGGCTGGTTGGGATTGATGATACTTTTAGGTGTACTCTTTACACAACTCAAACTAGCTCAAAAGCTTCACTCACCGCCGATGATGATACTTATTATTGTTACGATAATTGGGATGTTTAGCGCTTCACCCATCTCAATGCATATCAAATATATCTTCTTTTATGCCCTTACCCTCACCCTGCTCTATCTGGATGCGAAGCAACACGCTCCATCAGATCGACAATCCGAGTAGAGGCTTTGCCGTCGATCTTACCGCACAACTCTGTAGCATATTTTCGGCGCAGATGTGAATTTTTAGTCGGATTTTCAAGCGCCTCTTCCACCAAAACACACATTTGAGTATAACTATCAGCATTTTCTAACATCTGACGATATTTATCCTTCTGCTGATCAATGCGTCGCTTGAGTTTCCACGGCATCAGATAGTAGGAGAGTCGCAACTTATAAAAGCGATTGGAGATCACCGGTTTGTCGAGTGAGGCGAACTCAAACATTGCCGAACTCTCATCACTAATCATTACATCACTAATTGCAAAGAGCGGTATCAAGTCATACGCTTCTATCCCCAAAACCGTACAATTTTCAAATTGACTCCAATATTCAAGTCTCTTTCGTTGTGCTCGATATCGTTCGATCGCATAACTAAAATAGTGAGGCTTGACCAAAATGTTATAACACGCAAAATCTTTGGGAAAATCACGATGCATCTTCTCAATCGAAGAAGGGAAAAAGGTCGGAGCATAGAGAATCGTCTTTTTGGCAGGATCCAAATTGTAGGCTTGGTAGAGCGATGCTTTATCGGCTTGACGGTTTACAATGGGATCAAACTTGCTATATCCCACTTGATGCAACTTCTCTTTGTGAGCCGGATAGAGTGAAGCAATTCGTTCATATTTGTAGCGACTCTCCACAAGATAGAGATCGATATACTCTACGACAGGGTAGAAACTGTTAGATTTAGTACCGATCCCGTGCTCTAAAAAGATCGTTTTACCGTGAAGCTCCGGTGCTCGCGCAAATGGATTTGCAAAGAGAAAAAAAGCACTCTCTATCTCAAACAAATGCGACTCACCCACTAGATAGGGAAGTTCATGGGTGGAGGCGATTCTCTGCGGTAAATCACACCCATTTTTATCAGATATAACAAAACAGACCTCATAGCCTCTTGCTTTGAGTACCTCATAGATAGGTAAAAAGTGGGGGTAGTAGTAAGCATGTTCAATATAGAATACGGCGAAATATTTCAAAATGCTCTCTTCAAAATCTGTGTTATCGTACCATTTCTCTCCAAAGCAATTCCATACCCGCTAAACTCCTCCAAATCCGCATTGAGGATAGTGATATTACGATCGTCATTAAAATGGAGAGCTTCATCATATCCAAGCGCCCTTAATATCACACTCCCCATATCAAAATGGCATTTGATATCGTGGATATGCTGCATCATCTCGCGCTGATGATTAAGGTGCAGATAACTCACAAACGGAACATGATACACTTCCGGCTCAAACTGACCATGCCCTCGCTTACCTCGCTCACCCAATAACTCACCGTGATCAGAGGCATAGAGAAAGATAAACTCCCCTTTCACCTCTTTTTTAAGCATTTGAATCAAATGATAGAGCACACTATCACTCAATAAGACACTATTATCATAATCGCTGTTGGTCTTCGCAAAACTTTTTGGATAATCAGCATCATAGGGCTCATGTGATCCTCTCATCTGCAATACAACCAATGATTTGGGATGAAGCAGTTGTCGTTTTTGCACCATCTTTAGCAAATCATCATCATAACCGCCTGGCTGAATCTCTTTTGAAAAATCATCACGCGCATAATACTCATCAATATATTTGAGTCCCAAAAAATCTCTAATAATTTTCAGCTGATCTCGCGTCTGTGCCGAGATAAATGCCGTATGATAACCTGCCTCTTTTGCCAACCCAAAGAGATTGATCTTTTGTGAAAAGATCTGTGGCATAGGATTGGGTGTATTGGTATGATTGATCAAAGTCGAAACACTCACTTTCGTTATGGTACCGGCAGAGAGGATTGTATTGGCAAAAAAGTTGGGATCCTTTTGTAGCGTTTGTAGATTAGGCGTGAGAGGATTATCTGCAAGTGAAAACTTATCTGCCCGTAAACTCTCACCGATGACCAAAACAATTGTCGCATTCGTATCATGAACCAATTTAGGCACTTCTCTTACATCCTGCGTCTGATCTGCATGTAATATCTGCTTAGGCATCACCCCCCATAGATAGTAATTTAGCACTACAAAAAAGTTACGGCTACTGTGGCGATGATACACAGGATAGAGCAATTTACTCTCACTGTTGAGAACAGCGTGATGATGATCTTTGAGTTTCATATGCAACACATAGTTGATCTGTAAGATTAAAAAGAGAAAAAAACCACCCATCACCAGATACCATTTTGGATAATGAAAAAGTTTTGGAGCAAAGATTTTCTCGATACTCCAAAGCGCTACTCCTCCACCCAAAACGATCAATAACGGCACAACCATCATCGCTTTCATGCTCTTCATCGCATCCAAAATTTCACCACCGTTACCCCCAATGAGACCAAACTCCATCGCGGTGATATTTTTACCAAAGTAGCTAAAGTGAATATACTCAAAGAGGCTTGCTAAAAGTATCAATGACAAAAAGAGAAAACGCCATCGCTGTTTGGGAATAAAGGAGATAAGAAGTGCAATCGGTGCTAGCTTGTAACAGAATTCTTTAAAGGTCAAATTGAAGATAAAATAGTGATTACTCAAAGCATAACTCTTGTCCATCACCATCAAAATGCCTGCAACCAAAAGTGCATAGATCAAATTGGGTAGCACTCTTTTTAACAAAGACGCTCTCTCCTTATTTTTTCTATCATACCCGTCGTACTCTTCCCCTCGACAAAATCTATCAACCGCGTCTCTTTGGCGACATCACTTCCCACAATCTCTTTCCCCTCATAGTCGGCTCCTTTGACCAAGATATCGGGTTTAATAGCGGATATCAATGCATAGGGAGTATCCTCATCAAAGAGCACTACAAAATCGACCGCTTCCAACCCTGCCAAAACCGCCATGCGATCCTCTTGGGTGTTAATAGGTCGGCTCTCCCCCTTGAGACGCTTGACGGATGCGTCACTATTGATTCCAACGATCAAGATATCACCGAGTCGTTTCGCTTCAGCGAGATAGCGTACATGTCCCGCATGTAATATATCAAAACATCCATTCGTAAATACGATTTTATCATTACGGTTCTTGAGTATCTCGATAAGCTCCTCTCTACTCATGAGTTTACTCTCTTCAGTTTTGCCGTAGATCGCTCTCTCATAGGCTAAAATCTCCTCCTTGGTCGCTGTCGCTGCTCCCACTTTACCGACTACAACGGCAGCAGCAGCATTGGCAAACTTTGCCGCATCAAAAAGTGATTCACCCTTTGCCAAGCTATATCCCAATGCTGCCAACACGGTATCTCCTGCACCGGTAACATCATAGACCTCTCTGGCAACAGTCGGTATCTTTTGCATTGTTCCCTCTTCGAAGATCGCCATCCCCTCCTCAGAGAGCGTCACGATCAATGACTCCAGCCCAAGCTCACCAATCAACTTCTCTCCCACTTGCCTAAGCGCCGAATCATCCGATATCTCGATACCGCTTGCTAAGATCGCCTCCTTTTTATTGGGCGTGAGTAGTGTCGCACCTCGATATTTACCAAAATCAGCCCCCTTAGGATCGATCAAGATCGGCTTTTGACGACTCTTAGAAATCTTGATGATCTCTTGTGTCAAATACTCTGTTAACACACCCTTATTGTAGTCCGAGAGCACCACAAGATCATACCCCGCTACGACCGCATTGACACGATCGATGATTTGCTGTTGCGCCTCCTCATCGATCGGTCGCTTCTCCTCCCGATCAATTCTCACAATCTGCTGATGCTGTGCCATAATACGACTCTTTTTGGTAGTGGGGCGATGCGAAGAGCGTATCAAAACTTCCTGCTTAATCCCTCTCTCTTGCAACCTCTGTTTGATAAACTCTCCCGCTTGATCACTACCGATCACAGAACAGACCCCCACTTCCGATCCAAGTGAGAGAAGATTGTTGATCACATTCCCCGCACCGCCTAGAAGATTCTCCTCCTTGGCGACCTCCACCACCTGCACCGGTGCTTCGGGAGAGATACGCTCACTCTTACCCCAAATGTAGTGATCCACCATTAGATCACCAATCACTAAAATATGTGGTATCCCCTCTCTCAAAGTAGATTCCTAATATTGAGCGCAAGATAGAGGATCACAAAGTTGAGTATAAAGATCAGCATCGAAGTCGATCGTGCCAAGATCTTCTCTTTGGTTGTCTTTTCTCGACCGTTTGCCTTCAGAGAGACCTTCATGTGGATAATCGTTGCTATTGAGATGATAAAGACCAAAATAATTTTCACATGCATCCAGTAGCCTAACTCATGCGAAAATTTATTGGGCATGTCGTGAAAACCGTTGACATAGTACATATAGCTACCGGTAATCAGCAACACTGCCAGTACCACAGACTCAAAATAGCCGTACACCGGTCCGATATGATAGTAGATCACCCGCTGTGCCTCTTTATCGCGAATCGTAATTCCAAAGATAAAGAGCAGTACCGCACCACCGATCCATGTCGCCGCTGAAACCAGATGAAGATAGAGAACAAATTGGTACATCGATCAGTTTTCCACTTCATAGAGCTCTTTGAAGAGAAAAGCTTCAATCACATCATCGATTTCCCGTTGCATCGGTGCTTCAAGTACTGGAATCGACTGCTCTTTGAAAGGCCACACATACTCTAACTTACTGGTCACAATGACACAATCAAAAAAGATATCAATCTCCTGCCAATCGTCAAAAAGATCAACCTTTTTTACTTTTCCCTCTTGCAGATCAAACAGACCCCACTTTTTTGCCTCTTCTATCTTACAAAGCTTCGCCTGCTCCAAATCCTCACTATCTAACGGCATCAAAATCAGCACAACTCCCTCCTCTATGATACATAATGCATAACCTGCGATAAAAAGATGATAATAATCACCAAAAAAAACGGAAACTTATGGCTCTTGAAAACCAACGGCTGAATCTTGAAAAAGACTTGAAGCACACCGCGCAGACCGAGCCATCCACCCAAAAAGGCTTTGAGTAACAAAACCTTTTGAAAGGCACTCAATCCATCCTCGCCGATCTCCCCGAACACTTGCGTAAAGAGATAAATCCCACTCGCGACTGCGACGATCAGAGCCTTAGGCACTATCTTGCGCACATGCTCCATAATCGCTTCACGACACTTTATACTCTCATCTTTATCTAAACTTCGCCCCATTTTCGCCATAAAAAGATTGTCGGTAAACAAAAATCCGCCGTAGATCATCACGGCAAAGATATGAATCAAATGTACAATGAGATAGGTCATTCACGCTCCTGTGTTTGAACTAATGATGCCATCGGAATATCCATTGAGCTAATATGCTGAGAAAGCCACGGCGTAAACTCATAGATCAGATAATCCTCCAAATCAAAGCGATCGTGAAATTGATGCCACTGCATCAAACGGTAGCGTGCATCACTGATCACTTTATAGTGCTCCCCTTTGTGTAACTCCGCCATCATATAGCCGGTAAGACCCTGCATCAAATCCTCTTCGTATGAAAAATGGCTATCCATATGCGCAATAAAGGCTTCAAACGCTTCACCGATCTGCGTATCGCTCCCCGATTTGAGCTCTTCTAAGAGATTCCGCAAGCGTTCCACCTCTTCTTGATGAATCCTATCAATCTCTGCTTCACCCGTCAGCGGTAGTTTTACATCACTCACGATGAAAATCCCAGCGTATCTTGAATCTTTATAATATCTTCCACCACACGATCAAGTGTTTGCAGATCAAGCATATTCGCTCCATCGCTCAACGCCTGCGACGGATCAAAATGGGTCTCAAAAAAGAAACCGTCCACACCGACCGCCGCCGCTGCTCTAGCTAAAGGCGCGACAAATTCACGATTTCCGCTACTCTTGCCACCCGCACCACCGGGAAGCTGTACCGCATGGGTCGCATCAAAGATCACCGGTGCAAAGCCACGCATAATTGCCAATGAGCGCATATCTACAACCAAGTTCCCATAACCAAAACTGCTCCCCCGCTCTGTCAGCCACACACCGTTTTGACGACTCTGCTCATAAGATGCTTCATCAATACCA
>JALVVN010000041.1:66403-70145 GCA_027023405.1 Campylobacterales bacterium
AAAGCCACGCATAATTGCCAATGAGCGCATATCTACAACCAAGTTCCCATAACCAAAACTGCTCCCCCGCTCTGTCAGCCACACACCGTTTTGACGACTCTGCTCATAAGATGCTTCATCAATACCACGCGTCCGAAGCACTTTGAGCACCGAATAGCGCATATCAGCGGGGTTCATAAATTGCCCCTTTTTGATATTGACGATTGCCTCTGTTTTTGCCGCTTCCACCAAAAGATCGGTTTGACGACATAAAAAAGCGGGAATTTGCAACACATCAGCCACCTCGGCAACCGGAGCTACCTGAGAACTCTCATGCACATCAGTGAGAATCTGCATCCCAAATCGCGCTTTGACCTCTGCAAGGATCTCTAAACCCGCTTCAAGTCCCGGTCCTCGAAAACTCTCTAAAGAGGTACGATTTGCCTTATCAAAACTCGCTTTGAAATAGAACGCTATCTTCGGATCTTCATGGTATTTCACCAACGCTTCAGCGATCTGCATCACCACTTCACGACTCTCTATGACACACGGTCCCGCAATTAAAATCATTTCTACTCTTCTATATTAAAATTTTTGATTCGCCCCTCTAAATCACCGCCAAGCAGTACATCTTTGAGGACAAAACGATCACACACACCGTGCTTATCAATATGTATGACAAATAAACCCTCTTTGCTTGAAAAGATCTTTTGATTCAAAGCTACCATCAATAGGTGCGTACCTATACCCAATATCTCTTGATACTCTCGCTTCTCTTGCTCGTCAGGCAATTTAATATCGATTGCACCGTCTTGCTTTCTCGCTCCCACGGCACTCAAACGCAACCATTGTTTCAAATTGCTATCTTTCGTCATGGCATCAAGGTTAAAAAAGAGCGTCAAAATATCATTAGGGGCATAATAGGGTAACATAGTCACCTTTGCACTACTTTTACCAGATCGTTTCAAACTTTCCATCACCTTGATCGATTTGGCTTTATGATCAAAAAAGTACTTTTTGTCCTCATCTCGTTGGCTAGATTGTCTCTCTTTGGCAAAAATTTTCGGTACCAACTTACCCTTTTGGATCAATCCGGTACTGCGGTATCTCTCTTTGCGATCGTGACTCAAAAATTTTGCCAACCCCGTGCTCTCTACCTCAACTTCTATCATATAGGTGCCGTGATCCACCTCTAACCGACAATGCGCCGTTCCAATCTTCCCTAAAATGCCGTAACTCACATCATAATCTGCTCGCATCGAATGGAGTCGCTCTTGTGCCGTAGCAAAAAGGGGAAGAACAAGGATCAAAAGGGTTAGCCATATTTTTTTCATAGAGAAATGATAGTGAGATTTAGCTAAAATAAAACTATGCAAAATTTATTAAATTTATTCAATCCAAATCTCTTAATCTCATGGTTCCACTCTCTACCGCTCATTAAACTTTCGGCAGCTGTTTTGCTCTTTGGTTTTTTTCTACTGCTTCGCCGTATTTTTGCGCTCATCGTACTCAAAGTGCTCAAAAGGATCTTTGCAAAAACAAAAACTGAATTGGACGACAAAAGTATCCATATCCTCCTAGGACCGGTAAGTTTTGTCTTTATCATTATCGGTTTTAACGCCTTTTTAACGATGCTTGATATCAAAACACCCTTTCTCACTCGAATTAGCAAATCACTCGTCGTTTTCGATCTCTTTTGGTTTTTCTACTATCTCGTCTCCCTCGGACGACTCTTTTTTGAAAACATTACACAAAAATATACCAAAACACTCTCGACAGAGATTATGCAACTGCTTGAGAGGCTTTTAAAATTTATTGTGATCTTTTTGGGAGTCATGACGCTTCTGCAAGTTTGGGGTATCAATGTCACGGCATTTGTCGCCTCTCTCGGCTTGGGAGGCTTGGCGTTTGCCCTTGCGGCAAAAGATACCGCGGCGAATATTTTCGGATCTTTTGCCATTTTAGCCGATAAAGCAATTCGCATCGGTGAATGGATCGAAGTTGACGGCGTGGAGGGAGTCGTCAAAGATATCGGTATGAGAACGACTAAAATTCAAACATTTGAAAACTCCATCATTACCATTCCCAATCAAATCATCGCAAATACAAAGATCATCAACCACTCCAGGCGACATGAACGGCGTATCAAGTTTTATATCGGGCTCACCTACAATACAACCCCCAAACAGATGCAAGCCATTCTCTTCCAACTCAAAGAGATGTTGCAAAACCATCCCCATATTTCACAAGCTTCCACACAAATCGTCCGCTTTGAAAATTTTTCCGATAGCTCACTGGATCTGCTTCTGTACTGTTTTACCGATACGGCAAATTGGCAAGAGTATTTGAAAATTAAAGAGGATATAAATCTAAAAGTGATTACAATCGTACATCAAAACGGATCAGATTTCGCCTTTCCAAGTCGATCTCTTTATATCGAAAAAGGTAGTATAACATGACCAAGATCGCCCTACTCGGACGCCCCAATGTGGGTAAAAGTTCTCTCTTTAATCGCCTAGCCCATAGGCTCGATGCCATTACCTCTGATGTGAGTGGAACCACACGGGATATCAAACGAACGACCATTATGCTTGAGGATAAGGAAGTGGAGATCATCGATACCGGTGGATTGGACGATAGCTCTACCCTCTTTCAAGAGGTGAAGAAAAAATCGCTCCAAGCCGCCGAAGAAGCGGATATCATCCTCTATATGGTCGATGGGAAAATGCTCCCAGATGATGAAGATAAAAAGATCTTCTTCTCTCTCCAGAAGCTCGGTAAACCGATTGCGCTGGTCGTCAATAAACTCGACAATGACAAACAGAGAGAGCAGATCGGATGGGAGTTTAGCTCCTTTGGGGCGAAAAATCTCTTCTTTCTCTCCGTCTCTCACAACTACGGCACGAAGATTTTAAGTGATTGGATCTATTCCCATCTGCCCGATCTGCCTGAATCAACCACTCATATCGAATCTGATGATGATCTCAGCCTCGAAGAGATACTCACGATCGAAGAGGAAAATAGCATAGATGAGGACGAGAGCAACGAGATTAGAGTCGCCATCATCGGGCGGGTCAATGTCGGCAAAAGCTCTCTGCTCAATGCCCTCATCGGCAAAGAACGCTCTGTGGTGAGTGATGTAGCCGGCACCACCATCGATCCGGTCGATGAGGAGATTCTCTACCAAGACAAAACCCTCACCTTTGTCGATACAGCGGGAATCCGTAAGCGTGGGAAGATCGAGGGGATCGAAAGACACGCCCTACACCGCACCCAAAAGATGCTAGAAAACGCCGATATCGCACTTTTGGTACTGGATGCGAGTGAACCCTTTAAAGAGTTGGATGAGAAGATTGCCCACCTAGTCGATAAATTCTCCCTCGGATGTATCATCATTCTCAACAAATGGGATAAAGCGCTAGATGACTATCCCACCAGTGTGCAAAAGGTGCGGGATCGTTTCCGATTTCTCTCCTATGCACCTATCATTACTCTCTCTGCACTCTCCAAAAAACGGGTGCATAAGGTCAATGATCTCATCCTTAGCGTCTATGAGAATTATAGCCGTCGTATTCCGACTTCCAAACTCAACGATCTTATCAAATTTGCGACGACCAAGCACCATATCCCCTCCGATCAGAGTAAACTCGTCAAGATCTACTACGCTACCCAATATGAGATCAAGCCACCGCGTATCGCTCTAATCATGAATCGTCCCAAGGGATTGCACTTCTCCTACAAACGCTATCTCGTCAATCAACTC
>JALVVN010000041.1:70245-78735 GCA_027023405.1 Campylobacterales bacterium
GGACGATAGCCACTGTTTTTGATCAAATCCACAAAGGTTTTCAGCTCCATACCGTGTGCGCTCTTTGCACCTGCTGCTGAGTTAATCATCTCCCGCTCAATTGTACCGTCCAAATCATCCGCACCAAAGTCTTGCGCTACCAAAGCCAGATTGATGGTCGAAGTGACCCAGTAAGCTTTGATATGCGGAAAGTTATCCAAGACAATACGGGAAATTGCCATCGTCTTTAAAATCTCTTGTGATGAGAGAAAGTTTTTGACATTGAGATAGTTGTTTTCTCGCTGATAAACCAGTGGGATAAAGGTATTAAACCCACCTGTCTCATCCTGTAGATCACGCAGACGCATCATATGATCGATGCGGTGTGAACGATCTTCGATATGCCCAAAGAGCATCGTTGCATTGGATTTTCTCCCTCTCTCATGCCATAGACGGTGAATCTCTAGCCACTGCTTGGAGCTTACCTTTCCTTTGCAGATAAAGTCACGCACTTTCTCATCAAAGATCTCCGCACCACCGCCGGGCATCGAATCGACACCGTTTTGGATCATCAACTCTATCACCTCTTTATAGCTGAGTTGATATGTTTCACTTAAAAAGTTAATCTCTGCGGCAGTTAATGCTTTAACATGCAAATCGGGAAATCGGGATTTAATCTTGGAAAAGATCCCCATATACCAATCAAGCCCCGCATCAGGATTGTGTGCTGAAACGATATGCACCTCCTTGACGCCCCGCTGTACGCTCTGCTCTACTATCTTTAAAATCTCATCATGACTCATTAAATAAGGGTTGGGGTTTTTACGATTGGCAGAAAAGGCACAAAATTTGCAGATATCTTGACAGATATTGGTTGGATTGATATGGCGATTGATATTGAAGTATGTTTTATTACTATGTAGTGCTCGACGCTTGGCATCGGCTAATTTACCGAGTGTAAAGAGATCGCTCTCATAGAGTGTGAGCGCCTCCTCAAAATTGACGCGCTCCCCTGCTTGAATCTTTTCTATAACTCTGTGCATTGAACCCCTCCAAATAAGGAGTGATTATAACACAAGGAGCTTATAGCTTCACAATATAGGCTTTTGGTACCATCTCTTTGATTTTACGCAGTGCATTTTTTGCTTCAGATTTACTCTCATAAGGACCTACGACAACGCGCTGGAGTGTACCGATACGACTCTCCTCCCCAATGACATCCACATTTTCAAATCCATGGCTCTTAGCTTTATTGACCATTTTTTCCGGATTGGTTTTTGCATAGGCTGCAAGTTGGACATAGTAAGCACTCGGTGCTACCTCCTGCTCTACCGGCGTAACTTCTGCTGAAACTTCATCTTGCGCAACAGTAGTAGAAGTACTCTCTTCAAAAGGTACATGATTCATTCCAAGATTAATCTCATGTACAACGGTACTAGACTTCACTACATGCTCAGTAGTAGGTGTGGGAAGAACGGAAGATACAGGCGTAAAAGAATTCGACTCATCTGAATGGTTGAGTGCATAACCAAATGTTACACCTAACTCATAATCCAAATCATGAGAGTCAAATTTACCGAGTACTTTTCCCTCCAATCCGACACGCAATCCATACCCTAGTCCATATCGAAATCCGATACCCAGATCAGCAATACCCTGACTCACTTCACCCTTAATCTCATCACTCAGATACTCATAACCCGCACCCAAAAATAGATAGGGGGTAATACCCACCTCTTGATCACCGTCAATCACAACATTTCCTAAGATACGATGCACATCACTTTGCGATTTTTCTTTAGGTTGTAACCGCTCATAATCCACACCAAATGCCCCCTCATAAGCAACTTGAAAACCATATTTATCAACCACCGAATCAAAAATTGTTGCTCTGAGTCCATAAAAGCCGGCATTATCTTTCGAGAGTCTCGAGTCTGAATCAAAATGGTTCACACCTGCACTCATCTCCATCAAGAGACGATGAGGTTTATTATCATTCACATCGGCATGCATAGCAAGTACACATAGTGCTGAGAGTGAAAATGCTGTTATAATTTTTTTCATAAATCATACCTCTTTCGTTTTAGTTTAAATAACAATCGGCATTATGAAAAAAAAATGAAGTATTTTGAGGATTTTTAAAAGAAGTTTCTATATTTGCCATTTAGCCAAAGAGACTAAATGGCATAAAATCGGGAAAGAACGCCTATCTTGAGACGATAAATGCGTCACGACTCACGCGCTTGGCTTTTCTAAGCGATCGTCTTGCAGCACCTCTTGAGGCAAATGGTCCGACCAATACACGCGTCATCGTACCGTTATTCTCCAAACGATAACTCAACCCCATGCGATCAAGACGCCTTGTCACTTTATCGGCTGAATTTCTCGCCAAAGAGATCACTTGGATATAGTAACCGCTCTCAACCTCCCCCTGTTGGGTAACAGTGTCACGATCTGACGGGCAAGTCTCAGTCACATCACTTGTCGGTGCACAACCAGTATCTTCTCCAACTACTTCACTGCTCACAGCAGCCTCTTTTTCATCAAGACTCCCAACGATAATAGGCTCTACCTCCGGTGCAGGTTCGGCAGGTAAAACCTCCGGTTCCACTTTGGCTGGTGCCATAGGTGTAGGCGCAGGTGCCGGCGTCATCGCAGCCAAATCCTGAAGTGTTTTCACAGGTCTATGTTGTGGCATACCAAACTTAAATCCCACACCTACATTTCCAATGAGATCGGTATCTTTATCCTCTACCTTATGAATTACTCTCGCCTCGCTGACAAGGTCAACCTTATCATTGACACTATAGCGCAAACCGACACCGCCGTTATAAAACATCTGTGAATCAAGATTAGTTGATTTAACTGTTTTGTAAACCTTTTCTCCACCTAACCCGGCAAACACATAAGGTGTCACACGGGAGCGATTCGGAATATCTTTTTGTACATTTACCATTCCTCGTAACAGATCGGTACTCGCACCTGTCCTACCCGGAATCTCAATCGGATTATCCTTAGAACCCTCTATCCCTAATTGAATGGAAGTTGAGTCAGTCACATACACATTTGCTCGCCCACCCAATACAACCTTACCATCATCAAAACGCGGTTTGTCATCACTATAATTATAGATCTTCTTTCCTACCATAGGAGTAATCTCCACCTTCTTAATGCCGGCGATCAAACTGGTTGCAACTAGCGGGATAGCAACCAAACTCAAAACAATCTTATTCAACATAAACTCCTTCAAATTATTTAAAATTTTATCAAGTATATGTCCTTTTCAATAACAAAGATGTAAAATAATCACAGAAGTTAATAGATATTAGTTTTAATTTATCTACCCAAAAGTTATTTGAAATCAAAAGGATAATGATGAAGCTTCAATACAGATTGAATCAACTACTCACAAAAGAGGCTTCAGAACTCGAATTTTCAAAGCTTTTGAAAGAGGAGTATCAACTTTATCTCTCCGAGTTAAGAGATCAGTTTCTCCAAACTCGAGGAAAAAATTTTCATATCAAGCATACAAAATCGACAGAGCAATTTGTAAAGATTATTTATAAGTATATTCTCAGAAACTACTTTGGAACTTTTTTGCCTCTCCCCAATCAAATACCCTTTGTCCTCTTTACTATGGGAAGTTTCGCACGAGAGGAGCTCAGCGTCTACTCCGATCTGGATCTTTTAATCGTCTATGAAGATATCAAAGGGTATCGCATCACCGATATCATCGAAGCCTTTTTGCGTATTGCTTGGGATAGCGGACTCAAGCTGAAACACCGCGTACACACTGTCGATCAACTCCTTGAAGCTTCACGAGAGGATATTAGCATTAAAACGGCGCTCTTAGAGTCACGCTTTCTTATCGGAAGTAATATTCTCTCTTATCAAACCACACACCAAGTAGAACGCATTCGACTGGATCATCCCAGAGATTTCATTCAAACCAAAATCAGTGAATATTACCACCGACACGATACGATCCCTATCGAGATGCGCGCCCATCTGAAAGAGGGAGCCGGAGGTTTACGAGATATCAATACCCTCATCTGGATCGCCAAAGTCACACAAAATAGTGTTCAACTCAAAACCCTTACACCCTATTTTGAACAGCGTGATATCATTAAACTACAACAAGCGATCGACTACCTCTACCGCTTTCGCGCGGCACTTCATCTGTGCAGTGGAAAACAAAACGATACCGTTCGACTCGAACTCATACCGGAAATCGCCCATCTCTTAGGTACCACGCAGCAAAAATCAGCCAAACGCCTCTTTAAAGCACTCAACGATATCAAAACCTATACCCACCTCTTTATCACCAAATTGAGTGCCGACTACCTCCCCCTGCCGATGCATAAAGCACACTATCTCAATCAAGACCTCTTTATCATCGATCGCAAACTCTACGCCGGTGATACCCTACCAACCCAAGATACACTGACCATTCTTTCGTTTGTCCTTGCGCACGAATCAAAAATCGACAGTTACAATATCACTTTTGTCCAATACCTCAAAAATTCCAAGTTTGCCAACCAAAACGGTTCCCAAAATCACCTCGTCAAAGCACTCTTTTATCACACCAAACTCTACCGTCTCTTGATGGCGCTCTACTACGCCAAAAAGGTGCTCAAAATCCTGCCACCTCTCCTCAAAGTACGCGACCTTCCCCAATTTGACGGCTACCATCGCTACCCCGTCGATCTCCACTCTCTACGCACAATGAAGGCAATCGAAGCGATCGATGAACCGCTCATCGCCTCACTCCTTGAATCACTCACTCCTGATCTCAAAGCGACACTCAAACTTGCCACACTTCTACACGATAGTGGCAAAGGGCGCAACCAGGATCACTCGATTTTAGGCAGTCATATCGTCAAACACTATCTCTACTCGCTGGGGTTTAATGATACACTCGTCGCTATCGCCTCTCGACTGGTTCGTTACCATACGCTGATGAGCAACACCGCTGCAAGAGAAGATATCTATAATGAAAAGGTAATCTACGCGTTTAATGCCAAGATCAAAGATCCTCTCACACTCAAAATGCTCTATATCCTCACCTACTGTGATATTGAATCGGTCGGCAAAGGAACTTACAACAATTTCAATGCAACCCTTTTACGACAACTTTATGAGATCTCACTCGAAGCGTTTGAAAACGATGCGATGATAAACGAAGCCACAAAACGAGAACGGATCGAAAAGAGACTCAAAAAATATCCGGCTTTTCTTCAACTTCAAAAAACGACACAAAAGAGGATACTCCGTATTCCCTCAAACTTACTCTTTTTTAAATATACACTTGAGGAGATTAGCAATTTGGCAACTTGGGTTCAATCCAGAGAAGCCTCCTATGAATTTCATATCCATCATGATACCCATCTCATCATCCAAATCCTTGCGACCCAGCCACTTAATGTCGGCTATCTACTCGGGAAATTGGTACGATATGATATCACAACGATGGATATTTTCAAAATTGAGCAAGGGCTGAAATATTTTCTCGTCGCTTTTGAAAAAAATATCCAAGCCGATGAGAAACTCTTTGTCGAAGAGGTGATCCACCAAAGCTTTGATATGCAAAAAAACACCCCTCTTCCCAACCTTGAACTCAAGCCAAAAGAGATTAGCATCGACTGTAACCACTCCAACACTTATGCCAGTATGCGAGTACACACAAAAGATCAGCGAGGACTTGTTGCTAATATAATTAAAATATTTGACGATATGGGGATAGATATTGCAAGCGCTAAGATTCAAACCATGAAAAATCGGGCAAGAAACCTTTTTCTAATTGAAAAAAATGGAAAATTTTGCAATACTACCGATATAATAATGGAAAAACTTACAAAAAAGGGTAAATAGATGTGTGGAATTGTCGGCTATATTGGACGAGAGGATATCAAAGAGATTTTACTTGACGGATTAAGAGAGTTGGAGTATCGCGGGTATGATTCAGCAGGAGTAGCGATTCTTGAAGATGAGGAGATTCAATCCTTTAAAGCGATCGGAAAACTCAAAAATCTCGAAGAGAAGACAAAAAACTTCTCCACAAACGGTTTTGGACTCGGTATCGGTCATACGCGTTGGGCGACACACGGTAAACCGACAGAGCTCAATGCGCACCCCCATCTAGGTGAGTTCTCCTATGTCGTACACAACGGTATCATCGAAAATTATCAAGAACTCAAAAAGAAGTTGATCCAAAAGGGCTATAACTTTTTAAGCCAAACTGATACAGAGGTAATCGTACACCTCTTTGAAGAGAATTACAAGCAAGAGAACGAGACTTTTAAAGCTTTTGAAAAAACCGTAGAGATGTTAGCGGGTGCCTATGCGATTCTTCTCATCACCAAAGCGGATCCAAACACCATCTATTTTGCCAAAAACGGCTCTCCGATGATCGTCGGAAATGATGAGAAGGGAGATATCTACTTCGGCTCCAGTGATGCCGCACTCATCGGCAAAGCATCGGAAGTGATCTATCTGAGTGACGGTGACTACGGCTATACCAAAGAGGGTGAGATCAAGATCTTCAATGATAAAACAGAAAAAGCGCTCCAAAAGAAACCTCTTATCGGAGATAAAATTTCCGCTCAAAAAGATGGCTACCGCTTCTTTATGGAGAAAGAGATCTATGAGCAAAGCGAGGTGCTTGGCGATACCATTATGGGAAGAGTTCTCGATGAGAAGATTAAATTTGATGAGTTGGATGAGAACTTCTTTGAGGGGATCAACCAAATCCAATTTTGCGCCTGCGGTACCAGCTACAACTCCGCCCTCGCCTGCTCCTACCTCTTTGAGCGACAAGCCAAAATCAAGAGCTTTGTCGAGATTGCCAGTGAATTTCGCTACAAAGAGCCACTTTTGAGCAAAGATACACTTTTTGTCGTTATTAGCCAAAGCGGTGAAACCGCTGATACACTCGAAGCACTCAAAATGGCAAAAAAAGCGGGGCTAAAAACCTTGGCGATCTGTAATGTCGATAACTCCTCTATCGTGCGAATCTCAGACTATACCCTCTTGACCCGTGCCGGAATCGAAAAGGGAGTCGCCAGTACCAAAGCCTTTGCGACACAAGTGATGGTAATGTGGATGCTTGCACTCTATCTTGCGCAAATTCGCAACACCATGAGTGCTGAAGAACTCAAAGCAGAGATCTCTACTATCCGGCATATCCCCAAAACCGTTATCGTCGAAGATAGCCTACACGAAAAGATCAAACGCCTCTCCAAACGCTACCTACACGGACACGGCTTCTTCTTTATTGGGCGCGATCTCTTCTACCCGCTCGCACTCGAAGGGGCACTCAAACTCAAAGAGATCTCCTACCTACACGCAGAAGGCTATCCGGCAGGAGAGATGAAGCATGGTCCTATCGCCCTTGCCGATAGTGAACTCTTTACCATCGCCCTCATGCCCAAAAGCGTACACTACGATAAGATAAAGAGCAATGTTGAAGAGCTTAGCGCTAGAGATGCGACGATCCTAGCTATCAGCCCTCTCGAATTCGATCTTGCCGATGACTTTATCAAAACCAACTACTCCGATCACCCTATGAGTGAGTTTTTTGAGATGATGGTTATCACCCAACTCTTGGCACTCGAAATCTCCGTCAGACTCGGTAACGATGTCGATATGCCTAGAAACCTCGCCAAAAGCGTAACCGTCGAATAATTGATAAGGAGCCATGATGTCTTTTGAGATCACCCGAACTATACAAGATGAAAAAGTTAATTTCAAGCACCCTTCACCTAGATTTTTTGAAGCGATCGGCGGTGAAGAGGGAATGCAAAAATTGATGTATCGCTTTTATGACATCATCTATGAGAGTGATATTCACAACTTTTTCCCGCAAGATAGAGAGGAGTTTGACAAAGTAAAAGTCAAAAATAGCAAGTTTTTTATCCAAGTATGCGGAGGACCAAAGGTTTATGAAGATGAGAGTGGCGGAATGGACCTCGATGAATATATGATCCGCGTTCATGATGACTTCACCATCGATGAAAATGCACGAATCGAGTGGCTCGGCTGTATGCGTAAAGCACTTGAAGAGCAGGAGATCGATGAGGAGATCAAAGAGGATTTTTGGAACTATGTCGAAGCCTTCTCCAAACTCACCGTCAATAAGTTTCGCAATCTACAATCATTCAACCCCTATCACTAATCGATGGCACTCTATGATGCGATCATTTTAGGTGCCGGTATCGCCGGTGCTTCATTGGCAGATGCACTCACCCAAAAGGATCAGCGTGTTTTTGTGCTGGAAAAAGATCGCATCGCTTCCGGTGCTTCCAAAGCTGCCGGTGCCTTTCTCTCTCCAAAGATTTCCAAACCAAGCTATTACAAAGAGTACCTCAACCGTGCATTTACCTACACCACACACTACTATGCCAACAAATTTCCTTCCCTCTTGATGCAATGTGGGCTGCTGAAATATCCATTAGATAGTACAGATCAACAACGCCTCCACTCTTATGAACCCTATATCGATGATCTACGCTA
>JALVVN010000042.1:0-2507 GCA_027023405.1 Campylobacterales bacterium
ATATGGGTCTTAAACATAAACATCCCCAGCTCATTCGCTCTTTGCAAGATATTTGATCGCAAGAGCGCTTCGATCACACCCATGGAGTTGTCGATAAACTGCGTGGTGTTTTCAAACATCTCCGAATCATCCTTGATCCAGTACGCCACCACGGCGATATTGTAATCCCAAAAGAGTTGCGGCATATACTCCCTAAACGGAGGCTCCTCGATCTCTCCCGCCTCGATAGCGATATCCAACATCTCTGTCACGATCTCCACAAACTTCGTTTTCGCCTCATACAGAAGCTCCATCGCACCCAAAGAGGGAGTAAACGCCATCTTCATGATCTGCGTCACAAACTCCCGATCTTCCAAGTACAACTCCAACTGCGTCTCGATAAGCGCCTGCAACTGCTCTCTGAGCGTATAGGTGTGAAAATCCTCGATCTCCTGTAAGATCGCCGAAGTCTCGATGATCTTCTGCTCGATATAGGCGTATAAAATCTTCTCTTTGTTGGGAAAATAGTTGTAGATGGTCGGATTGCTCACACCCGCCTCTTTGGCGATCTCCCGCAATGAAGCCTCTTTGTAGCCTTTGATCGTCATCAAATCCACCGCCGCTTCTAAGATCTTGACTTTGGTTTTCTCTTTTGCTGATTGAGAAACTCTCATGGCATACTCCTTCCTAATAAATTTAATTTAGTATAATATAAATAGTGATTTATGTCAAGTTTTTGTATAGTTTTTTAATTTATAGCGGGGAGAGCATTACCATATGGGTATCTCTAACACATACCATCTTTGGTCCTATTAATCATAAGGAGAATCATACTTAAATAGGAGTAATATACTCTTTTTATCTAACAAGAGGAGAAATGACGATGAAAGAGATTACGCTGGAAACAAAAATTGCAGATCTTTTAAATGATTATGAAGGGATGAAAGAGATTCTCATCAAAATCAATCCAAAATTTAAAAAACTTAACAATCCCGTGTTAAGACGCACTTTAGCAAAAGTTGCGGGAGTTAAACAAGCAGCAATTGTTGGAGGAATGGATCCTATGGATCTGCTCAATCAATTGCGTGTAGCAGTAGGACAAACTCCGATCGATGCAAAATTGAATGAACCTCAAGCAAAAGACAATCATCATGTACCACATTGGATAGCTTACCCACCCAAACATAAACTCAACGCAAACACATTATTGGATGAAGAACGCAACCCGCTAGCTGAACTACACAAAGCAATAAAATCAATCGATAATGAAGAGGTAATTACTATTGAGTCGGATTTTCGTCCCCAACCTTTAATAGATGAGATGGAAAAAGCAAATCACGAAGTCTTTGTGGAGGAGAAAAAGCCTGAACATTTTATCACCTATATCAAGAAATAGATATCTAATGTTCAAAATTGACGATCCGATAAACAACCTCAAAAATGTCACCCACGCCTTCTTTTTGGCTTTGGCGATCACTGTCGCCGAACCCTCTACGGTTTTACCTCTTATCGTACACCATTTTAGCGATAGTATGGTGATGGTGGGAATTTTTGTATCATTACTTCGAGGTGGTGCTATCATCATACAGCTTTATGCCGCCTTTCATGCACAAGCTTACCCAAAAGTTCTCCCCTATCTGCGCAAAGTCTTTTTCTTTCGCTGGCTTGCATGGTTCTCAATCGGCGTGAGTATCTTTTTGATTGGTGAGAGCAACAAATCACTAACACTCTTCTTTATCGGTTTGGGGCTCTTTTTCTTCTCATTTACTGCTGGTTTTGGGGCGATCTACTTCAAGGAGCTTCAAGCCAAACTTTTTTCCAAAAGCTACCGTGGTAAAACAATGGCAAACCGAAATATCGCCGGCTCCATCGCCTCGATCATCAGCGGAGGTGTCGCAGGATATGTACTCAACCATTATGAAGCACCACTCAACTACGCCTACCTCTTTATGGTAAGCAGTCTCTTTATGGTGATCGGGTTTGCAACATTTGCTACGATCGAGGAGCCTGCCAAAGAGAATGTATCTCTCAAAGAAAAACACTTTAAAACATTTATCAAAAACGCCTCAGCAACACTCAAGGAGGATAAAAGGCTCCAACAGCAGATCATCGCAATCTTTCTAAGTTTTAGCTATTTCCTCGCTATGCCTTTTGTGATACTCAACGCCAAAAACAATTTCACCCTCACAGGATGGATGCTGGGTGGATTTATCACCGTCCAAATGATCGGTAGCATCTTTGGGAGCACTTTTTTATGGCGAAAGATCCACGACTATGAAAAGATGCTTTCACTCGCTTTCCTCTTTATGATCGTTGCCTTTTCGATCGCACTCTTTGCCGACAATGTCTATGCGTATGCTCTGATCTTTTTGCTTTTTGGTATCGCACTCGACGGCTTCAACATTGCCGGGATGAATCTCGTCATCGAGATAGCTCCTGAAGCAAAACGACCCGTCTATACCGCACTTCAAACCAATATCAGCTCCTTGGGGCTTTTCTTTCCGATCTTGGGAGGGGTGATCTTGAAA
>JALVVN010000042.1:2607-22707 GCA_027023405.1 Campylobacterales bacterium
CTGGGCGATATGCAGATGTTTGACCGAGATGATTTGAATAAATTGACTCAAACCTATAAAGTCCCCTCCTTTAACCGTGAATATATACGAAAAAGGCATAACATCGTTCAGTACTTTTTCTTTGATGAACCTTTGCAGATTGATGAGTTGAAATGGGTAGCATAGATTATAAAAAACTCTACTCTTTACAGATTCGGCGATAATTTTATGTAAAGCCCAAGGATGAAATGATGATGCAAAGTCATAAATTTCTATAAGTTTTTGGGTAAAAAATCATAATTTGAAGAATAAAGTAAAGTCCGATTTAACGGATTTTGTAGATGGTGACAAGGGGGGGACTTGAACCCCCGACCTCCGGCTTATGAGACCAGCGCTCTAGACCAGCTGAGCTACCTTGCCATTTCTGAAAGAAGTTGGGATTATGCCCAATATTTACTTATAATATCCTTTTGTAATTTAATTAAAATTGTCTAATGCTAAATATATCAGATATATTTAGTCGATTTGACTAAACTTTATTGAATTTTTTTACGAAACCTCTTGACTTATTTGTTTTTTTTTAGTAAAATCACATCGCTTTAAAAGCATCACTTATAACTATTTGAAAAAAGCGTATCAGTCATGCTAAAAAATACAATTTAGGAGGAAAAAATGGCATCATTTTTACCATTGGGACAACGCGTCTTAGTCAAGAGAGTCGAAGAAGAGGCAAAAACAGCCAGCGGTATTATCATTCCGGACAATGCCAAGGAGAAGCCTCTAAGTGCAGAAGTTGTCGCTATCAGTAGCGAAGTGGAAGAGGATGGAGAGATCAAAACAGGTGACAAAGTGGTCTTTGCAAAATATTCTGGTTCAGAGATTACCTTGGACGCAGAGGAGTATCTTGTCCTTAATACAGACGATATTTTAGGTATTTTGAAATAATTTAACAAACAAAGAAGGAGAGAAAAATGGCAAAAGAGATCTATTTTTCAGACAGTGCTAGAAATAAACTTTTTGACGGTGTAACAAAGCTTAATGATGCGGTCAAAGTAACCATGGGACCTAGAGGTAGAAATGTTCTCATTCAAAAGAGTTTCGGTGCACCGCACATCACCAAGGACGGTGTATCGGTGGCTAGAGAGATCGAGCTGGAGGATACCATCGAAAATATGGGTGCGCAACTTGTCAAAGAGGTATCCAACAAAACAGCTGATGAAGCGGGTGACGGTACCACGACTGCAACAGTATTGGCACACTCGATCTTTAAAGAGGGGCTGAGAAATATCACAGCTGGGGCAAACCCGATCGAAGTAAAACGCGGTATGGACAAGGCAGCAGAAGCGATCATCGCTGAACTCAAATCGATGGCAAAAGAGGTCAAAGATAAAACAGAGATCGCGCAAGTCGCTACTATCTCCGCCAACTCCGATGAGAAGATCGGAAACCTCATCGCCGATGCGATGGATAAGGTTGGTAAAGATGGTGTCATCACCGTTGAAGAGGCGAAAGGTATCGAGGATGAACTTGATGTGGTTGAGGGTATGCAGTTTGACAGAGGATATCTCTCACCCTATTTCGTCACAGATGCTGAGAAGATGGAAGTACAACTGGACAATCCATACATCCTACTCTATGACAAAAAAGTGACCAACCTCAAAGATCTACTACCGGTCTTAGAGCAAGTACAAAAGGGTGGAAAGCCACTGCTTATCATCGCGGAGGATATCGAGGGTGAAGCGTTGGCAACATTAGTCGTCAACAAACTCAGAGGTATTCTCAATATCGCAGCGGTTAAAGCTCCCGGTTTCGGCGATCGAAGAAAAGCGATGCTTGAGGATATCGCGATCCTCACCGGCGGTCAAGTAATCAGCGAGGAGCTTGGTCGCACCCTTGAGAGTGTTACCCTAGATGATCTAGGAACCGCATCGAGTGTCGTCATGGACAAAGACAACACGACTATCGTTGACGGTGCCGGTGACAAAGCACAGATCGAAGCGCGTGTTGCACAGATCAAAAAGCAGATCGAAGAAACTTCCAGCGACTATGACAAAGAGAAGCTTCAAGAGCGACTCGCGAAGCTTAGCGGTGGTGTCGCGGTCATCAAAGTGGGTGCGGCAACAGAGACAGAGATGAAAGAGAAAAAAGATCGTGTCGATGATGCACTCAGCGCAACCAAAGCGGCAGTCGAAGAGGGAATCGTCGTCGGTGGCGGTTCTGCACTTCTTAAAGCAAGTAACAAAATATCACTTGATCTTGAGGGAGATGAAGCGATTGGAGCAGCTATTGTCAAGAGAGCATTGAGCGCACCGGCAAAGCAAATCGCCGAAAATGCCGGATTTGACAGCGGTGTCGTCGTACACAATATCCTCTCAAACAGCGATGCCAACTACGGCTTCAACGCTGCAACGGGAGAGTATGTCGATATGTTCAAAACAGGAATTATCGATCCGGTAAAAGTAGAGAGAGTTGCACTCCAAAATGCGGTATCGGTCTCAAGTCTGCTTCTCACTACAGAAGCGACAGTCAGTGATATCAAAGAGGAGAAAGCAGCAGCACCTGCAATGCCAGACATGGGTGGCATGGGTGGCATGGGAGGAATGGGTGGCATGATGTAAGCCCCCTTCCCTCATTTGATAGACCCTTTTGAGGGTCTATCTATTTTAAATTTTTTCTTCCTTATTCTACTCGGTGTCGCATTTGATAAAGATCAACTACAAAGAGATGCCGATCGTCATCCACTACATAAAGTTTCTTTTTATCTTCCGATCTTAAAATCATGGAAACACCACTATCGATCTCATCAAAAGTAGAGAGCAATGTCGGTGATGTCGGATCAGATATATCTACAATCTTCATCTTTCCACCCGCTCCAGTAGAGCTCACAAAGAGTACATTGTCCTCTTCATCAAGTGTTGTTGTATAAACTGTTCCTTGAAGATCAAGGTGTGCTAATTCTCTCGGATTTCTCGGATCACTTACATCTACGATATAGATACCGTTCCAATCCGCACCTATATACGCAGTATTTCCATCACTCGATAGCGTTACACTCATCGCATCTCCATCTGTCTTAAAGGTAGAGAGCTTTTTAGGATGCGCAGGATCACTAACATCCAATACCAACATTCCTACACGCTCATTTGCCACAAAAAGTGTCTGCCCATCTTGAGACAGTACAGGTAGAAAAGCGACATGCCCCTCTTTATAACTTCCCACCTTTTGAGGATAGTTGGGATCACGCACATCATAGACAAATACTCCATCCCATGCATTCCCAACATAAAGATAGGAATCATCCGGTGAGAACACTGCACCTAAAGCTTGAAGATCTGGCAGCGTCGAGAGCGTTTTGGGATGACTCGGATCTCTCATATCCAACAACTCCAAGCCATTAATGTTTTTTGATAGCGCAAGCACCTGCTTACCGTGTGAGAAAGCGATATTATACGCATCTCCCTCAAATTTCAAAATCTGCTCATCTGTCACATTCAACGGGTCATTCACATCAATCTTCTCAAGGACATTACCCATTGTCGCATAGACATAGTTGTGATCAAGCTCCACCCCATCTAGGGTTCCATCAAAATCAACTCTGTTGATCACTTTGGGCGCTAGAACGGGTTTTAGTTCCGGTTTGGGTGCCGGTTGAGGATCCGGTTTTGGCGCCGGTTGTGGTTGTGGTTGCGGTTGTGGTGTTGGTTGAGGTACAGGAATTGGCGCTGGATTAGGCTCTAGATCATCCCCTTTCTCAATAGGCTTTAAAAATCCTTTTGGGAGTGTAAACCACTTGACAATCACATATCCCCCAAATCCGCTCTCACCGACAATGACACCGGCAGAAACATTATGAACCGGCTCTGCTTTCAGGTCATCTTCAAGTGCTTTGGTTTTTCGAAAAATAATGTGAGAAGGATCACTGGCATCCATATAAATATACTCTTCATGTTTCGTAGCATCAGCAATAGCAACAACCCTTCCATCGATCGCTATGACGATTTTAGCTCCTTCTGGAAACGAACCATCCCATGTAACACGATAGGTATTGGCACATGAAGTATTTGAAATTTTCAGCTCCGTAACCGTAGCTGTCGCTTGATCATCTTTTTTCTTTAAGCGAATATCAACCTTTTTCGCTGGGCAATTGGAGTGGATATCTGTTTTATATTCAAAACTATCACTACCGTCAAAAGTCTCATTGGGTACATAATGGTAATACCCGTTCTCTTGCAACACAACACTCCCATGCTCAGGCGCTTTGGTTATCACAAATTTACTCGTATCTTCATCAGCATATCCGGCTAATGCACCGACCGCTTCACCATACTGCAACTGCGCTTCTTGTTCAAGATTTTCATCCGAACTTCCTATCGGACGCTCCTGACTTGTATTCACCGAAAATGCCGTTAACGCAGGCTTCTGTGTTACATATGTCCCTTTATCTTGTTGATTTGTACTACTGCCACATCCACTCAACAATAACATTGTCGTCAGTGTAGATAGCATCACTATTCTATTTTTCATCATTTCCTCCCTTGTTGTGATACTATAGAGATCGGTTATTAGAAATATTTTTAAAGGGAAAGATCGAAAAAAATTATCATTTATAACTCAAAGGGCATTTTTGACACCTTAAGGGCACCTCTAATAACCTTAGAGGTGCCCTTTTATCTAATTCCAAGCAGTGTATCGACCATTTTATCGACGGCACTAATCACTTTCGCATTGGCTTGATACGCTGTCTGATACTTCATCAGCATCACCAACTCCTCATCCATATCGACACCGCTGACTGACTGTTGCTGTTGCTCGATGGTACTATTGAGCACTTTACTGGCATCTTCGGTACGGATAGCTTGTGCGGCATCTGAAGCGATCCCGGCAGTGATATCACGATAAAATCCACCTGCGGTTTGACTGGTATAGCGATCACCGCTCACTTTAAAGGCAATGGGGGTAAATTCAAAGGCGACCATTTTGTTTGCTACCTCATTATTCCCCTCTACCGGTGCGGCATTTGCACGAATATTTTCCGGATGCTCTTTGAGATCATAGGTGAGGTCGATATCACTCGCACTCTCTCCCTCAAAAAATCGATTGATCGCCGATACACCGGCAAAATTGCTTCCATGATCTTCAATCGCTATGCTCACACCATCGACCAACGGCTTAAAGCTAAACGCACGATCGCCAAAAGTAGCTTTATAGTAATCATCCACATCATTTGTGCCGTCATTATCGCTGTTGTCATCTTTATTGGCATTGATTTGATTGATGATCGCATTGGCATAGGGGTCATTGGGATCTTCGACTACAGTATCCTCATCAATCTTAATCGTGCGTCTTGCAAGCTCACTCCCATCTTTGCCATAAACCACCACATCAAAATCTCCCGTGTGAATACCGTCGATCGTTGTCAATTTGGTCGCTTCGTTCATGCCTTCAAATCGTCTGCTCTGAAGTGAAGTTTGCGGAGATTGCGCGTAGATACTGTTAACCCCCTCTATCAATCCTTTAGCAAAATTATCAAGCTGATCGATGTAACGCTGAATCTTAGAGTTGGTCGCATGACCGTTTTGATCGATTCCATCCCCCTTGAGTGCCAAGATCGCCCCGATCTTCCCACCGTGGATCTGCGAAGTAATATCGACACGATCGTTAGAGTTGTCATTGGCTACATAGTAGATCGCACTAAATTTTGCCGTAGCCGATGCACCAGATGAATCGATCTTGATAGGGTGAAACGAACCGCCATCGACCAAATTTCGTCCTGCGATGTTGATATTGTAGTCGCTTCCTTGATCAGTTTGTGCACGATCGATATCGCTATGGGAGTGGAGTCTCCCTTTGTAAACATTCGCCCCCACAAGTTTTGAAAGTCTAAGTTCTAAACTATCTCGTCGATCCCGTAAATCATTGGCGTGTGACCGGTTGTCGCTCTCAACCTTATTGATCTCTTTGTTGATGGTCGCTATCTCCTTACCGATACGATTGACCTCATCGACAGCGACACCCAGCTGATCATCGAGTCTGCTTTGCAAATCGCCGAGTCGCGCTTTGGTATCTTGGATATCACGACTCAGTGCCTTTGCCGACTCCGCCAAAATCACCTTTTGGCTACTGTCGCTTGGGTTTAGCGCAACATCACTCCACCCTTTAAAAAAAGCTTTGAGATCACTCCCTATTCCCTTATCTTCGAGATCAGGAAAGTAGCTGCTGATCTCTGTGAGGGTCTCCTTGGTAAAGGTATCTTTTTCAAGCTTCGCACCGCTTGAGAGGTAGCGTTTAAAGACAAACTCATTATGCACGCGATTGATCGAATCAACCGTAACACCTCTCCCCACATCTCCAGGTATGGAGTGAAGTGGCACACTTGCATGCTGATTGATGCGTTGTCTGCTATAACCGTCGGTATTGGCATTGGAGATATTGTGTGAAGTGGTAGTGATCCCCGCTTGAGAGGCGTTGAGACCGCTATATCCGATATGGAGTCCGTCAAAGAGTCCCATTACGCACTCACTCTTAGTACACTCGCCGGTGCCGGTTTGGTCTTGTTGTATCCTTGTGTTTCAAAGGCGAACATTGAACTAAAGAGACTTTGATAAAACTCATTGAGCACCACAACCAATGAGGCAAAGTCACGATTGACCTCTTTGAGCTCCATCAATTTTGATTTAAATCTCTCCAAGAGTACCCTCTCCTCATCATCGATCGCCCCCTCAATACCCTCATCACTCATTTGAGATCGTTCAAAAAGTTCATTGTTGAGTTTCGATTTGAGTGTCTCAAAAGTTGAGAGCATTGCGGATTTTTGTGTGTGTCGTTGATTGAGAAGATCGTGCTTTGCCCCTTTGACAAGGAGGATATCTTCTTGTGTAAATGCGATAATTGCTTCAAGTTGTTCGATAGCTTTTTGAAGATTGTTTTTTAGCATTTTTTCGTTCCGCCTTACATCTTTATATTCTATAATATAAATCGGCAGAAAGCTAAAAAACTTTACTTTTTAAATTTATTTTTACTATTTTAACTTTTATTGATTTTCTTTTAAATAATTGAATAATAATTGAGAATATCCAAAATGCCCCGCTCCCGCTTGACTCAAAGCGTCATGATACATGGAAGCATAGATCTTATCTGAGGCATCTTTTCCAAAAAGTGGATTCTCAGATTTAAGAGCAATATCAAAGATTTGCTTGATAAAAAAGGCTTCAAATTTATCCGTTTGCTCTTTGAGTTTTTGATAATCATCCGTCTGAGTGATCTTGGGTACCTGTGTTGCAAATTGTGCAAGCGATGTATCAACTTTCAAGAGTGAGTCCATCAGAGTATCTCCATATCCGCTTTGATGGCGCCTTGTCGTTTGAGAGTACGAAAGAGTGCGATGATCTCTGTCGGTTTAGCCCCCAACTTCTGCATCACGCGTGCGACACTTGCCACTGTCGCCGTTCCATAACGCATCTGTATCTCTTTTGGGTTGCTACTATTTGCCAAACCGGAACCGACACGAAGCGTAATCCCCTCCTGCGCCGCCACGACCGGAGCAATCAAAATATCTGATCCCGCAACGATCGTACCGCTCTGCCTGTCAATGACGATCTTATCACTCTTGATGGAGTAGACATTGAGCTCATTCACCCTTGCCAAAAACTCAACCATACTCATATTAGCAGGGCGTCTGATCTCAATCGTTCTAGGATCAAGTGCTCGTGCCGCTTTGATGTGAAAAGCACTATTAATACGGTTTTGAATCTTTACTGCCGTATCAAAATCCGCCTTTTTGAGACTCAACTCGATGCGATTTTTGTGATAGAGATCATAGTTGAGCTCCTTTTCAACCAAAGCACCACCATAAAGCTTTACACTGGTTTTGGGAGGAAGCTTTTTCTTTCCCGCACTATATCCGGCATCGATCGCCCCTTGCGCCAGTGCATAAATCTCACCATCAATCGAACGAAGTGCCGTCAAGAGGAGTGTACCACCACGAATCGACTTGGCATCACCCATCGAAGAAACCTCCACATCGATCCGATCACCGTGTCGTGAAAAAGGGGGCAAGGTTGCCGTCACCATCACCGCCGCGACATTTTTACTTTTGATATCCCGCGCATCAATACGAACATTGACACTTGAGAGCATACTTGCTATCGCCCGTTGGGTAAATTTGGAAGAGGAGCCGTCACCCGTACCGTTTAGTCCAACCACAAGACCATAACCGATGAGTTGATTGTCTCGTACACCTCGAACATTGACGAGCTCTTTGATCTTCGTCGCATGTAACATTTCAGACAGAAGCAACAGAAGCACCAACAACAATCCACGCAAGAGCAATCCTTTTCATAATAATTGCTCAAGTACTAGCACACACTATGCCAAATCACCCCACCTCATAGTAACTCAAAGCCGATCGCCCGAACTTTTTTCGCTTCGTGCATCGCAACTGTTCAATCTGTTCGGGCATATCCATCGCCGTCATATGCTCCACCGCCACTCGCACAACAGTAGCCGGATCGATTTGGGCGATGAGATCGATCACCCGATCATATATCCCCTCCATCCCCTCTCGAATATCAAAGGGCGGATCAAAGTAGAAGATCACCTGCTCCTGCTCCAAAGCAGGCAAGAGGGTCGCAAATCGTTCAAAACTATCGCCGTGAATTGGGTGGGTATGAATCGGATCTATCAATGCACAATTCTCCTCTAGCACCCGATATGCTCTCTTGTCTATTTCAATAAAGTATGCCTCTTTGGCACCGCGACTTAATGCCTCAAGCCCCATCAAGCCACTTCCACCAAAAACTTCGACAAAAACGGTATCTGCAATTTGAAATTGAATAGAGTTAAAAAAGGAGTCCTTAAGAATGGTTTTGGTGCTTCTGGTAGTGCTGAGAGGGGGGAGTTGCAATCGTTTGCCTTTATATTTTCCGGTCGAGATTTGGCGAAAAAGTACTTTAGCTTTTGACATAATAGTTGCTCAGAATTTTGTTGAGTTTATTTTTGTGGCGTTTGTCAATCTCTTTAAGAAATTGCTCTAATTTTTGTTTCTTGGCATATTGTGCCTCTTGTTTTTGAGGTAGTGTCTCGACAAAGTTCTTGAGTGCATTCATCAGCATCGATCGGGTAAAGGGGATCGGTAGATGCGCCCGCTTATCACGCCCCACCCAAAAGATAGGCAATTCACTCTCTTGCATTGCGTCTCCCACGACAAACTCCGCTTCGGATAGATCGACAAGCTGATCTTTGAGGTAATACTCCAGCGCCTTTTGAATCAGCATAGATCGACACTGCACCGCTACTTTCATTACTATCCTTGTAACCGTTTGTAAACTTTTGGTGCTATTTTAGCCAAAAAGTCATTTTTTTTACTAAAAAGTATGGCTAAGGTGAAAAGTGTACCGATGTTCGTCGTAGGAAAACCCAAATCAAAGGAGTGGTTATGGTAGCACAAACAGCACAAATCCATACTACAGCGCATTTTCCCTCTGCCACTTCGGCAAAGGTTGAACATACAAAACTGATGCATGCACAAGAGAGTGATGCAGCGACACAAGAGCATACTAAAAAAGCACTCAAGCCAGATCAAATGAAGGATTTGACACAACAACTCAACCAAAAAGCTCAATCGGAGAGCTTAAATGTTGTCTTTGGATTTGATCGGGAGTTAAATCAATCATATATAAGCGTCATAGACAAAGATTCAGGGAAAGAAATTCGAAAACTCCCTAGTGAAGACGCACTCAAATTTGCAAAAAGTATGAAAGAGTCACTTGGACGACTACTAGATAGGAGAGGATAAAATGGCAGGTATATCAACATTAGGAATTGGAAGTAGCGGTGTATTGAGTAGTGATCTCATCGATAAACTTAGAGCGGCAGATGAGGCAGCTCAGATCACACCGATTGAACAAAACCAAGAGTCTATCAAACTCAAACAGAGAGGATTGCGCTCACTCAAGTCACTGGTCAATCAACTGGCTGATCTCTCAACCAAACTCTCTGATCCGACCCACTACGGTATCACCAAAGCCTCACTCAACGGAGACACGATCAGTGCGACTGTTGCCAATAGCACAAAAGCGCAAGATTTTAAGATCGATGTACTGAACCTTGCGACAAATAGCATCAAAGAGTCTGAACGGTTCGCATCCAAAGATACAGCTATCGGTGCCGGTACGATGCATCTAAGTATTGGAGACTCCTCCTATGATGTCGAAATTACAGCGGATGATACGCTTGAGACACTCAGCAAAAAGATCGAGGGCGCAACAGAAGGTAAGATCATTGGGAGTGTACTCAATGTAGGTGGAGATGAGCCTTTTCGTCTGATCTTAAAATCCAAAGATAGTGGTGAGAAAAACAAAATCAGCGCAACGGGCGATATCCGTTTTTATGTCGCACAAAAAGCAAAAGATGCGGAGTTTAGTGTCGATGGCGCACATGTGAAGAGTGCGAGCAATGAGGTCAAAAATCTCTTTGACGGTATCGATATTACACTCAAATCTACCGGTGTTACAACCATATCTGTTCGACCGGATAATGAGCAAATCACCCAAGATATGCAAAACTTCGTCAATCAATATAACCAAATCACTGATATGGTTCATAAGCTCACAAGTTACGATGCTGAGAAAAAAGTTGGTGGCGTGTTTATGGGTACCGGAGAGATACAAGATGTCAAAGATCGCTTAAGAGATGTTCTCGACTCAACCTTTAGCAAAGCCGGTAAGATGGCAAATGATTTTGGATTAGAATTTGACAAAAAAGGGAAACTATCCTTTGATAGCTCCAAATTTCAAGAGGCATTACAAAATGATCCTGAAGATTTCAAGAGCTTTTTTGTCGGGGAGGGAGATCAGAAAGGAATCTTTCGTAAGTTTAACAACACACTCTTTCAACTCGCGACAAAATCAAGCGGTCCACTCAAGTCACTCCAAAGCAACTTGGATGAACGCGCACAGTCACTCAACGAAATGCTTGAAAAAGCAAAGAAAAATTTGAACAATCGATATGACATTTTAAAAGAAAAATTTGCTTCATTCGATCAAATGATTGGAACAATCAAAAACCAGTCTGACTATCTCAGCTCAATGATTGATGCACAATACGCCAAAAAATAACCCAAAAAGGAGAACACAATTAGATGAAAAACGCATACAGTGCCTACCAACAAAACGCTACACTTATAGACTCACCCTACAAGCTCACACAGATGCTTTATGAGGGGATTTTACGCTTCTGCGCACAAGCTAAAAAGGCGATCGAGCAAAAAGATATGGAAAAGAAGGTTTACTATATCAACCGTGCGACGGCGATCTATGTCGAACTCATTTCCACACTCGATATGAGCGCCGGTGAGATCGCCCATTACTTGGAGGGGCTCTACAACTATCAGATCACCCTACTTTCCCAAGCCAATATTGAAAACTCCACCCAAAAGATGGATGAAGCACTCAATGTCGCTTCCGTACTACTTGAAGCGTGGAAAGAGGAGACGGCGCGTGAAGCGGCAGTGGCTTGAGGAGTTTAAAATTGCGATTGTCAATGAGCAGTTTGAGGAGATTGAAACACTTTTACGCCAACCCTTATCTTTTGACAATATCGATCAAATGATTGAAGCGAGTGCACTCATTCAAACTGCACTCGATATGGTGCAAAAAGAGCGAAACAAAACACAAAAACTGCTCCAAGCGACCAAACAACAACTCTCATTTTTAGAAAATAGTAACGATCAAACCACACTCAATCTGAGTCTCTAACACTACCCATCCGGATTGATCTCACTATCATCGTAAGGGTCAAGATGAATATTGAAAACCCATCGGTTTTTGGTATCCAAAGCCCGAATCTGCTCCTCTACTCTATCACTAATGCGATGCGCATCCAAGAGTGATATCTCCGGTGTAAATACGAGATGTACATCTACATAGTTTGTGTGAGCAGAGTGACGCGTCTTGAGAAAATGGTACCCGGTAATACCCTCTTGGGTATCGAGAATATACTTAATCTTCTCAACGATCTCCTTCTCCAGTGCACCGTCGAGCAAAATATAGATCCCCTCACTGATAATCTCATACGCCGAATAAATAATATAGATCGCAATCGCCCCACCCACAATCGCATCGATAATATCAAATCCAGTCATCTTCACAAGAACCAGTGAGACTAAGATAGCAATATTGGTATAGATATCTGTTTTGTAGTGGAGTGCGTCCGATTTGATTACCAGTGAGTTTGTCTTCTTTGCGACACTTTGTAGATACAATACAAGCCCAATCGTAATCACCAGTGAAATACCCATTACCAAGATCGAGGTATCGAGTAATGCTACCTTTTCGTGGTGCAGATACTTCATCACAGCGGAATAGAAGATATAGAGTCCTGACATGGTAATCACCGTACCTTCGATGACTGCCGCTAATGCTTCTATCTTTCCTTTACCGTAATTAAACTTCTCATCTTCATTCTCTTCCGCTTTTGAGATAGCAAAAAAATTAAAAAGTGATACTATCAAATCCAACACCGAATCGATCGCCGACGCCAACACTGCTACCGACCCGCTTAAAATGCCTAAAATAAGCTTGATGATGATCAATACAACCGATACACTACTTGAAACAACCGTCGCGCGTTTTTGCTGTGTCACACTTTCCCCTTTGAACAAATTCTCTTCTCAATCATACAAAAGTTCGGGTTAAGAGCATCTACCATACGATAGTACGAATTATAAAGTAACTCCCTTTCGATAAAAATTAAACTATTTCAAAGGTACCCTTAAAGATAAATTTATATAATAGAAGGAAATTTATAAAAAAATTAGGAGTTAATGAATGCAAAACATATCAAAAAAGTCAAAAATTGCAATTGCAAGCTCGCTCGTACTTGGCACGGTACTCTTTAGTATCGGTTGTGGCGGGGATGGCTTTTGCTGTAAAGACGGAGAGCCTCCAATTCCCAAAATTGCGGATGCAAGTGGAAACAATCCTGCAAACGGTGTCTATACACTCTCTGAGGCAAGTGGCTATACACTCAAGCTTAACGGTATCAAAAAAAGTGTCGATACCGATAACGGTCAAGTCGTAAAGTGTAATTGGTACATTGCTGATGAAGGAAAAGACGGCAAAGCAGTACACAAAAAGCTCGTCAAAAAAGATACCTGTAATAATGTCTCTTTTGACTTTAGCACCTACGCCGATCACACAGAGAAGTTGGTATGCCTTGAGGTAATTGATAATAACGGTCTCTCTTCTACTATTAATAACGGTAATATTGCCGACTTTAACAGTGATGGTGATATTCGAAAAAAACAGGGGCAACTTGAAGATCGAAAAAAACTTGATTGCCGTAAAGTAGTCATCTCTAAAACGCCCGCACCTAGCCCGGTACAACCTAAAATTTCTATCTACAATGCACGAACAAACAACCTTGCTACACAAGATCGCGTCAAAGAGGGATGCCCATTCTTTGTCAAACCGGATGTTGCATTTACACCTGATACCACTTGTGAATGGACAATCGACGGTGTAAAAGTAGGTAGCGATTGTAACGGTTTAACCGGACAACATAAAGATGACTTGAACCAACATGAAGTCTGCCTCATCACAAACGGTGATGTAGCCAATAAAGCGTGTGAAACATTCCAAGCGGTTGAGCATGAAGCTCCAACAGCAGTTTTGGGCGTCTTTAGCGATAATCAACTTCACAATCCTATTACCGGTAATTTAACAAAACAAACACAGGTGTATCTCTCCTGTAAAGATAGCAAAAATGACTGCCCTGGTAACGACGCTGGACTAGAGTGTAAATGGGATGCATCAAGCTATGATCCGGTCAATGGAAGCTGTGAAGTTGATCCTGCAAATCGAAACTACATCTATGAGCACTGCTTTACAAACCCTGCACATACAGGTCATGGTCCAGATGTCACGACACCTAACGGTGAAACAGCATTAACATACCAATACATCTGTGGTAGTGCGGCCGGTAAATGTGTAGAAGTCAAGCTTACAGTCACAGACAAACGATACGGTAAAACTTCTACTCCGGTTATCAAGACTTTTAAAGTCAATCCATCGATACGGTAAAACTTCTACTCCGGTTGTAAAGACTTTTAAGTCAATCCATAAATTTTCCGTTTAAGAGTATGCTTTTGCGCATACTCTCACCTTCACATCTTTTATCTTTTGTCGATATAATAGATAAAATCTAATAATTCATCATAATGCAAGGATAAGAAATATGGCACACCCTCAAGCAGGTTCACTCCCAACCCCTCAAATGCTAGAAAATCTTCCCAAACTTATCAGCGACTTCTTTCTCCTCACACCCGATCCGAGTGTAACGCAACAACGCGTAAGTTTCGGTACTTCAGGACATCGCGGTAGCGCAAAAAAGAGGAGCTTCAACCGTAACCACATCCTCGCTATCACCCAAGCGATCTGCGACTATCGAAAAGAGCATAAGATCACAGGCAAACTCTTTGTCGGTAAAGATACCCACGCCCTCTCCTACCCCGCGGAACTCGTCGCCCTTAGTGTCCTAGCGGCTAACGGTATCGAAACCTACATCGCCGAAGCGGACGGCTACACCCCTACTCCCGCTATCTCACACGCTATTTTGACACACAATAGAGACGGCGACGCTCTTTGTGACGGGATCGTCATCACCCCCTCACACAACCCGCCAAGCGACGGAGGCTTCAAATACAACACCCCCAACGGTGGGCCGGCGGACACTGATGTCACCAAATGGATCGAAGATCGTGCCAATGCCATTTTGGAAGATGGGCTGCGATCCGTCAAAGCACTTCCTCTCGATGAGACACTCGATTCTGCGTTTGTGCATCAGTTTGATTTTGTCTCGCACTATGTTGAGGATCTGCCCAATGTCATCGATATCGAAGCGATCAAAAAAGCTGACATCAAGATCGGCGCCGATGCACTCGGCGGTAGCGGTATGGCATACTATAAAGCTATCAAAGAGCGCTACGGACTCAATATGACGATACTCCATGACAATGTGGATGAGCGGTTTGCCTTTATGCATCTCGATCACGACGGCAAGATCAGGATGGACTGCTCCTCTCCCTATGCGATGCGTGGACTTGTCGATCTCAAAGATGATTATGATATCGCCTTTGGTAACGATACAGACTTTGATAGGCACGGGATTGTCACCCCCAAAGGAGGTCTGATGAATCCCAACCACTTTCTCGCCGTCGCCATCTGGTACCTTTCAACTCATCGCAAATCATGGAGCGACGATCTGAAGATCGGCAAAACGGTTGTGAGCTCCTCGATGATCGACCGTGTGGTTAAATCACTCGGCAAAACACTCTACGAGGTGCCTGTCGGTTTTAAATGGTATGTGGAGGAGATGTATCAAGGCACGCTTGCTTTTGGCGGTGAAGAGAGTGCGGGAGCGAGCTTTTTGCGATTTGACGGTACCCCGTGGAGCACAGACAAGGACGGTATCATCATGGCGCTTCTCTCTGCGGAGATCTTGGCTGTGACAGGCAGAGATCCGGCGGATATCTATAGTGATTTTGCCAAGGAGTACGGAATGCCGATCTACGCGCGGATCGATGTACCCTGCAAAGCAGAGGACAAAGCGATCCTTAAGCAAATCTCCCCCTCCGATCTTACTGCCGACACACTAGCGGGTGAACCGATCGAAGAGATCATAACACACACAAGTGGCAACGGCGCGGCGATTGGCGGACTCAAAGTAGTCGCTCCAAACGGATGGTTTGCCGTGCGTCCATCAGGCACGGAAGATGTCTATAAGATCTACGCCGAGAGCTTCAAAGATGAAGCACATCTCAAAGCGATCCAAGAAGAGGCACAAGCGATGCTACAAACACTCTTTGAGCGTCACGATGGCTAAGTGCAAAGTGCTCCACATCATCACCTCATTGGCGGTCGCCGGTGCGGAGAAGGTGCTACTCGATCTCTGTATCCATAGCAATAAAGATAGATTTGAGTATTTTGTCGCGGGGCTGAATGACTGGGACTATCTACTCCCTGAGTTTCAAAAGCATACAGCTATGAGTGTGAGCCTAGGGATGAAAAAAGATCCCGCCTCCTTTTTCAAAGCCTACAAAGCGCTCGATCGCATCATCCGCGAACAGGGTATCCAGATCATTCACGCGCATATGCAACACCCGCTACTCTTTGCCCAACTGCTCAAACTCAAACATCCACATATCAAGATCGTCCACACCTCGCACAATGAAAATTTAGGCTCGAAATTTTGGGAACTCTTTACCGGCAAACTAAGGCGGTTTCGCGATGCCGATGTGATCTTTTCAGAGGGTATGCGAAGCGAATTTTATCTGGATAACGCCTATGTAATCCCAAACGGTATCTCCATCTCAAAATACCAAGTCGACACCCCAAAAGCCGATAAATTTGTCTTTCTCTCGATCGGTATTCTCAGAGAGCAGAAAAATCAAGAATTTCTCATCAAACACGCCAAACAATTGGCACAAGATGGGATGGAGTTTGAGATCTGGATCGTCGGAAACGGTCCACTAGAACACAAGCTCAAGACGCTCATCCAAGAGGAAGGGGTAGAAGATCTTGTCAAAATGCTAGGACTCAGAGACGACATACCAACCCTACTCAATCAAACTCACGCTCTCGTTATGCCCTCCCACTTTGAAGGATTACCCATCACCATCCTCGAAGCCGGAGCCGCCAAACTCCCCATCATCGCCACAGATGTCGGTGCTATCAAGAGCGTCACAGGAGAGAATGCGATGATTTGTCAAATCGATGAATTTGTCGATAAGATGAAAGAGGTGTATCACCATTACGACGAAGCGATCGCTAGAGCACAAAAGCTTCACGAAAAGATTGTTGAAAATTATTCCATAGAGAGTATTGCAAAGAGCCATGAGGAGATCTATCAATCGTTGTGCGATTGATAGATAGATCTTATTTTGTTGTTAACTCACCGAAATCTACAATATCTTTGTCAACAACTTTCGGTTCACTAGCCGCAAGTAACTTTCCTGAATTGTCATACACTTCAACAGAAATTTTTGCATTTTTTTTAAGATAGTTATAGTTGAGATAGCTATTAACCTCTTTGCCGTTAATTTTTCCGGATACGACAACAAAATCTTTGGATAGTTCATCTGCTTCCAATGCAACATCTGTTTTAACTTCGACTTTCTGCCCGTTTATGTTCTGAATAGCCTCTTTAAGTAAAGTATTTTTTGCTATTACTCCATTGACCAGTTTCGACTTATTTTGTATGGATTGAGATTCTATTGTAGGCGATTTTGGAGTATCACTTGAGCTACTACTTCCTCCACATCCCACAAACAGCACTATAACTAACGGTAATATAATTTTTAACATCCTTTTCTCCTTTTTCAAACAATATTCTTAAAATTTCAATTTAGACTCAGCACTGACCTTTACCCAATATCCATAAGGCTCTTTAAATCCCACAAACCTATTATGCCGACCTAAAGTGCTTTTATAATACTGTTTATCTCCACCACTTATCACTAAAAGCTTATCACCCAACTGCTGTTTGATTTCCGCAATAGACAGATCTCTCAAAGGATTAATCAAATTCCATCCCTTTGTCAAGTCTATCACTCTATCTTGGTAAGTTTTGGGAGTAAATTTTAGTGTAGCAGTTTTTTGCAGTTTAACCAAATATCCTACCTTATCTTTAAACTGCTTGAAGCGACTATGAGTTCCTAGAATCTTTTTATAGTTTTCACCATTCCCTGCTGTAATTATCAATAGATTATCCGCTCCAACTTGGTTTTTAATCTCCTCCAATGTGAGATTCGCATTGACACCTATGAGATTCCAGTCTTTTTCCAGTTTCAATGAAGCCTGATCTAACGGCAAAGTAGTAACTGTTCCAGAAACACCGGCTGAATCAGCACCAAAAAGCCCGACATTTAACACAAAGAGTGCTAGTATTGATATACTTATTTTTTTCATCGTTACATTCCTTCTATCCATAAAATACATATATACATATATACATATATACATATTGTACTATATTATTGCAAATAAAGTGTTAGCCTTCTTTAAAATTTCAATTTAGACTCAGCACTGACCTTTACCCAATATCCATAAGGCTCTTTAAATCCCACAAACCTATTATGCTGACCTAAAGTGCTTTTATAATACTGTTTATCTCCACCACTTATCACTAAAAGCTTATCACCCAACTGCTGTTTGATTTCCGCAATAGACAGATCTCTCAAAGGATTAATCAAATTCCATCCCTTTGTCAAGTCTATCACTCTATCTTGGTAAGTTTTGGGAGTAAATTTTAGTGTAGCAGTTTTTTGCAGTTTAACCAAATATCCTACCTTATCTTTAAACTGCTTGAAGCGACTATGAGTTCCTAGAATCTTTTTATAGTTTTCACCATTCCCTGCTGTAATTATCAATAGATTATCCGCTCCAACTTGGTTTTTAATCTCCTCCAATGTGAGATTCGCATTGACACCTATGAGATTCCAGTTACTCTCTAATACAAATGATTGATTCGTATCGTTCGCTCCATTTTTCTCAAAAATTGGAATAATTTGTTGATCATCGTGTACCGTAAGATTGACTTCTCGATTGGTTAGACCATTGTTCCATTTTACAAAGTGATACCCCTCATTTGGCTTTGCTAGTACACTAATCGTCGCACCGTAAAAATAGTGAGCATCTAAATTATGTTTGACTGCGACTCCATCTATTAAAATAGCCCCATTCTCAGGAATTTGAAAAGAGAGTTTATGCTCTACCAAATTTCCAAATGTCTCTTGTAAAGCTTTTTTCACATAATAATCTCTACCATTTACATACTCCACCATCTTATCCATAAAACCGTTCCAAGTTTCAGGCGTCGCATCTTCATTATGTCTTCCTTTGGGCCACTTTTTAAAGTGTCTTGCAACTTCCGGAGAAATTTTATCTCTCATTTGTTGAATAATTTTCAGTAGTCGATCATTTGCGAAAGTAGTATTGATATGTGTATAATATCGACTTAAAAATTTTTGTACAAAAGTATGATTTTGAATTAATCCATCAAATAAAAAACCTAAAGCATATGCCTCTTGAATATATTTGAAAACCGGTGCAGAATCATATCGGAACCCACGATCAAGATCAAAAAGTATCCATCGCCATTTACCGTCCTCTGCCTCTTTTTTCCAATATTTTAGATTATGATCAACTGAACCATTCCCTCCATAGCTCTCAATAATAAAATAGTTAATCAATTCATCTATATCTATCTTGGATTCAACATATTTATAATTCTCATCAACTGACAAATCATGTGTCTCTATAAAAGATTTCAATGCTAAAAAATCGTTTGCACTACCACGCTTAACATCCATGTGATTTTCTAAAAAGTCGATCTTTTTACCGTCTATACCATGATTTGCTTCAATATAGTCTTCATTTAACTTTTCTCTTATATTGTAAATACCCCAATATTTTCCATTAAGAAATAAGATTGCCGGTTCGTACGATTGGAAATCAAGATCCATTTGTCCTTTAATGACCCGCTGTTGTACTGCATCACTAATGAGCTCTCTACCAAAAGCTGTGCCACCCTTTATAAAATCTTTCTTGCGATGAAAACTGTGGGGTTTGAGCGCGTTCAGCTGTTTCAAAAGATGTGCTGTTTGGATAGCCGGGGGTTGGACTCATATAGACAATTTTATCATTTGCAACACCAAAGAGACTGCTTCATATTTTGTGTAAGCCAAATTCACCACTCTTGGGAAATCCACCACAATTATAGCAGAGTTCATTTTACTTTTCCTTCAAGACGCTCTTTAAAATGCAAGGATAGTTGTGAAATAATTTCTGCCCAGTTAGAGATGGATTTTGCCCATTTTTTGGAAATGTCACTATAAACAAGAAATACCAGTTTCAATAAGGCATCATCATTGCTAAATCCTCCTTTTGATTTTGTAATTTTTCTGATTTGACGATTAAATCCTTTGATCCGGCTACACTTATTAGGACACAGAAATGTTACAATTTGTGTAAAATAATAAGAGAGGAGCTAAGAGATGGCAAGAGAGGGGAAAAGATACACCCAAGAGTTTAAAGAGTCAGCGATTCAGTTGGCACTCAATAGTGA
>JALVVN010000043.1 GCA_027023405.1 Campylobacterales bacterium
AAGTTAAACCCTTGATTGTGGATATTTTTATACTCTTTTACCCATAGATATACAAGCTCCACTACTCTTCCCTGCTCGCTAAAATTTTAGATAGATTGAGTATGCTATAGCTCTTCATCGACGATTTTCATTAATGTTCTTGTTGAGATATTCTCTATCTCACTTTTGTCATAAATACTTAGAGCATATATGAGTTTGTCAGATTGTACATAGTAGTAGATGCCCCTAAACCCTCCACTTTTGCCGATATTTTTACTAGAGTTTTTAAGTCTCAATTTATACAACCTATGCCCCGAAACTTTTTCCTGCTTCAGGATTTGAAGAGACTATCTCTTTAAAAAGCATCAGATCTTTTTTAATCTCTTTATATTTTTTTCTCAGATGCTTAACATCATTATCAAATTTCTTGATTTTCTTGATTTTTATCATGTGAGAAATGAGAAGCTACTTTTGTATAAAAATCTCATCAAAATCATCTGCGTCTTCAAAGGCTTTACCGCTCTTTATATCATTCAAAACCTCTCTGAACTCTGTTTTTACCTCATTTTCCGTTTTCGGTATAAAATGTTCACTATCTTCCGTTATCTCAAAAGATCTTACGCCTTTAAGTTTTGAAGCTAAAGTCTTAAAAGTGTCAATAATGTCACTATGCTCATCTTCTATGTGCAAGGTAAAATTTACTGTAGTCATAGTACCCCTTTAAAATTGCTAATAATGAATTATAGCATAGATTTATATCTGATGAGAAGATCATAAGAGTCTTCCCAAAGTTCAAAGATACCCTATATATCCCTCTCCACAATCTCCCTAAAGCGATTAAAATAACGATCCTCGATCTCTTTCACGCCGATCTTGATCTCATTGCAGACAAACTCTCCGCCCTCATTCACGCTTCCGATCTTTGTAACGGGCATCTTCATCTCTTTCGCAAATGCCTTAAAGCGATCCTCATCAGCTACCTCTACGATCGCTCTTGAGAAGCTTTCACTAAAGAGATCGCGGCTATTTGGGAGGTCAATCTTCGCTTCGATGCCTTTGCCCGATCTTGCCGCCATTTTGGCAAGGGCGATGGCGATACCGCCGACATTGACATCTTTGGCACTGAGTAGTAGTTCGTTTTGGTTTGCGGATATGACAAACTCCCACAATCTTCTCTCCGTCTCAAAGTCGATCTTGGGCAATACTCCCGCCACTTGATCATAAATCACCTTCATATAGAGACTTCCACCAAACTCGCTTCTAGTCTCGCCCAAGAGATAGATCGCCGATCCGCTCTTTTGAAATTCGGAGGGTAGCACGCGGTTGGCATCTTCATTGACGCCTACGGTTGCGATCGAGGGTGTCGGAAATACCGCTTCGCCCTCTGTCTCGTTGTAGAGCGAGACATTTCCGCTCACGACGGGCGTTTCGAGTGCCACACACGCCTCTTTGATCCCTTCGCAACCTTGGGCAAACTGCCACATAATCTCGGGGTTTTCGGGATTTCCGTAGTTGAGGCAGTCGGTGATCGCCAACGGTTTGGCACCGCTCATCGCGACATTTCGTCCACTCTCCATCACCGCGGCAGCCGCGCCCCCTTTGGGATCGATGTAGCAAAATCTCGGATTACAGTCGCTACTCATCGCGATCGCTTTGCCCGTCTCTTTGACACGCACCACACTCGCATCCAGACTTCCCACGCCCTTGACGGTGTTGGTCTGCACCATCGAGTCATATTGATTGTAGATCCATCCCTTGTCGATCACTTCCGGTGCGACGATGAGCTTCTCAAACGCCTCTTGATTGCTCACGGGCGCAAAATCGGCGATATCTACTTTTGCGATCTTATCAAGATAGGTAGGTCGTTGGATCGGTCGGTCGAGTTCGGGCGCCTCTTCGGTGATGGGATCGACGGGAATATCCGCTACCCGCTCTCCGTGCCAAAAGAGCTCCATTCGCCCCGTATCGGTCACCTCTCCGATGATCGCCGCATCGAGATCCCACTTCTCAAATATCTCGATGATCCGATCCTCGCTCCCCTTTTTGGCGCAGATCAGCATCCGCTCCTGCGACTCACTGAGCATAAACTCATAGGGGGTCATCCCCTCCTCTCTCGCCGGCACGAGATCGAGGTGCATCTTCATACCGCTTCCGCTTCGACCCGCCATCTCAAAGCTACTCGAAGTCAGACCCGCCGCACCCATATCCTGAATGCCGATCACATCATCACCTTGAAAGAGCTCCAAACACGCCTCTAGCAGTAGCTTTTCAGCAAAAGGATCACCCACTTGAACAGTCGGGCGAAGCGATTTGCTCTCTTCGTTGAAGCTGTCGCTACTCATTACCGCACCGCCGAGTCCGTCACGACCCGTCTTGCTTCCGACATAGATGACGGGATTTCCGACACCCTCCGCCTTGCCGTAAAAAATCTCGTCCGATTTACAGACACCTAGCGTAAAGGCATTGACCAAGATATTGCCGTTGTAGGCATCATCAAAAAAGGTTTCGCCACCGATGGTCGGCACACCCATACAGTTGCCGTAATCCCCGATCCCGGCGACCACTCCCCGCACGAGGTATCGCTGATGGCGTCCGATATCATCATCGCGCTCCACATTTCCAAATCGAAGCGAATTCATGTTCGCTACCGGTCGCGCGCCCATTGTAAAGACATCCCGCAGGATACCACCCACACCCGTCGCCGCCCCCTGATAGGGCTCAATAAAACTCGGATGGTTGTGGCTCTCCATCTTGAAGACCGCCGCATACCCCTCACCAATATCGATCACACCGGCATTCTCACCCGGTCCCTGAATCACCCACGGCGCTTTGGTCGGAAAGCCTTTGAGATATTTCTTGGAGGATTTATAGGAGCAGTGCTCACTCCACATCGCGCTAAACACCCCGATCTCAAGCAGATTCGGTTCACGACCCAAAATCTGTTTGATATGTTCATAATCGAGTTTAGAGAGTTTATGCTTGGCTAATACCTGATCAATATTGTCCATAGAGAATTACCTTTGGGTTGAATTAGAGAGATTTTACTAAGTTAGTGCTAAAAGAGGCGTTAAAGCCGTCACTGTTTTACCATTTTGGACATCCTAGTTAGATCGATTAAGTTTTTCCGACATCTCTTCCCTTAACCTCACATACGCCTCTACACTCTCTAGCTTGTCGCGTTTGCGTGCGCCGTTTATCAAAATATCGCACTTTTTGATGATCTCCTCTCGTGCTTTGGGATGATCTTTGTGTTTGAGCAGTGCTTGGATGCGCTCTTTGTCCATTGAGTGGTAGCGCATCGAGAGTTGATCGTTATGTCCGCCGTATTTGGTCGTGAGAGCCTTTGGGATCAGCCCCACTTCATAGCGCTCACTCACCCGAAGCCAGAGATCATAATCCTCACACACTACCAACGACTCATCAAAGTATCCCACATCTTCAAACAGACTCCGCCTCATCATCACGGTCGAGGGTGCAATCTTGCAAAAGGGTAGATTCACCTCAAAGCACCACCCTTGCGGTTTTTGGTGATGTTTCTTCTGTTTGATCTCCTTCTCTCCTCTGATCCATCGCTCGTGGGTGTGCGAAAAGTGGATATGGGGATGATCTGCGTGAAAGGCGCTTTGGTATTGTAGTTTGTGCCGATCCCACACATCGTCACTATCCAAAAAGGCGATCCACTCGCCGCGAGAAGCTTTGATGCCGACATTTCTGGCATGGCTGACACCTCGATTTTCCGTGCGGATCACGCTGATACGATCTTGGTAGGATTTTAGGATAAGAGGGGTATTGTCGCTTGAGCCGTCATCGACGACGATAATCTCAAGCGGGGGAAGCGTCTGGGCGAAGAGGCTCTCAAGCGCTCTCTCTATCGCCCACGCTCGGTTGTAGATAGGAATGACAACGGAGATCACTACTCGACTTTGGCGACGATCTCTGTGTTTTGTGCATCGAAGATCACCTTTTGACCCTCATGCACTTCATCTCTGAGTATCAACTCTGCCAAGCGATCCTCGACCTCTTCATAGAGTGCGCGTTTAAGCGGTCTCGCACCATAAACCGGATCGAAGCCCTCTTTGGCGATATACTCTTTTGCCGCCTGTGTGAGTTCGATCGTGATATCTCTCTCCTTGACCTTCTTCTCAATAGAAGCAAAGAGAATATCCACAATTTTTGTGATCTGCTCCAATCCAAGCGGATTAAAGATGACGATATCATCGAGACGATTCAAAAACTCCGGCTTAAAGTGGAGCTTGAGTTCGTCATTGACCGCTTTGCGACGATCTTCGGGATCATTAAACTCCATAATCTTATCGCTCGCGATATTGGAGGTGAGGATAATGATCGTATTTTTAAAATCGACCGTCACACCTTTGTTGTCCGTCAAGCGCCCGTCATCAAGCACCTGCAACATGATATTAAAGACATCCGGATGCGCCTTCTCGATCTCATCAAAGAGCAATACACTATAGGGGTGTCGTCGCACCGCTTCGGTCAACTGACCCCCCTCCTCATAGCCGACATATCCCGGAGGCGCACCCACAAGTCGGCTCACCGCATGCTTCTCCATATACTCACTCATATCGAAACGAATCAGCGCCTTCTCACTGTCAAAGAGGAAGGTCGCCAACGCTTTGGCGCTCTCCGTCTTACCGACACCGGTAGGTCCTAGGAACATAAAGGAGCCGATCGGTCTGTTTTGATCGCTAAGCCCCGCTTTGTTTCGCTTGATCGCCCTCGCAATGGCATGCAGTGCTTCATCTTGACCCACCACGCGTCGTTTGAGCTCCTCTTCCACACCGAGGATACGATCTTTCTCGCTCTGGAGCATCTTATTGACCGGAATACCTGTCCACTTGCTCACGATAGATGCGATCATCTCATCATCGACGCTGTTTTTGAGCAGTACCCCGCTCTCTTGCATCTGCTCCCACTGCTCATTGAGGCGTTTCTCCTCCTCAAGCAGTTTAGGGATCTCACCATACTCAATCTCAGCAGCTTTGTTAAAGTCACCGTTTCGCTTGGCTTGCTCCGCCTCTCGCTTGAGCGCTTCGACCTTGCTTTTGGCTTCGGCGATCTGCTTGAAGACACGCTTTTCATTCTCAAATTGACTCTCTAGGGTGCGTTTCTTCTCCTCAAGATCGGCAATCTCCTTCTCGATCTCCTCAAGGCGGCTCTCATTTTTCGCACTCTTCTCCATCTTGAGCGCCTCCCGCTCGACTTTAAGTGTCTCAATCTCTCGCTTCACCTTACTGAGCTCAAACGGCTCCGACTCGATCTGCATCTTTAGCTCTGCCGCCGCTTCGTCAATCAGATCAATCGCCTTATCGGGCAGATAACGATCGGTAATGTAGCGACTACTCAACTTCACCGCCGCGATGAGCGCACTATCGAGAATTTGCACATTGTGGTGCGCTTCGAGTCGCTCCTTGATACCGCGCATGATCTGAAGCGCCTCATTTTGGTTCGGCTCATCTACCGTGACGGGTTGGAAGCGTCTCTGCAACGCCGCATCTTTCTCAAAATATTTGCGATACTCTTTGAGCGTCGTCGCACCGATCGTATGGAGCTCACCGCGTGCAAGTGCCGGCTTGAGGATATTGGCCGCATCCATACTTCCCTCACTCGCTCCCGCACCGACGATGGTATGGATCTCATCGATAAAGAGGATGATATTTCCATCCTTCTTCACCTCGTCCACGATCGCTTTGAGTCGATCCTCAAACTCACCGCGATACTTCGCTCCGGCGATGAGGGTACTCATGTCAAGTGAGATCAGTCGTTTGTTTTGTAGGCTCAACGGTACCTCTTTGTTGGCGATTCGCTGTGCCAATCCCTCCGCCAACGCAGTCTTACCGACACCCGGTTCACCTAATAGGATCGGGTTGTTTTTGGTTTTTCTAATCAGGATTTGCATCATGCGTTGAATCTCTTCATCTCGTCCAATCACCGGATCGAGTTCACCCTCTTTTGCTTTGGCAGTCAAATCGACGCCATATTTTTCAAGTGCTTCAAGTTTCTCTTCAGCGCTTTTCGAGTCGATCTTCGCACCGCCTCGAATTGCCTCTAGTGTCTTTTTGAGTTCACTGAGATCAAGAAACTTTCCAAGCGCCTCTTTGATCTGCGTATTGTCAAGGTTTGCCATTAGCCAGGTATCGACCGAAAGGTAGCTATCACCGTTTTTGGTCATGAGACCTTCCGCTTTTTGGAAACTCTCGGCGGTATTTCGTGAGAGTTTGATATTCTCTTTTGTCACTGATGAGACCTTCGGCAAACTCTCAACCTTGCTTTTGACCTCAAGTTCAAGTGCCGCTTTGTCAATACCCATTTTATTGAGTGCTTGGTTGAGCAGTGATCCGCTGTTGGTCAACTGCCCCCACAAGATATGGATCGGCTCTACTTCGGCATTTTTACTATGGAGTGCGAGTGAGAGTCCGCTCTCTAGCGCCTCCGTCATGGCATTGGTTAATTTTTCAAAGATATTTTGCATCTTAACTCCTTTGTTTTATCGCACAAGTGCAATATTTTGAAAGGATTATACAGGAAATTAGATAGAAGCAAAGCCACAAAAGTGGCATAAGGGCATAAAGCCCTTATTTATGCGCGAAAGACATCCTCTAAAAAGGGAACAACCTGTTTTTTACGGCTCAATACACCCTCAAGCCAGACGCTCTCACCGCTGATCTCCTTGCCAAAAGCTTTACCGATCTTCGCCTTGTCGTCACTCACGACCAAAAGCTCACTCCCCTCTTTCATAATATCGGTCAAAAGCAGAAGCACACTGTGGCGACCCCCCTCCTCTTTGAGGGCACGCATATCTTCCAAAAGCGCCTCTTTCTTATCATCAAAGACGCTTAGATCGACTACCTCAAGCTGACCAATTCCCACTTTGGTACCGCTCATATTAAAATCTTTAAAGTCACGCATTACCAAATCACGAATCGGCGTACCCTCGACGGCGGATTTGATCATAAACATCTCCATGCCCAACGCTTTGGGATCTTCGATACCCGCGATCTTCGCGAGCTCTTTGACCGCTTTGGTATCCTCTTTGGTACAGGTGGGAGATTTGAAGATGACGGTATCGCTTAGGATCGCACAGAGCATGATGCCGGCGATATCTTTGGGGATCTCCACACCGTAGAAGTCAAACATCTGCTTGACAATAGTATTGGAGCATCCGACAGGGCGAATCCACCCCTCAAGCGGTGTCGTCGTTGTAAGATCACCGAGTTTGTGGTGATCGACCACACCGACCACTTTAGCCTCAAGGACATCATCGGGGCAGAGAGCAAGATCGGTCGTATCAGTGATAAAAAGCTCCTCTCCCGCATAGGAGATCTTGGTCATCGGCTCCTCAAAGTTGAAGCGCTCGAGAATAAATCGTGTCTCAGGATTGATATCCCCCTGCTTACAGGCAACCGCCTCAATACCAAGTTGGTTTTTGAGGTAGGCGACAGCTATCGCAGAGCAGATGGAGTCTGAATCGGGTATCTTGTGTCCGGTCACATAGAGTGGCATAAACATTCCTTTTTTATTGTAGTATTTGTATACAAATCTTAGCACATCTTCGTTAGATCAAGCTAAAAGTCGCAACCATCGGCTTGTGATCGGAGCTGTTAAACTCAGTGAGTATATCGGCATCTTTGAGCGTCACGCCACGATAAAAGATATGATCAAGACGCGGTTTGAGGGATGGCTTTGTATGGGCAAATATGACCGGCTGAAGATCAAGTAATGCAACCAATCGCTCCAAATAGTAGCGTCGCTTAGGACTCCAAGTGTTGAAATCACCACTCAAGATCATCGCCCCTTCGATTCTGCTACACGCCTCTTCGATCTGTTTCAACTGTGCACGAAAACGCGCAAGTTTGACAAAGTTGATCATATGCACATTCACAAGCGTCACCTCCCGATCCGACACCGCTTTATAGTGGTGAATCAGCGTCGCTTTAGGCGTCTTAATAAGCGGTTCACAATCATCACTATAGAGCGCGTGCGTGTGTAGAAGTGGGAGTGTAGAAGCATTGAGAAGTCCATATTGTACTCGCCGAAAATGGATATTGGGCATAAAAGTATAACTATAGGCTTTGCGTTTGTCGATGATACTTCTAGCGTTGATCTTGGCATACTCTTGAAAAGAGATGAGGTGAGGATGATATCGCTCCAGCAATATCTTAAAATCTCTTAACCAGATGTGATTATGGCTCTTTTTATGCACATTCCAGTTCAGAAGTCGGAGTGTGTGTGACACTTTCCCCTGCATCTCTCTGTGGAGCAGACTATCTTCCTCCACTCTCCACGGTAGCCATTTGCGATACATCTGAGCCTCCTATAGTGCAGGTGCGAACATTTTAAAAAAGTTTTCAACCATGATCCGCACTCTACCCGCCCTTTTTAATCCCACTTCCGCCTCAAAAAAGAGTGGTTCAATCCATCTCTCAATCGCTACAATATCCTCATAGGAGTAGCAAAAACTCATCACTTCAAAGTTATAAAAGAAGCTTCGTGCGTCAAAATTTGCCGATCCCACAATCGCCGTTTCACTATCGATCAATATCGCTTTGGCGTGAAGCATCTTTGTACGATAGAGATAACACTTCACCCCTTCACTCTCCAGCTCTCGCAAAAAAGCACTCCGCGCCGTATCGACCCAAAAGTGATCGCTACTCAGCGGTGTCACAACCCGCACATCCACGCCACGATGCTTGGCGATCAAGAGTGCATCCATCAATGCGTGATCTGGTGCAAAGTAGGGAGTGACGATCCAGATACGATCTTTTGCCCCGAAAATAGCGAGTAATAACGCCTCATAGAGTGTATCTTGTGGCATATCGGGACCAGAGGGTAAGACTTGAATCAGACTCTTTCCCCTCTCTATTAAATTAGCTTCAAGACGCTTTTGCACAATTCGCTCTCCCGTCTGAAAATACCAGTTGTGCGCGAAGATTTGAAGATAGTGTGTCGCGGCAATCCCCTCAATAAAAAAGGAGATATCGATCCACCCTCTGCCGCCGTTATCAAAATACTCTCCCGAAAGGTTGATCCCGCCACTCATCACACGATATCCATCAACAATGACCATTTTGCGGTGGTTACGCAAATTGAGTTTGACACGAAACGGATCTTGCAATGGAGACATAAAAAAGCAAACCGCTCCGCCACTTCTTTTGAATGACTTGAACAAACGAGGGTAGAAGATAAGCCAAAATGAGCCAATCGCATCAATCAGTAGCTTGACTGTAACCCCCTCTTGTGATTTTTGAGTGAGTTTTTGGAGAATGGTACGGCTAAAGGAGTCACTGCCGAAAATATAGGTTGAGATGTAAATGGTGTGTTGCGCCTCCTCAATCATAGAGAGTAACTTCTCTTTGGCTTGAGCGCTATCAAGTGCCAATTCAAATCGATTGGCATCACTGGGATAGATATGGTTGATGCGTGCAATAAATCGTGCAATCTCTGATCGTCCCAATGGATGGTTTTCATAACGATGAACCATCTCAAAGGGCTCCAATCGTCCCAACAATCGTTTCATCTTTCGCCCTTGAAAAATCAAGTAGAGTACGACACCTGCATAAGGGATAAAGAAAATCACTAAAACCCATGCCACAATACTGGTAGGCTTTTTTCTTTGTGTCAAGAGATCACTCAAACTCATCACGATCATCAAGACCCACACTGACCAAAGCAAAATAGAGAAAAGATCCAAACGCATAATCAAATCATAGCACATAGCACATTTCACATCACTGCCCTATCAGTCGATATTAAAAAAGATAATTAATCAGATTAAAATTCTAAATATGGTATTATAAAAAAGAATAATTAGGAGAGGCTTTCTATGGATAAAATACGCGACATTCCGCTCTTTACGAAATTGAGTGAAGGGAGCATTAAACGGTTGGAAAATATCTCTACATTTCGTAGATATAGTGCTGATGAAATACTCTTTTATGAGGGAGATGATCCGGGAACACTCTATATTTTGACTGAAGGGGTGCTTCGACTCTTCAAGACTGACCCCAAGGGAAATGAAATCTATATACACCAGTTTATACCCACGGGCTTAGTCGGTGAACTCGCCTGCTTTGAAAATATGCGCTACCCTGCGACCGCACGCTTTATTACAAGAGGACAGGTACTTAAGATCGACTTTAAGAGACTTGAAGAGGATTTTTTTGCCCATCCCGATATCTCTATGGAGATCATTAAATCACTCACAAAAAAGATTAAAATCCTCTCCAATGTGATTCACAAGGAGATGATCCTCACCTCTGAAGCCAAAGTAGCAAGGCTCATTATCTTACACGGTGATATGTTTGAAACGATGAAAAATACCCAAATCGCTTCGATGGCAAATATGACACCCGAAACACTTTCGCGTATTCTCTCAAAATTCAAAAAACTTGGATACATTACAATCGATGATAATCACCATATTGATGTCCATGATGAGATTATATTGCGCGCACTTTTTGAGTAATCTCTCACCAATATCGCAACACTTGATCTAAATCAAGATAATTTTACTCCTAATTGATTACAATATATTTTTTAAATCACATAAGGAGTTCTTTTTATGGAAAGAAAAGCAATTGAAGTTACCGGTGCAACAGTGCCGTTTTACACATATACAAAAGATGGAATCACCTACTATGAGTTTGATTCAAGTAGTTGCACTCCTCCCGGTCCCATGGTCAATGCGATGAGTGGTTTACAACTGCTTGACAGCGCAGATAAACGACTCGTAATGATAAATCACAAAAAACCGATGGGGCTCTTGCCAAAAATAGAGCAGGATTTTAGTTGGGACGAAGAGGATCTTGCGGATGGCAAGGTGAAACTGACTTTTTATAAGAAAGATAGTGACAAGCCTACATCCACAGACTTTAGCGACAACGCATGTCACGGTTAATACCATGACAGGTCTCAACTTTACTTTTGCGCCCCCATCAAAGCTTGTCAAAAGCTTTTTTGTAGCGGGGTCGCTCTTTTACCTACTCTTTACCCTACTTTTTTTTAGCATCGACCTCCCTTCAATCGATACCCTCTCTCCTAAGGCGCTCGGTGCCGTACACCTGCTCTTAGTCGGATTTGGTATGAGTATCATCTTTGGTGCGATGTATCAGCTCATATCGGTTATATTGGAGATCCCTGTCTATTCACACAAGTTGGCGTATACACATTTAATACTCTTTATTGGAGGCTTGACACTGTTTGTACTAAGTTTTATCACGGTAAAAGGGTTTGAATATATACACTATACGGGAGCACTTCTCTATCTCTCCTTTTTGCTTTATATCATCAATATTCTTCTCTCAATCAGAGAGGTGAATAAAAGAGAGATTAAATACTACACAGTTCTTGTCGTGCATCTATTGTTGCTGGTTGGAGTTAGTTACGGGTTACTTGCGATTTTTGCGATGATCTTTCCTCAGCTCAACCTCAATGCACTCACACTTGTACATACACACATACCTTTGGTAGTGTTGGGCTTTATGGGTGGATTGATAGGCATAATCGCTACCGTTTTATTGCCGATGTTTATGCTTTCACACAATTTTAATCACAAGATCAGCCACTATCTCTTGGGATTGCTCATTGTCGGATCTCTGTTGAGTTTTTTGAGTTGGAATATGGCTGTAATAGCAGTGAGTATACTCTTTGTATTGCTGTTAGCGTATGAGCTCTATGAGATATTTACAAAACGACTTCGAAAAGGGATCGATGTTTACGCCCTGGATATGGTGGGTAGTATTCTGTTTTTAATTCTTTCGGCACCCTTACTCGCCTTTGTAGCAAATCCTTACGCACAAAAACTTTTGTTGCTTATACTTTTTATCGGCTTTCTCAATAGTTTTATCGTCGGGCATATCTACAAAATCGTCCCTTTTCTTATTTGGAATGAGAAGTTTGCTCCGCTAGTGGGCAAAGAGAAAGTGCCCATGCTTGCCGATATGGTGCATCCAAAGCTATCAGAAGTTGAGTTCTATGTGAAGATTGCTACAGTGATACTACTACTGTTTGGTTTTTTTCTCAAAAGTGCTCTCTTGTTAGTTGTAGGCAAAGTCCTACTTATTGTCAATGCCCTACTTTTACTTGCAAATGTAGGCTATATTTTTTATTATAAAGGATAAAGGAGAATTATGAGTTTTACAAAAGATGATATTTATAATGCGATTAGTACTGTTATTGATCCCGAAGTGGGATTTAACCTTGTAGAGTTAGGCTTAATCTATGATGTAGAGATTAGGGATGATCAGAGTGTTCTTATAACCATGACGCTCTCTACCCCCTCCTGTCCGCTACATGAAATGCTCCTCAATTGGACGAAAGAGGCAGCAATGAAAGTAGAGGGTGTCAAGAGTGTCGAAGTGAATCTCACTTTTGATCCGCCGTGGAATCCTAGCATGGCAAGTGATGAGGTCAAGAAAAAGTTAGGAGCGATATAGATGAAATATCCACCATTTTTTGATCGTGTCGAATCGATTCGACTCTATGATCCGCTTGCGGAATTTCTCGGCAGTTTTGAGAAGGGGGAGATTGAGATTCGCTATATCGATGTCGCAAAGTTTGCCGGTCACTCCTGTCCCACCGTCGCCGGTGCTTATCTCATCACGCAAGAGGCGCTTAAGGCGCTCTATCCCGACTCTCTACCCGTGCGAGGTGAGATCAAGGTCTCATTCAAAGAGCAACCGCACGAGGGCGTTGCCGGTGTGATTGCACATATTGTCTCCAATATTACGGGTGCCACCGAAAAGAGCGGATTTAAAGGATTAAACGGGAAATTTTCTAGAGTTGATCTGATGGCGTTTGGGCAAGATCTCAATGCAAGTGCACAATTTGAACGCACCGATACCCATCGACGCGTCCAAATCACCTACAATCCGCAAGGTGTACCTGCTGATCCCGATATGCAACCCTTGATGCAAAAATCTCTCCAGGCGATAGCAACAGAACAAGAACAAAAACGATTTGGGCAGTTGTGGCAAAAACGAGTCGAAGAGATTTTATGCAACAGTAAATCTTATCCTGATCTAATCACGATAGAGCTACAATAGCCTATCTAAACAAAAGGATTAAAAAATGAACAATGCAGTTAAATTTATTATCACAGCACTTATCATTATCGCAGCAGCACTTGGTTTGAAAGCCTACAAAAGCGGTGCACTCAACGGAGTAAAAGCGGAGGCAACTCCCATTAGTAATCCGATTCCGGATGCAGGGGAGTGATCCCCTCATTCACTACATGTACTCCCCTTTTATCTTGTATGTTTCGCGGTTAACTTGATTTTTTAAGCAAAATAATATAATTTTATATTATAATTGCATTTTTATCTATATTAGAAGGAATTATCTCATGAATCGTATTAACAACAAGAAAATCATTGGCACTCTTTCGCTTTCACTTTTTAGTGCTACCCTACTACACGCCACAAACGGCGACAATCTCATTGGAGTAGGAACCAAAGCAAGAGGTATGGGCGGTGCCGGTATCGGTCTCAGTCGATGTGCTGAGTCAACCCTCCAAAATCCGGCTCTCATCACTTGTACAAGAGGTACCTCAATCTCATTTGGCGGTACGATCTTTATGCCGGATGTCTCAGCAAAGATGGGGCAAGCACCGAGCAAAGAAAGTGATGCCGATCTCAGTATCATTCCAGGTGTTGTAATTTCTCAAAAACTTGATGAAAATTGGTTCTTGGGGATCGGTATGTGGGGAACCGCCGGTATGGGTGTGGACTATCGAGACGCTGCGCAAACACCTCAAGACTCAGGGAATATGCATATGGTCACCAACCTTCAGTTAATGCAGTTTGGTGTCACGGCAGCGTACCGTGTCAACAACTTCGGTATTGCTTTTACACCCATTCTCCAATATGGTGCACTCGATATCAATTATCAAGGGTTTGACGGCAAAAATGTCGGCGACGGTGTTGCGCAAGATTTGGGTTTTGGTTTTAATATCGGCGGTTATTACGATTTGGCAAACGGTTTGACACTTGGTGCCGTCTATAAGTCAAAGATCGATATGGAGTATAAGCATCAACTCTCTCGTGCAACACAACCTTTTGTTGATTTCGGTATTTTTCCACAAGCGATGGGTGATCATTTAGAGCAACCATCTGAAATCGGTGTCGGTTTAGGGTATGAGTTTGAGAACCATACGGTTGCGCTTGACTACAAACAGATCCAATGGTCTGATGCCAAGGGTTATAAAGAGTTCGGTTGGGACGATCAAGATGTATTTTCAGTCGGTTATCAATATAAACAAGATAAATGGGCATTTCGAGTTGGTTACAACCACGCGGACAATCCAATTACCGAAAAGCAGAGTGGACCGGCTGTCATCGCACCGGGCAACTATGCGCAAGCGGGTGGCAATGCACTCAACCTCTTCAACCTCTTAGGATTCCCTGCTACGGTTGAAGATCACTATACCATCGGTGGTGGGTATGACTTTAGCAAAAACTTCTCAGTCGATTTTGCCTATGTCTATGCGCCCGAGACAACCACAACGATGAAAACCATTGTCGGTCTCAATCCGCAAACACACGATCTCTATACCGGAGATTCTAGTGTTACTCACTCACAGTCAAGTGTCTCTGTCGAACTTTCGTATCGATTTTACTAGCGAGCGCGTAGGAGTTTTTCCTACCGCCTCAGCTATACTCTCCCCTCCTGCCCCAGCCGATAGATTGCAAAATCATACTTAATAGGATCCTCAGGATCAAACAAACGAAGTCTCTGCGTCAGCTCCAAAACCGCCTTAAGATCATACGATTTTCGTTTCAATAGACCAAGCTTTTTGGAGACTTCAAAGGTATGGGTATCTAAAGGCATCAAGAGATCAGAGCGCCTTACACCGCTCCACAGCCCCAGATCAAGTGCGTCTTTACGAACCATCCATCGCAGATACATATTCCACCGCTTATAGGTTGATTTGCTTCTCTGTGTCGGTGCACTACCAAGCAAAAATGTATAACCGCGAGATCGGTAGGGGTTGAGATCGTAAAGCGATTGAATCAAGAGTGCCAAACCCTCCAGTACGGAGTGATTGTGACGATACCCCTCCATAAAGATCTCCTCTAAGCTCCCCGCTTTTTGAAGTGTGAGAAAGAGTTGAATCACATCTTCGCTATTTTGAAAACGGTAGTAGTGTCCATCTAGCGCCGATCGTAGTTCACTCTCCGATCTCTCTAAGAGTGAAAAATCAAGCGAATCTAAAAATTTTACAATCTGTTTGGCATTGCCGTAGGCAAAGAGCGCACAAATCAGTGCGACTCTCTCATCCCGATACCTTCTGGCGACCAAAAGCGGATCGGGCTTCTCGAAACTGAGTTCATCCGGATCGTTTCGTTTCCGGACTTCTGCATCAAGGCGCGATTTGAGACTCACACCTGCATCTCTTTTTGGTTAAAACGACTCTGCAGATAGTCTGAGATATTGGAGAGTGAGTAGATCACCAAAAAGATCATCAATCCGGGGAAAAAGCTCAACCACCATGCAATATCCACCACATCCTTGCCGTCGCTCAAGATGCTCCCCCAACTCATCTGCGGTGGCATGATGCCGATACCCAAAAAGCTCAAACCACTCTCCGCTAAGATCGCCCCACCCACACCGAAAGTAAAGGAGATGAGAAAGATGGGTGCTAGTAACGGTGTAAAATATTTGAGAATGATCTTGATCCTCGGCACCTCTGAATAGCGAAGCACACGAATAAAGGGTTGTTGCGCGATAGCGAAACTCTCACTACGGATCATCCGTGCCATCCCCATCCAGCCCGTAATCGAGATAACAATAATCAAAATCCAAAGCGAAGCGTTCATATAGGAGATGAGCGCCAAAAGGAGAAAAAAGGTAGGAAAAGTGAGAAAGAGATCGATAAGTATCACGATAAACTTATCCACACCCCCTCGGAAAAACCCCGCACTCACTCCGACAATCAACCCTATCAATGATGCAATTAGCGCCGATCCGACACCAATGAGCAGCGAAACCTTCCCACCCTCGATAATACGCGCCAAAAGATCGCGTCCAAGCCGATCCGTACCCATCCAGTGCATCGTCGACGGTGCCTGTAAGATCGCCTCTTTATCAAGTAGGTAGGGGCTTTGGGTATAAAGATAACCGCCCAAGAAACTCAACATAAAAATCCCAAGCAACACCGCCACACTCATCGTCGGAAATCGTTTCATTACCGCACCACTCTCCAAAGCGCTTCGAGCTTAATCTTTTGACCGATCTTTCGCTCAATCTCCCGTTTGAGCAGATAGACCGCCTCATCATCCAAGACTCTGGGCGTCAATACCTCACAGTCAATCGCCAAATGGTTATCGATATGACGCGTCTGCACATCGCGGATCTTGAGTTCTAGCCCTTCAATACGAAAGGTGCTATCAAGCAAGGTACTCTTGATCTGCGCATCCTCTTTGATAGAGAGAAAGGAGAAGTAGAGGGGAATAGAGACGGCAAATGCCATCATCAGCGAAAGCGCAAGCCCCCGTTTTGCCGTACCGATCGGGGAAAATCCTTGCGCCAAAAAGAGCAGTGACGCGGCAAAGACGATCCCCGCAAAGTTGGTCAAAAAGAGCAAAAAGGCATGATAAAAGATCCCCCACTCTCCCCAGCCTAATCCGATCCCCGCTACGGCAATCGGTGGTACCAACGCCACTGCGATCGAGACACCGACCAAGGAGCCTGAAATCTTTTCATTGTTCTTCGCATAGGCAGCCGCCGCACCGGAGATGAGTGCGACAAAGAGATCAAGGATACTAGGCTTAAGTCGCCCCTGCATCTCATTTGTCAAAACATCATAAGGCATTATGAGTGAAAAGATCGCCGCACTAAAAAGTGCAATCCCTACGCCTATCGCAATGGTTTTAAGACTCTCCAAAAAGATACTCTGATTGCGTCTTAAGACCCCCATCGAAAAGGAGACGATCGGTTGCATCAAGGGGGCAAGCAACATCGCACCGATGATGACGGAAGAGGAGTTGAGATAGAGTCCGACCGTCGCCAAGAGAGTCGAGAGAAAAATAAGTGTCAAAAAGGTAGAGCTGGGTTTCGCCTCCTCCCGCAACGAGACAAAGAGTGACTGATACTGCTCCTCACTTGCATGCGTAAAGAGCGGAAGCTCCTTTTGTTGATAATCAACACTATCTTTAGAGATTGGAAGTGAGCCTAATTTGACACTCTCTTTGTCGCTTCGTGTCCCCTCCATCTCCCAAAAGCTTTGGGGAAGCGCCATCTTGATCGCTTTGGGCTTAACACGCAGTGTGACAGGAGTCTGAGAAACGGCTTTTGCGTCGATCTTGACCTCTAAAGGCGGTTGCGCATCGATCTCCAAGCTCTGTGACTCTATCACTCCCACATGATCAGGTAGACGCTTCTCTTTCGTACCAAAGAGCATCGTTTTGCTCAAAAAGCCCAAATAGCCCATGATTGAGGGAGGAGAGATGATGAGTGCAGAGAGTTTCGAGTCATTGATCCGAAGATCACTCACGATCTTGGAAGCAAAGGTGCGGTTATCGTGCTCCACGATGACCACTCCCGACGCCACCGTGGTAATCTCCTGATCTTTGGCTGTCTTGATCGTCAATTTGGTGCGTTTGAGTTCGCGAAATTTTTTAAAGATATCAAAAAACGATCGTATCCGTTCCCCTAGCGGCTTCTTCTCGAAACTCTCGATAAGATAGCCAAGTGGCGGTGTATCACCGATCTGTACGGAGTAGAGAACGAGCTGATCATCACAAAAGAGCATATCGAGTTCGCGAATCTCACTCTCAAGCGCTTGGGTGATACTCTCTTCGATATTTCGACTCAGATGAAACGATTCTCGCAAAGCGACTTGCGTTGGCTGGGCGACGATCGAGAGGGCATATTCACACGACGCTTCACTACCACGCGCCATCAAAGTTTTGATCTGATCTATCGATGCACAGACAATCACCTTTTGATTGTGAACAAATTGCTTGGGATCGCTCACAAATGCATCATAGCTCACAAAATTTAAGTGTGATGCAAGTGGATGCGACTTGGCTATCTCCAATACCTTCTCACTTCCCTCACCATAGACAAAGGGGATCATCGTCATCTCTGCCATTTTACTCCTTTATCGTCGCTTTGAGTTTCGCTATTTTACCATTTGCCTCTTTGATCCTCGCTAGTGTGAGGTCTCCCTTTTTGTAAGAGGCTTGCAACATCGCCACCAACGCATCGATAGAGATCGGGTGAGAGAGTTGATTGCCTACAAGCAACATATCGACACCACTCATGAGCGACTTGGCTAAGGCATCTTGAAACTTGTAGTGTTTGCGTATCGCACCCATCTGCATATCATCACTTACAATCACTCCTCTAAATCCCCCTTTTCGCAAAAGGTTGAGTGTCGGCTTGGAGAGAGTAGCGATCTCCTTGCAATCTAATCGAGCATTGTAAATATGCGCACTCATAATCATCGGTGCTTTGATCTTCAAGAAGGGTTCCAACTCCTCTTGTTTCCAACTCTGCGTCACATCGACAAACCCTTTGTGTGAATCTCCATGACTCGATCCGTGCCCCGGGAAGTGCTTCAAGACGGGGATCACCCCCTCCTCTTGCATCGCTTTGACAAAGATCGATCCGTAGGCGATCACCTTTTGGGGGTCAGATCCGAAACTTCTGCCGTAGCCGACAATGATTTTGTTTTTAGGATTGATCGCCAGATCCACACTCGGCGCAAAGTTGAGATTGATACCGTTTTGGTGAAGCATTTTTGCCATTTTTCGATAAATCGCTCCGGCTTCTGAGATCGACACTTTTGCTACTTCACTCGGCTTTGGGAAAGAGTCAAAGCCGTTTTTGCGACTCAATCGCTGAACCAATCCCCCCTCCTCATCCACACCTATCAGCAAGGGATACTTCGCACATTTTCGTAGATCCGCCGTGAGTGATTGCAACTGCTTGGGAGAGGAGATATTTTTCGAGAAGAGGATCACACCGCCGAGTGGATGGTGGGAGAGATAGTCGCACAGTTTGGCAGGCACCGTCTTACCCTCAAAACCGATGATAAAAAGGCGACTCAACTGATCCGCTATCGGCTCCGCACGCAGCAAATCAACTGCGATCCACAGTAGTAAAAAGCCTCTAAACAAGATGCCCCACCGTTAAAAATACCGGATAGTCTCGCTCTTTTTGGATCGTGTAGATCGGCTTATTGAAGCGTATCTCAAACCCCTCCTGTGAGAGTAGATCAGCCAATGCCTCTGGATCGAAACCAAAATGCGCCACCCCCTCATTGCCACGCGAATGAAACGATCCATCCTCCGTTACCAAATCCAAGATCGCGATTATCCCACCTGGTTTGAGCGAAGATTTTGCTTTGTGTAGAAAACCCTTTGTATCTTCGATGTGGTGTAGCGTCATTGAAGTGACAAAGAGATCGAAATCGTTTGGCATCGTATCGTGCTCGAGATCGTGATAGTGAGGATGGATATGTTCTACGCCACTCTCCTTGAGCTTGCGCTCAAGCTCCTTAAGCATCCCTTTGGAGTTGTCCAGTGCCCACACTTCGGAGGCTTTTTGTGCGATCAAAAAACTCAAAAGCCCCGTACCCGCACCAAAATCGAGCACGCGCATTCCATTTAGGTCACAGATTTCATCAAGTTTCTCATAACAGCTTTTGGCATTTTGTACACGATTGGAGTTTTGATCCCACTCCTTTGCCAAAGTATCGAATATACTCATCTCCCCTCCTCTCTTCTAATAGATCTTCGTAGCTGATACCCTAGCGGTGTCCACGGGCTCACACAGACTCTCGCACGCCACAACATTCGCCCACTCCAACTGTTGCAGGTGTAAAAAAGATTATAGGGCACTTTCGCTTCATAGTAGTAAAAATCATGATCGAGCTTAGGGGATTTATAGGGGATTAGCTTTGCGTTTTGGAGCTGAAAACTCTCCAGTAGCGCCTGTCGTAAAGCCTCTGCTTTTGAAGGTGTGAGAGCAAATGCAACCGTCTGTGACTTATCAAAATCACGCATCCATGCTACCTTCATCAGTGCCGGTGTGGGAAGAAGAAGCGCTTTGATCGCTAGCGGATAGTTGATCCGCTCAAACCCTCCCTCATCCTCCATAAACGCCCTATCACCGTAGCTCAAAGCCAAATATCCCCGCTTCTTCCCCTTTGCTATCCCTTTGATGATCGGATCAGAGAGTTCAAAGAGTGAAAGGGGAACAATCAGCTCACTATGCGAAAAAAATCCATTTTCAGGTGCGTAGAGATAGATATTGATAGATTTCTCTTGCTGATCCGGCACCCCGTCACTACGACACGGCAGATAGATCAGCAGATGTGAGATCAAAAAATAGAGAAACGGGAAAAGAAGCAATAGGAGAAAAAAAGTTCGTATCAACGCGACTATCTTCATAGCTTAGAGTATAGCAAATTGGAGCTTTTGGAACTGTTCAAACTCCTTATTGATATGAACCACTTATCATTTCAATAAGGAGAATAGATGGAATATGTAGTGGATACGCTCTTTGCGTTTGTTTTGATTATCTTGATGGTACCGGTTTTTGCGATGCTGGAGGCGGGTTTGGTACATACCAAAAATGTTACAGCGGTGCTGATGATGAACACGATGATCTATTTGGTCGCATCGTTGGCATTTTTACTGATGGGGTATCATATCGCTTTTGGAGATTTCGGTAGTGATAGTATGAGTAAGTGGGCGGCATTTCTCTTTCAGATGGCGTTTGTCGGTAAGGTTGTGAACATCATGAGTGGCGGTATCAGCGAACGGGCAAAGGTGGTACTGATGGTCTTTTTTACGATCGTGATGTCGGCGATCATCTACCCGATCGTAGTCAATCTTTCCTGGGGGAAGTAACTTTCTTAAAGATATGGCGCTTGATATCTCTTCGATGCATGATTTGGCGGGGAGTACCGTTATTCACTCAACAGGCGGATGGGCACTGTTGGCGGCGATTATGATCATCGGAAATCGACACGATCGCTTCAAAAATGGTAAGATCAAAGTGATTCCCGCATCCAATATTCCGCTTGTCGCACTTGAAGCATTTTTACTTTGGATCGGCTGGTTTGGTTTTAAGGGTGGAAGTGTCGGTTCTATCTCCTCAAAAGAGAGTGCCGATACGGTTGCGCTAACAATTATGAATACCAATACCGCCGGCTTAGCCGGTGCGATCATTGTCGTCTCATCAACTATCTCCAATATGGTATATGGGGGACGCCGGCAGTCGGTATCTTTAGTGATACACCGTTCATGGCACACCTCAAAGGTGTTTTGGTTGTAGCTCTTTTTGCATTTGTTATCAGTTATATTGTTCTCTTTATCATTAACAAAATCATGCCAATAGTAGCGAATGATGATAAGCAACTAGAGGGGTTAGATACCGTAGAGTGCGGAATGGAGTCCTATCCGGAATTTACGCGTACTACATTGATAATGAAATTTGCATTAGCCGGCACATCAGATTATGCCCAATTGAACTTTTTGATATAACGACTATCGTGAGGAATATTTGACCCTGACGGGTGCAAATATTCCTCCTCCTCGAATTTAGCAATATAGTTAATTTTTACAATCTACCTATATTTATTACCACAAATATTGAAAACAACTTTATTGTCTCCAACAACACTTGTACTTTTATATTGAGCTTTTATTTCATTTGGATTATTCCAATCTCTTTTTAAAACTTCCTAATACCAAGACCCAAAAGCAAATTTACTATCAGCATAATTTGGTTGCATATTATAGTTACCATAATGATAACCTTAAATTTTTACTTTTGCAAGATTTTTTGATCTCTTAGATAACGGTTGACTTGATAAATAAGCGATTTTATTCAATCAAGTTTTTGAACTCTTAAAAGCATTTTAGCAAAATAAAGTTAGAAAACTCGGCAGGGTAGCTTATTCATCATCCAAGGACTTGTTATCCTTAAAACTTCAATAGCTCAAAAAAGTTTAGAATGGCTACCAACCCTAACTAATGCTAACTCTAAAATATTATCATCAACTCTATAAATCAAAAGCAAATCAGGTTTAACATGACACTCTCTGCAACCTAAATAGTTTCCTATCAAATTATGGTCTTTATATTTTTCTTCTAACTCTTCACCATTTGCTAATTTTGTAATTACAGTTTTAAGTAACTCCTTTTCTTTAGCA
>JALVVN010000044.1 GCA_027023405.1 Campylobacterales bacterium
TATAACCGTAAAAGGTTGCATTCTTACAATGATTATTTGTCACCGGTTGCATTTGAAGAAAAAATGTTACGAAATGTAACTATAGACTAGGTCATTGGAATATGTCCTAAAATGTGTTGACAGATCACTATAAATGTCACCTTTGAATAAAGCACGATTCTAAACATCCCTTTGGCGAGCGGTTGTGTTAGAATTGTGTCTTTTAGACGCCGTATTCTACTGTAATCGTAAAATTTTATCATTGATATAAATCAATATTATGAATATTATAGTTTTACTATAAGTGGCTTATCAAAGATAGGTTTAAGACATCTTCATCACGACATCTTCTAGTGAGTTAGCACTCATTCTAAGATGCTGACTGATATCTTTGATCTGTGAGAGTAGCTCTTTGTTGATGAGGATCTTTTTAAACTCCTCCTCTTTGAAAAGGTTGCTGAGATGCCGGATATAGTGTTCGACCAGCGTATCGTAACTCTCCCTGACGCGTTTGGCACTCTCAGCGGTTTTTACAGGATTACTCTTGATGGTACGAAAGCCTGCTGTGAGGAGTTCTGCTTGAAGTTTGAGCTCTTGGATCAGCGGTGCGTAATCGCCGTGTAACGCCTCCACGCCAAAAGCCTGTTGTTTCTTGATCAAATGTCGAATGCTAATCGAAACCCAATCCAACTGTGTAATGATGCGATAGATCGACTCGCGATCGATTGGTGTGATGAAGGTATTGAGAAGATTTTGCATATTTTCGTCTCGGATCTTTGCAGCTTGGTGTGTGTCATCGAGGATATTTTGACAATAGTTTGTTTTTTGCTCTATCATACACTTTTCGAGATCATCAGTGATCTTTTTGATCGCTTCGGCATGCTGATGCATTGCACAGATGAAGTCGATTTCTTTTGGTAAGATGAATTTTTTGAGAAATGATGTCATGATATAACCTCCAAAATATGTATGATGATACAAGCGTAGAGTGCACCTAAAAAGATTGAAGCCGGTAAGTTTACCAACCATCCCAAAACGATTTGAGAGGCTCTGCTCCAATTGACATGAGAGGGTTTTTCACTCGCACCGACACCCAGTAGAGAGCCGGTGACGACTTGAGTCGTCGATGTCGGGGCACCGATATGGGTTGCGACGCTATTGACAAAGGCGGAAGAGAGTTGCGTAGCGATCGAATGGATGAGCTTGATATGGTAGAGTTCAAAGCCGAGTGTCTTGATGATGCTCCAACCGCCAAAGAGTGTGCCGAGTGTGATGGCGCTTGTCGAGAGTAGCACGGCCCACAACGGTATAGAATAGTGATCAGTAAATCCGGATGCGAAAAGGATCATCCCCGTAATTGCCATTCCCTTTTGTGCATCGTTTGCTCCGTGTGAAAAGCCGAGCCATGCCACGCTGAAGTATTGTGTCACAATAAAAAGCGGTCTGATCCTGATGGTGAATCTTCGAAAGATCAAGAGGATTGCACGGAAGATCAAAAATCCTATCATAAAGCCAAAAAGAGGAGAGAGAAAGAGTCCTGCTACCACTTTGGCGATACCGACAAGCTCTCCATGCATCAAGGCATCAAAACCCCAGTGAATATGCGACTCTCCCACGACAAAGAGACCGCTCCCGACCAGTCCACCGGCAAGAGAGTTGGATGAGGAGGAGGGGAGTCCGAATTTCCAAGTGATGAGATTGTAGCTCACTGCTGCCAATAGTGCCGCAATGACCAATGCTTCGGCATAGAGCGCGGGTACTCCTTTTATCTCTACGAAAGTACCGATTGTATCTGCAACCGCTAATCCTGCAATAATAGGTCCTAAAAATGTAAAGAGAGAAACGATAGTGATGGCATGAGAGGTGGGCATCGCTTTGGATGCGATAGCGGTTGCGACCATGTCCGCTGCATCATGAAAGCCGTTGGTAAAATCAAATATTGCAACACTCGCTACCGTAAGGAACAGTAGAAGTGTTACGAGGTCCATTAGTCAGCTCTGTTTTTAAAGTAGTGAAACATCGCAATCTCCCCAAAAAACGGCGCAAAAATATGCAAAAGTGGGAAGAAATTAAAGAGAATCGCGACAACCGTAATGATCCAAAGTTGTGGACTATTGTGCTTGACGATACTTTTGTCCGGACTTTTGAGTGCCAATGATGCGGCATCATATGCGATAGTATCTTTAGTCAGCCATGCCCAAAAAGCGATCTGGATGATAATATTGAGAAAGGGGATAAACATCAATGGAAAAAGCACAACTGTCACTACGGTAAAGATGAGCGTGTCTTTGAGCGTGTAGCCCATGGATGAAAATATTTTTTTGGCTTCAACATCCTTTGCGTTGAAGTGAAGCGCATTGATATGTTTGATAAGCGGTTCACTAAAGAGACTGACCATAAAAAGCATCGAGACGATCATTGCATTGTAGATCAGATAGAGCGCAAAGAGATCAGCCACACCCTCCCGAACAGTTTGAAAAGGGAGCTCAGTTAATAGTGCTAAAATTTTTTGGTAGATTATATCGCCCCACACAAACCAAACACCCGACCAAAAGAGCCCGATCACACCCAAAATTATCAGTGTGCGCTTTGAGTAAAATGTTTTGGAGGTATCATGAAACAGCAGGTGACCTGCAAAGATCCAAAAGAGCGCAAAGGTGATGAGTATCATTTGAAACCAAACAAAAGCACTCAACATCCACGCGCCGTTGGATCTCACCATGGAAAAAGGAATAAAATCTAATATTTTTACCGTAAAAGCATTGAGGGGATCCCATAAAAATGCACCCAAAATACCCCACAATAGAATAGTAATCAGACCACTGATTAAGATATACTTGAGATTGTGCCACTGCATCATCTCTTTGAGGGCAAAGCGGATAGAGTGAATGGTCTGTTTCATATCGTTCTCCTTATATTAACTTTTGGTGTAATTGTATAGTAATTTTGTGAAAAACTATGCCACTTGTGTGACATTTAAAGTGTGTCGGAGAATATTTTGAGTCCTAAAAGGATGGAAATGACTTCGGCTAGCTCTTCACTAAAGCGTTGAAATATTTGGGAGAGTTGTTTTGAGAGGGTAAATCCAAAAATCATAGGCCATTACCGTGCCGGGTTTGAGCAGTATTGATTGCATCGATACTAAAGCCGAGACTCAAGAGTATAATTTGTATCATGGTAAGCGCTTAGAGTATCTCATCCGCCACATCGTCTATATGGGTATGTCGCCCCTTTTTGACATGAAGATAACCGGCAGGAAGCGCCAAAAGGAGTGCAACTCCAAAAACAAGCGCAAAGTTGTAAATCATCATTGCATAGTAGTCAACCATCCCTAGTAGTGCCAAAAAGAGTAGAAAATAGGTAAAAGTGACTTTGAGAAATCGTTTGGTAGAAAATCGTTCTAGTGTGTTTTTTTTGTCATGCTTTTTAGGGTGTTTCATACTTGACTCCTGATTTAAAGGGCATGAATGACTTTTTGAGATGCCCTATTAGATCATTATCGTAGCAAAAGAGAAACTATTTGTCTGTCAGCCAACAAACAAAGATGGAGAACTTTATAGAATAATCATACTAAAAATGAGTACAAACCCTATCAGCGCAATAAAAAGAGAGAGAAGAAAATAGATATTTTTATCAGTACTTATGCGTTTTTGTTCTAAATGCTTGATCCAGCGTGTATAGTAATGATAAGTGTAAAGAGAGAGGATGATGCCGACTGAAACAATAAGTATGCCCAAAGCGTTGTAGAATTGAATATGTGATAATTGAGGTAGAACGGCAGGCATGTTTTTTTTCATCTGTGGGGCAATAAGATGTAGAAAAAGCTCAAATTTTTCAACTACAAATCCAAGCATTATAAGTGAAATTGAGGTGCCTATGAGCGCTGTTGTCGATCGTTCTACTGCCATCAAATCTTTAGGATCAATATCATTAATTTCTCCGGATGTATCCTGCATATCATCTCCTTTTTCTTGCAATTTTCTACTTACAGTGTATGCCACAAGCCTTTGATACCACTGACCAAAAACTGTGCCGCAATTGCCCCGACAATCAGTCCCATAATTCTTGTGAGTATTTTCATCCCTGTCACGCCGAGTGCACTGTTAATCGTACCGGAATAGCGTAGGATGATATAAACAACTAAAGATGCTACAACGATAGCAATCGTAACAAGTGCATAGCTGATGAGTTGAGGAAATGCTTTGGCATGATTGCTGTTGAGTACGATGATAGTGGCGATGACTCCGGGACCAAAAAGGATGGGAATACCGATTGGGATGACTGAAACATCCTCTTTCTCTTCCGCTTCATCTTGCTCCTCTTTGGTGTGTCTAGCTTTGGAGGGATGTCCATATGCCATGTTGATAGCGATGAACATCAGGATAATCCCACCGATCACTTTAAGGGAGAGAACACTGATGCCAAAAAGCTTAAAGATAAGCTCTCCGGTATAGAGTGTGATCAAAGAGGAGATGAAGACAGTCAATGTCGCCTTGAGTGCTACCGGGCGGATATTTGCGGGTGTCGGGGGTGAGACCATCGTGACCATGATGCTTGCAGCGGCAATGGGGTTGAGAATGGTGATGAGAGCGATGATGTCATGAGAGAGCATAGAGAGGTATGCTTGCATGGTTGCTCCTTTGTTTGAGAATAAAAACAGTATTTTGCATTGAAGTATACACAATTTTATATATTCTTTCTGTATTATAGTGTAGTGAATGTAAAATAAGACATTTTAACTCCTAATTAAGTCAAAAGGGTGTATCATTTCATATAGTTATAAAAATCATAAAAAAGGGTAAAGAATGATCTTTTTAGATGAGGATATTTACGAAGCGGTTCATTATCATTTGCCAAAAGTCAAAGAGTATGTTCTCTCTCACGGTGGGGATATCAAGCTTTTGTGCGTGAAGGATGGTACGGTCTATATCGAACTGACCGGTTCGTGTCACGGCTGTTCGATGAGTTTGATGACGACAAAGATGGTGGTGCAAAAAAAGCTTCGTGAGTTGATTCATCCGGAGCTCAATGTCGTCAATGTTGACGGTATGCCTGAAAATGTTCCGCCTGAGGATTGTTATAAACCAAAAGCAGAAGTGCCTCAGAGTGAGATGGGGGAGAAAAAGGGGATTGGGGAAAAATTGAAAAAATTATTAAAACATTAACGAGGTTATACACATGGCAATTCCCAAGTTTTTTTTGAGAGAGAAACGCTATCTCAATCGCATCGATATCGCTTATCTTATGATGCCGCTTTTTTTGTTTCCGCTATGGGGAGAGTGGGCATTTGCTCATGCTTTCAAGGGCTATTTTGAGGCGTACAGACATCTTTTTTTGATCAGCAATATTCTCTATATTATGTTGATACGATTTATTGTACTCGATAGTGCGATTTATATCTTTAGTCGGAGTAAGCACCATGTGCATATAACACTCATTCAAGTATTGTTTTTATATTTGGAGATTACAGTATTAACAATTCTATACTATGCAACGGTTTATTATATTTTTGATCCTTTTGTCTTTTTTCATCTCAATTCTCAATTTTCACCTGAAAATCTCAAATCTATGTATGAGCATCGCTTTGTTCTCTCCATGTATATTTCGGCAGTCACATTTACGACACTCGGATCGGGAGATTGGATTCCTCAAACACTGAGTGCGATGATAGCTGTGATTTCAGAAGTGATCTTGGGTGTAATTCAAGGGGGTGTCTTTGTAGCGATACTCATCTATGCGCATCAAAATCGAGAGATCAAATAATGCATACTGACAAAAAGATCAAATCGATGTGGTTTAAAGCTCTCTTTTGGCTTACAGTTTACATTGCTATTTTTTCAACCGGACTTATCTCAGATATAAAGCTAAACGGTTTTATGGCATTTTTCAGCATTCTGATAGGTTCATTTTTATTTATCTACTCTCTTGCACTGACGATGATAGCAGGCAGAACATTAAAAAAATTTGCACATACAAAAGAGGGTGAGTTTATTCCTGACCGTTTCATAGATAGAGGTATTTATGGGTGCATGAGACACCCTATGCATCTTGGTATCGGACTACTTCCTCTGGCTATTGCTTTGATGAGTGCCAATAGCGTTATCATTTTAGCTTCCGGATGGGGGTTGGCAGCTACTTTTGGGTTTGTGTTGCTCATAGAAGAGCCTGAAGCTATAGAAAAATACCAAGACCAATATATTGACTATATGAAAAAGACTCCAGCCTTTAGCATAAGCCTACAGTGTGTTATGAATACTAAAAGATAGAAGCATCTCTAAAAAACTATATTTAATTCCTTTCAATTTTAGTACTAAACCTCTCCGCTATCTCCTCACTTGAGATCAACCCCTCGATAAATATTTCACCGTTTAGTACTAAAGTGGGATCTTTAACGATGCCTTTCTCTATCGCTTTTTGCGTACTGTATTCATAGTGAAACTCGACTCTGATCGGCAGGTGTTTGATAGCACAACTCACTCGCTTTGAGAGTTTTGCACATAGTACTTTGTCTCCGTAAATTGTTACCTGATAGAGGGGATAGTCATCATTGCCAAAGTTTAATACCTCTCCCGCTCTCATCTCTCTACACGCTTCCATTGTTCATAAACTCCTTGACACTTAAATTGTAAACTTTTTTATCTTTGATCGTAAGAACCCTATCACAAAGTGGCAACAATCTCTCATCGTGTGTTACCATGATGATGGCTACATCTTGTTCAAGTGCGATCTTTTTTAGCAGTTTCACAACATCGACACTTCGTTTCATATCGAGTGCGGCGGTCGGCTCATCGGCTAAGATGATCTCCGGGTTATTGGCTAAAGCTCTTGCGATGGCTACCCGTTGGTTTTGTCCACCTGAGAGGTTTGAAGGCATCTCGTATGCCTTATCCTCTATACCGAAGTATTTGAGAAGTTCCATCGCTTTTTCTTTGGTGATCTTTTCATCGACTTTATTAAGCTGTGGGAGCAATATGACATTTTCCAAGACATTCAAAAAGGGTATCAGATAGTGCGCTTGAAAGATAAAGCCGATCTTCTCTCTTCTGATCTTTCGTTTTTCATTGGTTAGCCACTTATCGTCATAGACTTGATCTTCACCCAGCCAAATCTTCCCTTTGGTAGGATCGAGCACACAACCGATCATCATGAGTAGCGTCGTTTTCCCCGCACCGCTTGGTGCGATCAGTGCGACCAACTCTCCCTTTTTGATCTCAAAAGTCGCCTCTTGGATCACCTCGATATAGGTATCACCCGAACCAAAACTCTTTGCCAAACGATCTAGTTTAATAGCACTATCCATTCTATCCCCCTATCGCCTCTGCAGGGTCTGCACTCAAAACCTTTTTGATACCGACCAGAGAGGCGAGTATCGAAGCAATAACTATTATCACAAAAAGTACCATGGCATCAGGCATCTCCAAAACGACTCTCTTAGGAAACTTTGTATAGATAAGATGTGAGAAAAGTAAGCCAAAGAAAAATGCCAAAACTCCCATCAAAAGTGTCTCTTGCATAATCATCTTGATGATTATGCTATTGGGAACACCAAGAAGCTTCATGATAGCGATCTCTTTGATCTTCTCAAGTGTCATGGTATAGATAATGAGTGCGATGATGATCGTTGAGACTATCACTAAGATCACCGTAAACATCCCGATCTGTTTGGATGCCATCTTGATGAGATTTTTGGTGAGGATGCTCGCTTCCTCTTCTTGAGTGAAGACCTCTTTGTGTAGATAGTGTTTGATGTCATCGGCTACTCTCTTAGGATCAAAACCACTCTTAACCGTCGCAACCACTGTATTAACCAAATGGCTTTGTGTTTTTTTGATACCCCTTTGCCTATCGCTTCGTACCCTAAAGTTTGAGTATAAAAATTGGATATTTTTCGCATCTTTTAGAGAGAGATATACTACCGGATCTCCACCGGATGATACGGTACCGTGTGTGATACCGACAACGGTGTATATATCTCTTGCTATTCCTATCTTATCACCAATATCTAAACCTATCTTATCGGTTGCTACCATCTCATAGTGATCGTTGATGATGGCTCTTCCCTTGATGATCCTTTGAGGATTGAGAGCTTTTATCTCATCTAGCGGATTATACCCGACAACAAAGACTCTTTTTTTCTTTCCATCGACTGTGAGTTGGAGATTTTGAAAAGTAAGAGCAGTTGTTTTACCTACACCCTCTATCCCTTTGATACTATTTTTGAGATCTTCATGTACCCTTGAGCTTTGGGCAAAAGGTCCTAAGGTATCATCTTGTACCACCCAAAGATCCACACCCATATCACCGACCAAAATTTTAGCATCGATCACCATTCCCCGATAAACACCTATCATAATCATTACAATTCCCAAAAGCATCCCCACACCCATAGAGGTTACAATAAACTTTCCAAGAGAGTGAGCGATATCTTTTTCTGCTAAGTTTATCATGGCAACACAATTTTAGTATGAGTATCTATCCCCTTCACAACCGCCTCTTTGCCGTCATTATAAAGGATTTTTACAGATTGAAAATGCTTTTTATTATCCTTGATTGCGAGAATACCGCTATCTTCATTTCTATAAATAATTGCTTTTGAGGGAATTGTAAGCGCATTTTTTAACTCTTTTGTCTTGATATGAACAGTGGCCTGCTCCCCGATATAAAAAGGTAGAGGTGTTTTATCAAAGCCGATATCTACCTCTTTTTCAAGTGTCACCGGATCGCTTTTGGGCTCGATGCGTTTGACGACTCCCCTATATATTTTATGAGGGTTTGATCTAAGGGTGATTTTTGCTTTATCACCCACTTTGAGATCAGTGCTTAATCTATCATCCACATAGGCTTTCACCCAAACATCTTGGGGATTGACGATGGTTAAGATCGCTTTTTGAGGGAGTGCCGTTTGGGAAACTTCCGCATCTTTAGAGATGATGTAGCCGTTTGTCGGTGCGTAGAGTTTATAGAGGGAGAGGCGTTTTTTCAGGGCATGGATATTTTGAAGGGTGATATTGTTATCCACCATAAGAGAAGCTATTTTGGTTTGGGATGCTTTGAGTTTGGCGTTTGCTACTTCTAACACACTCTTGAGTTTGTCATAGTTTTCATCTGAGAGATAGCCTCTTTTGTGGATTTGTCGGTTTCGATTGAGATTTTTTTGGGCTAAATCTCTTTTTGAGATGAGGGCTTCTATATCATCTTTCAAACTCTTGATAGTGGTGTCCTCTTTTTTCAGTAGTAGCTCTTGCGCTTTTAGCTTAAAAGGAAGATCAACACTATCAAGCACAACCAGCAAATCTCCTTTTTTTACCTTATCTTCCACATCTGCAGAGAGGGAGATAATAGCTGCCGAAACAGCCGGTGTAATCTGATATTTTGTTTTTGCATCCACATTACCGATCGCAAAAATCTCTTTTGAGATATCTTTGATATGCGGTTCAACGGTACTAAACTTTCTGTTGCTTTCATAAAAATGAAATCCGATTAAAAGAAAAATGATCACGACACCCATCAACAATAGCGCTTTTTTTATACCCATCGGATATCCTCTCCCTATTTGAATTATCCCAAATTTTGGGATTATACTCTATAACTGGATGAACTTATCCATCGCCTCCATAGCAAAATCCGGTGGCATATGCCCCTTGTTGTAGTAGAGATAACTATCAAATCCCCACTTCATCATCTTCGCAACCGGTGAGTGAAATACTTTGTCCAAATCCCCACCATAGAGCTTGTTTGATACGATCATCGTCGCATCGTGTCCACCCATATTCATGATACAAAATACCTCAAGATCAAACGGCGGTATCTCTACATCTTCTCCGATATCCTTTAAAAATCGATTTGCCGCTATGGCTCCTTGCAAGATAGCGATGTGTCCGAGCTTGGGTTGAGCCAATGCCGTGATATCACCTGCCGCATAGATATTGGGATAGTCGAGATGACACATCTCTTTATCTGTCGGAATAAAACCTTTTTCATCACCGATATTGGACTCTTTGAGCACTTTCGGAGCACTATAGGGTGGAATAATGATCGCCAAATCACACGCCATCTTTGTACCGTCTTCAAATGCGATAAAATCTTTTCCGATTTCAGTTAGTACTTTGTTATTGTGCAAGTCCATCTTTCTCTCTTGCATGATTGTACCGACTGCATTTCTTGGGACATCACCGACATCTTCGAAAAATATCTCACCCGGTGTGAATACATCTATCTTGAAATCATGCTCTCGTTTTAAACCTTTTTCATGTATTAGATAGTGATCTAGCATAAACATAATCTCACCGATAGGTCCCTCGCACGGAGCAGATAGATCAGGTGCATCGACTCTTGTTCCCCAGACACTTTTTGCAGCACCGGTGACGACCTTTCCACCTTCAAAGCTCTTCACTCTCTCCCAAAGCCTTTGTGCCTGCGTATCATCACACACTGAGTAGCCATACTCTCTAAAGCCCTTGATCGCATCATAATCTTTTACCGCACCAAGTGTGATAAAGAGATAATCATAAGAAATTTCCTCACCGTTTTGGAGTGTGAGTTTATTGTTTTGTGCATCGATATCTATGACGCGATCTTGGATAAAGTTTGCTCCTTTATGTGTGATCGTGTGCTCTAACTCTACCAGTGAGTGAGAAATCGGAGCCCCCTCAAACGCCACTTCCGGAAGAGAGGGTTTGAGCAGTGAATGGCTTCTCTCATCTATGACGGTTAACTCAAACTTTTTATCTATAAGATGTCGAATCTTATAAAAGATATGCAAACCGGCAAAGCCGGCACCAAGAATCACAACTTTTTTCATCTTTGCCTCCTTGTGGCAGAAACTTGGATTTAACTCAAAAATGTATCAAAGATACTTTTCGCATCTCCCATGATAGAACTTGAGTTGGAATGTTTAACGATTCGTACCAAAAATGCCAACTCCTCTTTGGTCACGCCCATTTTCTTTAGCATCTTCGTTTGCTCTCGCATACACTCTTCGCTTCCCTTTGCAAGAGCGACCGCAAGCGCTAAGAGCATAGAAGTTTTAGGATCAAAAGGATTATTCTCATCTTGTACGCTAAATTTGCTACTCATCGCTTGCTCAACGAGAAATCTCGGATCCATCGCCTTTGCGCTATTGAGACTTTCGGGTAACTCCCCCATCTTCTCTACCATCATCGCTTCTACTTGTTCAGGTGTCGGTACATGTGCCATCTAAATTCTCCTTGTTTTTATGAATGTTTTGATGGAAAATTCCATCTTCAAAGCACTCCGAAGAGTGCTTCAAAGATCAAACTATCATCACGCTACTCTAGTGACTCCTCTATCTTTTTGATCGGATTGGTTTTTTTATTTCGCGGATCGGTAATATAGGCATAAAGCGGAACATAGATCAGCGTCAAGAGCGTTCCGACGATCAGACCGCCCACCGCTACATCCGCAAGTGGAGATAACCTCTCAAGTCCAACGGCTTGTTCAAGTGCGATAGGGATCATTCCTGCTATCGTACCAAATGCCGTCATCATCACTGGTCTAAATCTCACCCGCACACTCTCTATCGCTGCATCAAAGGGTGTTTTACCCTCTTTCTCATACTCTTTATAAAAGTCGATCAGCAAGACAGCATTTTTGATGATGATACCAAAGAGTAGAAGCAGACCGACCATACTCGGCATACAGCTTGGCTTGTCAAAGAGTAACATTCCCCATGATCCACCGATCATCGAGAGTGGTAGTACCACAATCATAATGAGTGCAAGTCTTACTGACTTATAGATGACTATCAGTGTCATAATGAGTATCAACACACCAAGTCCTATCGCTTTTGTCATTCTCTTAAAACTATCATTGAGTTGGACTATATCCCCCTCTTGAGAGATAACGACACCATCTTTGATGAACGATTTTAATATCTCATCGGCATCTTCGGTGATGTGTGTAACCGGTCGTTTTGCTCGATATCCATTTACATCGATACTATAGAGCATCTTATCCCTCTCGATCTTTGAGTAGGTCAGATGCTTTTGAAACTTCGCAAATGTCTCAAGCGGTACATCTCCCAGTTTGGTTTTGATCGGCAAGAGCCTAAGAGTCTGTATATTTTTCGCAAACTTCCCTTTGAGGTAGAAGCGAACCGGTTGCATATTCATACTCTCCAGATTGGATGCCACGGCTACGATTTGACCTCTTAGCGGTAACTGCATCACGATTTGAAAGGGTGTGATACCGTATCTGAGCGCCTTATTTTTATCCACTTTCAACTCATACTCGCTAAAGTCTTTATCCCAACTGGTTGAGATGGAGGTGAGTCCTTTGATATGCTGAATATCTTTTGCAAGCTCTCGTGCCTTTTGTGGTAGATGCGAAAGATCGGCAGATTTTATCCGCATATCAAGCGGTGCTTTGATCGTTGAGAGAGCTGTTGCACCAAAGTCAAAGACATCAAGTTTTTTCACACCGCCAAGTTTAGCCAGTTCATCTCTGATCTGATTCTCCAGTTGCCAGATACTCGCTTTTCTCTCAAAGCGATTGACGGCATTGATTGTAATCGTCGCTTCACTCGGAAGATTTCCGCTACCAAGAGAAAGTACTCCCATCTCACCGCCAAATGCGACTGAACTCATCTTGACCCATTTTTGCTCGTGTAGCCATTTAAGGAAGGGTTTGAGTTTTTGCTCTGCGCTATCGACACTCTCATTAGAGCTAAATGAAATTTGCGCTTTGATGATACCCGTATCCATCGGCGGCATCACATCCTTTCCGATAAGCGGCATAATGTTTTTAACGCTGAGTATCAAGGTCGCAACGACTAGCATCGTCAAAAACATTCTTCTAAGCACCCAAAGCTTACCGTTAGAAAACTTCAATACGCCAAGATATGGACCGACCAATCTCCCCACCGTATTTTGATAAAGCGATTCAAAGAGCTTCTCTATCTTTGTTTTCCCTGTCCCGTTTCGATAAAGCCAAACGGAGAGCTTTGGGATAAAGGTGATCGACAAGAAGTAACTTACTAGTAGTGCGATGATGAGTGTGGCGATCAGTGGTTTAAAAATATGCTCCGGAAAATCCCCTACATACATAAGTGGGAACATGATAGCGATCGTTGCCACTGTTCCTGCAAATACAGGCGAAATAACCTCTTTGGTTCCATGTACGACGGCACTTTGGAGATCCTCATGCTCCTCTAAATGTCTTTCTATATTTTCCAACACTACCACCGCATCATCGGTTAGCATACCAAGAGCAAGGATAATAGCGGTATAGACAACGATATTGAGCTCTCCCCCTGTCAGCCAGATGATTGCCATCGTAGCAAAAAAGACCATGGGGATAGAGACTGCGGCGGCAACAATAGCGCGAAAATTTCCAAGGAAAAAGAGTAGTACGATCAGCGTATAGATGATGGCATCTCTTAAGGCTTCGAGCATATTGGTATTTGCTGTTTGGATCAGATCTCTTTGGGTGTCGCTGATCTCAAAGTTGATATTTGGATATTTTTGTTGGAGCTTTTTCATCTCCTCTCGTGCGGCGTTTGATACGCTTAGTACCGATCCTCCCGGTGCCCTCTGAATAGCGAGTGCGATTGCTTCTTTGCCGTTTCCAAGATATCCGCTTGTGCGTTTTTTATAGCTCCACTTCACATCGGCGATATCGCTTAGTGTGACATTTGGCAAAATAGTCAGTGATTTTAGTTTTTGGATATTATCACTCTCCCCGTAGTAGGAAAGCGTATAAAAATTTCCATCTCCCTTTACAAAACCGATAGGAATATCACGATCTAACGATCCGATAGCTTGCATGATCTTATCAAAATCAACACCATACTTTTTCGCCTTGAAAGGATCGACTTCGATGTTGATAGCACCTTGATAACCGCCGAAAACTTCGACATTTCCTATCTTTGGATTGCTAAGCAGATAGGGTTTGATAAAGCTTTGGGCAATCTTTCTGATATCCGCTACATTGATGTTCCCGTTTTTGGGACTCAAAGAGAGGATATCAACCGGCAAGGTAAAGTCACCGACGGTGTAGATCGCCGGATTTGCATTTTGTGGTAGTTTGGATTTGACGATGCTTAGCGCATTTGCCACATCAACCGCAGCGGCATTAAGCCCTTTTTTGTACTCAAACTCTGCTTTTACGATAGAGAAGTTAGCGACATTCACACTGCTGACATCACGAACCATTCCCAGTCTGGATATCTCCTCCTCTATCGGTTTTGATACGGAGTTTGCCGCTACTTTAGCGGTAGCACCCGGAATCTTAGTCACGACAACGACTTGTGGCCTATTGGCATCAGGGAAGAGGTTTTTGGGCAGTGTCACAAGCCCGATAACCCCCATCACAAAAAAGCCGGCGATAAGCGAATAGAGTAGATAGGGTCGTTTGTAAAAAAAGTCAAACATCTTACTTCTCCGCTCTCAAACTTGCTCCGCCCAAGAGTTTGAGCATGATATCGGGTTTTGCGACTACGAGATTTTGACCGCTGATATCCTCTTTGAGAACGATTCCCTCTTCACCGCTTTGGAGGATATGCACCTCTTTGGGTTCTGCTTTATGATCTTTAGCAATGAGCACGAAGTTTTTATCTCCTCTGTTTAAGATCGCATCAAACGGAAGCAGAGTCGCGGTTTTGTCCATCAAAACGACGGTGACATCTACCAACTCTCCGCTACTCAAACCTTTGCTATCGACATAGGCTTTATACTCATGCAGACCGTGAAAAGTAGTGTGCAGATCATGGAGTGGATAATTTTTACCCTGATAGATGATACTATCGGCATGTTCTCCTTGAGGCAGCCTGACTAGTAGTGCATAACCGCTATTTGAGCTAATCTCAAGCAACGGTTTACCCGGCATCGCTACAGAACCTTCACTCACCAATGTTTTGGAAACAACACCATCTACCGGTGAGACGATTTGCGCATAGCTGAGTTGATTCTTGAGTGATGCAAGTTGCGATTTTAGAGATGCGATTTTACTCTCTTCATTTTGCAATTGCTCCACAGAAGCCGCTTTAACGCGATAGAGCGCCTCGGTTCTTTTATGTGTTTGATAGAGATTATTTAGAGAGATATTGAGTGCATCAATCTTCGCTTGAATATCGGTTGTATCAAGCTTGACAACGATTTCACCCTTTTTTACTTTCGCACCGCTTCTTTTGAGGGAAACGACTCTTGCAGCAACTCTCGATGCCACTTTCACACTCTGCTCATTTTCAACTTGAGAGAGGTACGGTAGCGTGAGTTTCACCTTTTTGGGCGTAAATTTTTCTGTTTTGGCTACAACTTCATAGACTTTGGCTTGCGGTGTTTGAGCCTCCTTCGCCTTTTTTGCTTTGATCGCTTTGATCCCCAATATCGCAATACCCGCGATCACTGCGAGAACAATAATCAACTTCAAAAACTTTTTGATAAATTTCATCTTACAATCTCCTTTAAATCATCTCCATAAATTACTGCCAGCTTTGCAGTCTCTTGCCATATCTTTGCTTTTTTTTGTGAGAGGTTTGCTCTCGCCTCTGCCAACGCATCTTCATAGCGTAAATACTCCTCTTGTGTAATTACTCTATTTTCAAGAGAAACTTTTGCAATATGCAACAATCTTTTTTGATTGGCGATATTTTTTTTCGAGAGTTTGAGCGATTTTTTGAGGATGGCTATCTCCCGTTTGAGCTCCTTGGCTTGAATCAGTAGATCTCTTTTGCTATCCTCAATCTTCAGTCTATTTTTCATATAGCCGAGCTTTGCCCGATCAAAATTTGTCTGCTTGGAGGAGTCAAAAAGCGGTATGTTGAGATAGATTCCACCTTTGGCAAGACCACTATCAATATCTTTGTCATTATTATAAGCATCCGCATCCGAATAGGTGTAGGAGCCTTTGAGTGCAAGAGAGGGATAGTAACTCTCTTTTGCCGCTTTGAGATCAAGTTTTGATGCTTCTAATTTTTTATTGAGCGGTTTGAGTGCAAAGATTTCCCCCTCATTCACTTGATGAACTTGCCTTAGAGAAACTTTTGAGCGCACTTGTATATTTGTAAGATTTTCCAATTTTGCTTGTAGCGCATTGATCGAAGTCTCTAAAGAGAGCACTTGAATATCAAGATCATTGACTTTGGCATTGAGTATATAGAGCTGATTCTCTGCCACTCTTCCGCTTTTGACCATCAATGTTAATCTCTTCTTCGTCTCTAGTATCGATCTCTTTTTGGCTCTTAGTGCACGCTTGAGATCGTAAAGATAGTTGAGTTGCGCAACCATTCCTATTACACTCGCTTCTCTTTGTAGCAAAGAGATCTTTTTCATATCCTTTGCGGCAAGATGCATCAAAGATGCCTTCTTTTTCAGTGTATAGAGACTTTTGACAAATAGTGGCCAAGAGAGATTGGCACCCGCTCTTGCGATCCCTTTGCTAAAAGGTAGTGTTGCATTCGGATTTTTCATCTCGCTGGGCAGTACCGGTCTAAGTGATGAGGGATGGCTATACCTCTCATATCCTAAAAAGCCGTCGAGCTTTGGCATCAGTTTATCATCAACCGCCCGTTTTTGCAGATCGGCTTCCTTTACGGCAACATCATCCAAAAGTGTTTGGGGCTGTTTATCTATGGCACTCAGTAGCGTCGTGATATCCGTGGCATTGAGCTGGGATATCATCGCTATCAGCAGTAACGGTTTTTGTATCTTCATTTACGCTCCTTTTAGTATTGCTAAAATATTGGAAGTGACATAATGGGAAATATCCTCGATCTCGCACTCACTGCAAGTCTCTAACGCTATATCATCAAGATTTGCCGCCTTTTGACGAAGCGGTTTGGTTGTCACGATGAGATTGAGAGAGCCAATCACCATAAAGTAGAGCACCATCGGCATACTTTTTTGAAATACACCCTCATCTTCACCCCGTTTTAGTATGTCACTAAATAGTGCAAACAACTTTCTCATCGAGGTAAAGAGTTGCTCGGGCAACACCGCGCCGCTGTCACTCAACTCCTTGAGCAACAGTGCCGGTAGATAGGGGTGAGAGCAGGCAAATGAGCCGTAAGTTTTGATGAATGTTTCAAGCTGTACCTCCGCACTTTTAGAGGAGCTGATCTTTTGCGTGATAGCTTTGTATATCTCTTGCAAAATCTCCTCCATCACCGCTTCATAGAGCCCCTTTTTATTTTTGAAGTAGTAGAAGATCATCGCTTTGTTTAAACCGCATGCTTTAGATAGCTCATCCATAGAGGTTCCGGCATAACCTCTGGTTGAAAAGAGTGTGATCGCATGCTGTACGATACTCTTTTTTGAGGCTGTCGCATCTCGCTTATGTATCTTTTTTGTCATGACAAACCTTTTAATTAACTGGTTAGTTAATTGTATAACTCTTTGGGTTAATGCAAACTTAAATTTGGAAAAAATTTATCCAAAAAGAGTTTTTGCTCCGATGAGCATCATAAAAACAACCATTTGCAAACTTGAAAAGAGTCTGATATAGATCTTTTGATTGTGTAAGATTGCAAAGAGTAGCCCTGCCAATGATGTGACGGCAAAGAGTATAGCAATTATTAAAAGAAGTCGAATATTTTCAGCGGGGAAAATGAGTATATCAGAGTTTATAAAAAAAGTGAAAAAGGCTACCCATCCACCCCACAGTACTAAAAAGAGGTCGATAAGAAAGAGGGTGAGAAGGCGTGTTTTGAACTTCAATTATATCTCCTCCCGCCCCTCTACTTTGGCTTCAAGTTTCACTTTTGAGTTGAGGAGGGTGATCTTCTCTCCGATACTGATCTGCTCTAGGGCAATCTTTTTTCCATCTTTGAGAACATGTGCGATGCCGATCTTGTCCCGTTTGGCGGGATCGTTTTGGGTGTAGAGCTCTTGGAGGTTTTGGAGGGTTCTTGCTTTTTGGTTGAGAAAGAGAGTGAGGGCGCTTTGGTAGCGATCTTTGAGGCTTTTTAGCTCCTCATGGTAGTGGGCGAGGCGCCGATCGAAGGAGTGTTGCTCAAAGGAGTTGCGAAGATGCGTGAGTTGCTGGCTCTTGTGGGTCAAGAGTCGCAAAAAGCTCTCTTGGTAGTGTTGAAGTATGCCGTCAAGTGTGATGTGCATTTCGTTGATGTCGGGGAGGATCAGCTCCATTGCCGCGGAGGGGGTAGGGGCGCGTAGATCGGCGCAGTAGTCGCTGATGAGGGTGTCGATCTCATGTCCGACGGCGGAGACGATAGGGGTTTGGGCATGGTAGATGGCGTCGGCGACGATCTCTTCATTAAATGCCCACAGATCCTCCAAGCTCCCGCCCCCGCGTCCGACGACGATAATATCCGCGCCGATCTTGTCCGCCTTTTGGATATTGTGCGCAATGGATGCTGTGGCGCTTTCACCCTGTACGATCGTATCAAAGAGGGTAATCGTGACAAGGGGCCATCGCTTTTGTGCAACGCGTTTCATATCTTCGATCGCGGCACCGGTTTTGGAGGTGACGATAGCGATGTGCGAGGGAAATTTGGGGAGTGCTTTTTTGTGTGAAACCTCAAAATAACCCTTTTGTCGCAACCGCTCTTTGAGCTGCTCAAATGCCAATGCCAACGCACCGCTACCGCTAGGTTCAAGGGTAAGACAGTTGAGCTGATAACTCCCTCTGGGAGTATAGACGCTGATCCCGCCCGTGGCGATGATCTCCATCCCCTCTTCGAGACGAAATTTGAGTCGTTGGTTGTTGCCTTTGAACATGACGCAGGAGATGGAGGAGTTGGCATCTTTGAGGCTAAAGTAGAGGTGCCCCGAAGCGTGGTAGGTGACGCGCGAGACTTCGCCGATGACGCTAAGGTGCAGGTAGTGGGTCTCTAGGAGCGACTTGATCTGGTTGTTGAGTGTGGTGACTGTGAGTGGTGTTTGCATAGGTGATTATAGTCAAAGTTGCTTTAGGGAGACTCTAAAAGAAAATAGAAAATGAAAACGATTTGCATTTTAATAAAAATCAAAGCTTATGAGAGTTATAATCACATTTTTAAAAAAGCATTCAAGGGAAAGAGGCATGAAAAAGTGTGCCGTTTGGGCTATGTTGTCGATAGGATTAGGGTTAAATTCGCTTTGGGCGGAACCTGTTTACCGTAGTGATCTGCGGTTAGGTTTAGAGCATCAGGAGGGATCACAGGGGGCGATAGGCGGATCACTGGGAGTGGCGTAGAGTGGGGCGGATGGTATTACCGTCTCGGATCTGATAGTGCTTACTCCTACGGTTCGTTCGATCTCTCCTATGATCATATAGTATGGCATGCGCAACTCGCCTACCAAAAGAGAGCCGATGCGGAGGATACGACGATCTACGGTGTGGCGTTTGATGCGGATTTTGCCCCTTTTTCACTCTCTTTGGGAGTTGATTTCTCCCAAGGAACGGCGGCTGAAAACGGCTTTGGCGGCGGTCCCTACTTTGTCAATATGGAGCATTTGACACTCTTTGATGCGGGAGAAGATGCCCAAATGTATTGTGCGGAGATCGGTGTAGATTTGGGTGCGTGGCTCAGTGGCTTAACATTTTACGGCGCTAAAGCCCTTCTTCGTCATAATAACGCCCAAAAAGGGAGTGAGTTTGATGCCACACTCGCTTACGAAGTGTCGAAGCAGTGGAGCGTGAGAGCGATCTACTCTAGTGTCGATGATAAGATGACCGATGCAGATTTTGAAAATATACGACTTTTTGTCGAACTACCGATAGAGGAGATATTGTGAAGTTAGATGCGTTACACAGAGGTGATTGTGCGAAGATTCTCAAGATTGAGTGTGATGAGCAGTTGCGACACCGCCTCTATTCGTTTGGGATTGTGCGGGGCGCGCAGGTGAAAGTGGTGGCATTTTCTATCAAGAAAAAGACGATCGAGATCGCACTCGGGCGTTCCAAAGTGGCGCTTCGTATCGATGAGGCACGAAAGATCAGCGTCGAAAAAGTAGAGGAGTGTCAAGAATGAAACGACTCACTATCGCACTCGTCGGTCAGCCCAATGTCGGTAAGAGCATGCTCATCAACGCCATCTCCGATTCGCATCTTAAAGTGGGTAACTTTGCCGGTGTGACAGTCGAGAAGAGTGAAGTGATCTTTGAGCGGGAGGGGATTGAGATCCATATCATCGATCTACCGGGTGCCTATTCGCTGAGTGACTATACGATCGAGGAGCGGGTGACGCGGGAATTTTTAGAAAAAGAGTCCTACGATCTAATCCTCAATGTTCTCGATTCGACCAATTTGGAGCGCAATCTTTTGCTTACGACTGAGCTTTTGGAGTATGACAAGAAGATGGTGATCGCGCTTAATATGATCGATGAAGCGGAGAGAGAGGGGATCGGTGTCGATGTGGATCAGATGAGCGAGATTTTGGGTGCGCCCTGTATTAAGGTCTCTGCGAAGAAAAAGAAGGGGATCTCCAATCTCATCAACGCTTGTATTGATGTAGCCAAGGCTCCCAAAAAAGCTTCCAAGATGGTCTATAGCGATACGGTCGAAGAGGAGATTAAAAAGATCGCCGACTTTTTGGAGGAGAAGGGGTTTGTTTGCTCACTCGGGTACAACTACCGAGATATCGCCCTGCGCCTGATCCAAGAGGATGAGCAGGTCTATAACCATATGCGCAAAAAGCCGATCTGGATTGAGTTGTTACCTCTCATTCGTCAAGCGCTCGATCACATCTATATCCACTACGATAGTAAAAATATCAAGGAGATCTTTGCCCAAGAGCACCACGCTTTTGTCAACGGTCTGCTCAAAGAGACACTCAAAAAAGAGAAGCCCAAGAAGCAGGATCTTACCGATAAGATCGATGCGATTTTGATTCACAAATATTGGGGGATTCCGATCTTTTTGTTTTTGATGTGGGGGCTTTTTCAGCTCACCTTTACACTCGGCGCTATACCGATGGATGCGATCGATACCATCTTTAGCAAGCTGGCGGATGTTGTGCGCGGTAGCTTGGGAGAGGGGGGATTGGGATCGCTAATCGCTGACGGGATCATCGGCGGTGTCGGTGCGGTAGTGCTCTTTTTGCCAAATATCATGTTCCTCTTTTTGGGGATCGCGCTTTTGGAGACGACGGGCTACATGAGTCGTGTCGCCTTTTTGCTTGATGGATTTTTCCACAAATTTGGGCTACACGGCAAGAGTTTCATCCCGCTTGTGACCGGTTTCGGGTGCTCCGTACCTGCCTATATGGCGGCACGAACGCTCAAAAATCCCAAAGATAAACTCATTACGCTCTTTGTGATCGGGTTTATGAGCTGTTCAGCGAGACTGCCTATTTATGTGCTCTTTATCGGTGCCTTTTTTGATCAAGATAAAGCGGGAAATATGCTCTTTTTGATCTATATCACCGGTGCAATCTTCGGGCTCTTGATGGCAAAGCTTTTGCGTATGTTTGTCTTTAAAGGCGCGGATGAGCCCTTTGTGATGGAGATGCCCAAATATCGTCTGCCATCTGCGCGTCTGCTGTGGCACACCGTGATGAACAATGCCTGGATGTACCTCAAAAAGGCAGGTACCTATATCTTGGCGGCGACGATGCTGATCTGGTTTTTGTCAAACTATCCTAAACCGGATGTTTCACAGTTGCAGGCTCAGAAGAACCTCTCGCAGATACAGCAGGAGAAAATAGCGCTTGAGCACTCCTATCTTGGGCAGTTTGGAAAATGGAGTGAACCCTTTTTTGCACCGTTAGGTTTTGATTGGAAGATGAGTGTGGCACTTGAAGCTGGCTTAGCGGCCAAAGAGGTAGTTGTCTCGACGCTCGGTGTCCTCTATTCACTAGGAAACAGTGCCAATAAGAAGAGTGCGGGACTGATGCAGGCGATTCGAGAGCAGATTCCACTCGCAAGTGCGATTGCCTTTATCGTCTTTGTGATGCTCTATCTGCCCTGTATTTCGGCGTCGATGGTCTTTGTCAAAGAGGCGGGAGGTTGGCGCTATCTAGTCGCACTCTTTGGCTTTACGACGGCAGTGGCATGGTTGATGAGCTTTTTAGCCTATTATCTGGCGAAGGTGATTGTCGGATAACACTTCGATTGCAATGTTTTACTCCCTAGATTTGATGCTAGGGAGTAGGAAATGACTTATCTAAGTCGATAAGTTAAACCAGTGAAAAATTTTGTATCCCAATCGGGTGTTTCGACACTTTGTCCATTTGTACCGTCGGTTTTACTTAGGGCAAGTGTGACATTAAATACCAACTCATTAGGGAGATAGTAGTTAAACCCTGTAGAGAGTAGATTGGTTGTTACATCATCACCGACATCATATGCGTCATAGTGGAGTTTCCAGCTATTGTCCCAATCTATTTTATCTGATAGTTCGTAAGTGTATGTCATAGTATTGTCAAACTGAAAATCCATTGCAGAATCGCTGTTGAGCACCTTTGAAATGAGAGCATGTTCAGTAAATTGCGCATCATATCCATATGGTTTTCCATACTCAAACTCTGCGTCAGCTGTTGTATCTTCACTTTCCCCATCATAGTTTGAGAGTATCTTTCCAAGACCTCCTCGTACTTTCCATCCATGGAAACGACCGCCAATTTTTTCATATGAGAAGATTTCGTTTATTCTAACAATCCCAAAAGCACCGAGTGACTCTTTTTTTAAAACACCGGCTTTTTTAAAGATTTTTTCCATATCTTCAAACCAGTATTTTTTATACTCTCTTGCTCCATATTTACTTCGATACTCATCTTCAAGATCTATCACTCTAGCCAATTCTATCATTGCATCATCTGCAGGTACACTGGATATGATTTTATATTTGGTGAGATCCTCAACAACGCGTAAGGCCTTTGCTAGAGATGTGGCATCATACATACGACCATATCCCATACCGGCACCCACCTTGATGAAAGGATCATCTGCGCTGCTTGCTGTAACCTGTTTTCGATATCCTAAATCACCGCTTCCATAATAGAACCATGTGTCATCATTGTAGAGATATTTATCAAATCGACTGGTTGCCGAGGCATCGTATTGACGGAGTATGTCATCGCTCTCGTTTGGGCCTCGTGACCAATCACCGCTTACAACCCCATTAGCTTGCCATGAAAAGGGTGCACTGTTGAAAATCGTTCTACCTGTCGCATCTATATGTGAGCTAAAACTGGTTTTATCTTGGTTCCCGTCTTCTACGGTAAGAGATCCGTTTAGATAGGCATCCTGATAGGTTCCCTCAATAACTTTATAATCTTCCATATTTAATGCACTTGCGGATGTAGCACACAGAGCTGATACTATTGCCGATAGCAATAACCTTTTTTTCATTTTGTCTCCTCCTATTTTGTAAACAAATGTGGTGTTTGTGTAAATACACCAAAAAAAACTATTCTAAGAGCAACTTTATTTTCGATGTGCTCTGAATTTTTTGTGCTATATTTGCAAAAGCTTATGAGCATTTAGGGTTATTAGAAACGCTCTTGTATGGAATAGAATATTAGCATATATGAAATAATTTTTTGCTACTTAAGTAGCTTATTGGGTGTTCCAAATACCTATTTTTGCCGATCTCGCTGCTTTGTAGCAAGTCTTGAACTGCTCGGCATATTTGGTATCGGGGGCGATGGTGAGTGGTATGGCGTAGCCGTTGCAGACGATGTCGAGATTGAGCATCTCATCTTTGCTAAACCATAGATAACCCAGTGTTCTACCGTAGCGATCTTTGAGATCTTCATCATATTCGAAGTAGTAGTTTGGATGGGAGGCGAGGAGTTGCCTTGTGTACGCTTTAGCGCGCTTTCCGCGTTCAATTACTTCATCGATAGTAAGGTTATATTCATAGGCTTGGCGGTAGGCTTTGTTGTTTTTGTGGGTCTCAAAGGTGTCGATCCCGATGAGGCGGATCGTCGTGATCTTGCCCTCAAACTTCACTTTAATCGTATCGCCGTCGACGGTATAGAAATATCCTGGATCACTAAGATCACGGTCATAGATGTTGGTGTGTAGATCAGGGTAGGGAACGGTTGTAGGGGGTGAAGATGTGCGCATATCATCTCCGCAACCGCCAAATAATAATAGAAAAAGTGTCGCGAAAAGTAGTCTCATCGTTCACCGTACTTTTTGATATCGCGAAAGTAGATCACCTTTTTGCCGGAAGGCTCAAGTGTCTTTTTCCACATCTCAAAGAGGTTAGTGTCTTGGATGAGGGTGGAGAGTTTGGTGTAGCCGTAGTTTCGCGGATCGAAATCGGGAAGCTGTTTTTTGATGAGATTCCCACATGCGGAGAGCGATGCCCAGCCATCCTCATCCGCACAATCCTCCATCGCATTTTGGAGGAGGGTGATGAGCTTTTTATCTCGTTTGATATCTTTGGTTTTTGGCTTGGGTGTAGTTTTGGCTTTTGGGGTTGCTTCAGCCTCTTCATCCAGTTTGCGTAGTACTTCGACATAGATAAAATCATCACATGCATTGATGAAGGAGATCGGCGTCTTTTTTTCTCCTACGCCGTACACATGGACTTGAGACTCTCGTAGTCTGGATGCAAGCGGAGTAAAGTCGCTGTCGCTTGAGACAAGAACAAAGGCGTCCACTTTGTCCGAGTAGAGCAGATCCATCGCATCGATGATGAGCGCCGCATCGGAGGAGTTTTTGCCTTGGGTGTAGCTAAACTGCTGTATGGGCTGAATGACAAGTTCATTCATCGTCGCTTTCCAATTTTTGAGGTGTTGGCTACTCCAGTCACCGTAGGCGCGCTTGACGATGATGTGTCCATATTTGGAGAGTTCTGTAAGGATGGAACCGAGCGATTTGAGTCTTGCATTTTCGGCGTCGATGAGAACGGCGATCTTTCTTTCTGTGTCCATTTTTTTCTCTTTTAGAAATATAAATTTTACATATACCAATCATATGTAAATAAAACATTATAGTTTAATTTTAGTATTGATTTGTATACTATTGTAACAAAAAAGAAGGAGAAAAAGATGAAAAGAGGTAAATTTGTAACATTTTTTGCGGTATTAGCAGTTGTGTTACTATCGGGTGGATGTGGTAGTAGTACATCTCAAGATAAACCACTAGCAGTAAACAGTGTTCAGGCAGATAAAAACGGTTCGAATCCATCAGATAAAGATCAAACAAAACCACAGCAACAAACAATGAGCAAACCCGGACCTTTCAAAAATGGAGAGTTCGGAAGAATCGATTTAACCAAAGAAAAGTATGACAAACTTGGCATAGATGACGGTGCAAAAGTGTTGGACGGCGGGATTCTCATTGATATTCGTAATTTGTGGGAACGAGAAGTGGATCAACCGGTAGAGGCAGAAAAAGCACTGTTGATTTATGAGATACGGGAGCTTGGTGCCGGTGGAAGAGAAGATTATGGTAAACGCCGACTCAATCCCAACTTTGTCAAAGAGGTGACGGACTATGTCAAAGGTGATAAAAATCGTAAGATTATCTTGATTTGCCATACCGGTTCTCGTTCAGCAAAAGCGGCAAAACTACTCTCTGAAAACGGTTTTACCAATGTCTATGATATCGAAGGCGGTTTTGCGGAGTGGGAGAAACATTTTCATACAGAGAAATATTCGCAAACCTATCAAGCAAATTAAGCTATAATCACGGCAAAACTATCTTTAGGAGATGCCGTGATAGAAGTCATCATTACCGGTGGTACCATCGCCAAACGCTACGATGAGATCAGTGGAGAGCTTCTCTTTGATGCGGATCATGTGCAAAAGATGCTCTCTCAAGCACGCGTCACACAATATCTCAAGATCACCACACTCTTTTTGAAAGATTCACTCGATATGGATGCAGAGGATCGTGTGCAGATCGCACAAGCTATTGCGCAGAGTAGTACCTCTAAAATATTAGTGCTTCACGGAACTGATACGATGGTGCAAAGTGCTCAAGCGGTAGATCAGATCGCTGATAAACGCATCGTTTTTACGGGTGCAATGATCCCTTTTGCTTTTAAAAATTCTGATGCTTTGTTTAATCTCGGAACTGCATTCGGCGCACTTGCTTCCGATAAAGCGGGGGTATTTATCGCGATGAACGGCAAAGTGTTTGCCGGGGATCGGGTTCAAAAAGATAGAAAAATGGGAAAATTTGTAGCAGTGGACTAACATTTTTCCTTAATTTTCCGATATAATTATTAAAGATTTTCAAGATTATCGGGGGTTAATTGAAACAGTTTATTTTGTTGCTTTTCTTTGCGCTGTCACTCCAAGCAAAAGTTTATCAAAAGATCGATTTTAAGGGTGACGGTATCGATTTTCTTGTCGGCGATTTTGCCAAAGATACACTTCTGAAAGTGATCGGCAAAGAGTATCCCCCTTTTTATACCCCGTGGCGTAAAGATCCCACTTTTAGCGATCGTGAGATAGAGGAGTATAAGAGTCGCCTCAAAAAATATTTCGAGTCGTTAGGCTATTATAAGAGCGATATCAAGATCACGCCCAAAGAGGATGCGCTTTTGGTGCGAATCAGTAAAGGTCCGCGTATCAAAGTGGCGACGCTCAAAGTGCATCCCGATAGTAAATATAAAAAACTGGTTCGCTTTAGAGTCGGTAGCCCTTTTCGTACCGATGCTTTTACGCAGAGCAAAAAAGGGATCGAGCGCTATCTTCTTGAACACGCCCACCCCAAGTACGGGTTCAAAGCCAAAGCTTTAGTCGATTTAGCGGCGTATCGGGTCGATCTTGACTTTTTGGTCGATGAGAACGGTAGCTACAATTTTGGTAAGACGCAGATCGAGGGGCGGGGTGATGTCAAGGAGGAGATCATTCGCCAAGCCTTCCGCTACCGCGAAGGAGAACCTTATGATATCCGTAAAATAGAGGAGAGTTATGACAAGATTTATGATCTGGGTGTCTATGACTTTATCACCTTTACTCCGCTACTCGATAGCAATGCTACATCCAAAGGAGAGATTCCGATCAATCTCAAACTCAAAATGGGTGAGACTAAATTTCTCAAAGGCACTGTCGGGTACAGCACCAACGAAGGAGCGAGAGGTTCGTTCGAGTGGATCGATAAAAACTTTTTGGGCAATCTCAAAGTCTTTGATATCGGCTTCAAAGCGACACAGATCGGTTATGAAGCGTTTAATATCTTTTACAATCCCTACATTCCGGTTCCCTACCTTGGTATTATCACCTTTGAGAACGATATCCGCTATCGCCACTACCGCTACGATACCTTTGTAGAGAGTACACTGCAAAACCGCCTTACTTTCGGAAAACGCTATCGTGAGTGGGAGCACTACTTTGGTTTACTCACCGAATACTCCAAGATCACCGCCAAGGTTGATACTCCCGAAAATGAGAGCGGCAACTACTTTCTCAACTCCCTCTTTTATCGACTGCTACTTGACAAGCGAGATTCCAAGGTCGATGCCCAAAACGGCTACTATATTGCCCTCTACTTGGAGAAATCTATGAAAGGGATCGGTAGTGATCTTGATTATCTTAAGTCTACGATCGATGCACGATATATTAAGCAGTTTTCCCAACGATGGGTCGGAGCGGTAAAACTTCGGCTTGGACGAATTGATGCGGATGTGCCGATCTTTAAACGATTTTTTACAGGAGGAGCCAATACCAACAGAGGGTATGAGTATCGTGATCTCGGTCCCAAAGATAGCAAAGGGGTACCGCTGGGAGGTGTGAGTCTCGTAGATGCAATGGCGGAGGTGCGCTATCGCGCATGGCGAAAGCTATGGGTGACGGGCTTTTGTGATACATCGCTTTTGAGTCCACATAGTGACAATTTTCGTTCGACCTACTATCCTTCGGTGGGTGTGGGAGTACGCTACAAGACGGTGATTGGTCCCATTCGAGTTGACTTTGGATTTCCACAACGAAAAAGTGGTTGGACTTTTCATGTGAGTATCGGGCAGGTGTTTTGATGTTGAAGAAGTTGTTTTGGTTGATCTTGGGTGTGCTATTCTTGGCGATCGTCTCGATTTGGCTGATCTTCTCGAATGAAACGGTACTCAATACCACCCTCAAAACCGCTCTCCAAAAGAGCCTACCCGATCTACACTATCGTCAAATGCGTGGCACCATTTGGAGCGGAATCGAGATGGAAGGGATCGACTATGCGGGCAAGTTTAAGGCGGACGCCAAGCTCAAAGTCGATTTTGGTGCTTTAAAGTCGGGAATACTCAAGATCGAGGATATCAATCTCTCTCATCTGCAAATCGACCCCGACTATCTCAAGCAACTGATCGATGCCAATAGTAGCGATGAAACAAAGAGCGATACCCAACTGCCTATTAAAGAGCTGATCGTCGATCGCGGACATCTTGATCTCTCCGATCTGCGCTACGGAGAGTATCGTCTGGAGCATATCAATCTCGATATCGCCGATCTCAAAAGTGACCTACACAAACATCACACAGGCAAGATCACGCTCAATGCCCAATCCAATGTCGCCGATCTCAAAGCCCGTCTCCATCTCAAAGGGGAGACCTTCGCGCTTAATCTTGATGCGACTCCCAAAGTGGCGTTTATCCAACCCTATCTCAAAGATAGCAATCTTTCACTCACTCAAATCCCCAAAATTTCGCTCAAAAGTGAGGGAGATCTAGAGAGTATTCATTATGATTTACATCTCCTAAAGATGCAACTTCAACAAAACGGTATGAAATTTAGTGCCGATGATCTGCATCTCAAAGGGATCTATCAAGTCACGCCCAAAATCTTCACAGGAGATTTCGACGGTGGAGTCGATACCCCTTACGGTCAATTACAGTTGGAAGCGGGAGCAAACGGCAACATCAATGATCTCAACCAAACGCTTCGATACCGTCTCAAAACAGATTTTGATGCGGATACCCAGGCGCTCAATGCACTCACCAAAGAGCAAAATCTCACCATTCTCACACTCGCTCCACTTCAGATCGACGCAACGGGCGATATGAAAACGCTTGATGCGAATGTGACACTCAGTAGCGGCGATCTGCGCTACGGCAAACATCGCCTACACCCCAAGATCAAGAGCCGAACTATACACTATACGATCCCGACACAATGGCTCAAGATCGATACGCCACTTGATCTAGGAAGCGATATGGGCGATCTAACGACCCAAAACCGTATCCGACTCAAGCTCGATGATCTCAACCAAACGCTCAAATATCAAAGTCAAATCAATCTCAAGATCAAAAAGGGTGCATTTGCGTCACTAGCCGATGAGCAAAATATCTCTATCGATCGGCTCTCTCCCTTGCGGATCGCACTCGACGGTGATGCACGCCGACTCGATGCCAATGCCACGCTAAAGGGTGCTTTTCGTGTCGGTGATATCCAGGCCGATCTTCAACTCAAAGAGAGTCGTGTCCATTTTGATCTGCTCAAGCAAGATCTCCAAAACAGGATCGACTTTCAAATAAAAAGCAACAAGGGCGATGCCACGATCAAAAGCGATCTTGCACTCAATCTCAAAGATATCAACCGTACACTGCGACTCAATGCCGATGCGGATATCACTCATGCAAAACGCATCGGCGATCTTGATCTTGGGGCACTGGGCGATCTACATCTGCACACACAAGGGCAGCAAAATCAGATCGATGCGACACTCAAGTCACCCAAGATCAGCGCCAAAGTCACGAGTAGCGATCTCAATCGATTTAATTTCTCATTTGATACAAAACGACTCTATCTTGAGAAGATCTATGCCAAGCTCCCTGCCGATCTCAACGGTAGCTTCACGGCGGTGACGGGGGAAGGGAGTTACACGCTTGAAAAACAAGCATTAGAGCTTAGTGCCAAGCTCAAAGCGTTCAGTTACCAAAATCGTCTCATCCATACCAATCGATTTAAACTCTACAAAGAGAAAGATCGACTCACACTCACTCCACTGGTGATCCAAAGCGGAAAATTTAAGCTTCAGACCCAAGTGACACAAGAGGGTGACAAGATGCACATCACGCTTAAAAATCGTGCATTCAACGCACAGGCGCAGGTCGGAACGAATCCGCTTTGGGTTGAAGCAAAGGGGCGGATTAGTTCGATTAAGCGCTTGATATCGCAAATCGATGCAATTTATCCCATCGGAGAGACTCCGGCGATCGACGGATCGGTTGACTTTGGTGTGCATACGCAGGGAGAGCGGATCAGCGCACGCGTGAGATCGCCCAAGATCACACTTCCCCAGGGGCGCTTAGAGCAACTGAAGATCGACGCGATATATCAACCGCACAAAGTGATCTTCAAGCGCTTCTCCTTTTGGCAAAAGGGATTTGGCAAGAAGATGGATCGTCAGGTGCGGCTCAGACGCGAGGGGGTGATTGCCTTTGATGAGGAGAATGCGACGATCGATCTTGACTGGATTAATCTCGGGCGCTTTTATGCCAAAAAACGAGGTGATGTGACGGAAGCGAAATTGGATGTTGAAAAGCTCTATCTCGCCTATCCACATTACGGGCACACGCGCTTGACAAGTCACCTCCAAATCTTCGCATCGGGTAAACAGAAGGCGATCACGGGGAGTGTGACATTTGCCGATACGGAGGTGAACTATGAGTCGCGATTTTTGGATGTTTCACAAGATAGCGATATCATTATCGTCAACGGTAAAAAGAATGAGAATGATGACTTCATTCAAAATACCTTTTTGGATATCAAGATAGACTCCAAAGATGAGATACTCTATAAAGTGCAAGCGGGGGAGATTAAGCTAAAGCCCGATATAGAGGTGCGTAAAGGTTTTGGTGATACGCCGAGGATCACGGGCAAGATCAAGATTTTGGGCGGGGAGTATGATCTGGCGGATAAACGATTTAAGCTCAAAGAGGGAGCGGTGGCGTTTCGCGGACTCAAAGAGGTCAATCCGCTACTCGATCTGCATGTAGTGTACGATGATATCGATGAGATCGAAATCTTTATCGATATCTTCGGTGACAAAAATCGTCCGAGACTCAAATTTAGCTCCAAACCGCCCCGAAGTAAAAAGGATATCTTTTCCTATCTGCTCTTTGGGATGAGTGCAAGCGAGACGGAGGGAGCTATGAGCAGTGCCAACAAAGCGGCGGAACGCATCTTTGGTCGAGCTGTCTCTAAAGATCTTGCGCGAGAACTCAAACTCGACAGACTTGATATACTCCGAAACGAAGAGGGTGGTTTTGATGTCAAAGCAGGTAAAAAGGTGGGCAAAAAGACGATTATCTACTACCAAAACAAGTCCACCCAAAGCTCCGTCATCGTCGAACACAAACTCAACAAAAACTGGGATGTCAGCGTCGAAGCGGGCAAAGAGGGCGAAGCAGTGGACTTTGTCTATCGAAAGGGGTTTAAGTAGAAGAGAATAGAAGTTATTGTGAGAAATTTTAATTTCTCACAGAAAAGTCGTAAGCGTGCCTCTCTCTACATTGCGAATAATCCACAACAAAATGCCTATATCGAAAGCTCCAATAGAACTATTAGGTATGATTGGCTAAATCAATATATCTTTAATACTATAAAGGACGTAAGAGATTTTGCAACTAAATGGCTTTGGGTCTATAATAATGAATGCCCAAATATGGCGATAGGTGGGAACACTCCCAAAATGAAGTTGGCTCTTGCAGTCTAATTTCTACTTTTGGTGGGATTGGAAAATGGGAGGATTACCCTTCAAGTCAGTCACACTATGTTAAAATGATCCTATGAAAATAGCACCCATACTCCATACCATCGCGCAGCGACTCTCTGAACACAATGCCAAGATGATCCTCGTGGGCGGATGTGTGCGGGATCATCTGCTTGGAAGAGAGCCAAAGGATTATGACATCGAAGTCTATGGTTTGAGCTCGCTGGAGGAGTTGGAGGCGATCTTGGAGCCCTTTGGCAGGGTGATGCAGGTGGGGAAGAGTTTTGGGGTAGTGAAGCTTGTGGTTGAGGGGAGGGAGTATGATTTTGCTTTTCCGCGCCTAGAGAAGAAGGTCGGATCGGGGCATCGCGGGTTTGTGGTGCAGATCGACGGTGCGTTGGATTTCAAAGAGGCGGCGAAGCGAAGGGATTTTACCGTCAATGCGATGGGGTATGATATTTCTCAAAAACGCATTTTGGATCCGTGGGGTGGTCGAGAGGATTTGGATCGTGGGGTGTTGCGCCATATCGATGAAAAGAGTTTTGTCGAAGATCCGCTTCGTCTCTATCGTGGGGTGCAGTTTTGTGCCCGATTTGATCTGCGAATGAGTGAAGAGACGATAGCGCTGTGTCAGCAGATGGTCGATCGGGGTGATCTGGAGACACTCCCCAAAGAGCGGATCTTTGACGAACTCAAAAAGCTACTCCTCCAAGCACCCAAACCCTCTGTCGGCTTTGAGCTTTTGCGACAAACAGGAGCGCTTCGCTACTTTCCCGAACTCGAAGCGCTGATCGGTGTGGAGCAGGATCCAATCTGGCATCCGGAGGGGGATGTTTGGACGCACACGATGATGGTAATCGATGCGATGGCGAAGATCAAGAGAGGGAGTGAAAAGGAGCAGTTGATCCTAAGTTTCGCAGCACTCTGTCACGATCTAGGAAAGGCGACGACGACGGAGTTTATCGATGGTCGTATCCGATCGAGAGGACATGAGCGGGCGGGTGTAGAGCCGACGCGTAGATTTCTTGAGCGTTTGAGTGAGGATCGGGAGTTGATAGAGGGGGTGTTGCCGTTGGTAGATAACCATCTTGCTCCCTTTACACTCTATGAGGCGCGATCGAGCGACAAAGCGATCCGACGACTTTCAACTCGGGTCAATATCGAGCGGTTGTTGTTGGTGGCGGAGGCGGATTTTTTGGGGCGTACGAGCGAAGATGCAAAGAGCGGTCATTCAGAAGCACTAGCGTGGTTGGCACAAAAAGCGGAAGAGTTGAAGGTCAAAGATAGCGCTCCAAAACCGATCTTGATGGGGCGCGATCTCATCGATCTAGGATTGAAGCCTTCACCCAAGTTCAAAGAGATTCTCGATCTTGCGTACCAAAAGCAACTCGATGGAGAGATCGCTTCCAAAGCAGAGGCGATCGCATTTGCGAAGATGGAGACTACTCGCTCGCAGGCTTGAGAATCTTCTCCATCCGTTTTTGTGCATCAAGTAGCACTTTTGTATTGGCATAGAGTAGTGTTGTTGATAAAAACCTCCTGGGCGTATGCTATGCAAGTCTGCATAAAGCATCGTCGTGCGAAGCTAAAAAAGCAAAGCAGTTTGCTTTTTCTTTACGCTTCCCCCTCCGGGTGCGCTTGCGTTTTTCTTCAACACCTCTGCACACCGAGCATCATCACATCTGATGCACCTTCTGATGCAAAATTTGGGTTGAGTCGAAAGGAGCAGTACTCCACTCTTGTCACGACTCAAGAGTGCCACAACGCCCTTGCCGATATTTTAAAACTTATACTGATACTGGATCAACCAAGAGTCTTCTGTATAGGCACTCAAGAGATCATTCTTCTTATTTTTCTCATTCGTATCACCGCTTGCAAGAACATAGTTGACTTGAATTCGGTGTGCGTTTCGTTTTCGTTTCGCACTACGACTCATCTTATTGTCAAACGGCGCGATGTAGTAGTTGAAACCCATGTAGGTATTGCCGATATCGGTATCTTTGCCGTTTCTGCTTGCACTTCCTTGGATATGTTTGAGTGCGAGTTCAAAATCGTCGCTGATATAGTAGGTACCGGTAAGCGCATAGGTATTGATATTCCAGTCACTCTCTCCTTTGACATTTTGTGAGTGGTAGAGCTCTAGTTTGACATTGCCCGGTCCAAAGTGCGAATCGAGACCAAAGTTGATCGATTGATAATCTTTGGTACCGGCACCGCCGGCGTCTTGACTCACGGCATAGGAAAGCTCCGTGTGGAGTGTCTCATACCAATCATACATCACTCTTGCGGCATAGGAGTTGGCATTTCCGGGTTTGGCTTTGGTGACGGCACCGCTTCGTGCGGCTTGGTTGGCGATCATCAGATCGTATCCAAATCCGACCCACGGTCGCTCGTGTCCCATCTCCAACCCGTTGGCTTTGTAAAACTTTTTATCCACCTGATCTTCATAGCCGATACCGCGTCCCGAGATCATAAATCCCATGCTTCTCTCAAGTGCGAGTTTTTTGTCAAAGCCTCTCTCTACCACATCCAAGTTCCATCCCGGAATGGTAAAGCCCATACCGTGAGGCATCTTGATCGCACCCAGTTTGAGGGTGAGGGCGTTGTTGAAGTAGTAGGAGACAAAGGCATCTTTGACCATGAGCGGTACGCCTATATCTTTGGATTTGTCATATTTTTGATTAAAATCCAAAAAGAGCTTTCCTCTTAATGGTCCGGCAAGATATTTAAATCCCAATCGCACGCGTTGCGCACCAAATTTGACCGATGCATCTTGGGTGGAGCTGAACTGCCCGTCTCCGCCTCTGGCTTCAATCTGTGAGAATCCGAAGATGACTATTTTGGTATCGACAGCTCCTATTTTCTTTTTGAGTGTGTAACCCGCTTGTGCTTGAGTCGTGAGTAACAGTACCGATGTGGTAACTATCGCAATTTTTGTAAATCTTTTCATTTTTTCCTCCTTTGGTTTTAACAGGTTGTACCCCCTATAGGGCTAAAATTCCCTTTATCTTTGAGAAAGAGTGCCAAAGAGAGGATGAAGCTGATGACCCACCATGTTGTTTTATTGATACGCATTGATACCTTAGTGAAAATATTATGGGTAGTATAGCATATAAATATTATAAATATTTATCTTATGTATAGATTTGTTTATCATAATATTTAAACCGTTTATGCGACCAAAACCACTCATTCGGATAGCGTTTGATCATCTGTGTGACGGCGTCGGCTTGGGCTTGGTCGAGTAGGGCGATTGACTCTTTTTTGGGGAGTGTTTTATCGACGGTGATCGGAGAAAGGCAGGTGACTTGATGTTGTTTGAAGTCGTTGCTGTGGATGAAGATCGGAACCAAGATGAGATCATATTTGTGTGCCAGAATTGAGACGGCTTGGGTTTGTGTCGCTTTGTGTCCGCAAAAATCAACATCTACACCGCCGCTTCTTTTAGAGAGGTTTTGATCGATGAGCAGTCCGAGGGTTTTCTCTTCATTGAGGGCTTTGATCATGCCCCACATAGCGCCTTTTTTATCGATGAGCGTGACACCCGCTTTTTCGCGCGCCTCTTTGAGGTAGCACTGCATGAGTGGTGAGTTGAGTTCTCTGCCTACGACGGCAAAGTTGATCTTGAAGTGTTGAATAATAGTATAGGGGAGTAACTCCCAAACACCGAAGTGCGCGGTAAAAAAGATCACCTTTTGACCTTCATCGAGGAGCTTTTGTACCGCTTGATCGCCCTCATAGCGGATATTTTCAAGGAGTTTGCTTTTGTCGGGAAGAAGAAAGCTTTGGATGTTGTAGAGAAGGTTTTGGTAGGAGTGAACGGCGATCGTTTTTTGTTCTTTGGGTGTTATGTCGGGAAAACAGTGTTTGAGATTGGCGTAGATGACGCGCCGTCTGGAGGGGGAGGCTACAAGTGCGAAACGGGCAAAAAAGAGGATAAACCGATCCATCCATGATTCGGGCAGTGTTCGGTTGAGAAAGGAGAAAAATTTGTAACTCAAAAGATAAAATCTATCGCGCATTCAGTAGCTCCTGTGCCTCTGTGATCACCGTTTGGGGATCAATCTCGCTGATAGAAAAGTCCTCTTTGTTGAGCCGGTAGGGATCGACAGTGGAGGGGGATTTGAGTGTGCGACAGATAGAGGATTGATAGATGCGTGAAACGGGGGTGGGACCAAAGAGGAGTATGGCGGGGATATTGTTCGCCCAAGCGATATAGCTTGGTCCCGTATCGTTTCCGATGAGCAGATCGGCTTGGCTGATGATGGCTTTGAGGGCGTTGAGATCGAGCTTGGGGAGGAGGGTGACATTCTCAGCGTGATCTTCGAGCCATTTCCCGCGCTTTTTTTCGCTCTCATTTCCCCACGGCACGAGGATATCGGCATCGAGTGCTTGTGCCACTTCGAGCAGTTTTTCTTTGGGATAGATGCGACTCTCCCAATTTGCCCCGATAATAAAGAACACCGTCGGTTTGTCCTGCTTGAGGAGGGGTGTGATCTTCTCAAGATCGGCAGGGGAATAGTGAAGATAGGGTGCTTTACGGTGCATCTCCTCTGGGGTGATCTCAATCCTTAGCGCCTTGGAGAAGAGGAGTCGGTAGCGGTCGATGGTGTTTTCATGATAAGGGATGGCAAAAGTGTCACTATAAAGATACGAAGCGACCGATTCACGGATGCTCTTTTTGTCAAAGCCCGCGATCTTGGTACCGAGAAGTTTGGCGACGATAGCCGACTTGATAAGCCCCTGTGCATCGATGATAAGATCGTAGTGTTGATCGTCGGCGTAAGATCGCACCAGCTTGATCTGATTAAAGAGGGCAAGTTTGTTGCGTTTGATAGCGTGAAGATTGAGCGGACGGATCGCGTCGATGTGAGGATTGTGCTCCAAAATGGGCGCAAACCCCTTCTCGACAAACCAGTCGATCCGCAGATCAGGCACCTTTGCTTTGAGAAACTGCAAAACAGAAGCACAATGGACAATATCCCCCAAAGCGGAGAGTTTGATAATGGCTATTTTCATAATGGGTATTGTAGCTTATTTGGTTTTAGGTTGGGTCAATAATGAGCGAGATTCAAATTTTTTTGCAAGTATGGGTTTCGTTTAGTTCATGAAGTTATGCTAAAATTTTAAATTTGATATAATACGGAAGACCATTTCAAGCTCTTGAGGAGATAGAGTAATGCAAAAAGAGAGTATTTTAAACTATTTGAAATTAAATCAAGAATACTATTATGACCAATTTGGAGTACAATTTATCGGCATATTTGGTTCTTTTGCTAGAAATGAAGCGACGGATAATAGTGATATAGATATTTTATATAAAATTGGAAAAGACAAAAAACTATCGATGTTTAGCTATCTTAAATTAGTCAAACAGCTTGAAGACTTTTTTCATAAAAAAATTGATCTTGTGAGAGATGAGAGTCTAAAGCCTGAATTTAAAAGTTACATTCAAAAGGACATAAGCTATGTTTAAAAGTAATAGAGCTTATAAACTTTATATTAAAGATATAGTGAATGAATGTAAAAATATTAAAAAATTTGTTGAAAATATCACTTATGATGAATTTACTGAAAATTTAGAAAAAGTTTATGCGGTTGCAAAGGCTTTTGAAAATATTGGCGAAGCAGTAAAAAATATTCCTAAAGAGCTTACGAGAGAATATCCCGAAATCCCTTGGAATGAAATAGCTAAAATGAGAGATGTTTTGACTCATCACTATTTTGGTGTAGATGATAAAGTGTTATGGGATACTTTGGGGGAGGATTTTGATGAATTTGAAAAAGTTATGACTGATATGCTAAATAAATTTGAGCATGAACAGCTATCATCAAAGAACCAAACACTCCTTTGAATCAGTCCGAAAAAATGCTTCCTATATGGACTGGATATGGACTGGAGCAATCAGCTGGGTGAAAATAGTGCATTGACGATCTTTTTGACAAGCCGATCTCACAACTATCAAGCGATGTATCAGAAGGCGGGGATCATCGGAAATCGCTTCTACTTGGCTGCCAATTATCTTCAAATAGGATGCTCGGGGATCGGAGCCTATTATGATGACGAAGTGGCGGCATTTTTGGAACTGGGAAGTGAAGATATGGTGTTGTATGGGATTTGCGTGGGGAATTAGCTTTAACATCACAAGTAAAATTGCGATATAATATTTCCAATTTCTATGGAAGGATTCAAGATGAAAGTGTTATTAGTCAAAGATGTCAAATCACTCGGCAAAGCGGGTGAGATCAAAGAGGTCAAAGAGGGATATGGACAAAATTTCCTCATCAAAAAAGGGTTGGCGCTTCGTGCGACGGATGAGGTGATTCATGAGTGGGAGGAGAAAGAGGCGCAACGCAAAGAGCAGGAGGCAAAAGAGCTGGAGCAGATCAAAGAGATTGCGAAGCAGCTTGAGAGTGTGAAGCTCAAACTGGTCAAAAAGCTTGGGGCTAACGGCTCTCTTTATGGAGCGGTGACCAAAGATGAGATCGCGGGGGCACTTAAAGATCAAGAGGGAATCGAGATCGATAAAAAGAGTATCGAGTACGGTAAACACGCGCTCAAAGGTACGGGTGAGCATGAGGTAGATGTGAAGCTGGGACACGGTGTGCATGCGAAATTGATTGTCGAGATCATAGGAGAGTAGATGTTTCACGCGACGACGATATTGGCGATCAAGGGTGAGAATCGGGCGGTCATCGGCGGAGACGGGCAAGTCACCTTCGGCAATGCTATTCTCAAGAGTAACGCGACCAAAATCAGGAAACTCTACAACGGCAAAGTCCTTGCCGGTTTTGCCGGTAGTACGGCAGACGCCTTTAACCTCTTTGATATGTTTGAGGGGATTTTGGAGGATAAACGGGGTGATCTGCTCAAGAGTGTGATCGCCTTCTCCAAAGCGTGGCGAAAAGATAAATATATGCGACAACTGGAGGCGATGATGATCGTGCTCGATACGGAGCATATCTATATTCTCAGTGGAAACGGTGATGTTGTAGAGCCTGAAGATGGCAAGATTGCGGCGATTGGAAGTGGGGGAAATTTTGCCATCTCCGCAGCCAGAGCGCTTGATCGACACGCTGACTTGGATGAGGAGAAGCTGGTACACGAATCACTACTGATTGCCAGTGAACTGTGTATCTATACCAGTGATAAGATTAAGACTTTTAGTTTGGAGAGGGAAGGATGAAAGCATTGACACCTAAAGAGACGGTTGCCTATCTGGATCAATATATTATCGGGCAGAAGGATGCCAAAAAAGCGATTGCCGTCGCACTGCGAAACCGATATCGACGCATGCAGCTTGATGAAGCGATGCAGGAGGAGATCAGCCCTAAAAATATCTTGATGATCGGAAGTACCGGTGTGGGAAAGACGGAGATCGCCAGACGATTGGCAAAGATGATGAGCCTTCCCTTTTTGAAAGTCGAGGCGAGTAAATATACCGAAGTGGGGTTTGTCGGTCGGGATGTAGAGTCGATGGTGCGTGATCTGGTCTTGGCATCATTGAATCTGGTCAAAAATGAAGAGAAGCAGAAGCAACAAGGGGCGATAGATGCGTATGTGCAAAAGCGTATTATCGAAGCGCTTTTGCCCCCTCTGCCGAGTGGATCACCCCAGAGTAAACAGGATGAGTATGCCAGAAGCTATGAAAAGATGAAAGAGCGCTACGAAAAGGGGGAGCTGGACAATCTCAAAGTAGAGCTGGAGCTACAAGAGAGTGTGATGGAGATCAGTGACAGTGTGCCTCCGGAGATGGCGAAGGTGCAGGAGTCTTTTATTAAGATTTTGAGTAGTACCAATAAAAAGACAAAGAAGGAGCTTCTCATCAAGGATGCCAAAGAGGCGCTCAAGGGTGAGGCGAGTGAGAAGCTTTTGGATATGGAAGCGGTCAAACAAGAGGCGTTAAGACGGGCGGAGAACGGTGGGATCATCTTTATCGATGAGATCGACAAGATCGCCGTAAGTGCCAATAACCAATCGCGACAAGATCCTTCGAAAGAGGGTGTGCAACGCGATCTCTTGCCGATCGTGGAGGGGAGTGATGTGAGTACCAAGTACGGCATCATCAAAACCAACCATATTCTCTTTATCGCAGCAGGTGCCTTTGCGCTCAGCAAGCCTAGCGATCTGATTCCCGAACTTCAGGGGCGCTTTCCACTCCGTGTGGAGCTCGATTCTCTGGATGAAGAGACACTTTACGCCATCTTGACGCAACCCAAAAACTCTCTGCTCAAACAGTATCAAGCGCTTTTGGAGACCGAAGGGGTGAATCTGGAGTTTAACGATGGGGCGATAAGGGCTTTGGCGAAAGTTGCCCATCAAGCCAATGAAAAGACAGAAGATATCGGTGCAAGGAGATTGCATACGGTGATTGAGAAGGTGCTTGAAGATATTAGCTTTGATGCGGATGAACATAGTGGTGAGACGATTGTGGTCGATGAGGATTTAGTGCACCGTAAACTCGATGCGGTGGTGGGTGATGAAGATAGCTCTCGGTATATACTCTAATGGATAAGATCACTAGAGCCGGATTTATCGCCGTCATCGGTCGTCCCAATGCGGGGAAGAGTTCATTTTTGAACTGGATCGTCGATGAGAAACTGGCGATGGTGAGTCACAAAGCAAACGCCACCAGAAAACGGATGCAGATCATTGCGATGTATGAAGACGAAGAGAGTATCAATCAACTCATCTTTATTGATACGCCCGGTTTGCATGAAAAGGAGCGGTTACTCGATCGCTTTATGCTCGATGAGGCGCTCAAAGCGATGGGGGATTGTGATCTGATTCTTTTTCTTTCTCCGGTACATGACGATCTCAAAGAGTATGAGAAGTTTTTAGCCTTAAACAAGAAAAGAGTACCGCATGTGGTGCTCTTGACCAAAGTGGATGAGAGTACGCCGGAGAAGTTGTTAGAGAAGATGGGGCAATATGCCAAGTATCAAGAGGAGTTTTTAGCGCTTATTCCAATCTCTATTAAAAAAGGGACACAAAAGGAGCAACTTTTGGCGACACTTTCAAAGTTTTTACCCACCTCTGCGCTCTACTATGATCCGGAGATTTTGACCACAGACAAAATGAAAGATATTTATAGGGAATTCATCAGAGAGTCAATATTTGAAAAAACTTCTAAAGAAATTCCTTACTTTTCCGATGTTGTAATTGAGAAGGTTGAAGAGCTTCCTCAATTAGAGAAGATTTTTGCCCAGATTGTGGTTGAGAAGCGCTCCCAAAAGGGGATTCTCATCGGCAAGGACGGCAAAACGCTTCAGCGCATCGGAAAGCATGCACGCACTCTGATTGAGGCGTTGACCGGTAAAAAGGTTTTCTTGAAGCTCTTTGTAGTTGTCAAGCCCGGTTGGAGTAAAGATAAAAAATCTTTAGAGGAGATCGGCTACGACATCTAACACAACCTGAAAAATTTATTTTTTAGGGAAGTAGCTATGTTTAAAAAGAAAGGTATGGTTGGACTAGAGTCCAATAAACCGATTGCAGCGATAGATCCTTATGCGCTGGAAACCTATATTTTCAAAGATAATCTTTTTGAAAGAGGTTCAGCGAAGTCACTTGCGAAAGATAACTTCTTTATCTCCTATGTCCAAACCAAAGATATTATCTCCGGTACGGTTGAGATTGCACGAAATGTGGCAGATGATGAGCTAGATGATGCGATTGAAATTAAGGTCTATGATGAGCTTGGTTTAGATAGTAGTATTGAGTATAAAATCTATCATTTTGAGGCGCACAAACAAGATAGTAGCGAGAGAGTCTTTGACATTATCGCTATCGATACAGAGACGCTCTCTAGTGTCTATAAAGATGTGAAGCATATCAAATATATTGATTACATTACCACTGCGCCACTGCTTTTTAAGTCACTCTACAAGAAAAATATATTGGAGCCGACGCAAACGGACTGTTTTGTCTATTTTCACAAAGATGATGCGCATGTGACGATTTATCAAGATGGTGAATTTGTCTTTACAAAGTCGATCCGTTACTCTTTGAGTGTCATCTCTGATACATTTTCCAAAGAGCTTGGAAAGAGAGTGGATGAGGCGGAGTTTTATAAAATGCTTCAAACATCAGGGCTTCAAAGCAGTGACCCTGCGTATCAAAAGGAGTTGATGAAGCTCTTTGGTGAAGTGTTTGTCTATATCAATGATGTGATTCTCTATGCCAAGCGAGCCTACTCACTTGAGAAGATCGATCAAGTCTATTTGGCAACGGATTTGGGTGATATTAAAGGCTTGGAGGAGTTTTGTCATAACTATGTCAACTTGCCGAGTAAAAAGTTAAGCTTTAAGATTGCTAAAAATGTCGATGAGTTAGGTCTCAATATACTCTATTCATTGATGGTGCTTTCTGCACAATATTATCAAAGTGGACACGAAGATGAGGAGATGAATCTCTCGATCTTTCGAAAACCTCCACCGCTTCAAAAGCGACCTTCAGGAAAATTGATGCAAGTGGCGGCAGCTGCACTCTTCTTCTCTTTGGCATACCCTGCGTATCAATATGTTCAAGATAAGCTCTTTTTGCAAAAGGATTTGGATAGATTAGAGAGTAAATACCAACACCTTTCCATGCAATCCAACAATATGAAAGTGGCATTTGCCAAATTAAACAAAGAGCAAAAAGAGGTCGATAAAAAGTTAGCTGCCAAAGGGGAGGAGCTAGATTTTAGAACAAAGCTACTGCATGAGATTTATATGAAAAAGGTCTCTTATCCGATGAAAGCGAAGATTCTGACAGGACTCTTTGACAAGATTATCAAGCATAATGCAAAGGTCGTCTCTGTCGATAACAATGCATCAGATATGGTTATTAAGATCAGAAGTAATAACGATAAATATATTACAGAGCTCTTGACTGATATTGCCAATATCAGAGCATATGATGTGAGTACAGATACGATTAAAAAAGATCAAAACGGCACCTATTATGAGAGTGCGATAAAGGTGGGACTAAATGTTAGGTAATGTAAATAAAAAGCAGAGTCTATTTGATAAGATTGATGACTACTTTGCTAAGGAGAAGCCAAGTACGCTTCAGATGGCTTATATCGGTGTGGCTGCTCTTATCGGATATATGGTCTATACCTATGTTTTTCCGGTGACAGATGAAGCGTTGAAGATGACAAAATCAAAAATTCAAAGCACCACACAGAAACTCAATCAAGAGAAGAACTATTTGAGTACACACAATGCACAGACACTCAATCGTGCAAGAGTGGCGCTCAAGCAGAAGAAGATCGATTATGACAATACTATCTATAAGATCAGCTATGTGGAGAATAAACTCACGGAGCTTAGCTATCTTCTCTTTGATGATAAGAGTTGGGCGGCATTTGTGGATAATATCTCGGAGTTGGCGAAAAAATATAATGTGGATATTCAAGAGATCGGCAATAAATTTTACGATCCGACCTACAAAAAGATTACGCATGTCGCGGAGGTAGATGTGGTTTCATCGGGTAAAACCAAAGATATGCTCAAGTTTCTTAATGCGATTGAGGAGAGTCAGTTGGTTATCGACATCAACGATATCAAACTTCAAAAACCGGATAAGATGGTCGAGGGAAGTTTTAAAATTGCAGTATGGGGGATGAAGTATTGAAAAAGATAGGAATCATGATCCCGGTGTTGGCATTCAATGTGCTAGCGCATGCAGGAGCAGTACAAACAGACAAAGAAGCACTCATCGCTGAATATAGAGATATGTTTCAAAAGATAAGTCAAAAGCGTATCGGTATCGATGAGAGCAAAATTGATCAACTCAAGGCACCGTTTTTGACTGAAGAAAAGAAGATAGAAGTCAAGAAGACGAAAGAGACCAAACACAGCGAGCCGTTTGAGCTTCAAGCGATTTTTGGTAAACGAGCCAAGATTAGCGGTCACTGGTACAAAGTACATGATGAGGTGAACGGGATGAAAGTGGTTTTGATAGGAGATGGCTTTGTTTGGCTGAAAAATGATCAATATAGAAAAAAATTAACGATGGGGAATAGAAATGAAAAAATTAGCATTAAGTAGTATCAGAAAGAGCGTTTTAGCTTTTGGTGCGGCATCACTGATTATGGGTAGTATGAGTGTGATCGATGCAAAGAGTTGCGATATGCGGACTTTTAATATTAAAGTTGCCGATAAAGTCTCTACCAATGAGATTCTCAATCAACTCTCCAGTGAATGTGGCTTTTCGGTCGTAGAGAAGGATGAGATCGCCAAAAAGAAGATGGATGAAGAGCTTTACGGTGTCAATATCAAAGATATGACATTGGATGAGATCTTTAATACCTTGGTCAAGAGTCAAGGGTTGAGCTACAGCTATCGTCATAAGTTGCTCAATATTACCGGTGTACGCACCAAGACTTTCAAGATTGATTATGTGAGTACGGATAGAGCGGGTACGAGTAGTACCGATATTTCACTCACCGGTGATACAGGTACAGCTAGTACAGGTAGTTCGGGAAGCAGTGGTAACAGTAGTTCTCTCTCAACAGGTGCAAAAATCACTTCCAGTGATAAGTTTAGTTTTTGGGCATCGATTGAGAAGGAGTTAAACTCTATTCTCAACTCGCCAGAGGATAAGTTTAAAGCACCTGCTCCGATTATCAACAAAGAGGCGGGGCTGGTGACAGTAAGCGGTACACCAAGCCAGCTTGCACGCGTCAGTGCCTATATGAATGAGATGATGAATCGTCTTCATAAACAGGTGATGATCGATGTAAAAATACTCTCAGTGACGCTCAATAATGCACAAAAAACAGGTGTCAACTGGGGGGAGCTCTACAAGCTACAAAATGTCAAAGTAGGGTATGATTCGATCCATGCGAAAGATGTCGATACCTTTACCGACGGCAAGATCAATACGGCAAGTAAAAATGGTATTTGGCATTCGAATCTCTTAAGATTTACGGGAGATACTTCGATTGCGGATATTATTCAATTTTTGAATACACAGGGTAAAGTCTCATCGATTTCAAATCCAAAAGTGGTGACGCTCAACAATCAACCTGCTGTATTCTCTTCTGGTGATCAGCTCTACTATAAGCTCTCTAGCTCTTCAAGACAGACGGGAACCGGAGCAGCGACAGAGGTTTATAGCGGTGAGATTGTCAAGAGTGTTTTTGCGGGTGTATTGCTTGATATTACACCACAAATTACGGATGATGGCGAGATTATCCTCAAAATCAATCCCTCTATCTCTTCTGCAAAGAGTGATGTGAAGAGTGACGGTGTAAGACGCCTTCCACCGGATTTGACTAAGCAGCAAATCTCTGCCGTTGTTAAGTTGCATGATGGTGAGAAAGCGGTCTTGGGTGGGTTGATCAAATCAGTCAAACAAAAAGGTACCTATAAAGTGCCGGTTCTTGGGAATATCCCTGTGCTTGGATATGCATTTAGACAAGATACGACGACGGAGAAGCGAGAGGAGTTGGTGATTATTGTTACTCCTCATATTATAACCCCCTATGGAAAGCGTCCTAAGCGACACTTGACATTGAGAGATATTGGATACAAAGGTATTAGATAAAAAGGAGTATAGCGATGGCAAAGGTACAGGCATCCCATAAGAAGTATCGTCATCATGAGTTATTTGATGATAAACGATTTATCGTCAAATTCCTCTCTCTTCTTGTGATGATTGTGACACTCTCATTTTTGGGGATTCGAAATCAAGATACGATGTTCTCGTTTAAAGATATTGAACTTCCAACTTTGAAGTGGAGTACATTGAAGGAGATAGAGGCAGATCTTAGCGGTTCAAAAGTCATTGCTCAAGCGAGTGAGGATGATTTTGATCGTTTGAGTGAGTTGGATTTGAGTGATATATCTCTCAAGGAGCAAGCACCCTCTCAAGAGGTACAACGACATCATGAAATTGCGGTAAATAGGACACCTCAAAAAGAAAAGAAAGTAAAAAAGAGGATTATTATTACCGAAGGGAGTAGTAGTCGCTCTGCCAAAACGCTCAAACAGCGTTTTTATGCAACACATAAAAGTGTGTACGCAATTCAAATTGCAAAAAAGTTTTTGGTTCATAAATCCTATAAGCGTGCAATGAAGTGGGCGATGATTGCGAATGAGATTGATAACAAAAATGAAGAGAGTTGGATTTTATTTGCAAAAGCAAAGCTCAAAATGGGGCAAAAAAGGGATGCGATCAGTGCACTTCAAGCCTATTTGAAGCTTCATAAATCCTCTAATGTAAAAAGATTATTGGACGATATTACCAAAAGTTGAAAAGATAGAAAAATTACAGAGATAAAGAGGGTTGCATGATAGGCAAAAATTCACTGAGTTTAGTTGATTATCTGTTTAAGAATAAAATCATCGATCAGCAGAAAGCAGAAGAGATTGAAGAGGAGTTTAATGAGAGTGGTGAGGATATCGGCTCACTACTTTTAAAACATAAAATTGTCAATCATGACACATTAACACTGCTTTTGATTGAAGCTTTCAAGAGCGGTATCTTGCTTTTGGATGATATTTATAAAGATTTTAGTATCGATGTGGATGAGTTTATCGCCAAGCTTTCTGTTGCAACCAATACACCGATGGTTGATCTTTATAGTGTTGAGGTGAACTATACTCTTGGTGCAAAGGCAGGGTATGAGCGATTGACAAAGCTTCATGTACTCCCTTATAAAGAGGATGATCTCAATATCTATATTGCGGCAAAAGATCCTTTTAATATTTCATTGATTGATCAGCTACAGAGAATCTTTCGTAATAAATTGATCAAAGTGGAGATAGCAAATCCCGATCAGATCAATAAGCACTTACACAATATTGAAATTTCTGAGAGTGTGAAGGATTTGATCGCTGAGATTCGTACCGAAGCCAAAACGGCGGAGGATGTGAATGAGGTCTCGGGTATTCTCAAGCTCATCGATCTGATTCTCAAAACATCGATTATCGGTGGTGGATCGGATATTCATATCGAACCGACTGAAACAAGCTGTATCGTTCGTTGTAGGATTGACGGTATGCTTAAGGAGATTTTTGTCTTTGATAAGGATATCTTTCCGCCGCTGAGTTCTCGTATGAAGCTGTTGGCAAATCTCGATATCGCAGAGAAGCGAAAGCCGCAAGATGGACGATTTTCCGCCAAAGTGATGGAGCGGGATTTCGACTTTCGTATTTCGACATTGCCGATTATGACGGGTGAGTCGATTGTACTGAGGATTTTGGATAAGTCGAAGATTATGATCAAGCTTGAAGATTTGGGTATGCATCCGGTAAACTATAAAAAGTTTCGCCAAGCTATGGATGCGCCCTATGGAATTATCTTTGTCACCGGACCGACAGGAAGTGGTAAGACGACGACGCTTTATGCCGGTTTGAATGCGATCAAGAGTGTGAAAACCAAGATGATCACCGTCGAAGATCCGGTGGAGTATCAGATGAATCTTATTCAGCAGGTGCAGGTAAACAATAAAGCCAACCTCACTTTTGCTTCAGCTTTGCGTTCGATCTTGCGACAAGATCCCGATATCATCATGATTGGTGAGGTGCGGGATCGTGAGACGCTCCATATTGCGGTGGAAGCGTCATTGACAGGGCACTTGGTCTTTTCGACACTCCATACCAACGACGCGGTCAGTGCGATCACACGGGTGGTCGATATGGGTGTCGAAGCCTATCTCATCTCAGGTGCTTTGGTTGCGGTACAGGCGCAACGGTTGATTCGAAAGCTCTGTCCTCACTGTAAGCAAAAGACATTTATCAATGATGAGGTCAAAAGAGATTTTGCCAAGTTTCTTCCGCCTGAGGGTGAGTATCAATTTTACAAACCTAAAGGATGCGATAAGTGTATGGATACCGGTTATGCAGGAAGAGAGATGGTATCAGAAGTGTTGATTGTGGATGACAATATTGCATCGATGATCGCTAGAGGTACCTCTAAAGAGGAGATTTTGGAATATGCATTGGAAAATGGATTTGTAACAATGTTTGAAGATGCCGGTACAAGAGCACTTGCCGGAAAAACCTCAGTAGAAGAAGTATATAGGGTAGCAAAAACATGATAAACTATTTTGAAGTCAATTATATTGTCAAAGGGAAACGAGATAAGGTGCTCATTAAAGCCAAAAGCCGACGCGATGCGATTGCGATTGCACAAGCAAAAATTGTCAATGGTACAATTCTCAAAGCGTATGAGGTAGCAGCACCGCTAGAGGATCGTTTTGAGGATTTTAAAGATAAGGTCTTTGGCGGGAAGAGTAAAAAAGTCAATACCATGAATCTCATCGCCGCAGTGCGACAGCTTGCCGTTATGACCAATGCCGGTATCTCGATCCACGATAGTATCAAAGAGGTTGGAAAGGCAACAGTCGATAAACAGCTAAAAGAGATCTTTGAGGATATCGATGAGGATCTCAATGCCGGTAAGAGTTTGACTGATGCCTTTATGAAGTATCGCTATCAATTCGGTGATGTTACGATTGCGATGATAGAACTTGGTGAGAGTACCGGTAATATGGCGGATGCACTGACCAAACTCGCCGATCTGCTCCAAGAGATGGAGGATAATGCCAACAAACTCAAAGCGGCTTTGAGATATCCCAAGATTGTGATGAGTGCGATTGCGATTGCCTTTACGATCTTGATGATGTATGTTGTGCCTAAATTTAAAGAGATCTTTGAGAAATTGGGGGCAGATCTACCGATGCCAACGAAGATACTCCTCTTTTTGGAGCACGCGCTAAATACTTATGGTCTCTATATTTTGATAGGATTGATCTCTATCATAATGATTCACAAATATAAGTATAAATCAGATGAAAACTACAAGAGCTTTATGGATAAGCATATCTTGAAGGTTTATCTTATCGGTAGTGTTATCTTCTACGCATCACTGAGTCGATTTATGCTGATCTTTACGGAGCTGGTGCGGGCAGGTATTCCCGTCGCTGAGGCGCTTGATACTTCGGTGATGACCATCGACAATGAAGAGCTCAAAGATAAGCTCTCTTTGGTAAAGCATGCAGTAGGTCGTGGTAGTAACTTGACCGAAGCCTTTGAGGATACGGGAATTTTTGAGGGGATGTTGATCCAGATGATCCGTGCGGGTGAGCAGGGTGGTGCGCTCGATCAGATGCTCGCGAAAGTGACCGATTACTATCGTGAGAAGTTTAACTATTTGATTGAGAATATGTCCGCCTATATTGAGCCGATCATGATCGGTTTTATTGCCGGTATGGTCTTGATGTTGGCTTTGGGTATCTTCTTGCCTATGTGGGATATGGGACAAGCGGTCAAGGGAGGGTGATCATCCCCGCCTCCTCCAAAAAGGGTGACGGTATATAGTCAATCTTTTTGAGTTTATCATACTTTGCAAAGGAGAGATAGAGTCGCTCTTTAGCTCTTGTGACGGCGACATAGAAGAGTCGTCGCTCCTCTGCTAATCCATCTTCGACACCGTTTTTGCTCATCAGTTTCCGATTGGGGAAGCGCCCATCCATCAGATCGACCACATAGACCTCTCGAAATTCCAGTCCTTTACTGGCATGGATCGAGAGGAGGTTGACTCCTTCGCCCTCGCTCATCTCCGATCCGCCAAGTGTGAGTGCGTTGAGAAAGCGGTGTTTGTCTTGATAGTTTTTGGCTAAGTGCTCCAGTAGTGAGGCGCGTGTTTGGATCTTTTGAAGTGCTTCCTCTTTTTGTCCTTCATGAATAGAACCGTCTCGTTGTGTTGCGCGTTTGGTAGCGAGTTGTTGCGCGATGAGTTGAAAGTTTGGGGATTGAATTGCATTTTTGATAACACTTCGAGGCATTTTGAGATGACGGTTATCTTTGACAAAGTGGTAGAAGTGGTGCAAAAAAGCCATAAGTTCGCTGTTGATTTTACTGTTTTTGAGTACGGGATTTTTCAAAAAATTTTCATTATAGCCCTGTTTTTTATATTTTGAGAGGTTCTGTTCATCATAAAACTCATCAAAGAGTCCCATTTGGTGGTTGACGACTCCTTTTTTATAGGGGTTCTTTTTATCTTTGGGGTGTAAAAGCCCTTGGATGATATCTCCCTCTCCCACTTTATAGAGTGCATCAAAGAGCTCTTTTGCAAAGACACTTCCCACTCCCTTGACATGTTCAAAGAGATGAATAAAGCCCATCATATCTTTGGGGTTGAGCATGATACTAAAGAGATTGAGCAGTGCTTTTATCTCTTGGGAATCGAAAAAACTTGTACCCCCTTTACGCCTACAAGGGATGCCCAATTCTCTTAGATTGGCTTCGACACCATCGGCAGAAGCGTTGTTGCGAAAGATGATGGCGATCTCCTCTTTGGGTGTGGAAGATGCTTGGATGAGTTGTGCGATCTGCTCATACTGCTCAAAGAGCTCGTCAAAGATCAAGAGTTTGGGTGGTGGAAAATCCCCCTCTTTTGTCACTTCCAACTGTTTGGGGTAGAGTCGCTCATTTTTGGAGATGACACGATTGGCGAGGGAGAGAATAGAACCGGATGATCGGTAGTTTTTGGTGAGGGTATAGATATTTGCCCCCTCGTAACGCTCATCAAAGGATCCGATGATGGAGATCTCCGCACCGTTAAAACCGTAAATACTCTGATCGTAATCCCCTACACAAAAGAGTGACTCACTTCCAAAGGCATCAATGAGGGAGTTTTGAAGGAGGTTGGTGTCTTGATACTCATCGACCAAAAGCTCTTTGAAGGGTTGTGGGTGTTCAAGGAGGTAGTCGCGAAATTGGATCAGAAGATCGTTAAAATCGACATACCCGAAACGCTTTTTGAGATCAATAAATTCATCAAAGATGTGGGCATAGATATCGCAATAGGGTTCATGATCAGGATAGTGCTCCGCCATCCAAACGGCAAAACTATCTTGTGAGGCTTTATTTTGATAGAGGGAGTAGATATCGTAGAGGTAGGAGGCGGTGTAGGGTTTGACGGTATGATCGATATGTGTAAAGTTTCGTTTCTCGACGATACTGCGCAAAAGAATTTTCAAATCTTTGGGTTGTTTGAGAACAATCTCAAAACCTGCCTTTTTGAGAAGTCGATAGCTCACTGCATGAAAAGTACCCGACTCTATCTTTTTGACGACACTTTTGTCAAAGTAGCGTCCGACGCGCTCAATCATCTCACTCGAAGCTTTGTTGGTAAAGGTGAGGAGCAAAATCTCTTCGGGCTTGATTCCGCTTTGGAGCAGATGTGCGATACGAGCGACTATGGTGGATGTCTTACCCGTGCCGGCACTTGCAATTACCAAATTTTTGCCAAAGGGAGCTGTAGCAGCGGAGAGCTGCTCGCTATTGAGTGAGCTAAGGGGCATGGATTAGCTTTGGATAAAGTTTAAGACAGTTTGTTGAATCTTCTCTTTCTCAATCACTTCATCTTGTACAATCTCTTTTTCGAAGAGTTGCGCAATCTGAGGGGAGAGTGTAAGTCCCAATTTCTCTTGGAGGAGGGCGATCGCTTCAGCGTCGCTGCGCTTTATCTCATCATTCATAACGGCATTTGCCATTGTGGGGGCAAATTTCGTCCACTCTGCTGTTGAACAGATGACGGTTTTGAGCGGTTTTTCATTGAGTGTGCCGTAGGCTTTGATACAAGTTGCGGTGTGCGGATCCATGATATATCCCTCTTTGGCAAAGTTTCGAATTGTCTCCTTTGCAAAGGCATCATCACTATCGGCAGCGCTAAAATAGGTTTGTAGGATGGCTAACTCCTCCTGGGTGAGTTGGTAGTAGTGTTGGGTGTTGAGATCCTCCATGAGCTCTTTGGTTCTCTTGGCTCCAAAGAGATCAAAGAGGATGCGTTCGACATTGGAGGATTTGAGGATATCCATTGCAGGGGAGAGGGTGTTGATGAGCTTTTTGTCTCGTAGGTCATAACGCCCCTCATTGATGAGCTCTTTGAGCACATTGTTGGCATTGGAGGTGATGAGAATCTTTTCAATAGGCAGTCCCATTTTTTGGGCATAATAGGCACCTAAGGCATTACCGAAGTTTCCGCTTGGTACGGTGATATAGATCTTCTCACCCTTTTGGATCTCTCCCTGCGCCAATAGCGTGCTATAGGCTTTGATATGGTAAATGATCTGAAAAATAATTCGACCGAAATTGACGGAGTTGGCGGCGGAGAGTTTGGTGTGGCTCTTTTGGAGTGTCTCTTTGAAATCCTCAGAAGCCAAGAGTGTTTTGAGTGCGTTTTGCGCATCGTCAAAGTTTCCTTTGATACCGATCACTTTGAGGTTTTTGGCACTCTCCGTGACCATTTGAAGGCGTTGCACATCGCTCGTACCGCCATCCGGATAGAGGCAGGCGACCTTGATGTGAGACTGATCTTTAAAAGTTTCGAGTGTGGCGGGTCCCGTATCTCCGCTGGTTGCGGCGAGGATCAGGTAGTGTTCATCACGCTTTTTGGCAAGATGTGAGAGGATAAAGCCGAATGGTTGAAGCGCCATATCTTTAAAGGCGCGGGTGGGACCGTGATAGAGTTCATTGACAAAGAGATCGGGTTTGATTTTGACAAGCGGTACGGGATTGGCTGGATCATCAAACGCATCGTAGCGCTTGAGCGCCTCATCAATTACCGCCTCTTCGATATCAATCTCATAGGCTTGCAACACTTTTTTGGCTAATGCTTTGTAGCTCAGCGTAGGATCTAAAAAGGAGGGATCGAGTGTCGGGAACGATTCGGGCACATAGAGTCCTCCAAAACTCGCACTCGGACTCAATATCGCCTCTGAAAAGGTGATACGCTCTTTAAAACCTGCTTCATTTCCTCTTGTCTCTATAAAATTCATCATTTCCTTTGCCTATTGTTTGATTACCGTACCGATACCCTCGCTCGTAAAGAGTTCAAGTAGCAGTGAATGCTCAACGCGACCATCGATAATATGCGCCTTTTTGACACCTTGTCGAATGGTTTGCAGACACGCTTCAACCTTGGGGAGCATACCGCCTGATATGACACCCGATTGGATCAATTCAGAGATCCGCTCTTCGTGGAGCGTAGAAAAGAGCGCCCCATCTTGATCCAAGACTCCCTGTGTATCGGTTAAAAAGACGATCTTCTCCGCACCCAGTGCAATGGCGATTTGACTAGCACAAAGATCGGCGTTGATATTATATCCCGGATCGCCGAGTTCATTACCTGCGGCGATTGGTGCAATGACGGGGATAAAATTATCCTCCATTAGTCGTTGCAATACTTTTGCATCGACAGAAGTAATCTTTCCGGTGAGTCCAAACTGCTTCTCATCTTTGGCTTTGGCTCGGATAAAGGAGGCATCTTTGCCACTGATCCCGATCGCTTTGACACCGTTGTGATTGAGAAGTGCAGTGATCTCTTTGTTGATACTCCCGCTCAAGACCATCTCGACCACTTCCATATTCTCTTTACTTGTCACTCGCTGACCGTCAACAAACTCTGTTTCGATATTGAGTTGATCGAGGAGCATATTGATCTTCTTCCCGCCACCGTGGACGATGACGACCCGTATGCCTACAAGGTGCATCAGTGCGATATCGGTTGCAAACTTCTTTTTAAGCGCCTCTTCTGTTTGTGCTGCGCCGCCATACTTGATGACAATCGTCTTTTCGTTGAACTGACGAATATAGGGAAACGCATCAATCAGTGTTTTGACGACTTGGATCTTTTCTTGCATAACTTGCCTTATTAGAGGTACTCTTTTTTGTTAGGCGATTTTAGCAAAATCTTCTAAAAAACTCTCTATGATCGATCGCTTTTTGGGATCTATTTGGAGTGAAAGTGCGATGATGGTGATCTCAAAGCCCAAAGGTTGAAGTTTGACACCATCTTTGGCGGTCGTCAAAATCGTATCGGCATCGTGCTTGTCAAGGAGTGCTTGAATCTGCCTGGGATCAAAGGGGGCGTGATCGGGAAAGAGGTAGTGTGGAATATCTTTCGGTAGATAAGGGAGGAGGCGCTGGGGTTTGGAGATGGCGGTGAGAAAGATCGCCTTTTTGTCGGCAAGATCAGGGAGTGTGACAAGGCGTTGAAAATCGATCCCCTCTTTCAGGAGTAGATTGCACTGTTTATATGCTCTGGGAGATTCTCGATAGGGACCACTCGGCAAGCAAAAGGGTTGAATATGCGCAAGATCAGGCTTGATGAGGATATCAAATTTTTTGATCCCCTTTTTGGAGAAGGCATCATCCAAAAAGATCGTCTCGATACCTATCTCTTTGGCTTTTTGGATGGCGATCTTGCGATCTTCGCTGACGATCACCGTAGCTTTTGGGAGTGATTGCGCCAAGAGCATTGCTTCATCCCCGCTTTGGGTGACATCGGTGAGAATTTTGCCGTGACGGCTGACGACGACAAGCCCCTGAGAGCTTCTGCCGTATCCTCTAAGGATCACGGCACAATTTTTTCTCTCTTTGGCTAGTTCGATCGTTAAGGGTGTTTTGCCGCTTCCTCCGACGATGAGATTGCCGATACTGATGATAGGAAGTCCGAAATCTTCAGGTCGTGTAAAGTGCTGTTTGAGTTTGGTGATAGTACAGTAGAGAGCTGTAAGCGGGAGCAGGGCATAGGAGAGAAGTTTTTGAGTGGAGGAGGGCGCAAAGAGGTAGCGCTCCACCCAAAAATAGAGTCGCTCTCTCATTGGTTTAGACGCGATTTTTTGCCGTCTCTTTGATCATATCGCAGACATATTTAACATCGTCATTGCTCATACCCGCATAGCATGGGATCGAGAGGATCTGCTGAAAATTGGTCAGTGCGATCGGAAAGTCATTGACGCGAAGCGAATACTTTTGTTTGTAGTAGCTAAGCAGATGAAGCGGTACATAATGGAGTGCGGTATAGACCCCTTTTTCTCGAAGTTCTCTGGCAAAATCATCTCTGTTTTTGTCGATCTTAATGATGTATTGACTAAAGATATGTTCGTCATTGACTTGTGGAAGCGAGACATGTGGAACATTGGCTAACTCTTTTTGGTAGATGGATGCGATCTCTCTTCGTCGGGCGATAAATTGATCCGCTTTTTGGAGCTGTGCAATCGAGAAGGCGGCTTCGAGTTCACTGGTGTCATACTTGATACCGATATCGGTGACATCGTAGACATAGCCGAGATTGCCATATTTGTCCCACTCTTTGGCGACGATGGCGTGGTGTCGGATCAGTTTGGCTCTCTCATAGATCGCTTCATCGTCGGTGGCGATCATTCCTGTGTTGCAGATGGCATGTCGGGTTTGGGATGAGAATGAGAAGGTAGAGATATCGCCTTGGGAGCCGATCTTTTTCCCCTTGTAAGTAGCACCCAGTGCATTGGAAGCATCTTCGATGACTTTGATCTTATTCTCTTCGGCGATCTTGTAAATCTCATCAAGATCAGCGCTTTGACCCGCGATATGAGAGACGATGACCGCTTTGAGTTTTTTGTGCTTGTGTTTGACGAGTGCCTCTTTGAGTTTATCGGTAGAGATATTGAAGGTATCGGGATCGATATCGACAAAGATCGGCTCGGCATCAAAGTGTCGGACACTTTCAGCAACAGTAGGAAAAGCGTTGACGGAGCAGAGGATCTTGTCGCCTCGTTTGAGCTCCATCGCAAAGAGACTCAGGTGCAGCGCAGCGCTCCAGCTCGATGTAGAGACAGCATATTTACAGCCGATATACTCACTAAAAAGATCTTCAAGCTCCTCAATTTTCGATGCACCTTTGAGGCTCAAGACCTCTTCAACGATGGTTCTTTCACTATTGTCGATGGACGGTAGATAAAACGGTATCTCTTTTTTCATATGGTTACTTTCCTTTTTTCTAATTTATAATTTTATATCACGAGGGTAGAGAAAATCATGCCCGATGGTGCGGGAGGTGATTTTGGCGATAATAGGCGGTTTGCGTTTGAATTGGTTTCGATAGATCCGCGCTAGAAGCATCTCGACCAGTGCCGGTTCATAGCCCCTTTCGAGCAACTCTTCACGGCTGAGTCGATCTTCGACATAGGCTTTGAGCACTGCATCGATCTGCGCATAGGTGTAGCCGATCTCCGTTTCATCACTCTGCCCCTCCCAAAGATCAGCAGAAGGGGGTTTGTCAAGGATCGACTTGCAGACACCAAGATAATCGGCAAATTCAAAGATTTCGCTTTTGTAGAGATCGCCGATAGGATTGATCGCCGAAGCGAGATCGCCAAAGAGTGTACCGTAACCCAAAAGCAGTTCGCTTTTGTTGCTGGTACCCAACACCAGTGATCCCTCTCTGGCAGAGATGTCAAAAAGTATGGACATGCGCATTCTAGCCGAGAAGTTTCCGATGCGGAGTTTGTCACCGTCTTGGTAGCTTTCGTAGGCTTTGAGAAGCGGGGAAATATCGATCGTCTCATAGGAAAGATCAAATTTTCCACACAGCTCCAACGCATCATCGATACTGCTTTGCGAAGAGTAGTGCGAGGGCATCATCACACAACGCAGATGATCCCCAAACGCCTCTTTAGCAAGTACGGCGACGACTGCCGAGTCAATCCCGCCACTTAGACCGATCACGCCACCTTTGAGACCGGTTTTGAAGGTCTCCTCTTTCAGAAATGAGACAAGATGTTTCCGGATAAGTGCATACTTTTTTGACATAACTACCCTTTTGGTTTTGCAAATTTATTATACTAACGAATAGCTTAATGAACTCCTCTAAATCTATAAAAATCGATTAAGTTCTTGTTAAAAGTGTAGGAAATATTTAAATGAATCTGTGAAGTCAAATAAAAATAAAATTATTTAAATTTTGTTCCTAATTCAAAGTTGTGTTACAATAGTCAAAAAGAGTGATAGGGGGATAAAAATGAAAATATTGAAACAACCGATGGGCTCTTATCAAACAAATTGTTATATTGTTTCCAAAAAAGAGGGGGAGTTGGTGATAGATCCGGGTGTCGGTGCCTTGAAGTGGTTAAAAAAACATCTTAAGAAACCGTTGGCGATTCTCAATACACACGGACATTTTGATCATGTGTGGAGTAATCAAGAGGTTAAAGAGCATTTTAAGATTCCACTCTATTGTCCCAAAGAAGATGCCTTTATGCTGGAAAAGGATCCCTTTGGGCAGGGGACACCGCCGAGCCGTGCAGATACGCTTGTGGAGGGGGATAGTAGCTATCGTATCGGTGAATTTGAAGTGCACTACCTCCATATGCCGGGGCATACACCCGGAAATTCGGTTATTATTATCGGAGATGCAATGTTTAGCGGGGATTTTGTCTTTCAAAATTCTATCGGAAGAGTCGATTTTCCCTACTCTAATCCCTCTGATATGAAGCAGAGTATCAAAAAGTTTCTCACACTTAAAGAAGATAAGACAATTTATCCCGGGCATGGGGAGAATACCAGCGTGAAGATCGAGCAGGGACGGATTGGGAATTGGTTGCATTATATATAAGTATAAGGGAAATTTAAGTCTAAACAAGTACTATTGGAAAAAGATTATTATTTGATACTCTAAGGAGAAAGATTGTGAAGCATTCAGAAGAGCTACTGCGCTCTCACGGCATCAAGGTCACACCGCAACGATTGACGATTGTCGATGAACTCTATGGGAGGATTCATTTGAGTATTGATGAGCTCTATATGGCGATCAAAGAGAAGTTTCCCTCTATCTCACTTGCGACGGTCTATAAAAATATCAATGCGATGATGGAGAAGCGATTTATTAAAGAGGTCAAGATTCCCAATCAAAAATCGCGTTATGAACTCATCAAAGAGCCTCACTCTCATGTGGTATGTCAAAAGTGCGGTAAAGTGGAGGATGTTCATATCGATCTTTCCACCGTTGCCAAAGAGGCGATGGAGAAGAGCCGATATCACATCAATGAAGATGCCTTGATTTTTACGGGTGTATGCCCGGAGTGTGCCTCTTAAGGGCATCTAAAGCTCGGCAATTCCGTCGATAAATTTTCGGATGATGGGGTTATCCGTCTTTCTAAAAAATTCCGGCTCTCGAGCTGCCAACACTTTGCCGTCATAGAGCATAATCATCTGATCGGCAATCTTAAAACTCTCCTTGATATCATGACTAATGACGACTGAAGTGGTGCCAAGCTCTCTTTGGAGTTTGACAATCAGGCGAGAGATGAGATCGCTGGCGATGGGATCGAGACCGCTAGTTGGTTCATCATAGAGGATGATATCGGGTTTGAGGATAATGGTTCGTGCGATTGCGGCGCGTTTTTGCATACCGCCACTTAGCTCATCTGGATAGAGATGTAGCACCTCATCAGGTTTTAAACCAACAAGTTCGATCGCTTTTTTGACTTCATGATCGATCTCTTTTTTGGAGAGTGTCGTGTGCTCTCTAAGGGGAAAGGCGACATTGTCATAAATGGTCATACTATCAAAGAGGGCACCGAATTGGAATGCAAATCCAATCTTTTTACGAAGTTCTAAAAGCCCCTCTTGATCGAGAGATCCGACATCCATTCCCTCTACGATCACCTTTCCTTTTGTAGGTTTGATGAGTCCAACCATGAGTTTGATAACTGTTGATTTTCCGGTGCCTGAGGGTCCCATCACCACTGCCACGCTTCCCTCTTCGATCTCAAAAGAGATACCTCGAAGCACCTTTTTCTTACCAAAATATTTGTGCACATCTTTAAATGCGATAATCGTACTCATTTTTCTGTTACCTTTGCGATAAAACCACGATCAAAACCTGCTAAGTCTTGATAAAATGCAATATCTTGCACCCCTTTTGCTTGCAGATAGTTTTGCATGGACTTCTTTTGATCATACCCCATTTCACAACATAGATAGCTGACGCCTTTATCACAGGCAAGATCGATGATATCTTTCAGTATCTCATCCCCTTTTTGACCGCCGAAGAGCGCCTCTTTCGGTTCATAGGAGAGTTTATGTTCGAGCGGAGCATTGTGCGCGATATAGGGAGGATTTGAGACGATGATATCAGGGGTGCCATCCACTTTTTCAAGATAGGGTGAGTGGATGAGTGAGATGCGATCGGAGAGATGAAAAAGCGAGAGATTGGTTTGCGCAATTTTCAGGGCATCAGGGCTGATATCGGTTGCAATGATTTTGGCATCGGGAAGTAGTTTAGCAAGCATCACAGCGATGATCCCGCTACCGGTGCCAATTTCAGCGATGGTTGGATGAGAGAAGTGTCGTGCGATTTCAACGGTTTTATCGATGAGTATTTCGCTTTCGGGACGGGGAATGAGGGCACCTTTTTGGATGAAAAATGTCTCACGATAAAAGCTCACCGTCTGCGTCAGATATTCGATCGGCTCCCCTTGTTGGGCGCGATCCACAAGTGCAAAATAGCCGACTTCATCCTCGATTAAATTATCATCATGTGCAATCAGCGTCAGGCGATCGCTTTGGAGGTGGGAGGCAAGTAGGATCTGCGCCTCTTTGGGAGGTATCTTAGTAGAGGCGAGGGAGAGTGCCTCTCTAATCGTCATCGATTTTTTCACCTAGTGCTCTGAGTCGTTGGATGAGTGGCGGATGGGTGTAGTAGAACCACTCAAAGAGTTTGGATGTTTTTGGGAAGCTTTTGTTTTCGTTGGCAAGTTTTTTCAGCGCACTTGCCAAAGTCGCTTTGCTCTGCATCGCACTACCAAATTCATCAGCCTTGTACTCATTGTGACGACTGACAATCCCCATCAACGGCATATAGAAAAAGGAGATAATCGGGCTAAAGATCAAAAAGAGTGCGATAATAGAGTAGGGGGCATTATGAACGCCAATCGCATCAAAGAGGGATTGAGGAAGGTTGCCAAAGAGCGCAAACATAATGAGGAGCAGACCACCTGTAAGTGCGATATTTTTGAGGATATCTTTATGTTTGAAGTGCCCGAGTTCATGCCCCAGAACACTTAGAAGCTCATTTTTTTCCAGTTTTTGGATCAGGGTATCAAAGAGAACCACCCGTTTTGATTTACCAAGACCGCCGAAATAGGCGTTGAGTCGATTGTCTCGTTTGCTGGCATCGATGGTAAAGACCCCGTCACTTTGCAGACCCACGCGCGCCAACAACGCTTCGATATCCTGTTTGAGCTCACTATCTTCGAGCGGGGTAAATTTGTTAAACAATGGTGCGATAAAGGTAGGGTAGATCATATTGATAATGAGTACGATTCCAAAAAGGAGTAAAAATCCCCAAAACCACCAGTTGTGAACGGAGAGGATGATCTTGCTCAGAAGCCAAATGACTGCACCGCCAAAGAGGAGTGTCAAAGCGATTGCCTTGATTTGGTCGATGATAAATGTTTTGGCATCAATGGTGGAAAATCCAAACTTTTTATCCAGATAGAAACTTTGATAGATGGAAAAAGGGAGTGAAACAAGATAGTTGATCCCTAAAAAAAGCGACACATATACTACGCTTTTGAGAGCAATATCATCAATATTGATGAGTTGATCGAGCCATTTGAGACCAAAACCGATCCAAAAGATAAACGACGCATAATCGACGAGATCACTGAGCATACTCATCCGTTGCGTTTTGATTTTGTATTCAGCAGCCTTGACATAGTTGGAGGGGAGGAGAATGACAGGGGTGTCATATTTTGCTTTGCTGACATATCCTACCTCCATCACAGAGATATAGACTTTGAGTAGAATGTAGAGAAAATAGATGATACCGATGGTTAATAACATTAGCGCTCCAATGCTTTTTTGAGAATAGGGATAAAGGTATGAGCGGGTTTAAACCCAACAACTTGCAAATCTTTCTGCTCCTCTTTTTTAGGATTGTAAAAGATGATTGCCGGAGGTCCTACGATACCAAAGCTCTTTTGTAGCGCCTTGTCATCTTTACTATTTTTCGTCACATCAACGCGAAGTAGGGTAAATTTTTTCATCAACGATGCAACTTTTGGATCAGCAAAAGTCTCCTCCTCCAACTCTTTACATGCGGCGCACCACTTCGCGGAAAAATCGATCAAGATTGGCTTTTGAGATGCAACAATCGCTTTTGCGAGTTCTCGCTTGGTTTTGACAATCTGAAAGGAGGGTGTTTCAAGTGGCTCTATTGCATGGCTTTCCCCTGCGCGCGCATGTAGATTGGCAAGCGGATCGAGAATACTTTTACCGCCCAAAAAGGCACCGAAAAAGAGGATGATACCATAGCTAAGCAGTACAACGGCTATGACTTTGAGAAATTTACCCAATCCACTCACCCCTTCGGCAAACGGTTCCATTGCACCGGCATAGACACCGCTGGCGATAAAGAGTAGCGCCCAAAGGAGCATTGTCGCTTGTTCTGGTAGGATACGAGAGAGGAAACTGATAGCAATTCCCAACATGACGACACCAAAGATATAGGAGACTTTTGTCATCCAACCTCCCGGTTTAGGCATAAATTTACCCCCGCCCAGTCCGATGAGAAGTAGTGGTGCACCCATTCCAAGACCCAATAAAAAGAGTGCCAATCCACCTAAAACAATATCCCCGGTTTGTCCGATAAAGATCAGTGCAGCAGCAAGTGGCGGTGCCACACACGGTCCGACAATCAGTGCGGAGAGAGCACCCATAATCGCTACTCCTATAATACCGCCTCCTTTGGAGGATTCAGATTTTTGATTGGCGAAATTTTGCAGTTTTTGAGGAAGTTGAATTTCATAATATCCAAACATCGAAAAGGCTAGAGTGACAAAGATGAGGGAGAAGAGGATGATTACCCACGGATTTTGCATCGCAGAGAGGATATTTGCGCCAAAAAGTGCCGATAATACCCCTGCAATCGCATAGACAAGTGCAGCGGCGACAATATAGACAAGGGAGAGAAAAAATCCTCGTTTTGCACTCATATGTCCGCTCTGCTTCGACTCGAGCGTGATGATCGAGGAGAGGATCGGGATCATCGGGAAGATGCAAGGGGTAAAGGCGAGTCCCAAACCAAGAAGAAAAAAGAGCCCCAAGATAACGAAAAATGAACTATTTTTGAGAATATGAAGAAGTTTGTTTTGATCAAGATCAGCGAGTTTGGTACTTTTTTCTTGAGGTGCGGTAACAGATTGTGTTACCGCTTTGGGAGTTGTGACTTTGACCGGCTCTACCTTTGGGGGTATTTCCTGTTTTTCTTGTTCATTTGGTTTTGGTGTTGTTGTCTCTACGGGTCTCTCTACACCCCATAATGACTCCTCCTTTTTAACTTGTTTGGATGCTTTTTTGATCAGATGTCCCGACGCATCAAAGGCATAGATTGGATGTTTGGGTGGATAGCAGAGCCCTTTGGTAGAACAGCCCTGATACTCGAGTTGGAGTTTGAAGGGTTTTTTACCGATCTTTTTTCGGATAAGAGCGAGTGGAATATTGACATCGATACCCTTAAAATGAACGATAAATTCATCATGTTTGGTTGGTTTGGGTAGTTTGAGGTTGGGATTTAGCAAAATCTTTTTAGGTTCAAGCAGTCGATATTTGAGTTTGTCATGATAGACATAGATCCCGTCAGCCAATTGAATATGTGTGTGAATGACTTTGTCTTTCGTTTCTACCGAAGGCTTAAAGGCTTGATCCACACTCAGTATGCCATCTTCTGAAAGCGCAAAGAGTGTTGTTTGAAGTATCAGTAAAAAGAGTAATAGATATCTCCTCATGAATATATGTTCCCCTCTTCTTAAGTTAAAGTAGTTGCAATTATAGCTCAAATAGAGTAAATGAAAAAGGTTGTTAGATGTGCGCTTAAGTAAGAACGCCTTTTTCATGTTCAAGTAACCACTGTTTGGTTTTTACACCTTGCCCGCCACTATACTCCCCTAAGCTTCCGTCATCTTTGAGTACACGGTGGCAGGGGACTATTACAGGAAAAGGATTGTGCTTCATCGCCGTTTCTACGGCACGCGAAGCTTTTGAATTTCCGGCGAGTGTTGCCAGCTCTTTATAGGTGGTAGTTGTACCATAGGGGATATGCATCAAGGCACGATAAACCTCTTTGGTAAAGTCAGAGCACTCAAAATGTAAAGGCAGGTTAAACTCTTTTCGTTTCCCCTCAAAGTATGCCTCTAACTGCCACTTCGCTTCCTGCAAAATTAGGCTCCCGTCTTCTGGGTGCTGATAATATTTTGCAAAGCGGATCGCCGTGAGCTTTTTCTCATACTCTTCAATCTCTAGCAATCCAATCGGTGTGTGTAGGTAAGTATACTTTTTCATATCGGTGCTATAATAGCACAAAAAATTTAATGGATCTATGGATGAACAACAAACCACGCTACTCACTCATTAAAAATGCAAAATATGCAATTGATGGGCTTTTTTACGCGATAAAAAATGAAACCTCTTTTAAGATCGAACTTTTTATTACCCCCTTTATAGTAGGAGCGATCTATGTGAGCCCCTTTACATTGGAGCAAAAATTGATACTTTTTGTAACACTGATTCTGATTATGATTGCCGAACTTCTCAATGCGGGGATTGAAAATGTGGTCGATCTGGTGACACGGGAGTTTCACCCGTTGGCAAAAAGTGCCAAAGATATCGGGGCGACTGCCGTACTCTTTAGTGTCTTATTACACCTTAGCATTTGGGGTGTGTTGATCTTCAACCGTTTTGCCTCATGAAGCGACTCTTTTTCCTGCTCTCCTTTTCACTGCTAGCCACGGCGCAGACATCAAAAACAACAATTGCAAACCGACTGATAGATGAGGATTCTCCCTATCTGCAGCAACACGCACACAATCCGGTTCACTGGTTTGCATGGGGTAAAGAGGCGTTTGAAAAGGCGAAAAAGGAGAATAAGCCGATCTTTTTGTCGATTGGGTATAGCACTTGCCACTGGTGCCATGTGATGGAGCATGAATCGTTTGAAAATGAAGCGATTGCCAAGATATTAAACCAACACTATGTTGCCATCAAAGTGGATCGGGAGGAGCATCCCGATCTCGATCAATATTACCAAGACATCTATGTGGTGATGAACGGGCGAAGCGGTGGGTGGCCCTTGACGATGATCCTTACTCCCGATCGTAAACCCTATTTTAGTGCGACCTATTTACCGCCTGATGATCGTTACGGCGATGGTGGATTGGGAGCGATTTTAAAGCGAATGGCAAGACTCTATCGTGAGAGGCGATCGGATGTTCAAAAGCGTGCCGATTCGATCTTATCGGCGCTTCGAGCAGGAAAAAAACAGGGGCAAAACCCCATCATGATTTCCGGTGAAAAAGTCGCTAAACGATTTGTCCAAGAGGTGAAGTCTAGCTATGATCCTACCTATCACGGGATTGGAAGCGCACCGAAATTTCCTCATGCTACGACAATTGAAACGCTTTTGGATATCTACCGTCTCTATGGTGATGAGGATGCCAAAATGATGGCATTTGGTATGTTGGATGCGATGGCAAAAGGGGGTATTTACGATCAGATTGAGGGAGGTTTTTTTCGCTATTCGACCGACGAACGATGGATGATTCCTCACTTTGAAAAGATGCTCTACACCAATGCGGAGCTTCTTGAAGCCTATGCAAACGCCTATGCGCTCGATCACAAAGTAAGATACAAGCAGGTGATCGAAGAGACGATTGCGAATCTCAAAGAGCGATTTTTGCAGGAGGGACTCTATATGGGGGCGAGTGATGCTGATAGCGAGGGGAAGGAGGGGTATTACTTTCTTTTCTCTTATGACGAAGCGCTTAAGGCATTGACGCGTGGAGGATTTGCCAAAGATCAGGCGATCGATGTGTTGGGGTATTTGGGGATTTTTGAGATGGAGGGAAATTTTGACACAACGCTCACCAATCCCTACCTCACACGAGAGACCCCACCCAAAGATTTCGCCAAAGCCAAAGCGATCCTCAGACAACTTCGTGCAAAAAAGAGTTACCCCTTTATCGACTATAAAATACAAACCTCTTGGAATGCGCTTTTGATCAAAGCGTTGCTTCGTGTCTCCAAACAAGTTGATCCGCGCTACACCAAAGAGGCGCTCTCTTCACTCGAACAACTCTTAAAGAGGCTCATGCGTCACGGGGTACTTTACCACCAATCTATCAAAGGAAAAACGCTTAAAATTAGAGGCTATTTAGAAGATTATGCCTTCTTGATTTCCGCTTTGATCGATGCGTATCAAGTGCGGTATGAGGATCGCTATTTGGAGTGGGCAAAGTGGTTGATGGGTGAAGCGCGCAAAAAGTTTTATCAAAAGGGTTCGTGGAAGGTGAGTGAAGATTCTACGGGTGTAGATGCTGAAGTCTATGATGCCTCTTATCGATCGGGTGTGAGTGTGATGATTGAGGACCTCTTTGAGCTGGCTATTTTGGCGGAGGATCGCGTTTTGTATACCTTTGCGCAAAAGAGCCTTCGAGAGTATTCGCAGATCGTTGCGCATCCTTCTAACTATCCCTATGCACTCAAGGTGATGCTGGGATCGAAGCTGGGATATACAGTACTCAAATCCAAACGAACACGGTTAATAGCGCATCAAGCGCAAATTAATGCTGTTAAATACCCCTACCTACTAACAAAATCGCAAGAGCAGTTAGATACATTTTTGGCTTGTCAAATCGATCGATGCTTTGCAACGCAGAAGGATATCGGTAAGGTGCTCAATGCAATTGAGAGGATAAAGTGAGTAAAAAGGTGCTATACTATGGCACTCTAAGATAGAAGGATAGTGTTTGGCAAAACGGGCGTGTGATCATTGTCATTTGGAGTTTGATGAAGGGCAATTGATCAAAGATATGATTAACGGTGAGGAGCGATACTTTTGTTGCAAAGGGTGTCAAGGGGTCTTTCATCTTTTGCACGAAGAGGGTTTGGATAGCTTTTATGAAAAGGCGAAAGATACCAAGCTCGATCCCGTTTCTATTGATCTTGAAGATTTGGATCGCTTTGATCGTGAGGGTTTTCGCAAACGGTATGTGACGACCAAGGACGGCTTTTCACAAATTTCACTCATTATTGAAGGGATCCACTGTAGCGCCTGTGTTTGGCTCAATGAAAAGGTGTTGCATCAGAGTGAGGGGATCATCGAAGCGGAGATCAACTTTACGACGCATAAAGCACGGATCGTGTGGGATGAAGATGAAATATCGCTTTCCCAAATCATCCAAAAGATCCGTTCAATCGGTTACAATGCCTATCCTTATGATGCTAGCCTTCAAGAGGAGCGGGCGGAGAAAGCACGAAAAGGCTATTATGCGCGCCTTTTGGTGGGAATTTTTGCGACGATGAATGTGATGTGGTTGGCGATCGCGCAGTATGCTGGCTACTTTACAGGAATGAGTGAAGCGCACAAAAAGATTTTGCAAGGTGCGGAGTTTGTCTTGGCAACACCGACACTCTTCTATACCGGATGGGTTTATTTTCGCGGTGCCTATTACGGACTCAAAAACCGTTTTATCAATATGGATTTTTTGGTTGCCACCGGTGCAACGCTGACCTATCTCTACTCGATTTATGCGATGGTGACGGGCAAGGGTGAAACCTACTTTGAATCGACTATTATGATTATCACCTTTGTTTTTGTGGGGAAATATCTGGAGGTATTGAGTAAAAGACGCGCGGTTGATACACTCGATCATCTTACCGGTTCACTGCCGACGGAGGTCACGGTGCTCCAAGAGGGTGAAAAACGCGCGGTGAGTGTGGAGAATATCCAAGAGGGTGATTTGATCGAGGTGAGAGCGGGGGAGAAGATTGTTATTGACGGACGCATTGAGTCGGGAGAGGGGAGCTTTGATGAATCGAGTTTGAGCGGTGAGAGCCGACCGGTGTGGAAGCAGGTGGGTGATGAAGTTATCAGTGGAAGCATCAACAACGACGGCGTGATCCGCTACCGTGCGACCAAACGATACGGGGATTCGATGATCGCCAACATCGTCTCCTTGCTTGAGACCTCTTTGAGCAAAAAACCGCATATTGAAAAACTTGCCAATCAGATTTCGGGCTACTTCTCTGTGGCGATTCTCACGATTGCGTTGATTACCTTTTTTGCATGGATGGGATCGGGGCATGGATTTGAACGATCGCTGATTGTGGCGATTTCGGTGATTGTGATCGCATGTCCATGCGCGTTGGGACTGGCGACACCGATGGCAACATTGGTGGGGATCGGTACGGCGAGTAAGCGGGGGATTCTCTTTAAGGAGGCGGGATATCTGGAGAGTTTTGCAAAGTGTGATACGCTGGTCCTGGACAAAACGGGTACTTTGACAGAGGGGAAATTGGAGGTGGTGAAACTGCAACAAGAGGAGGGATTTGATCCTGATCTCATCTATTCGCTTGTCAAAAGCTCTACCCATCCCGTCAGTCAAGGGGTTGCACGCTATTTGGAATCGCATTTCATACCCAAAGAGAGGGCACTTGAGGGAGTGCAGGAGATCAAGGCGAGAGGATTAAGAGTCGAGTGTGAGAATCATACAATCATTGCCGGAAATGCTTCGTTGATGCAAGAGGAAGGGGTTGTATTGCCTAACTTAGAAGCGATGAGTCACTTTATCGTAGCGATCGACAAATGCGTCGTGGCGATCTTCTATCTCGAGGATCGTATCAAAACGGATGCCAAAGAGGTGCTTGAGCAGTTTCGCAAAGATGGGATGCAGATCATGATGCTCACAGGAGATAACCGTGAGGTGGCGCAGAAGATTGCCGATGCGTTGGGGATCGATAGATTTTATGCGGGGTTGATGCCGTTGGAGAAGTCGTCGTTTATTGACAAATTGCACAATGAGGGGCATCGCGTCGTGATGGTGGGTGACGGGGTAAATGATGCCGTGAGTTTAGCGAAGAGCGATATCGCAATCGCGATGGGAAGCGGGGCGGATGTGAGTGTAGAGGTGAGTGATGTGGTGCTGCTGAATGATTCGATGCATGCACTCTATGAGGCGTATCGTATCAGTCGTACGACATTTCGAAATATCAAAGAGAATCTTGTACTTTCATTGATCTATAATCTCATTACCGTTCCTTTGGCGGTTTTAGGGTATGTGATACCGTTGGTTGCGGCACTATCGATGTCGCTGAGTTCACTACTGGTGGTGGCAAATGCGTTACGAATAAGGAGAAGTATATGATCAGTTCAAATATCTTAACAATGATGATTGGGATTTCAATTTTTTTGGGATCGTTGGGGCTCTTTGCGCTCATTTGGGGTTTAAAGAGCGGGCAGTTTGATGATCGAGAGCGCTTTTTGGGGGCGACGAAGTTTGATGATGAAGAGGCTTTGAGAGATGCCGCCTTGATGGAGGAGAGAAAACGAGCCAAAGAGGCGAAAAAGCGTAGGGAGAAGAGTTATCAACCACCGGATTAAGACTATCAGCCCTTTAAATTACCTTAAGATTTAGACATTAAAAATTTACTATTTAGCACTTTAATCAACTTTGACTATAATCCTTAATGATTTAAAATTTTTTTCTTTAGGGTTGGGTATTGCAGAAACGACATCAAAGATTTTTTACTTTTGTTGCTATTTTGTGCAGTATGCCTACCTTGCATGCAATGACTCCTCCCGTGTGTCAATCCAAGACATTGGTCGCTTCGGCAACTCCTGCGACAATACAGAGAGAGTTGGAGTCAGCGCTCAAAGCGCACCCCACTGACCTAAATTGTATGCTCAAACTTGCTTCGCTCTATCTCAAAAGTGATCATGTTTCACAAGGTTTTCGGCTTATTTACAATGCCTACCATATAGATCCCGATTTTGTCAAAAAGCATAATATTGCCAAGGTGCTTGATTTGGCGTTACGCCTTACACAGCTAGAGGATTTGGCTCAAAAAAATCGTGACTATCATCTCTATAACGATTTGGGTGAGAGTTATTATGATATGGGTATTTTCAAAGATGCCACCGATGCCTTTGAAAAGAGTTTAGCGCTCAATCCAAAGCAGAAAGATATCCAAATATTATTGGCGCTTTCACTTGGGAACTTAGATCGGATGAAAGAGGCAGCTAAGATTATTCGAAAGGTCTTGGATGCACACCCGTTTGATTTTTATGCTAACTACTATTATGGAAAGATTTTAAAAAATGAGTTGCATAAGCCGGATGATGGTAAAGGGTATTTATTGGCGGCACAGTTTATTTTGGAAAATTATAAGGTTCCGTTTAAGAGAGAGGGTGAAAAAAGATTTTTGAAAAGGGACATCTTGCATGAGCTTGAGGAGAAATAGAGCGCTCTTTTTGGATCGTGACGGTGTGATCAATGTAGATAAATCCTATCTTTACAAGATTGAAGATTTTGAGTTGGTGGAGGGGATTGTAGATCTGATTCGCTTCTATCAGAATCAGGGCTATTTGCCGATCGTTGTGACAAATCAATCGGGAATTGGTCGAGGATATTATACCCAAGAGGAGTATATGAAACTGACGGAGTATATGGTCTGCCTGTTTGCAAAGGAGGGTGTGCGTATCGAAGCGATCTATCACTGCCCGCATATACCCGAGGATCGTTGTAGTTGTCGCAAACCGCGTATCGGTATGTTTAGTGCAGCACAAAAAGCGCATCAGATTGATATGAAAAATTCGGTGATGATAGGGGATAAAGAGAGTGATATGGAAGCGGCATATCGGGCAAAAGTGAGTGAGAGAATTTTGCTAAATGCCAAAGGAGAGAGTCTACCTAGAGCGACGAGAGTGATAAAAAGTCTCAAAGAGATGCTACAAAGCTAACACTCACCTAACAGTTATATGATATAGTACAGTTACAAAAAAAGAGGAGAGGGAGTGTCAGGCTAGAAAGCCTGACAAATTTATTGATGGAGGAGGTACTCTTTAGTTGTAGTTGCTTGTTGACCGTCATTGTCGGTGACGGTAAGTTTTGCAACAATTTTGCTCGCTTTTGGGCAAATGTAGATCTCATGACCGCTCATGACATCTGCTGTACAGTTCCTGTAGGGTACCTCATTTCCATTGTCATCAATGGCATAGCTTTGGATATTCCATTCGCATGCGACGATCTCTTTACCGGTGCCTAGTGCATCATTGTCATGGCTATTTTCGCATGAAAATGTATGTTTGGAATAGTCAGAGAGATCGGTATCGTTACTCAAGTCAATCACAGCGGTAGGAAGAACCGGTGTTGTGTTGTTTGCGCCCAATACAGTAATAGATCGGCACTCTGTATTTGCGGAGACATTGCCGTTGTTGTCTGTTACAGTGAGGCAGATCTCATGCACGCCGGCTTCATCGAGTGTAAAAGAGGGGCGTACTTCTTTTGAAGCATTTTTGCCGTCTAACATCCATTGATAACCGGTCACTTGTCCGTCTCTATCACTACTTCCGATACCGTCAGCGGTTACGGTTTGACCAAGAGAGATAGTTGTTTTATCTGCTAATCCTGTAATCTTTGCCACAGGTGGAATACCGATAGCTTTTTCAACAGGCATATCTTTGCAACAGGTGCCGTCGCCACCACATCCGGCAAAAAGAGCCACTAGGGTCAATGAACCGAAAAATAAACTTTTCATTATTAATTATCCTTTTAAAAAAATATTTTGACTTACATTTTTGTAAATTTAAAGATAGTATAAGTTAAAAACCTTTAAATAATATTAAATGCAAGGATTAATAACAAAATTTGCACTAGGATAGAGATAAATCTCGACTCTCCTGTTTAAAGCCATGTTGTTTTCATTGTTGTTTGGTGCAACCGGTTTATCAAAAGAGCACCCTTTTCGATAGACTGGATTAGTAATACCGCTATTTTTAATCAAGCGTGCGACATTCCCCGCTCTCTTTTCCGAGAGGTTTTGATTGTAAGAGTGGGTACCTCTATTGTCCGTATGTCCCACCACTTGAATGATAGTATCGGGATAGTTACGAAGTACGGCAATCATCTTTTTGACTTTATATTTGGCGGCCGGAGTCAATTTTGCTGAGTTTGTCGGAAACATCATCGCTTCACGAAATGTAATCTTGACAAATTTATCTGTATTGGTGACGATGATATCTTTGTCCGGATTTCGCTCCGCTTGGGGTGAGTTATCGACATTGGTATTCAGTACATTGGCGATCTCTTTGGCCTGTTTGTCGAGGTTGTAGCCGATGACACCACCGATAACGCTACCGATTGCCGCACCTGCCGCCGCTCGTTTTCCCTTATTGCCTTTACCGGTAACGGTTCCTAGTATGGCACCGGTTACAGCACCGATAGCTACACCTTTTTTTGTATTTTCCCCTTGAATAGCCTGTGGCATCTCTGAAACACATCCGGTGAGAAGAGGAAGAATGAGTAACGGTAAAATTTTTGTACGAGCTTTCATGATTGTTCCTTATGTCTTAAAATATTTTTTGATTTAGCGCTATTATAACTTTAATAGATTAAGATTCGGATAATATTTTGGGATAGGTATCTTCTTTAGAGATGCCCTTTAGTCTTTTTAAAGCTTCTATAAAGTAAAATACCCGACTTTTAAAACCCAACACAATAAGGATTGCCGTGTTTGCCGCATTGACTGATTCATTTAAGTCTGCCATTAATAAAATGCGTTTTGCCGATGATGAGAAATCACTCAAAAAGGCGTTGGATGCACTCAAAAAGTCACTGCTTAAAGCGGATGTACACCATAAGGTGGTCAAAGAACTCCTAAAAAGTGTCGAGAAAGATACCAAAGCGTTGGCGATCGGCAAAGAGAGTTTTCTCCTTGCACTTAAAAATAATCTCACTGAATTGCTCACTGCCCCCGGGAACCAAGGATTTGTCTTTAGTTCAAAACCGCCGACAAAGGTGCTGATGTGCGGTTTACAGGGTTCAGGTAAGACAACGACAACAGTGAAGTTGGCGAACTATTTGAAGCAAAAAAAGAAAAAAGTATTGGTTGTGGCGTGTGATTTGCAACGGTTAGCAGCGGTTGAGCAACTCAAACAGCTTTGTGAAGCGAATGAAATCGATCTCTTTTATGATGAAGAGAAAAATCCCCAAACGGTTGCAAAAGAGGCGTTGGAAAAAGCTCAAAAAGGGCTCTATGATGTTTTGATCTTGGACACGGCGGGGCGATTGGCAATCGATAAAGAGTTGATGGAGGAGCTTCAGGAGATTAAACAAGCGGTTGATCCGGATGAAGTCTTTTATGTCGCCGATTCGATGACAGGTCAGGATGCGATTCGAAGTGCCTCAACCTTTCATGAAAAGATGCAGATAAGCGGTGTCATCTTAAGTAAATATGACGGTGACAGCAAGGGTGGTGTAGCATTAGGCATCGCTTCACAGCTTCACATTCCGCTTCGCTTCATCGGTGTGGGTGAAAAGGTCGAGGATTTAGAGATTTTTGTACCGGATCGTGTGGTCGGTCGGCTGATGGATGAGGGTGATCTTGAAGGACTTGCCGAGCGAACCGCTGATCTGATCGATGAGAAGAAGGCAAAAAAACTTACCTCTAAAATTAAAAAGGGGCAGTTCAATTTCAATGACTTTCTTGAGCAGTTAGAGAGTATGAAGAAGCTTGGAAATCTCAAATCGCTCATCGGAATGATGCCGGGAATGTCCTCGATGGCAAAACAGCTCGAGAATGTTGATCTCGATAACTCAGAAGAGATTAGGAAGATTAAGGCGATGATCTCTTCGATGACTAAAAAAGAGCGAGAAAATCCGACACTGTTGAATAACTCAAGAAAAAGAAGAATCGCAGAGGGTGCAGGGCTTTCACAGATGGAGGTCAATCGCTTCTTGAAGCAGTTTCAAAATGCCGCGAAGATGGCTAAGAAGTTTTCGGGAAAAAAGGGGATGAAAGATCTCCAAAACTTGATGGCGCAAGCGCAACAGGGCAGAGGGATTCCTCGCTAGTTTTGGGTAGTATTTGGGGAGTAGAGTATCAAATCTTTGCGTAGAGTTGGTAGTTTAGTCCTCAAATTCAGTTGTTATTTTATAACCGTCATGTAGAATAGCGACACAATTTTTTTAAGATTAAAAACAATTTAGGAGAAGAAATTTATGGCAACAGTAGTTAGATTGACAAGAATGGGTAGAAAGAAGAGACCTTTTTACAGAATCGTTGTGACAGATAGTCGAAAAAGACGAGATAGCGGTTGGATTGAGAGTATCGGTTACTACAATCCGCTCACAGAGCCTGAGACAATCAAGTTTGATAAAGAGCGATTAGAGTATTGGAAAAGTGTCGGAGCGAAACTCAGCGATCGTGTCAAGCGCATTACCGGTGAAAAAGTAGGCTAAGATGGCGGATAAACTTCTGAGAACTTTTGCCAAACTCTTGGCAGATCATCCGGATGAGATTCGGGTGGATCGTGAAGATGTGGATGAGAGTTTTTCAGAGATTACAATTTGGGCAAATCCCAGTGATACCGGTAAACTCATCGGTAAAAACGGTGCAATGATTAGTGCGATCAAGAGCTTCATCTCAGGATGTAAAGCGAAAGAGGGGCGATCGTACCGCGTCCAGATCAGCTCCAATGAAGCCGGAGCCTAAACGAGTCCGCGTTGCCAAGCTCGGCAAGGTGGTCGGACTCAAGGGTGAGATCAAGCTCTATATCGACTCAGATTTTTTAGAACAGTTTGAAGCGAACGAAGTGCTTCATCTCAAAGACGGTACACCCCTACATATTGAATACTATAACCCCCAAAGAGAGATTGTCAAGTTTCAAGAGTTTTCCCAACGGGAAGAGGTGGCTAAGCTTGTCAATGCTGATCTTTTTAGCAGTGTCGAAGATACGCGTAAAAAGTGTCATCTAAAAGAGGGGGAGTATTTTTGGTTTGATTTGGAGGGGTTGCGCGTTGAGGATGGAGAGAGAGTGCTAGGACGCGTCAAATTGGTAGAACGCATTGCCAATCAAGATTATTTGTTGGTTCAAACAGACAAACCCCTTGTTGAACAAAAATTGGCAAAGCAGTTTTATATCCCCTATGTCGATGCCTATATTCAAGCGGTTGATCTCGAAGAGGGTGTCATCCATACCCAAAATGGTTATCTCTTGTTAGAGTCGTTATGAAATTTAGTTTTGTGACACTCTTTGAGTCTTTGATTCGACCCTATTTTAGTGAGTCGATTCTGAAACGAGCTCTTGAAAAGGGACTCATTGAGATCGATTTTTACAATCCAAGAGAGGATGCGACGGATCGATATAAAAAGGTGGATGAGTATCAAGCCGGTGGGGGTGCGGGATTGTTGATGAAACCCGATGTTTTGGATCGTACACTCAGCAGGATTCAGAAACAGAGCCCCGAAGCGTACTTTATCTTTATGCTCCCCGTTGCCAAACCCTTCACCCAACAAGATGCGAAACGACTCAGTGCAAAAGAGCATTTAGTTTTGGTGAGTGGTCGATATGAAGGGATTGATGAGCGGATTATTGAGAAGTGGGCGGATGAGCTCTTTAGTATCGGGGATTTTATCCTCACCGGCGGTGAACTGCCTTCACTCTGTGTGGTGGATGCGGTGAGTCGCAATATCGACGGTGTGCTTGGGAATAGTGATTCATTGGAGGTGGAGAGCTTTGAGACGCCTCTGTTGGAGGCACCGGCGTTTACCAAGCCCAATCTTTTTGAAAAAAGTAAAGCCCCTAAAGAATACTTAAAGGGAAATCATAGTAAAATCCACGACTTAAAAGTGAAATTGTCGGAATGTAAAACAAAATATTTTAGACCCGACCTTTACCAAAAAGCCAAAACCATAGGAAGGATAGAGGATGAGAAATAAGTATATTGAAGCCTTTGAAGCGAAACAAGCGGAAGGCAAAGAGATTCCAGATTTTAGAGCGGGAGATACACTCGTTGTTGCTGTTGAGATTAAAGAGGGTGACAAGACTAGAATTCAAAATTTTGAAGGTGTCTGCATCGCAAGACGCGGGCAGGGTGCCGGTGAAACTTTTATGGTTCGTAAAATTGGAGCCAACGGTATCGGTGTAGAGAGAATCTTCCCCATTTTGAGTGAGAGTATCAAATCGATCAAAGTGCTTCGAAGAGGACGCGTAAGAAGAAGTAAGCTCTTCTATCTCCGTGAGAGAAAAGGAAAAGCGGCTCGTATTAAAGAGCTTAAGAGAAAGTAATTTTCTCTCTTATTTTCTAAAGATCGGCATGTGCCGATCTTGCTTATTTTTTTAATACACTTCCCAACATCCCTTTTATTGCACCTTGAAGATCAGCAGGATAGACCACAAATTTACTATTGGGGCTTGATGCCATTTTTTCAAGCGTATTGATGTAGCGATCACCTAATAAGAACATTGTCGGCAGCTCCTTCTCTTGGATCGCTTCAGAGACATTCTTGATCGCTTGGGCAGATGCTTCGGAGAGTGCGACTTGTGCATCTGCTTCTAGTTTTGCCGCTTCTAATTTACCCTGACTCTCCAAGATCATCGCATTTTTGCTACCTTCCGCTTTGGTTTCGATCGCTCTTCGCTCTCGCTCTGCCGCGGCTTGTTGCTCCATTGCCTGTTGCATTGAGGGTGAGGGTGTGATATCTTGAATTTCTACCGATTTGACTGTCACACCCCAATCTGCCGCATCATCGATAATCTGATCTTTGAGTCGTGCTTTGATCACTTCGCGGTTGGAGAGCGCTTCATCTAGTTTCATCTCACCGATGATGGATCGCAGTGTCGTCATGATGAGATTTTGGATAGCCCGCTCAAAACTCTCGACACCGTAAATGGCATCTTTGGGATTGGTAACGCGTACGAAGGCGACAGCATTGGTGAGAATGACGGCATTATCTTTGGTGATCACCTCCTGCTGTGGGATATCGAGAATGATATCACGGGTGCTGATCTTTTTGCGTACACTATCCATAAATGGGATAATGATATTGAGTCCAGGTTTGAGAACAGAGTGAAATTTACCCAAGCGCTCAACGATCCACTCTTCTCCCTGTGGAACAATCTTGATTGCTGAAAAGAGTGTGATAACAACAACAAAGAGTAATACAATTAAAATTTGCATGATGATTTCCTTTCTACTTAATTTTTTTGACTTTTATTAATTGACCGTTTACTTCTACGATCTTCACCTTCTCGCCCACTTCAATATCGTGATCGCTGGTTGCGTGCCAATCACTACTGCCAAGCACTGGCATATCGAAGTGGACTTTACCCTTGTATCCGTGACGAATCTCCTCGGTGACGACACCCCTCGTATCGAGACGAAATTCCGGTTGTCCGCTTTTGTCGATCTTCTCCTTTTTGAAGTAGCCAAACCAAAGCGAAAGCAATAGGAGTGAAATGACAATCCA